>NZ_JBAKIA010000006.1:0-263914 GCF_037783265.1 Roseibium algae
TCCGCCTGCCTCAACACCGCCATGATCTGTGCGTCGCTGTATCGTCCGTTCTTCATCAAAAATCTCCTCAGATATCTTGCCGAGAAAATTCTACTTTTGAACACCACTAATTTTAGGGGGGATTACCGCTAGGCGCCTTAATAGTGAAAAACTCTTGATTTCAAACTAATGGACAAGTTGGAGCTGCTTGTATGAGTGTGTTCCCCGTCAGCGCCTATGGGTCCAGATAGTCTGATTGCATAAGGGAGAGAATTTGGCTCATCTTCACTATTCAGGAGTGAAGCATGAGACAGAAGAACGAGCGTCACCGTGATTCAGCAGATCGCACGGTGAAGGATATCCGCCGTAAGACGCGGAAGAGATACTCCTCAGAAGACAAGATCCGGATTGTGCTGGCTGGCCTTTGCGGCGAAGACAGCATAGCCGAGCTGTGCCGCCAGGAAGGTATCGCCCAGAGCCAGAACTACAGTTGGCCGAAGGAGTTCATGGAAGCTGGTCGCAAGCGGCTGGCTGGCGATACTGCCCGGGAAGCCAACACAGGTGAAGTGCAGGATCTACGTCGGGAGGCACGAGACCTCAAGGAGGTGGTTGCCGAACAGACTCTCGAACTTCGTCTGCTCAAAAAAAGCGTGCTGGGGCCCTCTCGGTGATGCGTGCATCACCTGCCGGGTAATAGATGGGGGCGCCGACGAATGAGATATCCCGCCTCAGAGAAGCTTGAGATCATACGGTTGGTTGTGCCAATGGTCCGCAAAGCGCACCGAGACGCAAAGGGAAACCGGGCGGAACTGCCGACTGTAAGAACAAACGTTTGGTTTTTCTACATCTCCTGAGAGTATGAGCAGACCTTCGTGACATTTGCATAGAAAGTCCGCTTCCCGCCCATCCTGTGAATTTGTGGCAGTGCGATAAACGTCAGCTTCAAGGATCCGGCCGATGACTATTGTACGTCCGAAATGGAGGAGCTAAGCGGACATATATTGTGCGACGACTGGATCTCTCCTGTGCTCCGAAATTAACTGCGTCTGCACGCCGATTTCGAGCAGCCTAGATCTAAACCGCCAACAAAGCCTGCGCATCCTGAATTGGCATGAACAGGCGGAGCGGGGAGCCTTGCAAGGGTGTGAAACCGTATCCGGTGTACAAGGCGAGCCGCCGGTTTGTTGCCTCCTCATTTCCGCAATCCAGGACGTCCAGCAGCACAACGGCAATCCCGAGTGTCTCGGACGCTCTGGCAAGCTTCTTCAGCGCTTCAATGAGGATCACGCCTTCGAGGCCATTTCCCTGATATCTATGATCTACGCCAATCATCGAGATATAGGCAGCCGGGATAGATCCATGGCTAGGGCGACTGCGTGCGTATTTCTTCGGCAGGTCTGTGTAATCCACCGAATGAGCATTTACGGCATAAAAGCCCAGCAGCGTTTCGGTTGCGTCAAGGAGCACCGATACGCGGACGTTTCCAGCCTTTTGAAGCTTGTTCGATGTGCGCTTGAAATAATTATCGACCTGATCCAGGCCGCAAGAAAAAGCCGCTCGATCATGCACTTCAGGATCGAACGGCTCGAATTTAAGAGGTTGCGTTATGTCACTCACTTGCGGCAACCATCTCCTTATGATGCTTTGCAGCGGCCAAGAGCTTTTGCGTTGGCGCAGCCGGACGATCTAGCGCGTCAAAGAACGCTGTGTGGTCAACAGGCTCTAAGAAGGTCCGTTCATGCACCGCTATGACGTCCTTGGCCCGCAGATAAGCTGCGTTGGTCGTAAAGGTGCTCAGGTCCATTCCTGAGAGCTCGGCAGCTTTCTCAATAGCTTCCTTGATGGAGGCTTTGGTGCGAATATTCAGCCTTGCATCATTTCTTTCCGGCACCGCAGAGGCATGGTCAGTGATCCCTAACATGTCTCTCTCCTGTGTTCTGGCCCTATCCGGGGCGCTCGCCTTATTGAGATGGCAACGTACGTCAATTTGACGTACAATTCAATGTGAATATTCTCGAAGAAGCTCAAAGCTCAAAATCGGCGGGAAACTGCGGCACGTCAGCGGCAAGAATGCTGTCTTTGCTGGCGTTCTCGCTCCTTCGGAGGGAGAGCAACATCGGTCGCATTCACAAATTTCAAATAAGTTTCGCCAGACTCTCGAGCATGCCTGGAGGACGAAGCTTTCCAACCGCCAAGAAGGCGCTCAAGACCTTGAATCAGCCACAGCTGGTAAAAACCGTAAATGGCTAGCCCTCCCAGGGCTGTCCAGCACATAGTCTCCTGAGTGACAATACCAGCAAGCAATAAATAGGACGCGAGAATTGGTGAAGTGAAAGCGATTAGTGAGGTAATCTTACTTCCAAGTACGTTTCGTCTCCAGAAATCGACTATTTCCTCTTCACTCCGAATCCGTCGTTTTTTACGATAGATAGAAAGTCCGCTCAAAAAATTGTGTTCATTTTCGTTTTGAAGTGCTTCAGAAAACATTTTGTTCAATTTTGGTAGAAGTACTTCAGAAATCTCTTCGGCATTTTTATTTTTCATGTAATTCTCACATGACAGTGTTGAATAATCTCTTGACGTCTTTATCTTTGAAATCTCTTCCAGATACGATCTCTTCATAGACAAATCGAATAATTTTCGCTTTCTTATCAAGGGGCGGCTCCAAATTATTCACTTCTGCAAATTTTTCGATAGTAAGCACGACACCTTCAACCAACTTGCCATTCATTTCGCTTTTTATCTGCCCTTCTCCCAAAAGAAGCCACGCAGGCGATATGTCATAGTCCTCGCAAACCTTAGCAATTAGAGAGGCGGGTACAGGCGATGCACCTCGCTCGTAGTTTTTGTAAGAGCTTTGTGAAACACCGAGTTTCTCCGCAAACGGGATTTGCAAAAATCCAGCATTTTCACGAACAACTGCTAATCGTTTGCCGATTTTAGACACCATTGGGTTGACCTTGGTATAAAAATTTGCACTTAGTATAGGAAGTTGACTTCAGCCGGTGCCGAAGTTGGCTCATTTCATACCAGAGGAGAAAATTGGATACAATGGCTCTTGAATTGGAAACGGTGAAAGAACTCGCAGATCGGACGGACTGGCCTCAAAGTCGCATTCGGAAACTGATCGAGAACCGTGAGTTGCGGTACGTCAAAATTGGCGGCGGGATCTTCATCCCTAAGGGCGCAATTGAGGAGTTTATTTCGAACAACACTGTTGAGCCTATTTCTGAAGAGAAGCTGCCTTTAGCTGCTACCGTTTAAGAAGATTGATGAGCTGACCATGTCCCATATTCAACGTCTTCGCCCCGCTTTCAAACTTGCTGTCAGCCGTTCCACAGCTGCGGAAATGTGCGACATATCTCCTTCAACTTTCGACAAGTGGGTCGAACTGGGCTGGATGTCGAGGGGTTATAAGATCGGTGGATTGCGGCGCTGGGACCCAGAAAAAATCCGTGGCTGTCTGCACACTCTAAAAGAAACGGCTTTGGCAATAGAACATGCAAACACCGAGAACCCGTTTGACCATGCCGTCGGCTAATCGAAAGAAGATACCCTTTAAGTATTGCACGGCTGACGTGGATCGACATGGAAACGTCCGGATCTATCTCAGGCGGCCGGGGATGCCCAAGTTCCGGATGAAATCTTTGTTTCTCGATGAGAATGGAAACATCACCGAAGCTTTTACTTCTGAGTATCATCGTGTGATGGCAGGCGAGGCTGAGCGCCCTACAGAAAAGCGGCTTGCTGAATGGAAGCCTGGCTCAATTGGCTGGCTGTTCATGCAATATCAGCGTTCAAAGACTTTCCTTGAGTATGACAAAGCAACGCGAAAAGACAAGTTCAGCGTCTTGGGAAGGTACTGCGCCGTGGTCGGACATCTTCCGTTTCAGAAGTTGAGAAAATCGGACGTTGAAGCCAGCCAAATGAAGCGCAGCGATACTCCGGGTGCTGCTGACAAGCTCGTCAAATATCTACGGACTTTATTCAATTGGGCGATAGACAATGAAGACATCATGCTGCGGTTTCCTTTGACCAGCAACCCGGCAAAAGGTGTATCGAAAATCAATCGTTCAGAGGGGTACCACACTTGGACAGAGAGCGAGTTGGATGTCTTTCGCTCAAAACATCCCCTTGGTTCAAAGGCGCGTCTTGCGTTTGAGCTTCTGCTGAACTTGGGTGCGCGACGCTCCGACGTTGTGAAGCTTGGCCCTAGAAGCATCAGGAATGACCGCATCGAATTCGTTCCGCAGAAAGGCTCCGGTAAGCGGACCGTTGCCCCGGTCAGCCTGCCTATCACAATGGAACTTCGAGAAGCGCTTGTGTGTACTCCACATGGAGAAGACACGTTTCTACTGACAGAATACGGCAAGCCATTCTCGGGAAATGGATTCGGGAACAAGATGCGCCAGTGGTGCGATGAAGCCGAACTTTCTGATTGTTCTTCTCACGGTCTGCGCAAAGCCATCGCAACTATTTTAGCAGAGTCGGGAGCGACAGAAACCCAACTCATGGCCATTTTCGGATGGACTGACCCCAAGATGGCACGCCATTACACAAAATCAGCGAATATTAAGCATACGTCTGATGAAGGTTTTAAACGACTAAATGAACACCTATCCAACGCACAAAATGTCCCACTTTTCTTCGAAGGCAAATTGGGTGGGGCAGAAAGAGGAAAAAATGCTGAAAAATCAAGACCTCAAAAGAGGAGTGGTGGGCCCGGAGGGACTCGAACCCCCAACCAATCCGTTATGAGCGGACGGCTCTAACCAGTTGAGCTACAGGCCCTTTGCGTTGACGAGGGCTAATGCCATTCATCATGCGCGAATTCATATGCTCGTATGGCTACCTACACCAAAGCCTCTTGGTGCGGCAAGAGGCTTTGAGGCCGAGATCCAATCTGGTTCGGGAAAACTGTTTTTTGTTCTTCGATCGGGCCCGTTTTGTTGATTGTCTTATTGGATCCGGCCTCGTCTCAATGGGACATGGGTCTGCTACTTGCCTGCTGACCGCTCTTTAGTCAACGTGCGCTGAGCCACGGGGCCAATGGATGGGGAGAGCTCTAATTTGCCTTCGATATCATTGTGTTGGGCCGGGCGTTGATGGAATTCTTCCGGCGGCGGGGAAGGTGTTTTTCCCGAGGTCCGGGGGGATCGAGAAGCCTCATGGAGTGTTGATCCTGACAGGATGCCTCTCGATCCTGGGTTTTACCGCACCATGGTCAGCCGGTCCCAGTCGGCGTAATCCGGAGTTGCTTCACCGCGGATTTTTCCCTGATAGCCATATTCAACCATGTGGACCATGACGCTGTCAGGCTCTGCGAAGATGACAGCGTAGCTTTCGGGAAGGTCGGCACCGCTGAGGACCGTGTTGTTGTCAAAGCCGGGCCAGGCTGCGTGGTTGGTGCCGCGCGGGGCGCTGAAGGGAACACCGTGCAGGGAGCCGGACAGGGGCAGATGGCAATGGCCATGGAAGATATGGGCGATTTTGTCCTTGTGTCGTGCGATGACTTCCGCAAAGGGCTCTGCATCGAGCAGCATGATCTTGTCCATCGGCGCGATGCGGATCGGAACCGGATTGTGATGCATGAAGAGCCACACCGGCCCTTCAAGAGCGGATAAGGAAGCGTCCAGGGAGTTCAGGCGTTTTTGGCAAAAATGTCCGGCGTGGGTTTCCGGTCCCCAGGTATCGAGGATCAAACCGGTGCCAAGAGGCAGGTCGAAGCTGGACTGGACGAAGCCCTTCTCATCTGCCAGCTCGGGAAAGACCGACAGGAACACATCGCGCTCGTCATGATTGCCGATGCACAGATGAACGGGGATCGGCACATCTGCAAGGATGTCTTTCAGGCGGAGATAATCATCCAGATCGCCCCAATCTGACAAATCGCCGGTGATGATGAGTGCATCGGCATCCGGGTGATGGGTGAGGGCATGGGTAAGGGCCTTGTTGAAATTGTCGGTCGGTTCGCGATCCGCAATTGTCTGGCCCGGTTTTGTCAGGTGGATGTCGGTGAGTTGCAGGAGTTTCATCAGGGGCCCGTTTTTCATTGTGGTGTGGTTTTCAAACAAACGCCGCCCGACATGTCGGGCGGCGTTGCGTCAGGACAGGGGGGCTAGTTGCCGGAAGGCAGCAAGTCCTGAACCTCTTCGGAAAGCTGCGTCTGAAGCTCTGGCATGTCGTCGTACTCGCCGGTGACAATGCCTTCGATGCCGTCGTAGATGACCTGTGTTATGGCTAGGCCGTTGTCACCAGGATAAGCCTGCCAGTCGCGCAGCAGCGGCAGCTGGCGTACGGCTGTCTCCTTGTTCGGGTTGTTCTTGTAGAAGTCGGCAAGGATGACTTCGTTGGCGGCCTTGTTTGGCGGCATGTAGCCGGTTGTGCGGGCAACTTCTGCTGCGCCCTGACCGGAGGTGATGAACTTCAGCCATTTCCAGGCTGCATCCAGTTCAGCCGGGTCTGTGCTGGTGGAGACGAGCATGGCGGCATTGCCACCGGCAGGAAGGCCCTTGGGACCAGAGGCGGTCAAGCCCGGGAACTCATTGGTCTTCAGGTCGAATTCACCCTTGGAGCGTTCAACGGCCCCCAGCGCGGAGGTGGACCAGAACATCATGCCGATTTCACCGGCGGAGAAGGACGCAAGAGCTGACTTCCACTCAAGGTTCTGCATGTCACAGCCGCGGAAAAGAGACTTCATGGTTTCCAGGGATGTCAGGCCTTCGGCGGTGTCGATCTGGAAGTGATCGCCTTCCATGGTTGGCTTGTCCTGCGACCACATCAAGGCCTGGAGGAACCAGTTGCCGGTGATGTTCCAGCCCCAGAACATCGGGTTCTTGACGCCAGCTTCGCGCAACTTGCCGCAGGTCGAGATGACTTCGTCCCAGGTCTTTGGCAGCTGATCAACAGAGGTGATGCCGGCCTTGGCCATCATGTCCATGTTGTAGTAGCCAACTGGCAGGGAAACGGAAAACGGCAGGCCGTAGACTTGCTTGTTGAAGGTGCCGAGCTTCAGCATGGCATCATGATAGCCATCCTTGGCGAAGTCTTCCTCGCGGACAATGAAAGGCTCAAGCGGCTTGGCAATGCCCTTGTCGACCAGAATTGCCTGACGGTTCAGGCCCTGCATGGTGACATCCGGCAATTCACCGGCAACAGCTTCACGCAAGATGGTGTTGGATGCGTCTTCATAGGATTCATAGGCGGCGCGCATCTTGATTTCGATGTTCGGATATTTCTCGTGGAAGAGAGGCAGGATCTTCTCATAGGTCACGTCGAACAGGTGGCTGTAAGGGTAGGCGAATTCGACTGTGATTGTCTTGTCTTCCGCGTGCGCCGTACCGGCGGCCAGAAGAAACGCTATTGCAGTGAGGCACTTTTTCATGGAACTCTCCGTGGTGTTGCCTTGAAAACGGTCAGGTCGCCAAACGCGGCCGTTTTCAAATGATCCCTCTCGGGATTTCGGTGATGGGGTCGCCTCTGTGCGGCCCCTTTAACTTGTGGTCTTGCTTGAGAGCTGGCCGCTATTTCATACCTGACAGGGTGATGCCCTCGATGAAGCGCCGCTGTGCGATCAGAAAGGCGAGGATCAGGGGCGCCACAATGATGGTTGCGGTGGCCATCATGGGGCCGAAATTGTCGCCGTCCGCATCGCCCTTGAATTCGCGCAAGCCGAGCGGAGGGGTGAACAGATCCCGGTTGCCGGTGATCACGATGCGTGGCCAGAAATAATCATTCCAGTGAGCGACAATCGAGAAGATGGCAAAGGCGAGCAGGGCCGGAACCGCTGTGGGCAGCATGACATTCCAGATGATGGAAAACTCGTTCATGCCATCCATGCGCGCTGCATCGATCAGGTCATCCGGCACGGTCATGAAAAATTGCCGCATCAGAAATATGCCGAAGACGGAAATGCTCCAGGGAATGACCAGCGCTGCGTAGGAATTGGTCAGGCCGAGCTTTGCCAGCATGATGTAAAGCGGCAAGGCGATGGCATGGACCGGGATCAGCAGGCAGAAGAGCACCAGGCCGAAGACCGCTTCCCGGCCCCAGAAGCGCAGCTTTGCAAGGGCATAGGCGCAGGGCAGGGCGATGATTACCTGAATGAAGAAGATCGAGGCAGTCACGACGACGCCGTTCAACAGGTAGCGCAGCAGCGGCGCTTTTTGAAAGGCGGTGGTGTAGTTGTAGATCCACGGCGTCACCATGCAGTCAGCGTCGGCATTGCCGAGCTTGATGCAATATTCGTCGCGAAAGAGCTCCTGGGCGCCAAAGAAACCACCGGTATTCTGCATGATCTCTGCAGGGCTTTTCAGGCTGTAGCTAAGCATGACGTAGAACGGCAGAAGCACGATCAGCGCACCAACGATCAGCACCACATGTTTGAGGGTTTCGGTCACTGAGAACCGATAGGTCGGCAGACTTGTGACGGTCTGGGCAGACGAGAGGGAAAGATCGCTCATGCGTAGTGTACCCGTCGTTCAACCAGCCAGCGCTGGACAATGGTGAGGAACATGACAAAGGCGAGGAAGACGACTGTGATCGCGGCGCCAATGCCCATGAGATTCTGCTGAATCGCTTTTTCGTAGATGGCGAACATCATCACGTAGACGGATTTCGAAGGGCCGCCGCCTTGGGGATAAAACGCTTCCACCGTGTCGAAGACCTGAAACGAGCGGATGAAGGTGATCGTCACGACGAAGACGGTGGTCGGGCCGAGCATGGGCCATGTGACCAGGCGAAAGCGTTCCCAGCTTGTCCTTGCCCCATCCATTTCTGCAGCATGATAAAGCTCGCGGGGGACCGAGGTCAGGCCTGCCAGATAAAGCACCATGTTGAAGCCGAAGCCCTGCCAGACGCCAATGAAGGCGACCGTCCAGATGGCATAATCCCGGTCTGTCAGCCAGAGCGGAAATGAGCGTTCGCAGCCATTGGCGTACCAGTCCCAGCTTTCTAGGAAGGTCCCGCAACCGGTTTCCAGCGTGCTGTTGATGATACCGATTGTCGGGTGCAAGGCGAACTCCCAGACGATGGCCATGGCAATCAGGGCGGCCATCACCGGCAGAAAGTAGATGGTCTTGTAGAAATCGCCAAAGCGCCGTGTGGAGTTGATCAGCAGCGCAGCGCCAAGTCCAAGGCCGACAGACAAAGGCACCACCACGAAGACATATCGGAACGTCGCCCCGAACATTTTGGCGTAGGTGGAGCGGGTGAAGATCTTGACGTAGTTGTCGATCCCGACCCAGTCCGCGCCTGGGTTCCCAAGGCTGTAATTGGTGAAGCTCATGACTGTGGCGATGGCAATGGGCATCAACAGAATGAGAAACATCAGGATCAGGGCCGGGCCGACGAACCACCAATGGGCTTTGGCATCGGACATCATGCGACCTCCGACATTGAATCTGGCACGATGTCTGCCAGTCCGATGCGGTTGCCGTCCTGACCGAAGACCATGGCCTCACCGCGTTTTCGGGCAAAGCTGATGTCATTTCCGACAGAAACGGTTGCTGCTTCCTGAGGTGTTGCCCTGATCACGACCCGCTGCGCGCCGTCTTTCATGGTGGCATGCAGGAAGAGGTCTGAGCCGAGGTTTTCCTTGTAAGCCACACGGCCCTGCAATGCGGATGCGTCTGAAGGCTCGACCAGGGCGAGATGTTCTGCGCGCAGGCCTATTGTGACTGAAATCGCTGAGCCAGGTGCAGAGATGCGGGACAGGACGGTATCGCCAAATCTCACATAACCGCTGGTGTCCAATTCGCCTGGCAGCAGATTGATCTTCGGCGAGCCGACAAATTCGGCAACGCGGATGTGGTTTGGATTGTTGTAGACTTCGTCCGGTGGGCCAAGCTGAAGGATATGGCCATCCATCATCACCGCCATACGTGTCGACATGGTCAGGGCTTCGGCCTGATCGTGAGTGACATAGACAAATGTGGTGCCGAGGGAGCGGTGTAATTCGGCAAGTTCCGAGCGCATGTGAATGCGCAGGGCTGCATCCAGGTTGGACAGGGGCTCATCCATGAGGAAGGCAATCGGCTTGCGCACCATGGCACGGCCAAGGGCCGCGCGCTGGCGTTGGCCACCGGACAATTGACCAGGCTTGCGGTCGAGCAAAGGATCGATCCGCAGGACTTTGGCGGTCTCTTGCACCTGATGTTGTAGCTTTCGGTATTTCTCGCGGGCAAGCATTGGCCCGATGATCGGCAGGCGTTCGGTGAAGCTCAGATCCCTCAGGCGCAGAGGGGTCATCATGTTCTGCGCAATCGTCAGATGCGGGTAGAGCGCGTAGGACTGGAACACCATGGCAAGGTTCCTGTCTGCCGGGCGAACCGCATTGACGGTTTTGCCGCCGATCATGACAGACCCGGAACTTGGAGCCTCAAGGCCTGCAAGGATCCGTAAGAGGGTCGATTTTCCGCAACCCGACGGACCAACAAGGGTCAGAAATTCGCCATCCCTGATATCCAGATCAATCCCTGCCAAGACATTCGTCTTGCCGAAAGATTTCTTGATGGCCTGCAAACTGATCGCTGACATGATGCGGTTCCCCATGAATTCTGGGGGCATCATATGGAGGCTAATTAAAGTGCCTGTGACGTAATATTAGTGTTGCTAATGCTGGTTAGAGTTTTTTGAAGAGATCAACATGGATCTGTCATGAACTCCAAGCCCAGCCCGTATCAGATCACTGCCTTTACCTATGTCGCCAGAGAGCGAAGCTTCTCTCGTGCTGCGCAGCGCCTTGATGTTACCCAGTCTTCGGTGACGCAGCATGTTGCCAAACTGGAGAAGCTGATGGGCACGCAGCTTTTCGTGCGCCGACGAAATGGTCTGGAAATGACCCGCGCCGGGAACGAGCTCTTTGCCATCACAGACCGATTGGCGACACTGGATCAGCTGGTTACCGAAAAAATTAATGATTACAGCTCTTTGACCGATGGTCATATTCGGGTCATCGCAAATGCTCCCCGGCCGGCCATGCCGATCCTGTCGCGCTTTGGCGAGCTGTTCCCGAAGGTTCAGATCGACTTTACACTCTATAATTGGACCAGTGCGATGTCCTTGCTGGCTGACCGGCAGGTGGACATTGCCATTGTCACAGAGCCGGAAGAAAGCGATGGGCTGTTTACGCAGGTTCTCCGGCGAACGGTCTATATGGCGCATATGCGGGCCGATCATCCTCTGGCCGGGCGCAAGCGGATTTCAATGCGGGACTTGCAATCCGAAACACTGATCTTGCCGGAAGACGGATCGCTCACACAAAAGATCGCCAGATCCAAAATCGCTGAACATGGTCTCGTCTTTCGCCGGATCATACGCACGACAACCTTTCCGATGGTCAAGGAAGCCATTCTTCATGGTCTGGGCATCGGTTTTCTACTGGAAAACAGCCTGTTTCCGTCAGACAAGCTGGTGTCCATTCCGGTCGAGGAGATGCCCGAGCAGTATCGGGATTGCATCACCGTCCCGGTGGACAAACGGGAACTGCGTTTGATCCGCAGCTTTCTTGATGTGGCGGTTGATGTCAGAGCCGAGCAAAGGCTCTGACCGTATGATCTTAGCTGTCGCTCTTGTCTTGATTGGCAACCTGGCCGAGTTTCCCAGCGAAGAAGGTCAGGGCATCGCCGTCGCGCATTTCGGCTTTTACGACCCGGCCCAGAACAATCAGGTGGTCTCCGCCTTCATAGGCCGCAACGCGGCTGCACTCAAATCGGGCGAGGCAATTTTCGATCAATGGCACACCATTGTCGCCGATCTTATGGTCAAGTGCCTCGAATGCATGGGCGTTTTTGGCAAAGTCCTGGCAGAGTTCCGCCTGCTCATTGCTGAGGACGTGAATGGCGTAATGGTCTGCAGCTTCAAAGTAGGGAAAGCGCCTCGAGGCTTTATCCGGGGCCCAAAGCACCAGAGGCGGATCCAGCGAGACAGAAGAAAAGCTGTTGGCGGTGATGCCGACAGGTCCATCTTCCGAGGCTGTGGTGACCACCGTCACGCCCGTGGCAAACCGCCCGAATGCATCGCGCAACAGGCGGGTGTTTTCAGTGTCCGGCGCGAAGCTGACAGGCATGTTGCTGTTTTGCATGTTCATCAAGGCACCTCGGTTCCAAGGGCAGCTTCATAAAGCCGATACCAGCTTTCCCGATCCATCTGGACCTTGAGGGCGTCGGAAATACGTCCGATCCGCTCCAGATTGTTGGTGCCCATGACCGGGATCAGTTTCGCCGGGTGCGCCAGCAGGAAGGCAACGGCGATGGCTGAGCGATCAACGCCATTGTCCGCAGCGAGCTCGTCCATCACTGAGCCGAGCTGGCCGCCCGCCTTGATGAGTGAGCCGCCGCCCAGCGGCGACCATGCCATGAGTTTGGTTCCCAGGCGCTGGTGGAAGGCCAGATCACCGTTGGTGAAAGGCGAAATTTCGCCAAGGCTGATCTCGATCTGGTTGGTGACCAGCGGCGTCGTCATGGCGGATTGGAGCAATTCCCAGTCCCAGGGACGGAAATTGGAAACGCCAACGCTGCCCACCTTGCCGCTTTTGACCAGTCCGTCGAGTGTTGCGCCTGTCTCGTTATGGTCCATCAATGGATCCGGACGGTGGATCAGCAACAGATCTATGTGTTCGATTGCCATGTCCTTGAGAGACGTTTCGACCGATTGTTCGATATGCGTGCGGGATGTATCGTAATGCTTTGCCTTGGCCGAGGCATAGCGCCCCATCGGCGCGACGATGTCGCATTTGGTGATGATTTCCATGCGGTTGCGCAAGGACGGGTTTGCTTTCAGTGCGCCGCCCAAAATGGCTTCAGCCTGATAGCCGCCATAAATATCTGCCTGATCGAAGCTGGTGATGCCCTGATCCAGGCAGCTCTGGATCTTGGCTTCCACATGGACCGGTGAGCTGTCGCTATCGTCGCCGATGCGCCACATGCCGTAGACAAGGCGGCTCAGTTCAAGGGCCGGAGAAAGAGGGATGCGTTGCATTAGAGGCGAACTCCGTTTCCGAGCGGGGTGGCTGGCGTTTGGGCCGGTACGCGGCCATATTCATGTGGCAAAGAACAGGTCTTCAAATGGGGCAGGACGCGGGAGCCGAAGTGCTCCGCTTCCTCAATATGCGGATAGCCAGAGAAGATGAAAGCCCGAATGCCCATTTTCTGATAGGCTTCGATCTTCGACATGACCTGATCTGTCGAACCGACGAGGGCGGCACCGCAGCCAGAGCGGGCCCGGCCAACGCCGGTCCACAGGTTCGGCTCGATGTAGCCATACTCATCAGCGATGTCGCGGTTCTTGGCCTGATGGCTGACGCCCAGAGAGCCTGCGTCAAGGGCGCGCTCGCGAATGGCCCGGCCATAGTCGTCGTTCAGTTTGGAGACGATGTAATCGGCGTATTCCTGAGCTTCTTTTTCTGAATCCCGAACGATCATGTGGACACGCAGACCGTAGTCGAGGGTACGCTCATAACGCTGGGCAACTGCATTGACCGCCTTCATGCGTCCGGCCAGATCGTCTTCCTTTTCCGGCCACATCAGATAGACGTCGCAATGCTCGCCGCACAGTTCCAGCGCGTCCGGTGAATAGCCACCAAAATAAAGCAGCGGCCCACCGGTCTGATAGGGGCGAACCGGGTCGGTGGTCAGTCCGGAGAATTGATAGATATCGCCGTCGTGGTTGATTTCGTCCTGGGTCCAGGCCTGCTTGAGGATCTGAACAACTTCACGGGAGCGCTGGTAGCGATAGCTGCTCTCGGCCTTTTCGCCGGGAAAATCCGAGCTGATGATGTTGACGGTCAGGCGACCTTTCAGCATGTGATCGAGGGTCGCAAGGGTTCGCGCCAGCATGATTGGCTGCATTTCTCCGCATCTGACAGCGGCCAGCATGTTGATCGTTTCGGTGATCGGAGCACATCCGGCAACAAAGGAGAGCGTGTCTTGGCCGACCTGATAGGACGAGGGGCACAGAATATTGCGGAAGCCTTGCTGTTCCGCCGTTTTCACGATGTCCGAACAATGGTCCCATGAGGATCGCAAATGGCCTTCCGGCGCGCCGAGAAACTGATAGTCGTCAGAGCAGAGCGCTGAAAACCAGGATACTTCGGCAGCGTCCAGATCAGCTGATGTCACCGGGACAATTGTCATGCGTGAACTCCCTAAAAGCCTTGTCGCTTTTTCCTTGCGTAGCAGGAGCGTTGATGTAAATCAATGATGTATCAATTTTACAGAGCACAGGTTGGCGCATCCCATGACGAGGGCTTCTCAAAATTCAAATGCGCTTCCGGTCTACATCCAGATCAGTGAGCTGCTGATCCGCGATATTGCCGCCGGTCGTTTGATGGATGGTGAGCGTCTGCCGCCGGAACGGGAGATGGCGGCGGATCTTGGAACCTCTGTCGGAACCTTGCGCAAGGCGCTGGCTGTGCTGGTCGACAAGGGTCTGTTGGAGCGGGTTCAGGGTTCTGGAAACTACATTCGTCAGAAGGCGCAGTTTGACAGTGTCTATGCCATGTTCCGGTTGGAGCTTCTGGCGGGGGGCGGATTGCCGAGGGCGGATGTTCTGGATGTCACGTATCTTGAAAAGCCTGATGATCTGGCGCCATTCGGATCCTCTGACATGGCATCTCGTATCAGGCGCGTGCGCTATCTGAATGACACGGTGATTGCCCTTGAGGAGATCTGGCTGGATGGTTCGGTTGGCAAGGTCGTTCAGGACGAGCTGTCAGAGTCGCTCTATCATTATTATCAAAAGCAGCTCGGCTTCTGGATTTCCAGGGCGGAGGATCGGGTCGGCATTGGTGCGGTTCCCGCGTGGACGTCGGAGATGTTCTCCAAGCCGTCTGGCGAGCTGGTTGGCTATGTCGAGCGGATGAGCTGGGCGGATGCTGCAACGCCAATCGAGTTTTCGAAAACCTGGTTCGACACGGATAAGGCGCTCTACGTGCAGCGCCTGAAATAAGGAATGAAGAATGTCCGGAATGGTAAGCTACGGCATTATCGGCTGTGGGATGATGGGGCAGGAACACCTCAGGAATATTGCCTTGTTGGCGGACACCCGTGTCAGCGCTATTTTTGAGCCGGATGCAGAGATGGCGCGCCGCGCTCGCGAATTCGCGCCGGACGCTGTGTTTGTGAGTTCCATCGACGCCTTGCTGGACGTTGAAGATCTGGACTGTCTCGTAATTGTCAGTCCGAATTTTTGCCATGTTGCCCAGATGGAGGAGATCCGGGCCAAGCGCCCTTTGCCCATTCTGGTCGAAAAGCCGCTGTTTACAGATCTTGAGGACCTGGCTCGTATCGAGGTGTTCAAGGCGACCTATCCGGCACCGGTCTGGGTGGCGATGGAATACCGTTATATGCCGCCGGTCGCAGCACTGCTTCAACAGGCCGTTGAGGCAACGGGTGGCATCCGAATGCTGTCAATTCGGGAGCATCGGTTTCCATTTCTTGAGAAGGTGGGCAACTGGAACCGGTTCAATCGTTACACCGGGGGCACCTTGGTCGAAAAGTGCTGTCACTTCTTTGATCTGATGCGCTTTGCCTTGAAGTCGGAGCCTGTGCGGGTCATGGCGTCGGCTGCGCAATCGGTGAACCACTTGAACGAAACCTATGACGGCGAAACGCCGGACATTCTCGACAATGGCTATGTCATCGTTGATTTTGAAAATGGAGCCCGTGCTCTGCTTGAGCTTTGCATGTTCGCGGAAGGCTCTCGCTATCAGGAAGAAATTTCCGCTGTTGGCCCATCTGGTAAAATCGAAGCCTTTGTTCCGGGGCCTGGGCGTCTCTGGCCGGAGCATCTCGGCGAACCGCCGGTGCCTCAGGTCATCATCAGTCCTCGCAGTCCCCGAGGACCGCAGGTTGTCGACATTCCGGTTGATCCGGCGCTTTTGGAGGCTGGCGATCACAACGGCTCGACCTTCTATCAGCACGAAGGGTTCTTGCAGCTCGTGCGAGGCCAGAAGGCTGTCCCGGAGGTGTCCTTGAACGACGGTCAGATGGCGGTCCTGATGGGGATGGCAGCTCAGCAATCGGCGCGGACAGGGCAGGCTGTTTTGGTTGCCGATGTCGCTGGGCAGTCAACGAAATAAAGTGCGAATTGGAGCGAAACCCGGTTTTGTTGAGACACTATCGCTCTTGATGGGCGTCTGAGTGCCTGAAGCGTTGGCTAAGGGTTTTTGCGTCTTGACCTTCCAGTAGATGGAAGCCCTATCTGTTCCCTGTAAGTTGCTCACAGGGATCGATCATGAACGGCGAAGAGATCAGCGCAGAGACTGAAACGCATACCGCTTGCTGCGGTGGGCACGCGGCAGAGGCCGCTTCGCCGGGCGCGAGTGTCATCGATCCTGTTTGCGGCATGACGGTGATGCTGGGCAAGGGCAAGCCAAGCCTGACCTACAAGGGTGAGGACTATCATTTCTGCAGCCAGAAGTGCCACGACCGCCTTGAGGCTGATCCGTATTTCTTTCTGTCTGGCAACAACAAGCGCAAACCGCAGCCAGCGGCAGCCAATGCCCTTTTCACCTGTCCGATGGATCCGGAGGTTGTCCAGGAGGGACCGGGAACCTGTCCGGTCTGCGGCATGGCTCTGGAGCCCATGAGCGGGGCGTCTGATGAGCCAAACCATGAATTGATCGACTTCACCCGCCGCTTTTGGGTGAGTGCCCTTGCCACCATTCCCCTGCTTTTCTTGACGATGGGGCCGATGATTGGGCTTCCGGTTCGCCAGCTTTTGGGTGAAACCACGTCTGTCTTCGTGGAGTTCCTTCTGGCGACGCCGGTGGTTCTGTGGGCCGCTGCGCCGTTTTTCCAGCGTGGCTGGACCTCGCTGAAAACGCGGAATTACAATATGTGGACGCTGATCATGCTGGGCGTCGGAGCAGGCTATCTCTACAGCACGGTGGCGGCCTTCTTCCCTGCGGTTTTCCCGGAGCTGTTTCGCAGTGAAGCCGGTCATGTGCCGGTGTATTTCGAAGCTGCGGTTGTGATCGTCGCGCTGGTTTTTCTTGGGCAGGTGCTTGAGCTTAGGGCGCGGGAACAGACCGGCGATGCGATCCGCGCACTGATGAACCTTGCGCCAAAGACCGCCCGGCGGATCACACCTGACGGCGATGAATATGACGCACCGCTGGAGAATATTCTGGCCGGGGACAGATTGAGAGTGCGTCCGGGTGAAAGTATTCCGGTCGACGGTTTGGTGCTGGATGGCCGGTCTTCCGCGGATGAAAGCTTGATTACCGGCGAAGCTGTTCCGGTTGAAAAGACCCAGTGGGATGGCTTGACCGGTGGCACGATCAACAAAAAAGGCACCTTGGTGATGGAAGCGGTCAAGGTTGGCGACGACACGGTTCTGTCGCAGATCGTCGAGATGGTCGCAGCGGCACAGCGCTCCCGCGCGCCGATCCAGAGCCTTGCGGATCGGGTCGCCTCCTATTTCGTTCCGGCTGTCGTCGGAGTTGCCGTGCTGGCTTTTCTGGCCTGGTTGGCGGTCGGGCCAGAGCCGTCCTATGTCTTTGCCGTGGTATCAGCGGTCTCCGTTCTGGTGATCGCTTGTCCCTGTGCGCTGGGTCTTGCCACGCCCATGTCCATCATGACGGCGACGGGCCGAGGTGCGCAGGCGGGAGTCTTGATCAAGGACGCTGCCGCTCTGGAACGCATGTCGCGGGTCGATACGCTGATCGTCGACAAGACCGGAACCCTGACTGAGGGAAGGCCAGTCCTCAGTGATGTGGTGCCTCTGCAAGGCTTCAGCGAAGCAGACCTTCTGGCACTGGCTGCAAGTCTGGAAACCGGATCTGAGCATCCGCTTGCCGATGCGATCGTGGCTGGCGCAACGGAGCGCGGTGTGAAGGCAGCCGCTGTTGAAGACTTTGAGGCGATCACCGGCAAGGGTGTGACCGGGATTCTGGACGGCAAGGCAATTGGGCTGGGCAACGGACGTCTCATGATTGACCTTGGTGTTGATCTCTCAGCGCTGGCCTCCAAAGCCGAGGGGCTGGCAGAGGACGGCAAGACGGTGATGTTCCTGGCGCAGGATGGCAAGCTGGCGGGGTTGGTCGCCGTCGTTGACCGGATCAAGGACAATGCCGCCGAGACCATTCGTCAGATTCAAGGCGCGGGCCTGCGCATCATCATGGCGACGGGAGATACGGAGCGGACTGCAAAGGCGGTTGCAAGGGAGCTTGGCATAGGTGAGCTGCGGGCCGGGGTGTTGCCGGAAGACAAGAAGGCGCTGGTTGACGAACTCCATGCAGCAGGCCGCTTTGTTGCGATGGCGGGCGACGGGGTCAATGATGCGCCAGCGCTTGCCGCAGCCGATGTCGGGATTGCCATGGGAACAGGTGCTGATGTGGCGGTCGAATGCGCAGGCATTACGCTTTTGAAAGGGGATCTTTCAGGCATCTTGCGGGCGCGCCGTCTTGCGGTGGCAACGCTTGGGAACATTCGGCAAAACCTGTTTTTTGCCTTCATCTACAATTCCGCCGGTGTGCCAATTGCGGCCGGGGTGCTGTATCCTTTGACGGGGATGTTGTTGTCGCCAATGCTTGCGGCCGCAGCCATGAGCCTGTCTTCTGTGTCTGTCATAGGCAATGCCCTGCGGCTTCGCCGCCTGAAACTGTGAGGAGCCTGGCATGAACATTGGGACAGCTTCAAAACAGTCCAGCCTTCCGGCCAAGACGATCCGCTATTATGAGGATATCGACCTGATCCGGCCGGCGCGGGCAGAGAATGGATACAGGGATTATTCCGAAATCGATGTGCATCGGCTGCGGTTTTTGCAGCGTTCGCGCAGTCTCGGGTTCACCATCGATGAATGTCGGCTTCTGTTGTCGCTCTATGATGACGAGAACCGGGCAAGTGCGGATGTGAAGGCAATCGCGAAGGCGAAGATTGCCGAAGTGGATCGCAAGATTGTGGAGCTTGAAGGCCTCAAGGATACACTCAGTGCTCTGGCGCAAAATTGCCATGGCGATGAGCGGCCTGATTGCCCGATCATGGATGACCTGGCGAGGGCGCATGAAGAGTAAAATTCCTGCAGGGATTGCTGCGTTGATGCTGCTCACCGGACTGTTGTGGCGCTTCATCGAGGCTCAGCCTGAAACAACAGAAGACTTCGGCACGCCGCTTGTGAAGGTGGAGGTTCCCAAACTTCAGGGTGAGGCAAAGGCGGGAAAGGGTTTGTTCAACGGCAATTGTGCGAGTTGTCACGGCGCAAATGCGGCAGGACGAGAAGGCGTCGCGCCGCCGCTTGTGCATCGGATCTATGAACCGAGCCACCATAGCGATGGCGCTTTTGTCATTGCTGCCTTGCAGGGTGTTCGGGCCCATCACTGGCCATTCGGCGACATGCCGAAGGTGGAAGGCGTGACACAGGAGGATGTCGTCAAGATTATCGCCTATGTCCGGGCCCTGCAAAAGGCCAATGGGATTTTCTGAAGCCATTGCTAGGTAGCAGATTGGCGTTTGACGTTTGGGGGAGAACATGAATATCAGGATTTGGATGTGTGCAGGCATTTTTGGCCTGATTGCCAGTAGCAGTCTCGTTGTGAAGGACGTGTCAGCTCATGGCGGGGCGACGGGCATCGTCAAGCAGCGTATGGACGCGATGAGTGAGATGGCCAGGTCGATGAAAACAATTGGCGGCATGGTCCGCAGCAAGACGCCTTACGATGCGGAGGCCGTTCGCAAGGCTGCTGCCTACATGGAGCTTCATGGCGGGACGGAGCTGACCAAACTTTTCCCAGAGGGAAGTCTGATGAAGCCCAGCGAGGCAAAGCCGGACATCTGGCAGGACTGGGAGACGTTCAAGGCTCAGGCTGATGATCTGAAAAACAGCGCAGCCGTCCTGAAAGACATGTCAGGCAATGGGCTGGCAAGTTTGGGCGCGGATGGCGTGCTGTCTGTTCGCCAGGCGTTTGCCGCAGTTGGCAAGACCTGTTCTGCCTGCCACCAGAAGTTCCGGATCAAGAAGGACTGAGGTCATGGATATTTCCAGGCGTGGCGTATTGGCTGGCACGGGGGCGTCCATGGTCGGTCTGGCTTTGCCCCGGGCATCATTTGCCCTTGCAGCGGACGGTTTCCTCGAAATCACAGCAGAGCCAAGTGAGCAGAAGCTCTACAAGGATGACGCGCCTGCCTCGTTGCTATGGACCTACAATTGCACCGCGCCGGGGCCGGAAATTCGGGCGAAACGAGGCGAACGGATCAAGGTTCGGTTGATCAACAAGCTTGAGGAACCAACATCCATCCACTGGCACGGGATCCGGATCGACAATACGATGGATGGTGTTTCCGGCCTGACTCAGAAAGCTGTGCCACCCGGCGAGATCTTCGAATATGATTTCGTTGCACCGGACGCTGGGACCTATTGGTATCATGCACACAACAAGAGCTGGAATCAGGTGGTGCGGGGGCTCTACGGCCCGCTGATCATTGAGGAAGACGATCCGGCTTTCGATATGGATCACGATCTCACGCTGATTATGGACGACTGGCGGCTGGACGATCAGGGGATACTGGATCTGGAGAGTTTAGGCTCGCTGATGGACTGGTCCCATGCAGGACGCCTTGGGAACTGGTTGACTGTGAACGGGGGCAGCCTACCCGAATATACTCTGGTTGCAGGCGAGGCTCATCGCATACGGCTGGTGAATGCATCGAATGCGCGTATCCTCCAACTTGATCTTGCCAGCCTCGGGGCGAAGGTGCTTGCCTATGATGGCCAAGCCTTCGAGGTGCCTAAGGAGGCTCCCTCTGGTGGCTTTCTGATCGGACCGGGACAGAGGGTGGATCTCTTGCTGGTCCCTGAGCCTGGAGCGCGTATGGCTTTGAGGGAGGTCTCCGGTGGAGATCCCTTTGACTTCGCGCTTCTCAAGGTAACTGCCGGGACTAATAGACAGGCGCCAGTACCATCTCTTCCGGTCAATGCGCTGCCTGAGCCGGACCTTGATGCCGCAACGACGCTGACGCTGGATATGACCGGTGGTGCTATGGGGCAGATGGGCGCGCTGTCCTACAAGGGTCAACCCTTGACCCGCGAGATTATGCGCGAAACCGGTCAACTCTGGGGGCTGAATGGGGTGGCTGGGCTGCCGGAAACGCCTTTTTTCAAAGTGCGCAAAGGCGAGACGATCCTGCTGCAGGTCGTCAACAACACCGCCTTTGCTCATGCCATGCATACCCACGGCCATCACTTCCGTATTGTCGCGCAAACTCTTGCCCTCGTTGACGACACGGGGACGTGGCGCGACACGTTCCTGATTGGTCCCGGGGAGACAACAACCATCGCCTTCGTTGCTGACAATCCTGGCAAATGGCTCTTGCACTGTCACATGCTTGAACATGCAGCAGCAGGTATGACAACCTGGTTTGAGGTTGTTTGAACCTTGCTTCAGGTCTTGTCTTCGGATTCTGGCGCGGGTGTTTCCGATGCGCTGGCGTCCTTTGGTTGTTTGAAGTCAATCAGGAAGGTCCAGACGGCATAAGCTGCAATCGCCAGCGTGATCCAGCCCCAGGTCTCGTTGCCGTTGTAAAATTCAAATGCTGCCCAGCAGGCGCAGAAGACGACAATGGCTATGCGCCGCCACAAGGGGCGAAAGAACGGGTGATCAGAATCTGAGATCATGGATGAGCCTCGTTTGAAATGTTGGTCTGTTCTAGCTGATCTTGTTGCTGGATGCACGTCGCTGTTGGTGGGCGTATTGAATGCGTGTTCACGGCCTCGGTCAGCTCACCATTTACGTTTCCAGTTTGTGGCGTGGCTGGTCGCGCTGCTGAAATGCCAAATTCTGAATTAGGCAGATGACTGATTCTCGAAATAATCCTATTCAAACAGTCGTTTTGTGTAGTGGAATGTATTTGGGGAAAAATGCATTCCAGCTATGCTGCAGATCCCCAAACGTCACCTGTTTAGCCGTCTAATACAGAAGACAAAGGAATATGTTTTTCAACTTGCCAAAGCTGGAAAACAGGTGGAATGTCACAGCCTTGGCAGCTATCGCTGCGATTTTACCAGAGCCCGGATAAGGTTTCCGAACTTCATGCTTTCTTCCCTTGATCTGCTGACAGCCAACGATGTTCAAGGTGTTCATGCACCCTCCTATTATGCTGCGACGGCAAACCGGCAGACGGATCATCCGGCGCTTTCAGCAGATGTTTCCTGTGATGTTTGCATCATCGGTGGTGGCTTCACGGGCCTGTCGAGCGCGTTGCATCTGGCTGAGCGCGGCTTTGATGTTGTGCTGCTTGAAGCTCACCGGGTGGGCTGGGGCGCGTCAGGGCGGAACGGAGGTCAGGTCGGCACTGGCCAGCGGGTTGAGCAGACGGTGCTGGAAAGGCGGCATGGGCTGGATCAGGCCAAGGTGCTTTGGGATCTGGCGCTGGACTCCATGGATGTCACGCTTGACTTGATCCGCGACCATGAGATCGCTTGTGATTATAGGCCGGGCGTTTTGCACGCGGACCACCGCAAGGATTATGTGCCCGAAACAAGAGACTATGTTGAGCACCTGAACACAGTCTACGGCTATGACAAGGTTCGCTTCGTAGATGAAACGGAAGTGCGTCAGATGGTCGGCAGTCCCGCCTATCACGGCGGATCCCTTGATATGGGGTCCGGGCATCTGCATCCGTTGAACCTTGCGCTGGGCCTTGCCGGTGCTGGTGTTGCAAAGGGTGTAAGGGTTTTTGAAAACACCAAAGTGCTGTCCTATGAGCCCGGTCAAACCGTGACGGTGAAAACGGACAAGGGCGAGGTGCGGGCCAAGCATCTCATCTTGGGGTGCAATGGCTATCTGGGGAAGCTGGACAAGAAAACGGCTGCCCATGTGTTGCCGATCAACAATTTCATTGTCGCGACTGAGCCGCTTTCAGATGCTGATGCAAAGGCGCTGATCCGTGACAATGTCGCCGTTGCTGACAGCAAGTTCGTCATCAATTATTTTCGCCTCTCGGCAGACAGCCGGATGTTGTTTGGCGGCGGTGAAACCTATGGCTATCAGTTTCCGGACGACATCAAGTCCTTTGTCCGAAAGCCTATGGCGGAGATCTTTCCTCAGTTGAAGGATGTTCGGATTGATTATGGTTGGGGTGGCACTTTGGCGATTACGCCCAAACGGATGCCCTATTTTGCGAAGATCCATCCAAATGTGCTGAGTGCCTCCGGTTACTCGGGCCACGGTGTGGCCATGGCGACTTTTGCGGGCAAGGTTCTGGCAGAAGCGATTGGTGGTTCAGCAGAGCGCTTTGATGCCTTTGAGCGGATCAAGGTTCCTTCTTTCCCCGGTGGTGACAAGTTGCGGCATCCTCTGCTGGTGCTGGCCATGACCTGGTATGCCCTGCGCGATAAATTGGGAATTTGAGCGATGACACGTCCTGGCAAACGTGAAGGGATTTCTATCGGCAGCTATTGGGAAGCTTCGGTCGGAATCATCAAGGAAGACCGGCAGTTGGTCGGGGACGCCAGGTTTGACGTTGCCATTGTCGGTGCCGGATTTACGGGGCTTTCCGCAGCGTTGAGACTGGCAGAGGCTGGTGTCTCAGTCTGCGTTCTGGAGGCCAACCGGGTTGGCTGGGGTGCTTCGGGTCGCAACGGCGGGTTTTGCTGTTTTGGTGGCACCAAGCTGTCGGAAACTCAGTTGATCAAACGGTTCGGTCTGGATGAGGCCAAGCGGTTTGTTGCCTATCAGATCGAGGCGATGGAGACCGTCAGCGATCGCCTGGACCGCTGGAATCTCGATGTTGACCGCCATTCTGAGGGCGAAATCTATCTTGCCCATCGTCCCAAGGACTATGCCGGATTTGCCGGCTACGCTGAGTATTTGAGGGGGACATTCGGGATTGGCGCAAAGGTTCTGTCGCCAGACGAAATGAGCGCACGCGGAATACGCGGGCCTGAGTTTCACGGTGCGATGCATGTGCCCTTTGGTTTTGCCTTGAACCCGATGAAATATGTTCAGGGGCTTGCCGGGAAAGTACGTGAAGCGGGTGCGCGTATCTATGCACATACTTCGGTTGACCGTTTTGAGAAAGATGCAGGCGGTTGGCGTTTGAACACCCGCCATGGAAGTGTGCGTGCGAACAAGGTGATCCTTGCGAGCAATGGCTATTCCGATGAAAAAACGCCGAACTGGCTCGGTGGCCGTTTGATGCCGGTCATGTCGTCCGTTCTTGTCACGCGCCCGTTGAGTGATGCCGAGCTGAATGAGCAGGGTTGGACCAGCGACCTGATGGCGGCGGATACGCGCACTTTGCTGCATTATTTTCGGTTGATGCCGGACAAGCGTTTCCTGTTCGGCACCCGTGGCGGCATTTTCGAAACGCCTGCATCACTCGATGCGATGCAGCGCCGTGGCAGGGCCGATTTTGATCGGATGTTCCCGGCCTGGGCCCATGTGGAGGCCGAGCATCGCTGGCACGGGCATATTTGTATGGCCCGCGACCTGTCAGC
This sequence comes from Roseibium algae, assembly GCF_037783265.1. Taxonomy (NCBI): domain Bacteria; kingdom Pseudomonadati; phylum Pseudomonadota; class Alphaproteobacteria; order Hyphomicrobiales; family Stappiaceae; genus Roseibium; species Roseibium algae. Next base: position 24,415 of record NZ_JBAKIA010000006.1, read on the forward strand.
TTTTGTTGGGCCTGTGCCGGAGATGGAGGGCGTGTTTGCCTCCATGGCCTATCACGGCAGCGGTGTCGCCATGTCTTCGCTGTCCGGCGAGAAAGTGGCCGATCTGGCATTGGGTCGGATCACTCAAGCAGATCTTCCAGCCGCGCTTTCAAAGCCGTTCCGCAAGTTCCCGTTTCCGGCGTTCCGTCAGCTGTATCTGCAAGGGGCTTACTGGTGGTACGGCCTCAAGGATCGCTAAATCATGGTGCGTCGGCGCGGCTGACGACGGCGACATTGACGTCCCGGTTGATCTCGAAGCCGAGCTTTCTGTAAAGGCTAATTGCCCCGTCATTATCAGCCCATGAATGGAGAAACGGGGTTTCTCCTCTGGCTGTGATCTGCTCGGCGATGAAGGCTGACAATTTTGCCGCATAGCCACGGCCGCGATAATCCGGATGGGTGCAGACGCCGCTGATTTCCGAGTAACCCGGTAGTCTGACGCGCTCCCCCGCCATGGCCACCAATTTTCCATCTTGCTTGATACCGCAGAACTGGCTGAGCTCATGGGTTCGGGCCAGAAAGGGACCGGGTTTGGTCAAGGCTGCCAAGGCACGCATTTGCGCGCTGTCCTCGGCGCTCAGCTTTTCAATTGTTTCCTCTGAGGCTGGCAGGACTGGAGAGGTTTGTTTGACCAGCATCACGCCGGGTCTCGATGTGCCTGCAACAAGCGTGTCAGGCAGAACAATAGCGTCTGCCTGCATCAGATAGATGGAATCGTTTTCTGGTCCAACCAGACTAGCCAGAGCTTTGAGGCTCTCAGGACTGTCATCTTTGCTGGCAGCAAAGGGCGATACGTCTTTGTGGAACCGCAGGGCCAACGGCGTTCCGGTTGCAAAGCGGGTGTGATGGCTGGTAAGCGAAGACCACACCGCACGTGCGAGGGGATCAGTCATTGCGGTGTCCTTGTTGTGAGAGGTGTTTGTTCGATGCCTTTTGGGCTGGCTTCGAGGGCGCGCTGCTTCAGCGACTTTTCGGCCAAAATGTCTTCCAGTTGGGACAGCTGCTCCAGCAGCGAGCCTTGCAGGCCTTCGCAAAGCGCGGCCACGGCTTGTTCCACGGCGGGCCAATGCAAACGCTCCAACTCGGCAATGCGCGCCGCGCCGTGTTCTGTTAGATGTATCTTGCTGATCCGCCCGTCGGACGGATCACTTTGAGCGGTCACAAGGTCGGCAGATTTCATCTTGCCGATCATCCGGGTAACACCCGGTTGGCTCTGCCCGAGGCTGGCTGAAAGGTCGCCTATGCTGAGCGGTCCGTTGCGGACCAAGGCTGCCAGAGCCGAGTTCTGCGGCGAGGGCAGATCCTGTCCGGTGAGGGCGCCGGACAGCTCTTGCGCATCCGTTTGAAGCTGTTCGCCCAGTCGTCGCAACCGGCTGCCCAATGTGGCGTAGCCAAGGGCCTTGATGACATCTTCTACCATGGAACTCCTCATAAGATTACATGATATATAACTTGTTATTTAAATGGGCGCAAACACTTCGTTTCCCCTCTCATTCAGCCATCAACAGCGCTGTTTTGCGCCGTTGATGGTGTTTCAGAAATTCAGAGAAGATCCCGGCCAGCCAGGTTCTTCATCAAGGCGGTGGTGCCGAAGGTCCAGGGTGTTATCTTGTCGGTGCGATCTACCACATTGACCAATGCGCCAAGGCGGGGACAGGAAATCTCGACCCGGTCGCCAATTTCATGGGTGAAGCCCATGCCCTCGCCACGGCGATCCTTTGTTGGCGCAAACATGGTGCCGAGGAACAGCATTGCGCCATCTGGATACTGATGATTGGCGTTGAGCGTCTGGCTGGCAAGATCTGACGGCGAGCGGCTGATCGAGCTCATGTGCGAGACGCCGGACATGTCGAACCCGTCCGTTCCGGTGACTGTCAGTGATACATCCAGTTCGCCGATGGCGGAGACCGGAAAGCTGTCATCGACCAGCCGGATGAAAGGGCCAATGGAGCAGGAGGCGTTGTTGTCCTTTGCCTTGCCAAGCAAGAGGGCAGAGCGGCCTTCCACATCGCGCAGATTGACATCATTGCCGAGCGTTGCTCCGACAATCTCTCCGTCCGAGCGAAGGGCCAGAACCACTTCAGGCTCCGGGTTGTTCCAGTTGGAAATCGGATGGATGCCAACCTTGGCGCCGCCGCCAACGGAGGCCATCGGAGGCGCCTTGGTGAAGATTTCCGCGTCCGGGCCGATGCCGACTTCCAGATATTGGGACCACAGATCCATCTCCTGCAAAAGCGTCTTGACCTTGGCTGCCTGCTCCGAGCCTGCCTTGACGCCCTTGAGGCTGGATCCGATCACCGGGGTCAGCCGGGCGCGGATTTCGTCAGCCCGTTTCGGATCGCCCTTGGCCTGTTCCTCGATCACCCGCTCCAGCATGCTGTCGGCAAAGGTCACACCTGCGGCCTTGATCGCCTGCAGGTCGCAAGGTGCCTGCAGGGTGCCGGCTGACCCATCCAGAAAGGCGTCAATGTCGCCAAGAGCCGGAAAGGAAGCAGGGTCTGACAGGTGGGCGGTCAGGTCCGGCATGTCGAGCAGCTGTGTCATGGTCGGGGCGAGACCGGCAAGATTTCTGAGGGTGACACCATCGACCAGAACCGGGCAGGGGCCTTGCTCGCTGTTGGACCAGACCCGGCCCACAAGAACTGCGCCTGTTTCCTTTGGCAGGATGTCTGCTGCGCTGCGTGGGGTGCTCGTTTGGGATGTCATGATCAGTTTCCTCCGTTCCTCCCGGGCAAAGTCCCCGGTGTATTTGTTTTCGGCGGCACCTTAGGGACCATGTATCCCTGCCTGCAAGAGCGCGTCGGCTGATTGCGGTACGGGTGTGCATTTGCGTCGCCCTTGGTGACTGCTCCCTGGAGGCGGCAACACGAATCCCGCCGCAAGGTTTCCCTTCGACGTTTTGGCTACTTCAACGCTCCCTCAAGGAGCGGGATGGCAGACGCGCCGGACTTGCCGGGCGAAAATAGTGGGAAGTTGGGGATGACAAGGCGACGCGCCTGCCCGGTTTTCGTTTCCCAAAATGACAGGCTCTTGCGCCTTTCTCTTTTCTGCGCGGCGAAAGTGGGGTGTGGCCTTCGCTTTGCCAGATATGAGGCGCGTCCCTGATGGGGGCGATGCCAGATCCCATCGCCTCGGTCAGGGTTTGCCTGTCACCGATGCCAGCTGCGGTCCGTTACACCGCCAGCCGACACCTCGAAACCCGGTTCCCGCCACCGCGAACGGACGGTCCGTACTCGGCCCCGCGTGATGGGAACGACTTGAGCATACGGCAGGTTCATTCGCTGGGGGATTAGTTATTTCTTCGCACCCAAAGGACTGTTTTTCTTCGCCTTTGAAACAGTCGATCTGGGAAAAGAATATTTTGGGGTGTTGCTTCTGCTTGGGTTTGGCCAAATTGGAGATAACCTGAGCCTGAGCCTGAGCCTGAGCCTGAGCCTGAGCCTGAGCCTGCGTCTGGACCTAAACCTGCAGGCTTGCGGTGAGTTTTATAGAGGATGTCAATATGTGTATGAATGATGGCGACAAGATAGTCGCTTGTGATAATGAAAATTGCCCGCACCTGCCCGAGAATGTCAAACGCAAAGTCCCTGAAGACTTTCGGGGCTTCCAGCATTCCCAGATGGGTGAACCACACAACCAGTATCGTCAAATTTCCTGTCCAGCAGAATTGCAGAAGGTTCTATGGTGTCCTAATGACGTTGGGGATAATAATAAAGTTGAAGTGTTCACTTTGAAAGATAGTTGGTCAAGCGGTAGTGATGTGGGCAAAAATCGCGCTAGGTCCGAGCTTTCAGAGATAGAAAAGAAAGAGGCAAAAGATAATGAGCATATGACATATAGCTGGTGGTTCCGCATCCCAGACGGCTCTCATTTATATCGATGTCAAGTCTCTAATATCATTGGGCAAATTCACAATGGAGTTGAAGAAAGTGCACCCCTAGTGATCTTGAAATTGCGTAACGGCAAACTGTGGCTTAATTGTCATTTTCTTGAATCTGAGATTTACTATTCTAAAACGTCTTCTGAATCCAATCCAGAAAAAGAAATTGCCGATCTCTCAAAACATGAGGGGAAATGGCTGAAGGTTGTTCTAGTAATAGAATTTCAACATAGTAATAAGGCCCCTGTAAAAGTTAAGGCATCTTTAAGTTGTAAAGGGAAAGAATTGAGTGAAGATTCGAAAAACGGAAAAAATTGTTTTGATACAAAAGAAATAAAACCACTTAATTTAAAAGAATATCAGTTTAAACCATATTTTAAGTATGGATTATATCGCAACCTGAACAACAGGAAACCATGTGATTGCGGATGCGGTGACAAGGAATACAAAATTCAATACGCTGGGGTGAGTATTTGTCGGGATCAAGTCTCGGACGGCAAATAAACATGGATCCAATGACGATCTATTCTTTAGCGAATGGTATCGATCTCTACCCCATTGCCCCAAGCGGTATCTTCGCCTAAAACGCAGTCAAAGATTTCCTTATCCTGATTCAGAGACCGGAGAAGCGGAGCCCCATGGCGCGCCAGTTCATCTATCACATGCACGGACTGTCGAAGTCCTACACCGGGGGCAAGAAAGTCCTCGATAACGTCCATCTGTCGTTCTATCCGGATGCCAAGATCGGTATCCTGGGCCCGAACGGTGCAGGTAAATCGACCCTTTTGAAAATCATGGCCGGTCTGGACACGGACTTCCAGGGTGAAGCCTGGGCGGCTGAAGGTGCGCGGGTCGGCTATCTGCCGCAGGAACCGAAGCTGGATGAGACCAAAACGGTCAAGGAAAACTGCATGGAGGGCGTGGCCCACAAGCAGGCTATCGTTGATCGCTATAATGAGCTGATGATGAACTACTCCGAGGAGACCGCCGACGAAGGCGCGAAGCTCCAGGATATCATCGATGCGGAAGATCTGTGGAACCTCGACAGCAAGGTCGACATGGCGATGGAAGCCCTGCGCTGCCCGCCGGAAGATGCCTCAGTGGAAAACCTGTCCGGTGGTGAGCGCCGCCGGATTGCCTTGTGCCAGCTGCTCTTGTCCGAGCCTGACCTGCTGTTGCTCGATGAGCCGACCAACCATCTTGATGCCGAGACCGTTCACTGGCTTGAGCGTCATTTGCGCGAGTTCAAGGGCTCCGTGCTGATCATCACCCATGATCGCTACTTCCTTGACAACGTGACCGGCTGGATCCTGGAACTCGACCGTGGGTCGGGCATTCCTTACGAGGGCAATTACTCCGCCTATCTGGAGAAGAAGTCCAAGCGTATGGTCCAGGAAGGCCGGGAAGACATGGCCCGCAACCGGGCGATTGCCCGCGAGCGTGAATGGATGGGCATGTCGCCGAAGGGTCGCCAGACCAAGTCCAAGGCGCGTATCAAGGCGTTTGATGATCTGTTGTCGGCTCAGGAAGAGCGGGTGCCATCCATCGAGCAGATCCTGATCCCGGTTGGCGAGCGCCTTGGGGCCAATGTCATCGAGGTCAAGAATGTCTCCAAGGGCTTCGAAGACCGCCTGCTGATCGATGATCTGTCGTTCAAGCTGCCACGCGGTGGCATTGTTGGCGTGATCGGCCCGAACGGGGCTGGTAAGTCGACCCTGTTCAAGATGCTGACCGGCCAGGAAAAGCCGGATGACGGTGAAGTCATTGTCGGTGAAACGGTCCACATGGGCTATGTGGATCAGTCCCGTGATGCGCTGAACCCGGACAACAATGTCTGGGAGGAAATTTCCGGCGGTGCCGAGGTGATCTACCTCGACGACAAGGAAATCAACTCACGGGCCTATTGCTCGTCGTTCAACTTCAAGGGTCCTTCCCAGCAGGCGAAAGTCGGCGATCTGTCCGGTGGACAGCGCAACCGGGTGCATCTGGCGAAGGTTCTGAAGCAGGGCTCCAACGTGCTGCTGCTCGATGAGCCAACCAACGATCTGGACACGGAAACGCTGGCAGCGCTGGAAGATGCGCTGGAAAACTACGCCGGTTGCGCCGTGGTCATCTCCCATGACCGCATGTTCCTCGATCGCCTTGCCACACACATGCTTGCCTTTGAAGGCGACAGCCATGTGGAATGGTTCGAGGGCAACTTCGAGGACTATGAGAAAGACAAGGTCCGCCGCCTGGGTGCCCACGCCGCCGACCCGCGCCGCATCAAGTACAAGCCGCTGACGCGGTAAGGGCTTTACGCCTTGAGATTTGGAAAAGCCCCGGAGGAAACCCCGGGGCTTTTTGTTTTTCTGGCGGCGTCTGGTTAGCTGGTTTGACGCGAGGCGGTCAATTGCCAGCCGATCAAATGCCGTCCGCCGTTTTCATTCGGGCTCCGAAATGCGGTTTGCTCAAGGGAACGGCAGGTGTTTCTGCCTGCCGCGCCTTCTTTGAGGCCTGACGATCCTAACTTGTCGGTTTCGCAGGTGGTTGCTTGCCCGCGACCCACTTCAAGTCGGCGGGCCATTGGACTGTTTTTACGCCTTGCGGAGTTGTGTGCCACTCTGGTTGTCTTTCCAACTGTTGTACCTGATACAGCTGTTGCACCGCCGCAAGTCGCATCGGTGGCGGCTGTGGAGGCTCCTGCCGCTGCCCCGCCTGTTGCTGTGACCCGCCCAGCATCTCAACAGGCACAGGTGCAGGTGGATGCGAATGGGCAGCCGTTTATATTGGTCAATGGTCAGAAATTCCTGCTTCAGGCAGCCGCACCAGTGGCGGATTGAACAATAGATTTACTGTTAATTGGAACGGTGAGGGGCTGTGCGGCTGTCCCGCCGTTTTTTTCTAAGCTGCTACACTCAAGCGTTAGCTCAAGACAACGGTTGGGGCCGTTTGCTTTCTCTGCGCGGGTCTGGGCTGCCCATCGCGCTTGGTTATGGGTTGATCAGCGTCTTTGATTGGTCTGTCGGCAAGGCTTGGGGTAAGTCTTTGGCCAAGATGACCTGCGAAAGGGCCTTTCATGACTTCGTCCATTACCGATACTCTCGACGCGCTGGCTGTGACCCGCGCGCGCAAGCTGACAGGGTCAGTGTCTGCAGTCCTCAAGACGCCCAAGCCCGGTGATTTTCCGACACTGCCTTGTGATGCGCTGGATCTGGGGTTCGAAGGGATTGACGGGGATCGGCACGGCGGGTTCACGCGCAAGTCCGGCGGTCGAGAGCCCTGGTATCCGCGTGGCACGGAAATGTGTAATGAGCGGCAGCTGTCACTGCTTTGCCCGGCGGAGCTAGCGCTTGTGGCGCAGCGGATGGAGCTGGATGTTTTGGAAGCTGCGTGGATAGGCGGCAATCTGCTGCTGGACGGCTTTCCGAATTTCTCGCTTATTCCACCGCGCACACGGCTGGTGTTTGAAGGCGGGGTCGTGATCCGGGTCGATGGCGATAATGCACCTTGTCGGTCGGCGGGCAAATCCATCGCCAAACAGGTGCCGGAGCGAGAGGGACTGGATCTTCTGTTCCCGAAGGTTGCAAAGCGTTTGCGCGGCCTGGTCGGGTATGTTGAGAAGCCGGGCACAGTCCGGCCTGGCGAAAGCGTGACGGCTGTTATTCCGGAGCAGTGGATCTACGATCCTGCATAACGTCAGGGCTTTGCGCTGAGCTTCAGCTTTGCTTGCCAGAGGGGTGAGTGTCTGATCTAACGCCGCACGCGTTCCTGCACCTGCGATATCCCACTCAAGCCATTGATGACGAATAAGTCGGCAGGCGACCTCGACGATAGCAGGATTCCGCCTGTACATCGTATCGGAAGGTGCCCTGGTGTGCCGTGCCCGATGCTTGAGAGTAATACTTAGGTGTCGTTGCGGCAGGTTAATGGCTGCGGTAAATAGGAGTGTGTCTTTTTATTCTTCTATTTAAGGGTGGTGTGATGGTTCGCTTTGGATGTGTTTATTATTTAGCGGTTTTTCTTTTAAGTTTCCTCACTTTACCATCACTGGCGAATGCACAGGCCTATGAGTTCTATGGGGGCGAAGTTTTGGCGTCGCGCGTGTCGGGATCGACTTCGGTTATTACGCGGGATCTGAAAATCAATGTGAATGCGATCAATCCGTTCAACCCTGCTGGCACGCCGGTTCGGCTGCGTCAGGAAGGCGTTGGTAGTATTGAAATGCGCGAACGCAGCGACGAGCCTTGCCACGTTCGGGTTCGTTATCACAGCATGAACGGGTCGGTTTCCTATGCCGGATCGAGTGGTTTTTTCGACTGCTCCAACAATCAGAACCGCCGACAGGGTACGCAGCGCACCGCCAAAAAGGTGGAGGTGGCGAGATTGCACGTGGCGCGCAGCGTTCAGGTTTGCCGGGGCAGTGGCGGCAAGGTCAAGGGGGTGGAACTAGAGGGGATTGACGGGCGTTGCCTCAGCAGCGCAAACCCGGCCTATTGCCCGCTGCAGAACCGGCCAGCCTCGATGTTCTCCGTCGGTCATTTTGAACGGAACAATTGTCCTGGCAGCAACTCAGGCTCTGCCGATAGTGACTGGGGAACGCAATCGTCTTATTGCGGATCGGTGCGCACGGGTAATGGAAACATCCGCACTCCGACTGCCATGGTGGGTGTCCAGCTGCATATGAATGATCGGGGCAATCGCAGCGTGATCATCGGTATGCGGGCGATCTGCAAGAAAGTCCGGTTTCTGCAGTAGCCGGTTTTGAAGCCGCGGGCGGACTCTCTGTTTGTTGTTCAGCTTTGGTTACCGGGACTGTCTTCTTCAGCGTCCAGCCGTTTGGTGCTGCCCCAGTCCTCCAATATCTCGTTCATGTCGTCCAGAACGAAATAGCGGGCGGCATCTCGGTCGTAATCGTCGTTCAAAAGAGCATCATAGTCCGTATGCGCATGACGAATGCGGCTGGTGGTGGCCTGCCACAGGGCAATGGACGGCGGCAGATGGCGCAGGTGACCGGCGCTGGCAGTGTCCAAAATCGCTTCAGCGTCGATCATCGGCACCCGCGGGGCAATTTCTCGCAGCGCCTTGCGCAGGTTCTTCTGCCGCTTGGTGCCGGTCATTGCTTTGTCGATCCTCACTTTGATGGTCATAGCTTAGAGCGGTTCATCGCTTGAGCCAATCATGTCTCCTGTCGATGTCCTGACGCTTGGACATCTCACGCGACAGTTTCTCGCGGTTCCCAATGACGTCACTCAACAATTCATCAGGAATTCTTCGCATGGATGAGTGGTAACGGCGGCGTCTGTACCAGCTAACCAAATAGCCCAAAAGGCGGTGCTGGTACGACGTGCATTGCGACTGTGTCTTTGGCTGCGTGAACATAAGCTGCCTCCTTAAAGAAAGAAAATACTTTTTTTATTATGATCGCTTTTGCGGTGAATTCAATATGAAAAGCAAAAACTTTTTTTAATTGAGACTTCGTGATACAAAGGGCTCATGTCTGATCGAACCAAAACCCGGCTGCTCAACGCCTTGAAAACCGCGAGCCCGCAAACTGCGGCGAACCTTGCCAAGCGGGAGGGCGTGACCTCTGTTGCCGCCCGCCAGCATCTGGACAGTTTGTTGTCTGAAGGGCTGGTTGACTTTGAAGATATCAAGGGCGAGGTCGGGCGGCCGAAGCGGGTTTGGTCCTTGACGGCTCAGGGACATGCCAGGTTTCCGGATAATCATTCCGGCCTGATCGTTGGCCTGCTGGACGGCTTGAAGTCGCTTTATGGCGAGGAAGGCATCGAGCGGCTGATTGCCCATCGGGAAGCGGATTCGTTACAGACCTATTCAAAGGCGCTGGATGGCAAGGTTGCCCTGAAGGACAAGCTGCAGGCGTTGGCTGATGTCCGCTCCAGCGAAGGCTATATGGCCAGTGTGGAGCAGGACGCGGACACGGGCGGTTATCTGTTGATCGAGAACCATTGTTCGATCTGTGCGGCTGCCACCGCTTGTCAGGGATTTTGCCGTTCGGAAATGAGCCTGTTTCGTCAGGTGCTGGGTGAAGGCATTGATCTCACCCGCGTGGAACATCTGCTGTCTGGCGGACGGCGGTGTGTGTATCGCGTCAAACAGGCGGCTTAAGGTTCAGACCCTAACAATTGGATACGGACCCTAGGCTAAGACTGCTCACCCAACCATCCGGCAACCCGCTTCGCTGACGGTTGTTCTCAGTGTTTCCAGCAGGGTCTCAAAGTCCTGTTTTCGAGGGGAGGACTTGCGCCAGACGAGACCGACGGTGCGCGCTGGCTGAGGATCCTGAAACCGCTGCAGCAGAACCCGTTCGTCGCGCACTTCCACTTCGGCGCAGATTTCCGGCAGCAGCGTCACGCCATAACCGGCCGCGACCATTTGCATGACGGTGGCCAGGGATGTGGCCCCAAGGGCATTTTTGCCCGGCGCTGGAAGGCCCTGGCAATAGTTCAAAGCCTGATCCCGCAGGCAGTGACCTTCTTCCAACAGCAGCATGTTTTGCGCATTCAGGTCGCTTGCCCTGACCCGTTTGCGCGGATCGAGATCAGGATCAGCCTGCCGTGCCAGCAAGAATCGGTCAGTGAAAAGCGGTTCGCTGGCCAGACCGGCATTGAAGACGGGCAGGGCGATGATGATTGCGTCCAGATCGCCTGCCAAAAGCTCCTGGGTCATCGGCTCGGTGAGCGTCTCCCGAATGGTCAGCTGCAGTTCTGGATGAGACGTGGCCAGCGCAGGCAGGATGCGGGGCAACAAATAGGGCGCGATAGAGGGAATGATGCCAAGGCGCAACGGCCCTGACAAAGGCGAGGACATCTGTTTGGCATAGTCCATCAAATCCCGCACATCAGTCAGGATTTTGCGGGCGCGGGTGACAACTTCTTCGCCCTCTCGGGTCAGGCGCACCATATTGGGCTGTCGTTCCACCAGCTGAACGCCCAGTTCTGCCTCCATATCCTTGATCTGCATGGACAGGGCCGGTTGGGACACATTGACAGCGTCTGCCGCCTTGCGGAAATGCAGGTGGGTTGCGAGGGCTTCGAGATAACGTAGCTGGCGTAATGAAATCATGGCTCGATCAGAATAACTGATCGCAGATTAGAATCAATACAATTGGACCTGATCGAGTGAACCCCCATATACAAGTTGCAAATCAATGGTGCTGATCAGCCGTTTGGCGGTGTTCGGCCGGGAGAGTTAGGGACGTGGCGGAGCCATTATCCCCTGAGGCTGTGGGTTCCGACAGGAACCTTCTTGAAAATACAGAATGAATGGAGAGAAACATGGACGCGAAAGTTGAAAAGACAGGCATGTGCCCCGTGGCGCACGGTGCGACCAATGTGAGCATGCAGTCCAACAGTGACTGGTGGCCGAACCAGCTCAACCTCAATATTCTTCATCAGAATTCGCCCCTGAGCGATCCGATGGGCGAGGATTTTGACTATGCAGAAGAGTTCAAGAAGCTCGACCTTGCTGCCGTCAAGGCGGACCTTACCGCGCTGATGACGGACAGCCAGGATTGGTGGCCTGCCGATTTCGGTCACTATGGTGGCTTTTTCATTCGTATGGCCTGGCATAGTGCCGGTACTTACCGCACAGCAGATGGCCGTGGTGGTTCAACCTCCGGATCACAGCGTTTTGCGCCGCTCAACAGCTGGCCGGACAACGTCAATCTGGACAAGGCGCGCCGTCTCATCTGGCCGATCAAGCAGAAATACGGCAACAAGATTTCCTGGGCCGATCTGATGATCCTGACCGGCAATGTTGCTCTTGAATCCATGGGTTTCAAGACATTCGGCTTTGCCGGTGGTCGTGCTGATATCTGGGAACCTGAAGTCGACATCTTCTGGGGCGGTGAAAACGTCTGGCTGGAAGATGACACGCGCTACAGCGGCGAGCGTGATCTTGAAAACCCGCTGGCTGCCGTGCAGATGGGCTTGATCTATGTGAACCCGGAAGGCCCGAATGGCACGCCGGATCCTCTGGCATCGGCCCGCGACATCCGTGACACCTTTGGCCGGATGGCCATGAACGATGAAGAAACAGTCGCCTTGATCGCCGGTGGTCATACATTCGGCAAGACCCATGGTGCTGGCGATGCCGGGCTTGTCGGTGAAGATCCTGAAGCCGCCGGTCTGGCGCAGCAGGGTTTTGGCTGGTCCAGCAAGTTCGGCTCGGGCAAGGGCGGTGACACGATTTCCTCCGGTCTGGAAGTGACCTGGACCGAGACGCCGACCAAATGGAGCAACAACTTCTTTGAAAACCTGTTCGGTTATGAGTGGGAACTGACGAAGAGCCCGGCTGGTGCACATCAGTGGACGCCGAAAAATGGCGCTGGCGATGGCAAGGTTCCAGATGCCCATGACGCATCCAAAAGCCACGCTCCATCGATGCTGACGTCTGATCTGGCGCTTCGCTTTGATCCTGTCTACGGCGAAATCTCCCGTCGCTTTTATGAAAATCCTGACCAATTTGCCGATGCTTTCGCCCGTGCATGGTTCAAGCTGACACACCGCGACATGGGGCCGAAGGCTTGTTACCTAGGCTCCGAAGTTCCGGCTGAAGATCTTCTCTGGCAGGATCCGATTCCAGCTGTTGATCATGCCTTGGTCGATGCTGCGGATATTGCGGATCTCAAGACAAAGATTGCCGCAACCGGTCTTTCCGTCTCCGAGCTCGTCTCAACGGCCTGGGCATCCGCTGCAAGCTTCCGTGGGTCCGACAAGCGCGGTGGTGCAAATGGTGCACGTGTTCGCCTGAACCCTGCGAAAAGTTGGGAAGCCAATGAACCTGCGAAACTGGCCAAGGCTTTGGCAGCTCTGGAAGGCGTTCAGTCCGCTTTCAACAGCGCTCAGTCTGGTGACAAAAAGGTGTCTCTTGCCGATTTGATCGTGCTGGCAGGTTCTGTTGGTGTTGAAAAGGCGGCTAAAGCTGCCGGTCACGACATTGAAGTTCCCTTCACGGCGGGACGAATGGATGCAACACAGGATCAGACCGACGTTGAATCCTATGACATGCTGGAGCCAGCAGCTGACGGCTTCCGCAACTTCCTGAAGACGAAGTTCACAGTGCCTGCTGAAGAACTGCTGATCGACAAGGCTCAGCTCCTGGGCCTGACTGCACCGCAAATGACGGTTCTGGTCGGTGGCATGCGTGTTCTTGGCGCGAACCATGGCGGCTCAAAGGATGGCGTCTTTACCGACAAGGCAGAGACACTGACCAACGACTTCTTCGTAAACTTGCTCGACATGAGCACGGAGTGGAAGCCCGTCAGTGAAGCTGAAGACGCCTTTGAAGGTCGGGACCGCAAGAGCGGCGATCTGAAGTGGACCGGGTCTCGTGTCGATCTGGTGTTCGGATCCAACTCCCAGCTTCGTGCTGTTGCTGAGGTCTATGCCCAAAGCGATGCGCAAGCGAAGTTCGTGCGCGATTTCGTAGCGGCCTGGACCAAGGTGATGAATGCGGATCGTTTTGATCTGGTTTAATTACCGCTAGAGACATGTTGAATATCTGCAAAAGGGCGGCCGTGAGGTCGCCCTTTTTGTTTCAGCGCGCAGTAAAAACCTGAATGAAGGAGAAGCCTGAATTGTTGGGAGGCATTCAGTCGCGGGAATGCAGTGTGCTGTCTGCGGTCATTTGATCTGAGACGTTGGCCAGTGGCTTCCTATTGTGGGCGAAATTCATCGATAAAATTACGTATTGTGAAAACTATTTTTGATTATTTTCTCATTGAATTTGATCGTTGTTTTTTTGTTTAGTTATTAAAAATCAATAAGATATGAGAATGAATTGCTGATGTCGTCTGGTTGTCGGCACATTTTAATAAAATGTAATTTTATTCTTCTGGGTTTCGTTTTGGGCTTTTTTAAAACTCTTGGTCATTTTGGCTCGGTAGAGTGGTTTAATCAGGTGGCAAGTGATGTCGGAAGTGTTGAAAACCGAACTGGTGAATTTTCGAAACCTTAATCATGGTGGCGATACTTCCAGAAGTGCGGAGCTGGCTCGGCATGTAGCAACGCTTTTTGCGTATACTTCAGACCGATGCTCTGATGAACAGGTCGATATATACGACAGTGTTCTCCTGCGCCTTGTGGGCATGGTTGAAACCGAGGTTCGCCATTTTGTTGCCGAGAAGATGGCAGGTCTTCGCCGAGGGCCAGAAGAAACCATCCGCAGGTTAGCTGAAGATGATATCGAGATTGCTGAGCCTATCTTGAGGCGATCGACTGTGCTGCGTGATGCGGATCTGGTGCGCATTGCAGGTGGTAAGAGTGACACTCATCGGCTTGCCATATCGAAGCGCGAAGTCTTGTCCGAAGAGGTTACGGAAGTTTTGGTTGTTTGCGGAGACCTGATGGTCAAGCGGCAGGTCGCACGTAATCCCGGAGCCGTGTTCTCTGATGCTTCCATGGCGAACCTGATTGATTACGCCGCAAGCGATGCGACGATCCAGATATCGCTAAGTGAACGTGAGGATCTTGCTGAACATCATATCAAGCAGCTCGTCACCCTGGCGAGTGAAGAGGTGCGCAAGGTGTTGATGGCACGTGGCCGTAAAGCAGATGCGGATCGGTTGCCGGAAGCTGCTGAACTCGCTGCCCAGCGGCTGACCAACGAGTATTGGCTCGGGCGGTATGATTTTGAAACCGCTCGCAACAGGGTTCTGCGGCTGGCCAAACGCGGCATGATCAATGAGATGGCATTGCGCCGGTATGTGACCGAAGATCGCTTCGCGGAAGCCGTCGCGGCTTTTGCCTGGATGGCGCATTGTGGTGTGGAAGAAGTCAGCCACTGGATGGTGCGGGAGGATCCTGAGCCGTTCCTTGTCATGGCCAAGGCAGCTGGTCTGTCCTCGATCACGATCAGCGGGCTACTGTCCATCGGTGCATGGCGCGTGCGCCTTTCTGCGAAAGCCAGATTCCATGCCATCGAGACCTTCAACATGATGACTGTTGCAGAGGCTGAACGTCGCATGGCCCATTGGAACCATGTGGTTTTGAACTGATCTTCGCTCCGGAATTTTGCAAAATGCCTGTCTACTTAACGGCGGTCTGTTTATCAGATCGCCGTTTTTGTCTTGCATAGAAGTATCGACTTTGAATACGTAGGGGTAGTTTGAAAAATTGATTATGGCTGGGGAGTCAAACCTAATGCAGAATTTGATTGGTCACTTGAAGTGGACCAAAGGTACGTTCAATCGAATGGCACTTCTAACGTTTGGGCAATTGGTTCTGCTCCTCTGTTTGACGATCTCACCCGCTCCTGTTGACGCGCAAGGCATTGTTGGTCTTTTGCGCTCACAGGAAGCACCGGCGGCTGAGACAGCTGAACCTGAGAAGGCTGCACAGCGGGAAACGCTCGAAGAGGCGTCTGTTGCGGCTGAAGCCTCAGTAGAAAAATATGGCAGGAACGCACTTCTCGCCCGCGATGTCATGAGAGAAATCGTCGGGAACGCACCAGGTCTTGGAGATGCAATCGAAACGACATTGCGATCCAAGGGCGCAAACGGCGGTCTTTATTGGTTGTCATCAACCTTGATGGTGGTGGCGATCGCCATTGCGGTTGGCCTTGCGGCCTACAGTCTGGTTCTATCCTGGGGAAGGCGTCAATTCGCGCATCTCTATGAACAAGAGGTGCATCAGCGCGCCGACAAGGTCGGATATCTGTTCCTGAGAGCCATTTTAATGACCGCAGGCCTTGTGGTGTTCGTCTGCGTTTCTGGGCTGTTGCTGCTGTTCTTGAAGCTGGGGTCTGAGAGTGGGCAACAGACGGCTTTTGTCATTCTGGGCGTGATGACTTTGTTCCTGTTTCTCAGGATCGTGTTCTTGAACCTGCTTGCGCCTTATTCTCCAAGCCACCGTCTTTTCCCGATGGCCGATCATCATGCGAAGGGCCTGTATCGGAGCATGCTCATTGGCATTGCTGTGTCGGCGATTGTGCTTGCCTTGTGCAAGTGGATGGAAAAACTCGGCCTGCCGGTCAATGCGCATAAGTTGGCGTTGATTGGGGCCGCACTGCTGTCTTGCTTGATCCTTTGCGGAATTGCGATTGTTTATCGGAATGTTCTTGGTGCCTTGATACGGGGCAGGGCAGGCGAGGCCGCGCCGCTGTGGCGCAGGGTCATCTCAAAGTCCTGGCATTTGGTTGCTGTTGTTTATTTCCTGATCGCTTGGGCTATTTCCTCGGTCCGCATTCTTCTTGGTCTTCCGGACGCCACAGGCCTTGTTGTGGCTCCGCTTGAGACGCTTTTGATCACTCTGGTTGTATATGGCCTGCTCATTCTGTTGATTGACCGTGTCTTGCTGCCAAGGCTTGATACGTCTTCGGCACAGGCCGTGATTGCAGACGACATTCGGCGCGCAGAAAATCTGGAAGGCGAAGATCTCGACAGTGAGGGAACCGAGGCTCAGGCACGCGCTGAGGCAGCTGAGCGTGAAGCCCTTCGATCTCCTTTCCGCCATCTGTTGGATCACGGTGCAACAATCCTTGTGATGTTTGGGGCCGTCGCCCTTCTGGCGCGGCTTTGGGGCGCGCCTCTTGCCAATGATGATTCCACTCTGGGCGGTATTGTCCAGGTTCTGCTGATCGCCTTTTTCGGCTACATGGCTTATAAAGCTGTCGAGGTCTCGATTGACGGCCAGATTGGAAAACAGGGGCCGGGTGAGGATAAGGACGAAGAGGCCGAGGTTGGAGGGGCTGGTGAAAGCCGGATTTCGACCCTACTGCCCATTCTCCGCAATTTCCTGCTGATCAGTATTGTGGCAATTTCTGTCATGATTGGCCTGTCGCAGATTGGCGTCAATATTGCGCCACTCTTCGCCGGTGCCGGTGTTGTCGGTCTGGCCATCGGCTTCGGTGCCCAGACGTTGATCCGTGACATTTTCTCAGGCGCTTTCTATCTGATGGATGATGCCTTCCGGAAAGGTGAGTACATCGATATCGGCAGCGCCAAGGGTGTGGTTGAGAAGATCTCGATCCGGTCGATGCAGTTGAGGCACCACCGTGGCGCCCTGACGACGATCCCGTTCGGAGAAATCCAGCATGTGCAGAATTTCTCCCGTGACTGGGCGATTATGAAGCTGGCGTTCCGTGTCACCTACGACACGGACGTGGAGAAGATGCGCAAGATCATCAAGAAATTTGGCCAGTTGCTGCTGGATGATGAATATTATGGACCAATGTTCCTGCAGCCGCTGAAGTCCCAGGGCATTTTGTCCATGGAAGATTCCGCCATGATCGCGCGGGTGAAATTCATGACCAAACCGGGCAAGCAGTTCGAAGTGCGCAAGGTGGTCTACGTCGGCCTGCAGGAACGCTTCGAAGAAGCGGGCATCAAATTCGCGCACAAGCAGGTGACGGTTCGGGTCGCGCCTCAGGATGGGGATGAAACCGCAACACCAACAGCTGCTGGCGCAGCTGCCGCCGCCTCACATGCCGTTGCCGGAGCTGCAGCAGCAGGCATGATTGAGGATGAGGAAAACGCTGAAAACTAAAAGTCTCTTGGGTGGCGGCGCCTCTGTGCCGTCACCCGGAATCAGGAAGTCTTGAACGTCAGGCGCGCCAAAATGGCTTTGCCGCTTCTCGTTCGATATCTGCGCGGTTCAATTTCAGATCCGCGAAGACGCTGTCCGGCTCGCTCAGGAGTTCGGAATGCAATTGGCTCCGGGTTTGGGAGCGTTTTATCCAAAGTATTAGATAGCTGTAGGGTGCCGACCAGATTTTGGCTGGCAGTCGGTTGAGAGACGTTGCCGCAAAATCTGAAAGCTGGCGCCAGAACGGAGAACCGGCTGGTGCCTCTGATGAGGCCGCTTGGTGAGCTTGAGGGAAAAACAGGACCTTGGCTGGCATTTTGATCTCCTTGTCGTTTGAACAAGAAATGCCTGTTGTCGAGGCGATAAGCTAACGAGAAATACGCGCCAATTCGTGAGAAAATGGAACTGATATTTTCTCGTCATCTGGGCGATCTAAAAGCCATTGGAAATTCTTTGTGAGTTTTTCGCTCAGACAGGAGATCCCATGCGCCGACTGCCTCCACTGACGTCCTTGCCCGCTTTTGAGGCGACGGCACGCCTTGGCTCGATGAAGCTGGCGGCCCAGGAACTGGGCCGCACCCACAGTGCGGTTAGCAAACAGATTGCCCATTTGACCGATGAACTGGGCTTGCCGTTTTTTGAAAAAGACGGGGTTGGTGTTGCGTTGACCGCCGAGGGCCAGCAATTGGCCGCCGCTGTCAGTCAAAGCCTTGATGGATTGGAAACCGTCTGGGGCGACATGAAGGCGCGTGCTGAAAGTCCTGTGCTGAATATTGGCATCAGCGCCACTTTCGCGATGCGTTGGCTTGTTCCGAGGCTTGCCCGCTTTTACCAAAGAGAACCCGGTGTGCAGGTGAACTTTCGCATGACGGGGCGCGAGTTGCTGCCTGAAGGGGAAATGGACGCCATCCTGACATGGGATCGCCTGCAGTGGGACTTCTGCGAGCGGGAGGACATTGAGGTGGTTGGCGATGTTGCATTCGGATTGGTCCATGCTCCAGGCATGGAGCTGACAGAACAGGGCGATGGATTTCACGTTCCAACCCGTTTCGTGCAAGACATATCGCGGGGCACCTGGAAGACCTGGGAAGACAAAGCCGGGATCAGGGTCAGTGCAGAACAGACCATCAGCTATCCTCATACTTTCCTGTCGCTTGAGGCTGCGATCGCCGGGTTGGGGGCGGTAATCGCAGAATGGCGTTTGGTTGAGCAGGATGTCCAAGAGGGCAAGTTACTGGCGCCTTTTGGATTTCTGACGATCGCAGATGGATTCGGGGTGATTTTACCGGTGCGAGGGCGCAAACGACGTGCGGTGAGGGCTTTCGTCGCCTGGCTTGCCGATGAGGGCTTTATGAAAAATATTCCGGAATTGAGAACGGATCCCTAACCCCCTTCAGTTCATATTGATGCCTGTATGGCTTTGATGAGTGCAGAATGACGACATTTACAGTCATTTGCTGATAGTGCTTGTGCGGTCAAAATTCTTCGTATAAAGATATCTTTATATCGTGAAGTGGTAAGTTGGTCGGAACAAACGAGCATGACGAACAGGCAAAACCTATCTGTAGATGGCACATTGGGGGCCCTTCGCGCCGTCGGTGAGGCCACTCGCTTGCGTTTGATAGCCCTTCTTGCCGAGAGTGAGCTGACTGTTAAAGATGCAACAGCCATTCTGGGGCAGAGCCAACCTCGCATTTCCCGCCATTTGAAACTGCTGGCTGAAGCCGGGTTGATCCTGCGTTTCCCGGAAGGCTCGTGGGTTTATTATCGCCTTGCAGATGGTCCTGCTGCTGATTTTGCTCGTGATCTGGTTGCACGGATTTCCGCCGAGGATCCTGTCCTGGCGGCGGACCGTGAACGGTTCCAGACAATCAGAAAGACCAAGGCCGAAGAGGCCGCAGCCTATTTCGCGCAGAAAGCTCAGACCTGGGACACCGAACGTTCCCTGCATGCAGCCGACAGCGACGTTGAAAAGGCGCTTCTGGCATCTCTGGGAGATCGGCCATTTCAGAGCTTCCTGGATCTTGGGACCGGCACAGGTCGTCTTCTCGAATTGCTATCAGATCGCTATGTCTCGGCTCTGGGCGTTGATGCATCTCACGACATGCTGACTGTTGCGCGGGCCAATCTGGCGCGCAGTGGATTGACCAATGCCCAGGTGCGGCACGGCGATATCTACGCGTTGAATGTGCCGCCGCGCTCATTTGACGTTGTGGCAATCCATCAGGTTCTGCATTTCCTGGACGATCCCGCCCGAGCCCTTGCTGAGGCAGCGCGGGCGCTGCGGCCCGGTGGGCGTCTCATGATCATCGATTTCGCGCCGCATGAACTGGAGTTCTTGCGCGAGACACACGCCCATCGCCGTCTGGGGTTTGGCCACGACCAGATGAAGCGCTGGGTTGAAGCACTCGATCTGGAGATGGAGCAGGTCACGGACCTTGCCCCGCAAAATGACGACGATACCAATTTGACAGTGACACTCTGGCTTGCCCGGGACCCTCGTATCGTGACGGACCTGCCGGTAGCCGACCCCACACGAGAGGTTGCCTGACCATGCCCGATACTTTGACCAACCGCCTGTCGCGCCAGTCCGCTGTCGGACCAATCACGGCATCCTTCGAGTTCTTTCCTCCAAAATCCGAGAAGATGGCGGAATCTCTTTGGTCCACAGTCGAAAGGCTGGCTCCACTGGCGCCTTCTTTTGTCTCCGTGACTTATGGGGCCGGTGGTTCAACGCGGGAGCGGACCCACAAGACGGTGGCTCGGATCCTTGAAGAAACAGATGTTCTGCCTGCCGCTCATCTGACATGCGTTGGAGCCTCAAAGGCCGACGTTGATCATATCATCAAAGAGTATTGGGATATGGGCGTGCGCCATTTGGTGGCTTTGCGCGGAGATCCTCTGGAAGGCATCGGGGCGATCTACAAGCCGCATCCTGAGGGGTATGCCTATGCGTCTGATCTGGTCGCGGGCATCAAGGCAATTGGTGACTTCGATATTTCTGTCTCAGGCTATCCTGAACGTCATCCTGAAAGTGGCGACTGGCAGATGGAGCTCGACAACCTCAAGCGTAAGGTTGATGCGGGTGCGGATCGGATCATCACCCAGTATTTCTTCGACAATGACCTGTTCGAAGCCTATCTGGAAAAGCTGGCGAAAGCCGGGATCTCGATCCCTGTTATTCCAGGCATCGTGCCAATCCATAACTTTGAGCAGACCATGACGTTCTCAGCCAAGTGCGGCACATCCATCCCGGATTGGCTGGCTCGGCGCTTTGCGGGTCTGAAAGACGACCCTGATACGCGCAAGCTAGTGGGCGCGGCGATTGCCTGCGAACAGGTCATGGACCTTGTTGATCGCGGCATCTCCGATTTCCATTTTTACACAATGAACCGAGCTGATTTGACCTATGCGATCTGCCACATGCTTGGTATGGGCAATCACGTTTCAGAACAGCAAGCTGCCTGATTGGTCCGGAAGGGTATTCTATTGAAAAAGAGTGATGCGTTTGATCGTCTGAACGAGGCGGCGGCTTCCCGAATTCTGGTCCTCGATGGGGCCATGGGCACGGAGATCCAGCAGCTCAAGTTCGATGAAGCAGCCTATCGTGGCTCTCGCTTTTCGAACTGGCCGTCTGATGTGAAGGGCAACAACGATCTTCTGAGCCTCAGCCAGCCAGATGCAATCCGGCAGATCCACGTCGATTATCTGAATGCGGGCGCAGACATCGTTGCGACCAATACATTTTCATCTACGACGATTGCCCAGGCCGATTACGGCATGGAAGAGCTGGCCTATGAGCTGAATGAAGTCAGCGCGCGTCTGGCTCGTGAGGCTTGCGACATTGTTGAAGCACAGGATCCGTCGCGCAAACGCTATGTCGCTGGTGGTCTTGGTCCAACCAACAGAACGGCTTCAATCTCGCCTGATGTGAACAATCCGGGCTATCGTGCCGTCAGTTTTGATGATCTCCGGATCGCTTATGCCCAGGCTGTACGCGGCCTGATCGCTGGTGGTGCTGATCTCATTCTGGTCGAGACGATCTTTGATACGCTGAACGCAAAGGCCGCGCTGTTCGCAATTGACGAAGTCTTTGAGGAAGTCGGGCGCAAGCTGCCGGTCATGATTTCCGGCACGATTACGGATCTGTCCGGACGGACGTTGTCTGGCCAGACGCCGGAAGCATTCTGGAATGCGGTCTGCCATTCAGAGCCTTTGACCATCGGCTTGAACTGCGCCCTTGGTGCCAGGGAAATGCGCGGCCATATTGCCGAGCTGTCGCGTGTGGCGGCGACGCTTGTTTGTGCCTATCCGAATGCGGGTCTGCCAAACGAGTTCGGTGAATACGACGAGAGCCCGGAGCATATGGCCGGGTTGATCCGGGAATTTGCTGAAGCGGGACTGGTCAATGTTGTTGGGGGGTGCTGCGGCACGACGCCAGCACACATCAAGGCGATCGCCGAAGCCGTTAAAGGTCTGGCTCCTCGCGTTCTGCCGGATGTGCCAAGGCATATGCGGCTGTCCGGTCTTGAGCCATTCACGCTGACGCCCGAGGTGAATTTCGTCAATGTGGGCGAGCGCACCAACGTCACAGGCTCGGCCCGGTTCCGCAAGCTGATCAAGACAGGTGATTACAACACCGCTCTTGAGGTGGCGCGCGATCAGGTTGAGAACGGCGCCCAGATCATCGACATCAATATGGATGAGGGGCTTCTGGATTCCGACGAAGCCATGGTCATCTTCCTCAATCTGATTGCGGCAGAGCCTGACATCGCCCGAGTGCCGATCATGATCGACAGTTCCAAATGGACTGTGATCGAAGCGGGCCTGAAGTGCATTCAGGGCAAGGGCATCGTCAACTCCATCTCGATGAAAGAAGGCGAAGAGGCGTTCATCGCGCAGGCTAAGCTTGTGCGTCGCTATGGTGCTGCCGTTGTCGTCATGGCCTTTGATGAGCAGGGCCAGGCCGATACCTACGCGCGCAAGACCGAGATTTGCGCAAGATCCTACAAGATCTTGACCGAGATTGTTGGATTCCCGCCGGAAGACATCATCTTTGATCCGAATGTGTTTGCGGTTGCGACCGGCATTGAAGAGCACAATAATTACGGCAACGACTTTATCGAGGCGACGGGCTGGATCCGTGAGAACTTGCCGCATGCCCATGTGTCGGGCGGTGTGTCCAACCTGTCGTTCTCGTTCCGTGGCAATGAGGGCGTGCGAGAAGCCATGCACTCGGTGTTCCTGTTCCATGCGATTGCCAAGGGCATGGACATGGGCATCGTCAACGCCGGTCAGCTTGCGGTTTACAACAAGCTTGAAACCGAGTTGCGTGATCTGTGCGAAGATGTGGTTCTGAACCGATCAGCCGAGGCGACGGATCGTCTACTTGAAGCTGCGGAACGCTGGAAGACGGGCGGCGGCAATAAGCGAGTTGTCGATCTGACGTGGCGGACATGGGATGTCGCCAAGCGTCTCGAACATGCGCTGGTCAATGGCATTGACGACTATGTTGTCGAGGATACAGAAGAAGCGCGTCTCAGCTTTGACCGGCCTTTGCATGTGATTGAAGGCCCGCTGATGGACGGCATGAATGTTGTCGGCGATTTGTTCGGCTCGGGTCAGATGTTCCTGCCACAGGTGGTGAAGTCGGCGCGTGTGATGAAAAAAGGCGTGGCTCACCTGATGCCCTTCATGGAGAAGGAAAAGGAAGAGCAAGGCCTGACTGGACATTCTTCCGCTGGGAAAATCCTGATGGCGACGGTGAAAGGCGATGTCCATGACATCGGCAAGAACATCGTTGGCGTTGTGCTTCAGTGCAACAACTTCGAGGTCATCGATCTTGGGGTGATGGTGTCGGCTGCGAAAATTCTGGAAGTGGCCAAGGAAGAGAAAGTCGACATCATTGGCCTCTCCGGCCTGATCACACCATCTCTTGATGAAATGTGCCATGTGGCGGCTGAGCTGGAACGCGAGGGTCTGGATGTTCCGCTGTTGATTGGCGGGGCGACGACAAGCCGAATTCACACAGCCGTTAAAATCGATCCGAATTACGACCGTGGGCAGGCAATCTACGTCACAGATGCCGGACGTGCTGTCGGGGTGGCATCACGTTTGATGAGTGAAGGTCAGCGCGCGCCATATTTTGCGGAAGTGCGCGAAGAATACGTCAAGATTGCTGAAGAGCATGCCAAAAGCCGCGGTGGTGGCCAGCGTGTCTCTATCGAGAAAGCGCGCAACAACCGCATGACGGCTGATTTTGCAGCCCATCCTCCGGTGAAACCGTCGTTCCTGGGCACGAAGGTGTTTGAGGACTTCCCGCTGGAAGATCTGGTGCCGGTGATCGACTGGACACCGTTCTTTTCAACCTGGGAAATCAAGGGCCGCTATCCGGAGGTTCTGACAGACAGCCGATATGGCACTGCGGCCACAGCGCTTTACGACGATGCACGCCGCATGCTCGATGAAATTGTCGAGAAGAAGCTCTTGACCGCGCGCGGTGTTGCAGGTTTTTGGCCAGCTGCCGGACGAGATGAGGATATCGTCCTCTACACGGATGAAAGCCGCACAACTGAGAAAACTGTCCTGCATGGTCTACGTCAGCAAATGACCCGCACCGCCGGTGGGCGTGCGAATGTTGCCTTTGGTGATTTCGTGGCCCCGGTAGCCAGTGGCATTCAGGACTGGATTGGCGGCTTTGCGGTGACGGCAGGTCACGGCGAAGCGGAATTGGCTGCGCGGTATGCCAAGGCTGATGATGATTACAACAAGATCCTCAGTCAGGCTCTTGCCGACCGCCTTGCCGAAGCCTTTGCGGAGCGATTGCATCAGATCGTACGCAAGGAGCTTTGGGGCTATGCGGCGGATGAGGCCCTTTCCAGTGCGGATCTGATTGCTGAAAAATATCAGGGCATTCGCCCGGCACCTGGATATCCGGCTCAGCCGGACCATACTGAAAAAGCAACGTTGTTCGAGCTGCTGGACGCAGAGAAAGCAACCGGCATCAGCTTGACTGAAAGCTTTGCCATGTTGCCAGGCTCCTCTGTCTCCGGGCTGTATTTCTCCCACCCGGAAAGTCACTACTTTGGGGTTGGCAAAATCGAACGGGATCAGATCGAAGACTATGCGGCGCGTAAGGGCTGGACGGTCGAACTGGCGGAACGCTGGCTGGCTCCGATCCTCAACTATGATCCTCGCCGGCTTGTCGCTGCCGAGTGATCTGGTTGTTGATGACGGTGAATTGGTGATGGTCTTCGGTGTTGGTCGACACAGTGTTCACCAACATAGACCTAGTTACACTGCTGTGTGTAACTTATCTCTTTCCTGCATGTGAAATTGGCTCGGCTTCGGCCGGGCCATCACCTTGGAGAGAATGATGACGACCTCTGGTAAAACAATTTTGAAAGTCGATGCTTCCGCGCGGCGCGATGGGTCAATGACCCGCGATCTCTCTGCTGAATTGGTCGAGCGCCTGGTTGACGCGGCTGCGGGTTCCAATGTGATCAGCCGGGATGTTGCGTCAGGGCTGCCTTTCGTTGACGAAGCCTGGATCGGTGCGAATATGACTGATCCGTCTGAGCGTTCTGCTGAACAGAATGCCGTATTGGAGCTGTCTGATACGCTCATCAGCGAAGTCAAATCCGCTGACGTTCTCGTCATCTCCGTACCGATCTATAATTTCGGCATTCCTGCTTCGCTGAAGGCGTGGATCGACCAGATCGCACGCGCCCGTGAAACATTCCGCTACTCTGAAAATGGGCCGGTCGGTTTGCTGGAGGGCAAGAAAGCCTATCTTGTTTTCGCTTCTGGCGGTGTTCCTGTCGGCTCTGACTACGATCTGGCGACCAGCTATATGCACCATGTGCTTGGCTTCATTGGCATCACAGATGTAACGGTTGTTGCTGCGGACCAGCTTATGATGGTGGATGTGGCAGAAAAGCGTGCCGCTCTGTCAAAAGAGATCAGCGAGCTGGTGAGCAAGGCAGCCTGATACGTTTTATCGACAGTCTCAAAAGTCAAAGCCCTGCCGGGCGGCCCACCGGCAGGGTGTATATTTTACTACCAAGATATCCAAGTATCGGGGTGATCGAGATCTAGCCCTAGCGGTTGTCTGGACCTTTGGCGATAAACGAGAAGTGGCGGTCTGTTGGATTGCCACTGGCGTCGCCGACGATGGCTGTCGCGCCGTCTTTATTGAGATCAGGGAACACAATGTTGTCCAATGTGCTTTGGTTTAAATTGCCCCATAACACTTGAGATCCAATAATCGCCGGGATGGCTGAAAAACTGCTATTAAACTGGATCTGATAGGTCCCCGTCGCTGCCTTCACGATTTTAAAATTGTTATTTCCGTCACGGTCCTGGCTTCCGGACTTGATGTTGCCGTCAGCATTCACAACGCCCCAAACAGTTGTCATTTCATTTCTCCTTGTCAAAAGTGATAGTACCCGTACAAGGACGGTCAAAGAGATGTTGTGTGAACTGTTTGTGCCTTTTAAAGAGCAAAGCTCCATTCTAAATCAGGCCGGTTTGCGCAGCGCCTCTTGTGGTTGTGATTGTAGTCGTGGCGATGCGCCTAGGGCAGTTGTTATACCGAGATGGAAAAGAAACGCATTCCGGAACTTGCGGCTGAATTTTATAATGAGTGCTGACGCGATATAAACTTTCAGATGCGTTTAAACACTTGGGCCACTAAGGATGGTGATCCTTTAGGCTGTTCTCAGCTTCGTCATACACATTTTACCGACTCCTGACGCTTACACGACGCCAAGCACAATGGCTCCGAGGAATGCAAAAGCGATGAGAAAGGCAATCATATTCAAGTTGCGCGTTAAGGTCATGGTAGCCTCCCGTTAACCGTGCCGATACATTTTAGATTATATGCGATTGATTTGGTCAAGCGAAGGGAAAATGTTGCTGCACTGCAAACAGAACGTCTCATCGAGATCGTTTTTACGTGCTTATGGGGAATTTTTTTCTTCGACTGTAATGCCTTGCTGCTTTCAACCTATTCAGTAATTAAATAATTTAACGCATGCAAACCGATCCGGTTTACTCACGTACTTGTGAGTGTAATTCTTCATTTGCTTTAACAATTATCGTTATTTTTACCTATAAGTGACATTCGTGTGATTGATCACATTAACGTTACGTCATGGCCTTTGGCTTACTGCACGTATCTATAATCGAAAATAGCTCTTGAAAGGGCAAAGCATGCTTAACCTGAGCAAGTTAGCTGAACTTGCCAAAGATGTTAGCAAAGGTGGCCGAAAAAGCTTGGTATTGGCTTTGAGTGAAATGTTCGTTTCGTCAGGGCAAGAGCAAGCTGAACAGGTCAGCGTTATGTTTGGCGAAATAGTCATGAACGTCCTCGATCAATTGGAAGAGGAAACGCGCCTGGCGTTATCAAACCAGGTTGGTACACACCCCGCCGCTCCGAAAAAACTTGTAACGAAGCTCGCTTCGGACCAGTTCTCGATTGCTGAAAATGTGCTGATGAATTCGCCGGTTCTGGGGTCGAAGGAGCTGGAGGGCATTGCCGAAGTTGGATCGCAACAGCATCTGGACGCGATTGCCCAACGGGATTCTCTTGACGAGAAGATCACGAGTATTCTTGTTGATCGCGGCAACCGCCAGGTTTTGACGCGGGTTGCGACCAATAAGAACGCGCGCATGGCCAGCTTGACATTCGCTCGGCTAGTGGAAAAAGCTAGGGCTTCTCCGGACATCCAGGCGGCTCTCCTGGAGCGTAACGACATACCAGAAGAGGCTGCCCGGAATCTGGCTGGCTTTCTGACTGACGAACTCATGGATCGTGTGACTTCCCTTGGCGGGGATAGTGTTCTGGCTGATGCTTTAGCTGAACGCGCTGCCGTGGAAGTCAAGACCCGTGCCAGTCGGCTTGAAGCAAGTCGTAAGGAAACTCTGCAAATTATTGAAGACGTCTGTAATCAAAAAAAGAGTCTTGATGATGCTGTCTCTTATTTTGCGAAGTCTGACCGCTCAGCTGAACTTGGCATTCTCCTGGCGAAGGTCAGCGATCTTCCCATTTCGGCAGTGTCCCGTTTGATCTACAGCAAATCTGACAAGCCTCTGATGATCCTTTGTAAGGCAAATGGTGTTGCGGATGATGTGTTCAAACACATTTTGACGATGAGGGCGCGCCACCTTCAAAGCACCACCGCCGAGCTGACTGATGCGATTCAGCGTTATGCGACTCTGCCTCTTTCTGGAGCCAAGAGGTCATTGGAAAAGTTGCGTATATCCAGTCAATCCCCCCCAACGAAGGCCGGGCATGCCAAACCCGACGATAAAGGGGCCTTCAGGCGGATTAAAAAGCCTAGGAGCGCTTAATTCCTTTGAAGGGTTGCCGTCATTGCTGCTGCGGCCATCAGGAAGCCTCCGCCAATCCGATTGGTCATTTTCATCACGCGAGGCGAGCGGAAGCGGTTGCCGACTTCGGAAGCGGCGAATGCATAAATGCCGGCATTCAGCACTCCCAAAATGACGAACGTGCCTCCGAGGAGGATCAGTTGGGGTGTCACGGGAGCGTTGGGGGCGATGAAGTGCGGCAGGAAGGCCATGAAGAAAATAATGCCTTTCGGGTTCAGGGCCGTCACCACATAGGCATGCAAGAAGACTTTGCGGGCTGGGGCTTCACTCACCTGATGCGGCTCCAGCGCACCGGGCCTGCTGCGCCACATCTTGAAGCCGATCCAGAACAGATAGACAGCACCCACCCATTTCAAAGCGCTGAACAGCAAGGCAGATGTGGCCAGCACAGCTCCCAGACCCAAAAGCGAAACTGTGGCGGCTGTCGCATCACCGAACCCAACCCCCAGAACACTTGCTGAGGCTGATTTTCGCCCCTGAGCCAAGGCATAACTGACGACCAGCATGATTGTTGGTCCCGGGATTGCCAAGACGATCATGGTTGCAATCACGTAGCCAGTGTAAAGTTCCAGGGTCATGAAACCTAAATCCCTCTCATGTCAGATTCGTCCAGGTTATCATGAATAAAAGCGGGAGAAAACAATGTCTCTTCAAGCGGCAAGCAGGCGCGGTAACGCGGTTCTCCTATGGCTCACGGTTTCGGTTTGCCTGTTGGTTTCGGGGGCAGGGACCTTGTCTGCGATGCCCGGCAAGGTGGGGGTCCCTTTGCCCAAGCCGATTGCAGCGCTCGCCCCGGAGCGATCACTGCCGCCACAGAGGAAGGCTGCTCTGCCGCCACAGGACGCTCCTGGAGAGGTGGAGGCCCCGGTTTCCGTCGATGCTTCTGTGTGTGCGTTGCGCAATGCCAAGTTTAAACCCATGCCGACCGTTGAAGGTTTTTTGAAGGGAAACCGAGACGCTGGCTGTGGGTTCTCGCAAGCAGTCTCTTTGATTGGAACGGTAGGAAAAGACGAAATTGCTTTCATTCCTCCGCCAACGTTGGGCTGTGAGTTTGCCGATGATCTGTCTGATTTTCTGGCGGGACCGGCAGCCAGAATCGCACGACGCGTGATGGGCGCGAATTTGTCTGGCTTAAGGGTTGGCCCTGGTTATGTCTGTCGCCGCCGGAACAATCTTCCAACGGGGAAACTGTCAGAGCATTCCAAGGGGAAAGCGCTGGATATAACAGCCTTTGTGTTGGCTGACGGGCGAGAAATCTCTGTGGACAAGGATTGGGGAACGCAGAGTGATGAGGCTATCTTTCTGAAGCAGATTCATGCCGGTGCCTGCAAAGCGTTTACAACTGTTCTTGGGCCGGATGCGGACCCCAATCACAAATCTCATTTCCACTTCGACAGTGGCTGCCACGGCAAATCATGCACTTATCGCATTTGCCAATGATTTTGTGAGAGGTGAAGAAAAAACTGGCCCCGACAAAAAGGGCCATCCGGTTGGACAGCCCTTTTTGGGAACTCTGTTGATTGGCTTTACCTGTTTCTACTGACAGAACTTCTGTACGCCGCTGTAAGTGGTGTATGTGCCGGTGTTTGGATTGAAAGACCGGAACTTGTTTGTGCAATAGCGATACCAGGCCGGGCTCCATGGCTGTGCGCCATAACCTGCGCCGTGAATGGTTCCGCGATGCGGGGCTGGTGGATAGTAGCCTCCAGCGGGTGCCGGCGGATAGTAAGTGCGCGGCGGTGCAGCGCGGCTTGGCCCGCTTGTAGCACCGAGCAGAATTGCGCCAGCCGCAAGGCCGATGACACCTGCAGCAACGGCAATGCCGACATCATTGTTGTGCTTTTTCTTCTGGTGATGGCCACGGTTCGGGCGGTGGTCCCGGTGATGTCCGCCGCGGTGGTCACGCCATCCGTTGCGCTGGCCTGCCTCAGCCATTGTGATGGACGGCAAGAGGATTACGCCGGAAAGGGCAATTGCGAGAATGCGCTTGGTCTTGGTCATGTCATGCTCCTAAACGTCACTGTTGGGTTGTGGCCCTTTGGCGCTGCCCCGTGTTCTGATGATGCGACTATGCCAAAGAGGGGCTGAACCGGTTCTGAGGTTCGCGTTCATCTGGCGTTCAGGTTGCTGGCAAGGCGTTTGACTTCGCACTTGGGCAGGATATCAAGAGGCGATTGAGATTCGGCGCGCAGGAGAATGGCCATGACAGTGGAAACAGGTGGCGAGAAGAAAAAGGACGTGCTTCGGGAAACTGACGATGAGGCCCGCCGACTCGCCAAGGGTCTTATGCGCACTGCGCGTTTCGGTGCGATTGCTGTGCTTGAGCCAGAGACGGGGCATCCGTTGGCAAGCCGCGTTGCAGCGGTTACGGATATGGATGGAACGCCGTGCATTTTGATTTCAACACTTTCGGG
Source organism: Roseibium algae (assembly GCF_037783265.1). NCBI lineage: Bacteria > Pseudomonadati > Pseudomonadota > Alphaproteobacteria > Hyphomicrobiales > Stappiaceae > Roseibium > Roseibium algae. The sequence continues at coordinate 54,666 of NZ_JBAKIA010000006.1, forward strand.
TCACACCTCAGCCCTTCTGGCAGACCCACGTTGTTCTCTGCTCCTAGGAGAGCCTGGTAAAGGTGACCCTCTGGCTCATGCGCGTGTGACGCTGTTTTGTCGGGCTGAGCGCCTGGAGCGGGGCAGCATCAGCCATGAGCGCGTCCGACGCCGGTATCTGGCACGTCATCCCAAGGCAGCGCTCTACGTCGATTTCGGAGATTTTGCCTTCTTCCGTCTGGCTGTTGAACGAGCCAGTCTCAACGGCGGTTTCGGAAAGGCCTATGCGCTGAAGCCGAACGATCTGATCCTGGTACCTGAAAGCTGGAGCGATCTGGCCGGTTCAGAGGAAGGTGCTGTAGGGCATATGAATGAAGATCACAGCGATGCGATCAAGCTCTATGCGCAAGTGCTTTTGAACCAACCTGAAGGCAATTGGATACTTGCGACCCTCGATCCGGAAGGTATGGATCTGCAGGCTGGAGATCGGGCAGCACGGCTCTGGTTCGATACTCCGCTGACCAGTATGGCAACACTGCGCCCGGTTCTTGTTGAATTGGCCAAAAAGGCGCGGGCATAACAGCAGGCGAGTGCGCGCTCCTGAGACGCGCAGGGGAGGGGCATTCAGCCAGCCACGATCTCGCGCTGTCTATATCGTCGAGCGAGACGGTCTGCACGGCGCACGGGAACGCGAAACCGCTGGCCTTGGCTAAGGTTTAACCCCGTCGGCCTCTGAAACCACTGCAGCCCGCACAAAGTCATTCCAGTGGCTCGCAGGTTATGCAGTCAAGCAGCGCGGATGGTGGTCAGGAAGCGATCCAGTTCCCCGTTCAGTGTGTCGGATTGATGGGACAGGTTGCTAACGGTCGACATGAGCTGTTCGGCGCTGGCACTGGATTGGGTGGCTGCGTGGCTGACGTCCGTAATGCTGATCGTGATTTCCTCACTGCCAGCGGCGACGCCGTTCGTGTTGCGGGCGATCTCCTCGGTCACAGCGTTCTGCTCTTCAACTGCAGAGGCAATCCCGGTCACTTGTTGGTCGATGTTGGTGATCGCGGTGACAACAGCCTGGATCGAATTGAACGTTTCCTCTGATCCGCTTTGAAGCTGATTGACAAGATCGCTGATGTCTTCCGTGGCCTTGCTGGTCTGTGTCGCAAGAGCCTTGACTTCAGATGCGACGACAGCAAATCCCTTGCCAGCTTCCCCGGCTCTGGCTGCTTCGATTGTCGCATTGAGAGCCAGAAGGTTGGTCTGCTCCGCAATCTCGTTGATCAACTGGACCACATTGCCGATGCGCTGGGCAGCATCGGACAAGCTGGTCACTGACGTGGAGGAGGAGGATGCTTTGTCACGGGTGGTTGAGGTTTCGCCCATGGCCAGGGTTACCTGTCGGCTGATCTCCTGGACTGAGCTCGACAATTCCTCGGTTGCTGCTGCCACTGTCTGGATGTTGACGGTGGCCTCAGTCGCTGCTGCTGCGACTGTGTTTGAGCGTTCTGATGTCTGGACCGCACTTGCAGACAGGGAATTTGCGGTGCCTTCAAGCTCGTGTACTGCTCCCGAAATTTCATTGGACACGGCTTTCACTGTCCGTTCGAGCTCATCTGCCATGCGCAGGGTCATTTCGCGCTTTTCATTTGCGATGCGCTCTTCTTCCTCTTCGGCTTCTTTGCGCAGGCGATTGATCTCGATCATCGCGAGTTTGAATTTCTCGAAAGCCACTGCGACTTCACCGATCTCGTCGCGGCTCTTGACGTTAACCGAGACACTGGTGTCTCCGCCGGCCAGGCTGGTGAGTGCAGAGGCGACCGAGCGTAACGGACGGGAGATGCCACGTTGAGCGAATAGAAAGGCGATGAGCGCCCCCAGGACAGTCGAAACGGCTGAGACCATGGCCAGTTGAACTACCCCGTCTTTTTCATGTTCAAGGGCCACGGTGGTTGAATTTGCCGTGAATGCTTCAAGGTCCTCCATAAGGGCGACCATGGCATGGTCGAGATTGTCTTCCTCGACCTTGACCTTTTCCGCCAGGGCCGACGCGTTTTGATAATCATTCGCCTCGACCAAAGCGATGATCTCTTTCACATGATCCTCAAAAGTGAGGTGCTCTGTTTCGATGGACTGCAGCTTGGACAGAACAGTCTTGAATTTTTCGCGTTCGGTGTCTGTCTGCGCGTGATCCAGCGCTGATTGGGCGAGATGCTCGCTTTCCTGAAGTTCTCTATCGACCTGATGTGCGAGCTGGACAAATTGCTGCTCCGTCTTGTCCAGTTCAGATCGGTCGCTCCCACCGGGAACACCGGCAAGTCTGAGCATACGTTCAACGAGAATGGCCTGTTGCAACTGGTGAGTTGTCACAGAGCTTACGGCCTTCGTCAGCGGGATGTTGTCGGTAGCAATTGCAGTGAGTTCTTTACCGATGTTGTTCATCTGTAAAATGCCAATGCCCGCAACAGATATGGTTGCTAAACTTACAAGGGCAACTAAAGATAATATTTTTGAAGACACACTTCTGGTTCTTAGCAATTTCATGACTGAAACCCTTGATTATATAGTTCTGTATCTTCAATTAGAGGTATTACATCGTTAAAATTTCATGACCGTTTTAGACGTTGTTTGATAATTAAACTGAAATTTTATATTCATAATATTTGAAATAAAATTAATATTGGTTGTTTTTACATATGTGTTTTACTTTTGGATGAATTGTTTCGATTTTTCTTGATAAGTATTTTATCTAATCTTAAGTGAGATATTTGGCGGCTGAACCCTTTGTGAACTTTTGAACATGCAGGTGGGGTGGGAACTCGCCTAGAATATCGATAAATGTATATACATTGCATAATCATTTGATGTGCATTACGCTTTTCTTGGAAGTGAGGCCGTGATGGGCGAACAACGAATAGAGACGAAAAAAAAGAAGAAGGTGAAGAAGGACAGCCAATTGGTCATTCGCATCAATGGCGAGGAAAGAGACCGATTTGTCGAGTTATGCGATGAGCTCGATACGAGTGCTGCTCGGGAAATCCGAGGCTTTATCCGCGAGTTTCTTACTAAAAATCAGCAGTCTGGCTGAATGCTTCTGAACCTTAGAGCACTGTAGAATAGGAGACCGGGACCATTTCGAAGAAATCCAAAATCAAAGAGCTGAAAAAAGAAATCAAAAGCCGCATGAAGAAAGTGGCGAAACAGGAAGGCAAGCTTGAAGCAGCCAGAGAGGCTTTGAAGAACACAGCTTGACGCATCAGCTGTGCCGCTGGCTGGCAACTCTGCTGGAGGACATCCTCTCATTGCCATTTTCAAGCGGCTTCAATGCTCTACTCAAACTCTGATTGTTTTATATGGAAGTGTAGTTTTAAGGAAATAATATGTCATCAATCTCTGAGGTGAAGGGTGTTGGACCTACCCTTGCGGCGACCCTCGCCGGAAAAGGTGTCGATACGGCTGAAAAGCTGATCAGCATGCCGATGGACGATCTTCTCGCAGTTCCAGGCGTTGGGCCATCGCGCGCCAAGCTGCTGATTGAAAATGCAAAATTAATAGCGAATAATGCAGGTGCGGCAGGCAACACCGTAAAAAAAGAAAAGGCATCGAAGCCGGTTTCTGAAGTCCGGGTAAAGCCAGTAAAGGCTGTTCAAGAGAAAGCCGTAGCGCCAAAACCGGAGGAAACGAAGGTCGAGGAAGCCAAGCCTGAAGAAACCGCGTCTGATAAACTCGGGGCTGGGGAAAACAAGTCCAGGCCGACTGCCAAGGAGCTTCGCAAGGAGGTGAAGAACCGGTTGGCCAAGCTGAAGAAGCAAAAGGCGAAATTGAAACAAGCCAAAAAGGCTCTCAAGAAAGCCCGATAGAGCTCCATGCTCTCTAAAACGTCGGCTGTGCAGACCCTGGGCAGACCCTGGTATCTAGGTCAGATACTATGATGATCCACTTGATCGATTGACCTCCCCGACCGAACAGGTGTTCGGCCGAGGTGGTATCGTTCTCTGAGACAGGCCTTTAGGCCTTGCCCCACCCGCCTGCGGTCGGGGTGATTACGGTGACAGCTTCTCCGGCTTCCAGAATGGTCTGGTCACAGCCTTTCAAGACTTCAACCTTGCCATCCAGACGGCGGACTTCCGTGCGACCCAATTCGCCGTCTTCGCCGCCTAGCATGCCCTTTGCCTTGAGGGTTCGGTGCGATGCAAGGATGGCGCAGTCCATGCGTTCCAGGAAGCGTAGTGTCCGCTTGGTGCCATCGCCAGCATGCCATTTTCCCTTGCCGCCAGAGCTTTTGCGAATGTGGAAGTCTTCCAAAAGCACCGGAAAGCGGAACTCAAGGATTTCCGGATCGGTCAGGCGTGAATTGGTCATGTGGACATGGACGCCATCGGTGCCGTTGAAACCTGGGCCTGCCGGAGATCCGGAGCAGATGGTTTCATAATACTGATAGGTGTCATTGCCGAAGGTCAGGTTGTTCATCGTGCCCTGACTGTTCGACATGGCCCCAAGAGCTGCAAACAGCGCGTTGGTCACATGCTGTGAGGTTTCCACATTCCCGGCGACGACGGCTGCTGGATAGGATGGCCTCAGCATGCAGTCATCCGGCAGGATGATGTTGATTGGCTTCAGACAGCCCGCATTCATCGGGATATCGCCTTCGACCATCACGCGGAAGCAATAGAGCACTGCGGCGCGTGTGACAGGTTCAGGGGCGTTGAAGTTGTTCGGCTTGACGCCGGACGTTCCGGTGAAATCGACCGTGGCTTCGCGCTTGTTCTTGTCGACGGTGATCTTGACCTTGATGATAGAGCCTTGATCGGTCGGGTATTCAGTTTCGCTGTCTGTCAGCGCAGAAATGACCCGGCGCACGCTTTCCTCAGCGTTGTCCTGAACATGGCCCATGTAGGCTTGGACTACATCGAGGCCAAAATGGCTGACCATCTTGCGCAGTTCCTGGGTGCCTTTTTCATTGGCGGCAATCTGCGCCGACAGATCGGCCACGTTCTGGTGCGGGTTACGGGCCGGGTATTTGTGATCGGTCAGGAGATCCACCAGCTCTGCCTCGCAGAACCGGCCTTCATCAACGATCTTGAAGTTGTCGAAAAGGACACCTTCTTCATCGACGGTGGTGGCCAGCGGGGTCATGGAGCCGGGAGCCGAGCCGCCGACATCTGCGTGGTGACCTCGGGAGGCGGACCAGAACAGGATTTCCTGGCCTTCATCGTCAAACACCGGCGAGACGACCGTGATGTCCGGCAGATGGGTGCCGCCGTTGTAGGGCGCGTTCAGGGCGAAGACATCGCCGGGCTTGATCTTGCCCTTGTTGAGTTTGATCACGGTTTCCACGGACCGATCCATGGAACCCAGATGCACTGGCATATGCGGCGCATTGGCAACCAGAGCGCCGTCTGCATTGAACACCGCGCAGGAGAAGTCCAGCCGTTCCTTGATGTTGACCGAATAGGCCGTGTTCTGCAGCGTGACGCCCATTTGCTCGGCGATGGACATGAAGAGGTTGTTGAAGACCTCCAGCATGACCGGATCGGCTTTGGTGCCGATGGCATCTGCCCGCTCCAGCGGCACAACTCGGTTCAGGATCACATGATCCTTGGCGTTGATTTGCGCATCCCAGCCCGGTTCCACAACGATGGTGGCGTGGGGTTCGATGATCAGGGCAGGGCCGGCAACGCGCATGCCTGGCTTCAGGACGTTTCGGGCATAGATGCTGGCGTCATGCCAGTCGCCATCTGAGAAGAAACGCGTGGTCTTTGTCGCAGCAGCATCATCGGAGCTGAGCGTATGATCTGGCTCGGCAATGCCTGCGCCGCCGCCAAATGTTTCCACTTCCAACGCCTCAACGACAACCGGCTTTTCCTGATAGGCAAAGCCGAACTGCTTTTTGTGCGCATCTTCAAAAGCTGCGCGCATTTCCGCAACGCCGCCAAGAGTCACTGGCAGCGGCGTGTCCGTGCCGTCATAGCGCAGATGCGCGATGGTGCGGGTTTCGCGGTTTGCTGCTGAAATGCTCTGGGCTTCGAGTTCTGCCTCTGTCACGGCTGCCAATTCGCCGCGCAGTTTGGCGAGTGCGGGCAGAAGGGCTTCTTCAAGGGTCTTCACGACAGCCATCTGGCGGTTGGCGCGAATGTCAGCCAGGCCCATGCCATAGGCCGACAGAATGCCGGAGAACGGATGCAGGATCACGGTCTTCATGCCGAGGCTGTCGGCGACCCGGCAGCCAGCCTGTCCGCCCGCGCCGCCGAAGCAGGTCAGGGCGTAGTCGGTGACATCATAACCGCGCTGCACCGAGATTTTCTTGATGGCATTGGCCATGTTCTCGACGGCAATCTTCAGGAAACCGTCAGCGACAACTTCTGCTGATCGGCCATCGCCAATTTCAGATGCCATCTCGGCGAATTTGGTCTTAACCGCGATATCGTCAAGCGGTTCGTCTCGGTTCGGTCCGAAGATCTTCGGGAAGAAATCTGGGGCGAGCTTGCCAGTCATCAAGTTGGCATCGGTCACGGTCAAAGGACCGCCACGGCGATAGCAGCTTGGTCCGGGGTTTGCGCCTGCGCTGTCCGGCCCGACCTGGAAACGGCCGTCCTTGTAATGCAGGATCGAGCCGCCACCGGCCGCAACCGTGTGGATCATCATCATCGGCGCGCGCATGCGCACACCGGCGACTTCGGTCTCAAAAGCCCGCTCGTAGTCGCCATCGTAATGGCAGACATCGGTGGAGGTGCCGCCCATGTCGAAGCCGATGATCTTGTCGAAACCGGCCATGCGGGAGGTTTCAACAGCACCGACAACGCCGCCTGCAGGGCCGGACAGGATCGCATCCTTGCCCTGGAACAGGTCGGCTGCCGTCAAGCCGCCGGAGGACTGCATGAACATCAGGCGTGGGCCTGCGCCCAGCTCATCCTGAACTTGCTGCACATAGCGGCGCAGGATCGGCGACAGATAGGCATCGACGACGGTGGTATCGCCACGGCCAACCAACTTCATCAGCGGCGAGGCTTTATGTGAGATTGAGATCTGCGGGAAGCCGATGTCCTCGGCGATTTTTCCGAGCGTAACTTCATGGTCCGGGTAGGCGTAAGCGTGCATCAGGACAATAGCGATGGAGCGGATGCCATCATCATAGGCGCTCTGCAGGGCTTTGCTAGCTGCGGCTTTATCCAGCGGCTTTTCAAGCGTGCCGTCGGCGCGAATACGTTCACTGATCTCGTGGACTGCTTCATACAGCAGTTCGGGCTTGATGATTTCCTTGGCGAAAATATCCGGACGGGCCTGATAGCCGATCTCCAGAGCGTCGCGGAAGCCCTCCGTGATGAACAGCGCAGTGCGTTCGCCCTTGCGCTCCAGCAGTGCGTTCGTCGCCACTGTTGTGCCCATCTTGACGGTTGCAATCTGGCCAGCTGGGATTGGCGCGCCGGTCTCAATACCCATCAGTTCACGAATGCCTTGGATGGCGGCATCGCGATAGGCTTCCGGGTTCTCTGACAGAACCTTGTGGGGGTGAATGCTGCCATCCGGGGCTCTTCCGACGATGTCGGTAAAGGTGCCACCGCGGTCGATCCAGAAATCCCACATTGCCGTCATTTCAGTAACCCTCTTGTCGGTTCCAGGTGTCTTTTGCCCTGGTTTTGAAAACTGGTGTGGAGTGAGCTTAGAATAACGATGACAAAATGTCGATAAATTATAAATGAAAATATTGAGGCCGTTGTCCGCAGTGGTGCTCCGGCAACTTTACTTCACTGAATTGGCTTCGTTTGAGAGGCGGATGAGGGTCAGGCCACTTTCGCCCCAGCCGAAGGATCGCCATCTGCCGGTCTCAATATAAAAGGGCGGGCTCTGGCCGAGAATAGCGTCCATCTCAGCCTGACTGCTGTGGGCGAACAAGAGCCAGGTTTCCGGACCTTTCAGGCTGAGCAGGCTTGTCAGGTTGTTTGTGTTATCCAGCGTTTGGACGGCTTGTTGTTCGCGTAGATAATAGGTCAGAGCAGGCAGGGCAAAGCCCTTGTGAAGCAGGAGAGGGGCCTCATCCTGTCTGCCTTCAATATAGATGTAGGTTATGTCACGCCACTGCGGTCTGATTTTTTCCGCCAGGGTAAAAGACAGCGGTTGAGCCGTCAGCCAGAACGTCAGGGCCATGAGGGCAATGGGTCCGATCCTTGTGCCAAGTCGTGAAGCACCAGCTGCTGAGAGCAGCAGCAATACTGGCCAGGAGGCGATAAGATAGCGGTCGAACAGAATCGGCCTGAGCAGGATCGACAAGGCATAGGCGATGACAAATGATCCGAAACAATAGGCCGCCAAAAGCCAGACTTCGTTCCGCCTTGCTCCAGATTGGGCTGACTTTTGTGTCTTGGGAAGAATTGCAACAAGGCAGAGCGCGACAAGCGCCAGAAACAGATATTCCGAACCGGCCATGTCCCTGACCATGACGGTGAGGAATTGCCAGTCAGGAGTGGCAATCCAGAAGCCATTGCTGACCACATCCTTTGCGCGGGTTGCAAGAATGACGAGCCAAGGCAGGAACAGGCAGGTCGCAGCGAGCAGAGCCGCGAGGGCGCGCAGTTGCGCTTTCCGATTTATCTTGTCTGGCTCGGCGTGTCCCAATGCCAGTTGCAGCAGAAGAACACTGCCGACACATGCGATGGCAAAGGTTGCATAGATATGGCTGTAGAGAAAGGCCGCCCCGAAGAAAGCTGTCAAAAGGGGCCAGATTAACCGCCCACCTTGAAGCGTTTTGAAGAGCGCAATCAGAAACGCCAGTCCCGTGAAGGCGAACAAGGCATACATGCGGGCTTCTGTCGAAAACCAGATGTGAAATGGAGACAGCGCGAGCAGGAGAGCGGCAAGCAGCCCGGTGTTTTGATCGAACACCAGTTTGCCCAGCTCGTAGATCAGCCAGATAGAGACAATGCCAGCCACCGCCGAGGGAAGACGCAGTGCAAATTCAGTGTCGCCCAAAACGGGCATGGTGAGCCAGAGCAGGAGATTATGCAGTGGAGGATAATTGTCGGAGGCAACGCTGGTGACGAGGTGCGCCAAGCTGCCGTTCGACTGGCTCCATGATACCGCCTCGTCATACCACAGGCTGGTTCTGTCCAGATGCCACAGGCGCAGAACAGCGCCAATGATGAGAACGGCACTGAGGGCGAATTGGTGGCGATCTGGAGTGCGCCAAAGCCTCTTTCCCATATTCTCTGTGTGATGTTCTTCAAGTGACATCTGCTTGTGCGGGCCTCTTATTCTTCCCGTATAATCTGAATCAACCGAGCGGGCTTTATCAAATCACATGCTGACATATGATTGCTTTGCTGGCTATTCATACACGCCGAGGGTTCAGGCACATAAAACTGGATCTTAAAGAAGCACAGTCCCGCTTTTTTGATCGTGATCATCCCTTTGATCTTAGCGGATCAGGAGGGGCAGTTCCTGAACATCGGTCCAGCTGATTGCACCGGCTTCATCCTTGTAAAGGGTTGGGAAATGGCCAGGGACGATGGTCCGGCCTCTGCGCAGCACCTGCTGGATGGATGCCTTGCCGCGCTTTTGCGGATCAATTTCCATGTCGGGGATGCCGGAGAGGGCTTCACGGGCGGTCTTCAGGGCATCAGCTGCCAGAACAACGGGACTGCCATTCGTTGTCAATTCCAGCGAGACATGTCCCGGCGCGTGACCAGGTGTCGGGAAGAGAGTGACGCCCGGCAATATTTCTGCTTGGCCATTGACCAGCTGAACGTCGCGCTGGGCAAGCAGCGCTGGCATGTAGCGCGGCGTTGCAGGGTCATCTTCAAAGGGCGCTTCGATGTAATCCCGCTCGTCCTGGCTCATGAGAATGGGCGCGTTCGGGAAGACATCCATGTTGAGGACATGATCGAAATGGGCGTGCGAGAAAATCAGAAGGTCTATGTCGGAAGGTTTCAGGTCTTTGCGCGCCAAAGCTTCCAGCAGGAGGCGCCGGGTGGTTCCGTGTCCGCAATCGAAAAGGGCGCGCTTCCCAGCGGCCTCAATCAACACAATTGAGGAAATGCCAAAAAAACCGCCCTCGAATGCAAGGCTGGAGCCGGGAACCAGGACGTCATAACTCGTGGCCATAACATTGCTCTCCATATGGATTTTTTCGACAGATTTAAGTCATTTTGATAATTTGTCGATAAATTGTTGATGTTTGTGAATTGTGCGGCTAGCGTAGGGCTATCACAGTCTGGATGAAACAGTCAGGCGGTGTAAACGAGGACAAAGTCCCGCTTCCAAGAGGAGAATAAAATGCTGCATACAGGTCGTATTTCGGTGGCGGGCGCGCGTTTGGTCGCTGCTGCTGCTTTTGGTCTTGCCGGTTTGACAATGGCATCGGCCGAGACAAAATGGGACATGCCGACGCCTTATGGCGATAGCAATTTCCACACTCAGAACATTGCCAAGTTTGCTGAAGAAGTGACCGAGAAGACTGACGGATCCCTGGCTATCCAGGTTCATTCCGCAGGTTCCTTGTTCAAACACCCGGAAATCAAGAACGCTGTCCGCAAGGGACTTGCTCCCATTGGGGAAGTGCTGATTTCGCGCCTTTCCAACGAAGATCCGGTTTTCGGTGTTGATAGTGTTCCATTCATGGCCGCTTCTTATGATGCGGCCTGGAAACTCTATCAGGCGTCAAAGCCTGCATTGGAAGAAAAGCTTGCAGCGCAGGGCCTGCAGCTTCTCTACACAGTGCCATGGCCACCACAGGGCATCTACGCCAAGAAGGACATCAACACGATTGATGACCTGAAGGGCCTCAAGTTCCGTGCCTATAACGCCTCAACCGAACGCTTGGCGCAGCTCGCTGGTGCGGTTCCGACCCAGGTCGAAGTTCCGGATTTGCCGACAGCTTTTTCCACGGGCCGTGTTGAAGCGATGATCACGTCGCCGTCGACGGGTGCAAATTCCAAAGCCTGGGATTACCTGGATCACTACTACGACACGCAGGCTTGGCTGCCTAAGAACATGGTGATCGTCAACAAGGGCGCATTTGACGCTCTGTCTGACGCTGAAAAGGCCGTTGTTCTGGAAGCTGCTGCAACAGCGGAAACACGTGGTTGGGAAGCATCAAAGGCAGAAACAGCTTCGAAGACCAAGATCCTGAAGGACAATGGCATCATGGTTGCTGCTCCTTCGGAAGCCTTGCAGGCTTCATTGAAGGAAATTGGCGCGACCATGGTTGGTGAATGGCAGGAAAGTGCCGGTGCTGATGGCGTTGCCATCGTGGAAGCGTTTTCCAAGTAAGCACTGTTAGAGCAAGCCTGGTCCAGGTTCATGATCTTATTCATGAAACCCGGGTCAGGCTTCTTTTTTATAATCTTCCCTGCACTGGAGACCCTGCCAATGCGTGCCTTTCTTGACGGGCTTTATCGGCTCGCGGGCGGTCTTGCGGCCACCTGTCTCGTTACCATCGCCCTTATGGTTGTGGCCCAGGTTCTCGGACGCCTGATTGATGGCGGACGCAAGCTGTTAGGCATGGAGCCTCTGGGGCTGCTGGTGCCATCACTTGCCGAGTTCGCCGGGTTCTTGTTGGTCGGAGCCTCGTTTCTGGCGCTGGCCTCGACCATGCGCATGGGGGATCACATCCGGGTCTCCATTCTCCTGCAACTGGTGCCGCCAAAATTCACCCGGTTTTTTGAGTTCTGGTGCCTTGCGGTTTCACTGGCTCTTCTGACCTATTTCAGTTGGCATGCAGGCTTGCTTGCCTACGATAGTTATCTTTATCACGAGGTGTCATTCGGCATTATTCCAGTGCCCTTGTGGATCCCGCAATCGGTGATGACCCTTGGCGTTACGGTGTTTGCCATTTCCCTGGCGGATGACCTTTTGGGCGTACTTTTAGGGCGATCACCAAGTTATGCCGTTGCAGAGCGCGGCGATGCGATTGAGGGAGTGGAATAATGGACCTTTCCCTCATTGCCTTTTGTCTTGGCATTGGCATGCTGGCGGCACTGGCCACCGGCATCTGGGTTGCTGTGGCGCTGTTTGCCGTGGCTCTTGTTGCCATGATGTTGCTGGTGTCAGCGCCCACCGGGGCGGTTCTGGCCACCACGGTCTGGGGGGCTGCCAACTCCTGGGACTTGACGGCACTGCCCATGTTCATCTGGATGGGTGAGATCCTGTTTCGCTCGCGCTTGTCCGAAGACATGTTCGCAGGCCTTTCTCCCTGGATGCGAAACCTGCCAGGGCGTTTGCTGCATGTGAATATTCTGGGCTGCGGCATTTTCGCGGCCGTCTCAGGTTCTTCTGCAGCCACCACGGCGACGATTGGGAAAATGTCGCTGCCAGAATTGAAACGGCGCGGCTATGACGAGGTTATGGCAATCGGAACCCTTGCGGGCTCCGGCACGCTTGGTCTCCTGATCCCTCCGTCCATCATCCTGATTGTCTATGGCGCTGCAACGGAACAGTCCATCGCGCGGCTTTTCATGGCAGGTATTCTGCCAGGCGCCATGCTGTGTCTTCTGTTCATGGGCTATGTTGCCATCTGGGCGAGCCTGAACCGGGCCAAGATGCCGCCTCAGGAAGAGCCTGTTCCGTTTGTCGAGCGGTTGAAAGCCACACGGCGTTTGTTCCCGGTGATCGGGCTGATTGCTGGCGTGATCGGGTCGATCTACGCAGGCCTTGCCGCGCCGACGGAAGCTGCTGCCATCGGTGTCGTTCTGTCTCTCTTGCTGTCCTGGGCTTCGGGTACATTGAACCGCAAGAGCTTCATGGATGCTTTGATGGGGGCAACGCGCACATCCTGCATGATTGCCTTTATTCTGGCAGGGGCTGCCTTCTTGACGGTCGCCATGGGCTTTACCGGCATTCCGCGCGAGCTTGCTGGCTGGATCGGCTCTCTTGGGCTCTCGCCTTTGCAGTTGTTGGCGGCACTGACGGTGTTCTTCGTGGTGCTTGGTTGTTTTCTCGATGGTATCTCGGTTGTGGTGCTGACCACATCTGTCATCTTGCCGATGGTTCAGCAGGCTGGTCTGGATCTCATCTGGTTTGGCATTTATCTGGTTCTGGTGGTTGAAATGAGCCAGATCACGCCGCCGGTTGGCTTCAACCTCTTCGTTCTGCAAGGCATGACAGGTTACAACATCTTCAAGGTGGCCAGGATGGCTCTGCCGTTTTTCCTTCTGATGGTGCTTGCTGTCGTGTTGATTATTGCCTTTCCAGGTCTGGCGCTCTGGTTGCCGGAGAGTATGCTGTCCAAATAGGAAAGCTGCTTGATAGGCTGACAATGGGAGCCAAATTGGATTGTTTCTGACTGGTTGGTATTCCCGCCAAATGCGATAAATTGCATAGGATACGCCAGAAAAGATTCGGCAATGCGAAGCCGGGCGATATCGTGAGGGAGCAGATATGAGTGATGACATTCCAGCGGCGCGCAACAGCATCGGCCCTGTGGTCTCAGCCTCTCATCTGGCTTCGGGGGCGATGCCCGCGCTGTCAGAGATTGAATTTGCCGTGACCATGATGGTCAATGCTTATCAGCGTTGGATGGTGCGTTGTATGGCGGCAAGCGGCAGCGAAGGTTTGAGCGCCCTGGACGTGCAGGTTTTGCACTCTGTCAATCATCGGGGCAGGGTGAAGACCTTGGCTGATCTCTGCCTGGTGCTGAATATCGAAGATACCCACACTGTGACCTATGCTCTCAAAAAGCTTGAGAAAAGTGGCTTGGTTGAATCTGGGCGGCGGGGCAAGGAAAAGATCGCGAAGATCACCGCATCGGGTGAAAACGCATGTCTCGAGTACCGACGCCTGAGGGAAGCCTTGCTGGTTGAGCCAATGAAGGCGCTTGGTCTTGATGAGAATGAGCTGTCTAAACTGGCAGCCACTCTTCGCCTTGTTTCTGGCAATTATGATCAGGCAGCCCGCGCCGCCGCTGCGATGTAATATAATCCCCATGCAGTTTTAGTTAAATCGTAACTTCGATTTTTGTCTTTTCATTCTTGTATAATACAAAATTTCTTGTAGTATCGAAATATGAATGATGCTGATGCTGTAAAAGCCCTTGGGGCCCTTGCGCAGGGAGATCGCCTTGCGGCCTTCCGGCTCTTGATGCAAGCGGGTCCGGATGGGCTGGCTTCGGGGGAAGTCGCTGGAACGCTGGCCATTGCGCCAACGCGCATGTCTTTTCATCTCACCACGCTCGAGCGGGCAGGCCTTCTGGTCACTCGCCGGGAGGGTCGCCGGATTGTTTATTCGGTTGCCTTTGAAAAAATGCGCGGGCTGCTTGGTTTTTTGACCGAGGACTGTTGCGGTGGGCATCCGGAAATTTGCGGCGTATCAAGCCGCCTGAACCAAGAGGACTGCTGAGACGATGGCCATTTCCATCTATCATAACCCAAACTGCGGGACTTCCCGCAACACCCTGGAGATGATCAGGAAGTCGGGCGAGGAACCGACGGTCATTGAATATCTCAAGACCCCGCCAAGCCGAGATGAATTGGTTCAGCTGATCCAGCGGATGGGCATCTCTGCGCGTGATCTTCTGCGCCAGAAGGGAACACCGTTCGATGAGCTGGGGCTTGCATCTGATACCTGGAGTGATGATCAGCTGATTGATTTCATGATGGAGCATCCAATCTTGATCAATCGTCCTATCGTTGTGAGTGACAAGGGCGTTGCCCTTTGTCGGCCGTCTGAAAAAGTCCTGGAACTTCTTGATGTCGAGGCCGTTGGACGGTTTGTGAAGGAAGACGGCGATGTTGTGAATGGCGAGGCAAGCAAGTGAGTGATGGTTCTTTGCCGGATGCTGCGTTTCCTGCGTTGAGCGCCGACCTTCTTCCTGAAATTGATGAAGCGCGATTGTTTGCTGCCTCAGAGATGGATCATCCCCCCCGGATCTTGCTGCTTTATGGATCCTTGCGCGAGCGATCCTACAGCCGCCTTTTGAGCGAGGAGGCTGCACGCCTTCTGACGCGGTTTGGGGCCGATGTGAAAATTTTTGACCCGTCCGGTTTGCCACTTCCCGATGATGAAGGTCCAGAGCATCCCAAGGTTCAGGAATTGCGCGATCTATGTGCCTGGTCGGAAGGACAAGTCTGGTGTTCGCCGGAACGCCACGGGGCAATGACCGGCATCTTGAAGGCTCAAATTGACTGGATACCCTTGAGCCTTGGCGCTGTTCGCCCGACACAGGGCAAGGTTCTTGCGCTCATGCAGGTCTCTGGCGGGTCCCAGTCCTTCAATGCACTCAATCAGATGCGGGTTCTTGGTCGTTGGATGCGCATGGTGACGATCCCCAATCAGTCATCTGTGCCAAAAGCGTTTCTGGAATTCGAAGAAGATGGCCGGATGAAGCCGTCTGCTCTTTATGATCGTGTCGTCGATGTGATGGAGGAGCTGGTGAAGTTCACATTGCTCTTGCGCGGACGCTCGGACTATCTGGTTGATCGATATTCTGAACGCAAAGAGAGTGCCAAGGAATTGTCCGAAAGGGTCAATCAGCGGGCTATTTAATGCTCCGGGGGAGGCAAACGGCAGTTGTCGGGCTTGCCCTGGTTACTGTTCGTCCCGGAGCAAGAGTTCCATATCCTTGACGGCTTTGTCAGTGGTTTCCTTGTGCGGTGCAGGCTCACTGAGCTGGATCGGCTCGGCTGCTTCGGGGATTCTGCTGTGGAGTTGGCGTGCCAGCGGATCTATGAGCATCGGATCCTGAGCTTGCCGCGCCCTGAGGGTTTCATGGGACTTCACTGAGGCCGGTCTGCCGAGCAAGAAACCTTGAACCAGATTGCAGCCGGCTGCGCGCAGGAGCGTTACCTGTTCCGCGTTTTCAACGCCCTCAGCGGTGATCAAGACGTCGAGTGAGCGACCGATGCCAACGATTGATGTCACAATCGCATCAGTGTACGTGCTCTTGCCCAAGTTCTTGATGAAGCTGTGGTCAATCTTGATTTTGTCGAACGGGAACCGGCTCAGGTAACTCAGCGATGAATAGCCTGTCCCGAAGTCGTCCATTGCGATTGAAACACCCATTGAACGAATGTTTTTCAGCGTTTCAACGACCGCTTTCGTGTTTGCGATCAGGATGTTTTCGGTAATTTCAATTTCCAGGCGTTCGGGCGCGAGTTTGCTCAAGCGCAGGGCTTCGGCAACCTTTTGCTCTGTCACGCCGGGAATGAATTGATCGGCTGACACATTCACCGCCACGCAGAGGCTGGTATCTTCCCAGCTTGCGGCCTCCTTGCAGGCATGGACGAGAACCCAATCACCAATCGCTTCGATCAAGCCGCAATCCTCAGCGACAGGAATGAAATTGTCAGGTGAGATCGTGCCTTTGGAGGGATGCTCCCATCTTATCAAGGCTTCGTAAGCCTTCAATTTATTGTCGATGAGGGAATACTGCGGCTGGTAGAGGATGTCGAATTGATCAAATTTAAGGGCCTTGACCAGATCGGCTTCGATTTCCTTCCGCTTTTGTGCGTCAACATCCATGTCCGCTGTATACCAAGAGAAGGTCGAACGACCGGAGTGCTTGGCGCGATAAAGGGCCAGATCGGCGCAATGCAGCAGTCGTGAAGCACGCCAGTTGCCGTCTGTTGCCCGCGCAATGCCGATGGAGAGAGACATTTTCAGCTCCTTGCCATCGATCACGCAGGGCGCTTTGGTGGCGGCAATCATATCGGATGCGAGTTTGGTCAACCTAGCAACATCGGAAACGGACTTGATCATCACAGCGAATTCATCGCCGGAGAGGCGGGCCACCAGATGATTGCCAAAGACGGAGCGCAGGCGGTCTGAAATGACCTGAAGGAAGATGTCGCCGGTTCCATGGCCGTAAGTGTCGTTGATCGCCTTGAATTTATCGACGTCGATCAGCATTACGCCCATGTTGGTCGCCTTTGCCTGAACCTGGCGAAGGGATTCATTCAGCTTTGCGCTAAAGACCGCGCGATTGGGCAGTCCCGTCAAAGGGTCGTGATGGGCGAGATACTCAATGTCCTGGTTTTTCTTGATCTGGTCATGAAATCGCATCCACAGCAGAAGTGCTGCGAGTGAGAAAGAGGCGAGGCACAGAACGGAAATGACGATACTTCCAACACCTGTAATCGTCGCCAGATTGCTGATTTGGGGCGAATGATCAGCGACAATGATCATGGCACCGTCAGGCTGCCCGGCAAAGAAATGCGGTACGATGACAAACGATCTGCGGTTCTTCTGGCCGAGCCAATCCATGCCCAATTCGGTGAAGGGGGCGGTTGCCTTTGGAAGCTGGGCAAGAGTTTGACTGAGGCTGGCCTCTGAAAGTCCGCTGTTTTTGACAAATTGCTTCAGCTGCGGAGAAAAGATCGGACTTTGGGAAAGTTCATTTTCAGAGGCGATGTAGACAGAGATCAATTCTGAGGGGGCCAGCGCTCCGGACAGGGATGCGTTGAGCAAGTTTGAAACTTCGGTAGCAGGATTGGCTGTGAGGGCTTTGGGTGAAACCTCTGGCGTGTTGCCTTTGGACAAGCGCATTCCGGACGAGGGACCTGGATCCTGCGCATTCCTGACTTTGAACAGGGTCGCGAATTCCTGTGAGCTTCCGGTGGAGGAAATTGCGTTGCTAATTTGCTGAAGCGTTTGATTTATATTGTTACTGAGGAGCCAGTGGCTGAGTCCACGGTTCGTCATATAGATACTCATTGCGAGCAAAAAGACGAGCGAAGCTGTGAACAGGAAAAGCAATATATTCCCACGCTTCATAGCTAGTTTCATGTGCTAGGCTTCTCTGCAAAAATGACAATTGATGCTAGGTTAGTGTTTATTGGTTTAACCATCGTGAATCTGGCTGTCTTGCAACCCTGAATTTGTTTGTGCGAAGGCGCGCCAATATGGCCCTTTTGCCGGGCTTCCACTTGCGAAGTTCTCCCGATAAGACCGACAGTGTTCCGGGCTGGTTTTGATTCCATCGCCCTTTGGGTGATTGGTTTTCTTAAGGCCTCGACGAGGAGTGTGACTTGAACGTTTGGAGCAGCCTTGCCAGCATCGTCTCGGCAATCGGATCTGGTGGCGCTCAGATCGTTGATCGGCTTGTCCAGCTTGTCCTGGAAAAACCTGAAGGGGTCAACACGGTTGGCTTTACGGTTGCGATGATCGCCTTGTCAGCGAAAATGGCCAAGGCTGATGGTGTTGTGACTGCCGATGAAATTTTTGCTTTTCAAGAGCTTTTTGAGGTTCCTGCTGGCGAGGAACGCAATGTTGCCAGGTTGTTCAATCTTGCGCAGGAAGATGTTGCGGGCTTCGATGTTTATGCCAAGAAACTGGCCGATTTGTTTCCTTATGATCGTCTTACATTGATCGACATTCTCGATGGCCTTTTTCACATTGCCAAGGCAGATGGCCTCGTTCACGAGAGTGAAGTTGGCTATCTTTCGCGTGTTGCAGAAGTGTTCGGCATTGATGACCGGGAATTTAAACGGATTATGGCGCGCCACGTGCGCGAAGATGGCAACCCTTACGCGGTGCTCGGGCTTGGCCCTGAAGCAAGCGATGGGGAGCTCAAGGCCTGGTATCGCCGTGAAGTTCAGGAAACGCATCCGGACAGATTGATTGCCCGAGGTGTTCCAGAGGCGTTTGTGCGGATTGCAAATGACCGGCTCGCTGCCTTGAATGTGGCCTGGGCCCAGATCAGTGCGGAGAGAGGCCTGTGAGCGCAGCAACGGACACGGGTGTAAAAGCTCGAATTCACCCCTCGCCGAACCACGGTGAACGGCCTGAGGGTGCCTCGGTCAACATGTTGATCCTTCACTACACGGGGATGAAAGATGGGGAGGCGGCATTGCGCCGTCTTTGCGATCCGCGTGCAGAAGTGTCTGCGCATTATCTCGTGCATGAAGACGGCAGTGTTCTGCAGTGCGTGCCGGAGGCGCGCAGAGCCTGGCATGCAGGCCAGAGTTTCTGGAAAGGCGAGCGCGATATCAACTCCATATCGATTGGAGTTGAGATTGTTAATCCGGGCCATGAATGGGGCTATCGGGAGTTTCCCGATCTGCAAATCGAGGCGGTCATGAGCCTATGCGCTGATATCTGCCAAAGACACGCCATATCCCCTTGGATGGTGCTGGCGCATTCAGACATTGCACCAGCGCGTAAGGAAGATCCGGGCGAAAAATTCCCATGGGACCGGCTGGCTGAGAATGGCATTGGCCATTATGTGGAACCTGCGGCGGAGAGCGCTGGCTTGTTCATGCAGTTCGGAGAGACTGGCCAGCCTGTGGAAGCGGTGCAGTCCATGCTTGCGATCTATGGTTATGACGTCGACATATCGGGCGAGTTCGACGACAAGACCAGAGATGCAGTGACTGCTTTTCAGCGTCATTTTCGGGCAGGTAAGGTTGACGGAGTGGTTGATCAATCCACCGTTGAGACTTTGCACAAATTGCTGTCCGGACTGCCTCGTCTTTAGAGAACTGTGGTCCTAAGTCTGTTGTATCGGTGCCATGCTTCAGACGGGGACAGGCTGAATTTTGTATGCTGCATTGCGACATGCAGTAATGCCAAGTGACACGGTAATGATATACTATTGTCATATTTTGTTTTATTTATGCCGCAATTATGCCTGTTTCTGCAGAAATTACGCATTATTTGCCCGAATTACCGGCATTTGTTTGTTATATATTGAAATATATCGTGATTATTAGGGGCTGAATTTCGTCCAATAGCCCGGTCATTTCTCCGGTCAGCAAAGCGATATCCAATTTTCTAGACAAAAAAGGTCTCGACTGAATGTTTAAGTCGACAAATACTGTTCTCTTGGCTGCATGCCTGGCGTTCACAACACTGGCAGCAGTTAGCTCGTCTCATGCATCCTCATCAGGTTCCGAGCTCGTGCGCCCAGAGCCGCTTAAGGTTCGCAAGAGCGATGGCGCTGAGCCCAAAGAGGCCATTGATTCAAGGCGCAGCCAGGGCGATGTCATTCGGGTCATCAATGCGGGCAAGGATGTTACAACTGCCTCAAAGAATGGAACGGAGCAGGCTGCCTCACTGAAAGGCAAAAAGACGGCGTCCCGCAGCAGCAAGAAGACATCTGCGCGTCGGTCTTCTTATGCTAGCATGATCAAAACGGCTGCTCGCAAACACGGCGTTCCGCTTAAAATTGCCAAGGCAGTGGTGCAGGTCGAGAGTAACTTTAATCCGCGTGCCCGTGGCAGTGCCGGTGAAGTTGGTCTCATGCAGATCAAGCCAGCCACTGCGCGAGGTATGGGATACCGTGGGTCAACCAGAGCGCTTTACGATCCGAAGACGAATCTTGAATGGGGTATGAAATATCTGGCAGGTGCCCATCAGCGTGCCTCTGGCGATGTCTGCGGCACGATCCTGCGCTATAATGCAGGTCATTATGCCAAGCGGATGAACCCTGTCAGCCGTCGGTATTGCCGCAAAGTGAAGACCATTCTGTCTTCCAGCTAAATTTTCTGACAGCTTCCCATCGGGTTTAACCCCGCGCCAGTGGCGCGGGGTTTTTTGTGCCTGAGGTGCTGAGGTCAAGCAAATTTCTGTTTTGCATTCCTGATGGAATTGGGGACCGGCAGATCATCCTTGATCAGCGGATCAGCCAAAGGTTCTGCAATTGCGGTTGTGACAGGGACGACGCCGGCCCAGATATCAAGTTCGAGATCTTCCGGGTCATCAACAGGCTGTCCGGTTCGCACCTTGGTGGCGACGTCTTGGATCTCCACAGCCAGAATACCGGTGCCTTTGAGCTCCTTGGCGAGCATAGGCCGACTTTCACTCCAGCGACCTGGCAGCATGTGATTTGTGATCGCAGCCATTGCTGTTGTCTTTTCCTGACCACTCATGACTGGCCGCGCAGACCCATGCACTATCGCGCAACGATAATTCATGGACAGGTGGAACGCGGAGCGTGCGACCACGAGGCCGTCAAGGAGTGTCACAGTGAGTGTTATTGGCGTCCCATTGCTCTGCTGTTTGATAATGCGGGTCGTGCTTGCGCCGTGGATAAAAAGGACATTGTCAATGCGGGCGTAGACCATGGGTATAACCATTGGTCTGTCTTCCGAAATGAAGCCAACATGGGCGATGAGGCCCTTGTCCAAAATGGAATAAGCCAACTCCCGATCGTAGCTGCCACGGTTCATCTGGCGAATTTGTGCATAGCCTGGGCGGTTTTTTGAAGCCTTGTTGTCTTGTGTCATGAGGTGTCTCGCGTCTCTGGTTTGAACTTGTCGTGAGATGCTTTGCTGTATAATCTGGATCTACAAAAGATCCGGATATGGAAAAATGAAAGTACCAGATATATTGGACGGGCTTGTGAGTCTTGACCGCCAGGCATCTGTTCCGCTTGGCCAGCAGATCTATCGGGCCATTCGTTCGGCTGTTGGCAATGGGCATTTCAAGCCGGGTATGGTCTTGCCGTCGTCTCGTGATCTGGCAAACCGCCTGGGCGTTTCGCGCAACACTGTCAATGTGGCTTTCGAATTGCTTCAGGCAGAATCCATTGTGACGGTAGGGCCCGGACGGGCGCGTATCATCTCGGACAGTGCGGTTTTGGAGGGCGAAGGCCGCAGCCTGCCCAGTGCTTCAGGTTCGGCAAAGCTATCTGCACGGGGGGCGTGTCTTGCTGCCGATTTGCGCGGTGATAATTGGGCTTTTCGCCATGGGGCGTTGCAGCCAGGTGCACCGGCACTGGATTCTTTTCCGCATGATCTTTGGGGGCGGTTTTTACGCCGCGCAGCGCGCAGAACCTCACAACCTGAATTGCTTTATGAAAATGCAACAGGTCATCCAGAATTGACCCATGTCTTGTCTGAATATCTTGCCAGCGAGCGGGGTGTAAGGGCTGAGCCGCATCAGATTATTGTCACAGGGTCCATGCAGGCTTCACTTTCCGGTTTGTCTCAGGCTCTTGCGGACCCCGGTAATCTCGCCTGGATCGAGGATCCTGGGTATCTTGGCGCACGGACCGCCTTTGTCGGTGCTGGCTTGTCTGTGCATGGAATGCCTGTCGATCATGACGGGGCTGTGGTTGATGCGATGGCAGATCATGGATCTTCGCCCAAGCTGATCTACGTCACACCATCCCACAGCTATCCGTTCGGCAGCCGAATGACGTTGGCGCGTCGTCTCAAACTGCTGGAGGTGGCACGGGAGCGGGGAGCGATTATCCTGGAAGATGACTATGACAGCGAGTTTTTGTTTGAGGGGCGGCCCATCGCAGCGTTGCAAGGTTTGGCGCAGGCAGATGAGGTGATCTATCTGGGCACATTTTCCAAAAGCTTGCTGCCTGGTCTTCGCGTGTCCTATTGTGTTGTGCCGGATCATTTGGCTGATGGCCTGCGACGAGTTTTCCGGCAGACCGGACGCCTTGCCAATGTACATGCGCAGATTGCTCTCGCCGATTTCATTTCGTCTGGCGAATACCGGGCGCATTTGAAGCGTATCCGCCAGCTTTATCAGGTGCGGGGCAGGGCATTGGTTCAAGCGCTGAAATCACGGCTCGGCAATGCCCTTTTTGTTGAGATACCAACCGGAAATGTTCAGATTGCTGTTCGGTTTCGCGGAGCTCTGGACGATGGGCTTTTGGCAAAGAAGCTGCAGGCACGTGGCTTTGCTGTTTCGCCCTTAAGTCCGTGCTTCCTTGATCGTCCTGTCGAGCCGGGTCTGATCATTGGTTTTGCAGCGGCGACATCGGCTCAAATCGAGGCCTTCGCGACAGCGCTGAGTGAATTGCTTGAAGGAGGATAATAATTCAACGTTTGCAGGGACGGCATCGGCCTCACTTGCTTGACCTTAATCGCAATCCCACCTAATGCAGCGGAGCCAGTCGGCCGGACAGCTGCTGCCGCAAGTGCCGAAAGGCCGCGGGGGAGGAAAGTCCGGGCTCCACGGAAACACGGTGCCGGGTAACGCCCGGCGGGGGTGACCCTAGGGAAAGTGCCACAGAAAGCAAACCGCCCCGGATGCAGGTCTTGAATCTGTTGGCGGGGTAAGGGTGAAAGGGTGGGGTAAGAGCCCACCGCGCGTTCGGCAACGAAGGCGGCACGGTAAACCCCACCGGGAGCAAAACCGAATAGGGGTGGCGCGGGCAAGAACTTCGGTTTGAGCTCAGGTTTGTTTCTGGACCAGTCACCCGGGTAGGTTGCGAGAGGCGTTCGGCAACGGACGTCCCAGATGAATAGCTGTCGCGTGCGGGATTTCGGTCCCGTGCCTTACAGAACCCGGCTTATAGGCCGACTGGCATTTAACTTGATCCTGCTGCTCTTGAGGCAGCATCTCCCAGACATGAACCTGTCCACAGTTTTGCGCAGTGTCGCCAGGCTTCTGCGTGGTCTGATCAAAGGCCTATTTTGCGGTTTCTGGATTCCGATTCTTCTTTGTTGTCAAGGCTTCGTTAACCATGCAATGCCATGTTTGACGTAAGGGATGAATGGGCGCGCTGGATGGCCGGAATCCAGTAGATTCCATTGACCTCCCATGAAATCCCATGTTATCCCATAAAGACCCAGAATATGGGGCGGTGAACCGTGTCGGAGCCAAAGGCTCCCATGTCAGCTGTCTTTGACCGCAGGCTGTCCAAATCGTTTTGGGTCAAGTTGGGCTTCATCAGGTTGAGAAACCTGCAAAGAGGATCTTATGGCCGGTTTCGTTTCGCATTTTACCAATCGGCTGGACGCCAAGGGTCGTGTTTCGATCCCTGCGCCTTTCCGTGCGGTTTTGGCGCGCGACGGATTTGAGGGCCTCTACTGCATTGCCTCGCCCCATACGGCGGCGGTGGATGCTGGTGGCAATGAGTTGCTTGGTGAGATTCAAGCCCGGCTGGATGCTTTTTCAAAGTTGTCCCCGGACCATGATGCATTGGCCGTTGCTCTCTTTGGGGCGAGCGAAACACCGAAGATTGATAGTGACGGGCGCATGATGATTTCAGACCTGGTGCGAGAGCAGACCGGCGTAACCGACCAAGTGACCTTTGCCGGGCTCGGGTATAAATTCCAGATTTGGCAACCAGAGAGATTTCGCGAGTACCGCGCTGAGGCCTCCAAGCGCGCGCTTGCGATGTTGTCGGGGCAAATTGCTCCGGTTCAACTGCCAGGAGATCCGGCATGATGGCGCTCGGCGAACTGGGCTCTGCTCATGACGCTGGCGGACCAGCGCGCCATGTGCCGGTTCTCCTTGAGCCTGTATTGGACAATCTTGCGCCACAGCCAGGCGAGATCATTGTGGACGGCACTTTCGGTGCTGGTGGCTACAGTCGTGCCCTGCTTGAGCGCGGTGCGCAGGTTATTGGCATTGACCGGGATCCGGATGCCATCGCTGGCGGCCAGGAACTGGTAAAGGCTTCTGATGGCAAGCTAAAGCTCGTTGCAGGGCAATTTGCCGATCTCGACAAACATGTGCGTGCCTGTGGATACGACGGTGTTGATGGTGTGGTGCTCGATCTGGGTGTTTCTTCCATGCAGCTTGATCAGGCTGAGCGCGGGTTCTCCTTCATGCGCGATGGACCGCTGGACATGCGTATGGAGCAGGCCGGGCCGTCTGCTGCCGATGTTGTCAATGAGCTGCCTGTGCGAGACCTGATCCGGATCATCGGTCTTCTGGGCGAAGAAAAGCGGGCCACAACGGTGGCTCATGCGATTGATAATGCGCGCAAGGTCAAGTCGTTTAGCCGAACCGCTGAGTTGTCTGCGCTGGTTGAGAAGGTTCTCGGGCGGTCTCCCAAAAAGGCACAAATCCATCCGGCGACACGCACCTTCCAGGCCTTGCGGATTTATGTGAATGCTGAACTGCATCAGGCGGCCAAGGCATTGGGAAGCGCCGAGCAGATCCTGAAGCCAGGCGGACGTTTGGTTCTGGTGAGCTTCCACTCACTGGAAGACCGGCTGGTAAAACGCTTTTTTGCTGACCGCTGCAAAACGCGCGGCGGCGGCTCCCGGCACATGCCGGAAGAAGATGTGCCGCCAGCCACGTTTGAGATGCTGACCCGTAAGGCTGTCGACCCAACTGCAGACGAGGCTGGTCTCAATCCACGTGCCCGATCTGCAAAGCTTCGTGCAGGACGCCGAACAGATGCTGATGCGCGAGATCTTGATATTCATTCCATTGGTGTGCCGCGGCTTGCCGAGTTCAACGGGCTAGGGGGCTGAGACCATGGTTCGCTACATCAACATCTTTTTTATACTTCTTGTCGTGGTTTGCGCCGCTGCCGTCTACGATATGAAACTCGCTGCCAAAAAGTCTGCGTCGTATGTGTCGGAACTCCAGCGCGAAATTGAAGCCGAGCGCGAGACGCTCCGCAATTTAAGGGCTGAATGGAGTGTTCTCAATCAGCCAGAGCGGCTTCAGCGCCTGGTTGAACGTTACAATGAATACCTCGAGCTTCAGCCGCTTGATGTTCATCAGATCGTCAGGGCTGAAGAGTTGCCTGCGCGTCCTGTCATGCTGGAGCCTATTGGCGGGTCGGATCATATGGGCGGATACGCCGGCTCTTCAACGGCCGTGAGATAAGGGGGAGATAAGTGACCACAACAACAGAAACCATCTCCTTCTTGCAGGTGCGTCCACGTCGTCAGCGGGCGACAGGGGGGTCTATTTCCTCGGGGGCTGTGAAGTCCCGGGTGTATGTTGCCATGATGGCCTTTGCCTTTGTCTACCTGGCGATCGGTGCCAAGCTTGTGATCCTGGCTGGCATGGAAGAGGCACCTTCCGCAGCCTGGGTTTCAGCTCAGGATTCCGTGTCCGCCTCTCGTCCGGATCTAATCGACCGCAATGGCGAGATCCTGGCGACGGATATCAAGACTGCTTCTCTTTATGCAGAACCTCGCCGCATCCTGGATGTCGATGAGGCTGTTGAAGGGCTGATGCGGGTACTGCCGGGTCTCGACAGGGCTGTGGTACGTCGTCGCCTCGACAGCCGTGCCGGTTTCGTCTGGCTGAAGCGCGAATTGTCGCCGGGGCAGGCTGACGCTGTTCATAACCTTGGCTTGCCGGGCATCGGCTTTCTATCCGAAAGTCAGCGCTTTTATCCTGGCGGGCCAACGGCGGGCCACATTGTTGGTTCCGTCAATGTCGACAACGCTGGCTTGACCGGCATTGAAAAATACATCGATAAGGAATGGTTGGGGGATCTGAGGGAGCTCGGTTTCGCTTCTGATCGGACGATGGAGCCGGTTAAGCTTGCCATGGACCTTCGGGTTCAGCACGTGGTGCGCGATGAATTGGTCAAGGCCATGGATCGGTTCAAGGCAATTGCTGCTGTTGGTATCGTTCTGGATGCGAAGACTGGTGAAGTTGTCGCAATGTCGTCGGTACCTGATTATGATCCAAATGACAGATCGCAGGCTCTCGATCAAAACCGTTTGAACCGGGCAACTGGCGGGGTCTATGAAATGGGCTCCGTCTTCAAGACGTTCACCATGGCGATGGCTCTTGATTCCGGTAAGGTTGCGATCAACGATAGCTTTGATGCCTCACGTCCGATCCGGGCCCATGGCCGGACGATCACGGATTTTCATGGCCAAAACCGTATCCTGACCGTGTCCGAAATTTTCAGGTATTCGTCCAATATCGGTACCATCAAGATGATGCTGGCGACTGGCATCAACAAGCAGCGCGAGTTCATGGAGCGCCTTGGCCTGACGCGCCGTCTCAACACCGAACTGCCAGAAAATGCAACGCCGCTTCTGCCACCTAAGTGGAACGAACTGGCCGCTATGACGATCTCTTTCGGGCACGGTATTTCCGTTACGCCTATGCAAACGGCTGTCGCAGCTGCGGCTCTTGTGAACGGTGGGACCTTGTTGCCTCCGACCTTCCTGCCACGCTCTCGCAAAGAGGCCGAGGCATTGGGCCGCCGGGTTATCTCGGAGAAAACCAGTCAGGCTCTGCGCTATCTGTTCCGCCTGAACGTCATTTCAGGGTCCGGTCGTCGTTCGGATGTGCCAGGTTACACAGTTGGCGGCAAAACAGGTACGGCTGAGAAAATCGAGAATGGCCGATATGTTAATGACAAGCGGCGTAATTCGTTCTTGTCGGCCTTCCCGATGGATGATCCACAGTATGTCGTTCTTGCGGTTATTGATGAGCCCAAGCCTGAGCGTAAAGGCCTACCTGCAACGGCTGGCATGAACGCAGCCCCAATTGTGGGGGCGATCATTCGCCGGGCAGCGCCGATGCTGGGTGTGATGCCGCGCTTCGGTAAGGGGGAAGAGGCGATCAAAATATCCTATTAACGGTCTGGGGATGCTGGCGGGGTCGCAACCGTTATCCAGTTCCAAGGGACCTTAGACGATGCACAAACCGGGCTGACGTTTGATATGCAACTTGACCAACTCGCTTCGGGCTTGACCGCTCCGGACCTGGATCTGCCGAATGGTTTCGGGGATCTCGCTATTTCCGGCCTGACTGCTGATAGCCGTGAGGTGAAGCCGGGCTTTCTGTTCGCCGCTCTCAAGGGTGTTCAGGTGGATGGAACCAAATTTGCCGGGAGCGCTGTCGAGGCTGGGGCTGTTGCTGTCTTGTGCGCGTCTGAAGCCGTTGCCCGATTGCAATCTGAATTGCCGGGCGATGTGGTTGTCATGGGCAGCTCAGACCCACGCCGCGCGCTGGCCTTGCTGGCAGCGCATTTTCATTCTGGCCAACCCCAGATCCTGGTGGCTGTCACCGGCACCAGCGGCAAGACATCCGTCGCGCATTTTGTGCGCCAGATTTTTCAGTCCGCCGGTCATGCGGCTGCAAGTCTGGGCACCATCGGAACCGTCACTGCAGACGGACGGGTTTATGGTGGCTTGACGACACCGGATCCCGTCGCGTTGCACGCCGAGCTTCACAAGCTTGAAAATGATGGTGTCACGCATGTTGCGCTGGAAGCTTCAAGCCATGGTCTTGATCAGCATCGCCTCGACGGTGTGAGGATCGCAGCGGCTGGGTTTACCAACCTTGGTCGCGATCATATGGACTATCATTCCACCATCGAGGACTACCTGAGCGCCAAGCTGCGTTTGTTCAAGGATCTTCTGCCCAATGGCGGTGCTGTTGTCGTTGATCCGGGTGAAGCCTATGCAGATCGTGTAATCGCAATCGCTCAGGAACGTGGTTTGCACCTGTTTACCGTTGGGGAGACCGGCAAGGACATCACGCTGACAGGTTTGCGCCAGGCAGGGTTCGGTCAGGTGCTGAACCTGCAAACGCCGCGCGGTGAGTTTACTGTTACGCTGCCTCTGATTGGGCGCTTCCAGGTTTCAAACGCACTCATCGCCGCAGGCCTGGCCATCGCCGTTGGTCATGAAACAGGGCTTGTTCTGCGAGCTCTGGAAAATCTGAAGGGGGCACCAGGGCGTCTTGAATTTGCGGGACGCACTCAAAATGGTGCCATGGTCGTGATTGATTATGCGCATAAGCCCGACGCGCTCGAGAATGCTCTGGCGGCTCTTCGCCCTTTCACTGATGGAAAACTTTCGGTCATCATTGGAGCCGGTGGAGATCGTGATCCGGGCAAAAGGCTCTTGATGGGGCAAGCTGCTGCGGAAAAAGCTGATCTTGTGATTGTCACCGACGATAATCCACGCAGCGAAGATCCGGCACTGATCCGCAAGGCTGTTCTGGAGGGGGCACCGGATGCACTTGAGGTCGCAGACCGCGGGGAAGCAATTCGTACAGCGATAAGCCGCCTTCAGCAAGGAGATGTTTTGTGTGTCGCTGGAAAAGGTCATGAAACGGGCCAGATTGTCGGCGACACGGTACTTCCCTTTTCCGATCACGAGGCCGTGGTAAAGGCCATAGCCATGGGAGGCCATGAATGAGCGAGCCGCTCTGGACACTTGATGACTTTCTGGCAGCGACCGGCGGTGAAAAGCGCGGCGATGCGGCAGATACCGTGACCGGCATTTCCATCGACAGTCGAACGCTTGAACCCGGTGAAGCGTTCATCTGCATCATCGGTGATCGGTTTGACGGTCATGACTTTGTTGCTGCTGCATTTGAAGCTGGTGCTTCATTGGCCTTGGTGGCTTCTGACCGTCTGGCTGATCTGCCTGCAGATGGTCGTTATGTTGTCGTTGAGGATCCGCTCGAAGCGCTCCGGCAGCTTGGGATTGCCGCGCGCGCTCGCACCGAGGCAAAAATCATTGGTGTGACCGGCTCCGTCGGTAAAACCGGGACGAAGGAAGCCTTGCGTCTGTGTCTGGAGCGATCCGGCAAGGTTCATGCCTCTGTTGCCTCGTTCAACAATCACTGGGGTGTGCCTCTGACATTGGCAAGGATGCCAAGGGATACCGAATATGGTGTCTTTGAAATTGGCATGAACCACGCGGGTGAAATCACACCACTTGTCAAAATGGTTCGGCCCAATGCGGTCATCATCACGACCGTAGAGCCGGTCCATCTTGAGTATTTCGGCTCCGTTGAGCGCATTGCTCAGGCGAAAGCAGAGATTTTCGTGGGTCTTGAACCGGATGGGGTGGCCATCCTCAATCGTGACAATGACCAATTTGATTTGCTGGCATTCCTCGCAGGTGCTGCCCGGGTTCCGCGGATCAAGACATTTGGTGAAACCGAGACCGCAGATACAGTGTTGGAAAAACACATTCAGCAGGCCGGTGGATCAAGCGTGAATGCACGGGTTCTCGGACAGGAGATTACCTACAAGATTGGTGCGGCCGGACGGCATCACGTCAAAAACAGCCTTGCGGTGTTGACTGCGGTTGTCGAGGTGGGGGCTAACCTTGCCATGGCAGGCCTTGCGCTGGCCGATATGCACGCTCCCAAAGGGCGTGGTGAGATGAGCCGCCTGGGACTTGGCGGCGGACACGCTTTCCTTGTCGATGACAGCTACAACGCCAATCCTGCCTCTATGAAAGCAGCCCTGGCGGTAATGGGTGAAACGCCTGTGAAGCGTCCTGGCCGAAGGATCGCAGTCATCGGTGATATGCTCGAACTCGGAGAGGACAGTGGCGCGCTTCATATTGATCTGATGACGCCGCTTAAAGACGCTGAGATCGATCTCGTATTTTGCGCCGGTCATTATATGCATGAGCTATGGACCGTGCTGCCCAAGGCGATGCGTGGTGCTTATTCAGATCTAGCGTCTGGTCTCAAAGACATGCTGTTTGCCGACATTCGCCCCGGCGATGTCATCATGATCAAAGGATCGCTTGGCACCCGCATGGGACCGCTGGTGGATGCATTGAAAAAAGAATTTCCGCTCGAGGACGACACCGAGGCGGCATAAGGACGGCTGAATGTTTTATTTTCTCGGCGAATTTGCCGACCAAGTCTCTGCCCTGAACGTCTTCAGGTACATCACCTTCCGAACGGGAGGTGCGATCATGACCGCGCTTCTTTTCGTGTTTCTGTTCGGACCGAAAATCATTGCCAGCTTGCGGCTCCGGCAAGGCCATGGCCAGCCTATTCGGGAAGATGGGCCTGCCGGGCATTTGCTGACCAAAAAGGGCACGCCGACTATGGGCGGCCTGATGATCCTGTCAGGGGCTCTGGTCGCAGCGCTGCTTTGGTCTGATCTGTCCAATCCCTATGTGTGGATCGTGATCGGAGTGACCGTCGGGTTCGGAGCCATCGGCTTTTATGATGACTATTTGAAAGTCACCAAATCGTCCCACAAGGGCTTTGGAGGCAAGGCAAGACTTGGGCTTGAATTTCTGATTGCCGGGCTGGCTGCCTATGCTGTGACGACTTTGGACAATGCGCCGTTTTCAACGTCCATCGGCTTTCCGTTCCTGAAAGATCTCACGCTTAACTTTGGCATCATGTTCATTCCATTCGCGGCATTTGTAATGGTTGGTGCGGGCAACGCGGTGAACCTGACTGATGGTCTTGATGGCTTGGCCATCGTGCCGGTGATGATCGCCTGTGCGTCGTTTGCCTTGATTGCTTATCTGACGGGCAACGCGGTTTTTGCAAACTATCTTCAGATCCATCATGTGGCCGGAACGGGTGAACTGGCGGTGATCGCGGGCGCTGTAATTGGAGCAGGGCTTGGGTTTCTCTGGTTCAATGCGCCTCCTGCTGCCATCTTCATGGGGGACACGGGGTCTCTTGCGCTTGGGGGCATGATCGGTGCGATTGCCGTTGCGACCAAACACGAGATCGTTCTGGCGATCATCGGTGGCTTGTTTGTGCTGGAAGCTGTCTCTGTGATCGTTCAGGTGGTGTCCTTCAAGTTGACAGGCAAACGGGTCTTTCGAATGGCTCCGATCCATCACCATTTCGAGTATCTCGGCTGGACAGAATCTCAAGTTGTGATCCGCTTCTGGATCATTGCCGTGGTTCTGGCATTGGTCGGCCTTGCCACCTTGAAGCTGAGGTAGGCAGGTATGATCCCGGTCACTTCCTTTTCTGGCAAACATGTGGTGCTGTTCGGCCTCGGCGGATCAGGCCTTTCGACCGCGCGAGCGCTGCTCGCTGGCGGCGCTGAGGTCACCGTGTGGGATGATGCAGACGTGCGCGTTGTTGCTGCCAGGCAGGAAGGTCTGAACGCGGCTGATTTGAGGGATGCCGACTGGTCCTCGTTCGATGCACTGGTCTTGGCCCCGGGTGTTCCCTTGACGCATCCCGTCCCACATTGGACGGTTGACTTGGCAAAGGACGCGGGCATCGAGGTTATCGGTGATATCGAGTTGTTCTGTCGTGAGCGCCGGATGCTTTGTCCGGATGCACCTTTGATCGCGATTACGGGAACGAATGGCAAGTCTACCACCACTGCTCTGATTGCCCATTTGCTCAATGCACTCGGTGCAGATGTACAGCTCGGCGGAAACATTGGAATTCCGGTGCTGGATCTGGAGCCGCCTCAGTCCGGGCGTCATCATGTAATCGAATGCTCATCTTACCAAATTGATCTGTCGCCGGGTCTTGATCCCAGTGTTGGCATTCATCTGAACCTGTCGCCGGATCATCTGGATCGGCATGGCTCGATGGAAAATTACGCAGCGATCAAGGAACGGCTCGTCGCTGGCAGCCGGATTGCCGTGGTTGGCGTCGATGATGGCCTGTCTGCGGAGATAGCAGACCGGCAAGACCTGGCTCGTATGCCGGTTCGCCGGATTTCCGGGGATTTGGATTTGCCTGATGGGGTCTTTGTCAAAGGCACATCTCTATATGAGGCGCGCGACGGGGCGCAGGTGAAGGTGGGTGATCTGGCCGGGATCGATAGCTTGCGCGGACAGCATAATGGGCAAAATGCAGCCGCGGCATTTGCAGCACTTCGGGCTCTTGGATTCGAGAGCGAGGCGATTGTTGCAGCGTTCCGCAGTTTTCCCGGTCTTCATCACCGCATGGAGCTGGTCGCACGATCTGGCCGTGTGCTGTTTATCAATGATTCCAAGGCAACCAACGCTGATGCGGCCGCACGTGGGCTCGACAGCTTTGACCGGATTTACTGGATTGCTGGCGGCAAGCCCAAAGCAGGCGGCATCGCGTCTCTGGACCAGTTCTTCAGCAAGATTGCAAAAGCCTATCTGATTGGGGAGGCGGCGGATGAGTTTGCCGCAACTCTCAACGGCAAGGTTGATGTGGTTGTGAGCGATACAATTGACCGGGCTGTTGTTGATGCTGCCAGTGATGCGGCGCTCGACGGTGCGGCTGAAGTTGCCGTGCTTTTGTCTCCTGCCTGTGCTTCGTTTGACCAGTTTGCGAATTTTGAGCTGCGGGGCGATGCCTTTGCTGCCGCTGTGCGTGACCTCGACATGGTTCAGATAAGCCAGGGAGCCGATTGATGGTCAGTCGCGCAGATCGCAGTCGCTTCGCCGAATGGCTCTGGACAGTTGATCATTATCTGCTCGCAGCCTTTCTGCTGTTGATGTTTGGTGGTGTGGTGCTGTCATTTGCTGCCAGTCCACCTGTGGCGGAACGGATCGGCGTTGAAACGTTTTTCTTCGTCAAACGGCAAGCCCTGTTTCTGGTGCCAGCCATTTGCATCATGTTGGCGGGGTCTCTGATGACGCCGCGCATGGTTCGGCGCATGGCTTTGCTGGTGTTTGTGATAGCCCTTGTGTTGATGGTCGCGACCTTGTTCCTCGGTATGGAAGCCAAGGGGTCTCGACGCTGGATTTATATTCTTGGTTTCTCGCTGCAGCCCTCGGAATTTTTGAAGCCTGCATTCGTGGTTCTGATTGCTTTTCTATTGTCCGAATCTGGCCGTCGTCGGGAAGTTCCGGGCGTTCTGTTCGCTGTGCTGCTGTTCGCCATGTGTGCGGCCTTGCTGATTGCGCAGCCGGATTTCGGGCAGACAATGTTGCTGGGCATGGTTTGGGCCAGTCTTTTCTTTTTGAATGGATTGCCCTGGTTTGCCATTGCCGGACTGGGCGTCGCCGGTGTGGGGGGGCTGACAGCTGCTTATTTCTTCCTGCCCCATGTGACCGGACGCGTGAACCGGTTCCTGGACCCAAGCACTGGTGATACCTATCAGATTGATACTGCCATGGAGGCCTTTCTGGCTGGCGGCTGGTTTGGCCGTGGTCCGGGGGAGGGAACGGTGAAACGCATCCTGCCCGATAGCCATACGGACTTTATTTTCGCGGTCGTCGCCGAGGAATTCGGGATTATCATTTGCTTGTTTCTGGTGTCGATTTTCGCGTTCATCGTGATTCGCGGGCTATCTCATGCCAGTCGGGATCAAGATGCTTTCGGGCGTCTTGCGACCGCCGGCCTGGTGGTTCTGTTCGGTTTGCAGGCAACCATCAATCTGGCTGTGAACCTGAACCTGATACCTGCCAAGGGCATGACCTTGCCATTTATTTCCTACGGTGGGTCGTCGCTGATGTCCTCTGCAATGGTTGCCGGAACGATCCTGGCTTTGACCCGTAAACGACCCCGACCGTCACAGGGCGATGGTGTCACCGTCAGCAGATTGTCTCCATCGAGCCTAATGTGAGCCTGAGTTGAAGAAACCCATGACCGACACGATTTTACTGACAGCCGGGGGATCCGGTGGCCATTTGTTTCCAGCCCAGGCGCTTGCCAGTGAATTGGGGCGGCGTGGCTATCTGGTGGAGCTGGCAACGGATGAACGCGCTGACAAATTCGGCACGGAGTTTCCGGCACGCAAAGTTCATATTGTTGAATCTGAGACCCTGCGTGGGAAAAATCCAATAGCTCTTGCCAAAACGGCGATGAGCCTTCTGCGCGGAACCTTGCAGGCCCGTCGTATTATCAAGCAGCTCAAGCCGCGTGTTGTTGTCGGGTTTGGTGGCTATCCGACGTTTCCGCCCATGTTTGCGGCCCGACTGACTGGCACGCCAAGCGTTCTGCATGAAGCCAACGGTGTGATGGGGCGTGCCAACAAACTCCTGGCGAAGGGAGCAACCGCAATCGCAACGAGCCTGCCTCTTGCGGGATTGAAGTCTGCGCTGGATGTCAAATGCGCGCTGACCGGAAATCCGGTGCGCGATGCTGTGATCTCGGTGGCTGCTGCGCCTTATCCGATGCTGAGCGAAGAGACGCGGTTCCATTTGCTTGTCTTTGGTGGGTCCCAGGGCGCGCGGTTCTTTTCCGATGCCATGCCAGCGGCTCTTGCGAAACTACCTGACGCATTGCGCAAGCGGATCAAACTGGTGCAGCAATGCCGTCCTGAAGATTTGTCACGTGTCGGCAAGGCCTATGTGGAATTGAAAGTGGAAGCCGAGCTTCATTCGTTTTTCACCGACATGCCGCAGCGCATTGCCGACAGCCACCTTGTGATCAGTCGCTCTGGCGCTTCGACGGTCAGCGAACTGGCCGTCATTGGTCGTCCCGCCATTCTGGTTCCTTTTCCCGGTGCGTTGGATCAGGACCAATTGGTCAATGCCAGAACACTGGAAGCTGTTGGCAGCGCTTGGCCTGTTCAGGAGAAAAATCTGACACCACAGCGTTTGGCGGATGATCTCATCCGCTTGATGACGGCACCTGAGACTTTGAAAAAGGCCGCCAACGCCGCTCTTCGTGAAGGTAAACCCAACGCTGTCGTTCGTTTGGCCAACTTGGTTGAGCAGGTCGCTGCCGGAAAACACACTGCTAAAGGAGACGCATCATGAAGATGCCTCAGGATATTGGTCCAATTCACTTCGTTGGAATTGGCGGCATCGGCATGAGCGGCATTGCAGAGGTGCTCAAGACGCTTGGATATACGGTCCAGGGCTCGGACATGGCTGAGAATGCCAACGTCAAGCGCTTGCGCGAAAATGGGATCAGCATTGCTGTTGGACATGCGGCTGAAAATCTTGGCCGCGCCGAGGTTCTGGTGGTGTCTTCAGCGATCAAAAAGGACAACCCTGAGCTTGTCGCAGCGCGCGAGCGTTTGATCCCGGTGGTCAGGCGAGCAGAAATGCTGGCCGAACTGATGCGCTTCAAACAGGCGATTGCTGTCGGTGGCACCCATGGGAAAACGACGACAACATCGATGATTGCTGCCTTGCTGGATGCTGGCCATATGGATCCGACCGTGATCAATGGCGGTATCATTAATGCCTATGGCACCAACGCGCGCATGGGCGATGGTGACTGGATGGTGGTGGAAGCTGATGAAAGCGATGGCACGTTCGTCAAGCTGCCTGCTGACATTGCGGTTGTGACCAACATTGATCCCGAACATCTTGATCACTATGGCGATTTCGCAGGCGTTCGCGCTGCCTTCCGGCAGTTCGTCGAGAATGTGCCGTTCTATGGCTTTGCTGTCATGTGTCTGGATCACCCGGAAGTTCAGACATTGATTGGTCAAATCGAAGACCGCCGGATTGTCACCTATGGCTCCAACCCACAATCTGATGTCCGCTTTACGGATGTATCGATGGATGGTGGGCGTTCGACATTCTCTCTGGCCATTCGGGACAGGCGTAGTGGCGATGATGCAGAGCTGAAGGATTTGGTTCTGCCGATGCCGGGCCTGCACAATGTGTCCAATGCAACAGCAGCGGTGGCGATTGCCCTGCAGCTTGGTGTCAGCCTTGATGATATTCGCAGCGGGTTGGCTAACTTTGGCGGTGTCAAACGGCGATTTACCCATACTGGCACTGCGGGAGGGATTGAGGTCTTTGATGATTATGCTCACCACCCTGTAGAAATTCGCGCTGTGCTCCATGCTGCCCGTGAATCGAGCAAAGGCAAGGTGATTGCCGTGGTGCAGCCGCATCGCTATTCCAGACTGGAAAGCTTGTTCGACGATTTCTCAAGCTGTTTCAATGATGCAGACACGGTCATCATCGCGCCTGTTTATGCCGCTGGCGAACAGCCGATCGAAGGCGCAGGGCACCTTGATCTGGTATCCGGTTTGAAGACCCGTGGTCACCGTTCAGCCCATGCGATCGACGGGCCTGAGAAACTGTCTGACCTTGTGCATGAGTTTGCCGAGCCTGGCGATTATGTCATCTGCCTTGGGGCAGGTAATATATCCCAGTGGGCCTATGCGCTGCCGGATGGATTGAAGCGGCTGCAAGGGGACGGAACTTGAGTTTTCTGAACCTATTGGACCTTCACCCCGGCCTTGCTGATGGCATCCGGGGTAAGTTGACGGCCAATCAGCCGTTGTCGGCTGTCACCTGGTTTCGCATTGGCGGACCGGCGCAGCTTATGTTCCAACCTGCTGATGAAGCAGACCTTTCAGCGTTCCTGGCCAAACTGCCAGAAAGCGTTCCTGTTCTGCCTGTTGGGCTTGGTTCCAATCTGCTAATCCGCGATGGCGGGCTTGAAGGTGTTGTCATACGCCTCAGCGCCAAGGGGTTCGGTGGTGTTGAGATCCTTGAGGGCAATCGCTTGAAAGTCGGGGCAGCAGTGCCTGATAAGCGGCTGTCTGAGGCTGCTGCTAAGGCGGGTCTGGGCGGGTTTTCGTTCTACACCGGCATTCCGGGCGGCATTGGCGGTGCCTTGCGTATGAACGCTGGAGCACACGGGACCGAGACCTGTCAGCGCATGGTGCAATTGACCGGGATAGATCGGCAAGGCAAGCGTCATGTGCTGACGAATGCCGACATGGGATATGGCTACCGGCATTCGGGCGCGTCCAAGGACCTGATTTTTACCGAAGCTGTTTTTGAAGGCGAGCCGGCCAGCGAAGATACGGTCCGCCAGGAAATGGCTGAGGTGGTTGCGCACCGCGAAAAGGCTCAGCCTATCCGCGAAAAGACCGGTGGATCCACATTCAAGAATCCCGCTGGCACGTCTGCGTGGAAGGAAGTCGATGCTGCGGGGTGTCGTGGGTTGACCATTGGCGGTGCGCAAATGTCCGAGATGCATTGCAACTTCATGATCAACACAGGCGAAGCGAGTGGGCATGATCTGGAATTGCTCGGGGAAACTGTTCGCAAGCGCGTGTTTGAACATTCAGGTATCCGGCTTGAATGGGAAATCAAGCGGCTTGGGCAACCTGGGGCCGAGGGGGCAATCGCTCCTTTTCTGGAGCATTCGTAAGCCAAGTGATTCGCCAGAGCGATCAACAAGCGTGGATCACGCTGCTCTGATTTGGAAATGGCGATCAAATTTAACTGGAGTGACCTGAATGTCGGGAAAACACGTTGCCGTTCTCATGGGCGGCTGGGTTAATGAGCGCCCGGTCAGTCTGTCGTCTGGCGCAGATTGTGCCAATGCGCTGGAAAGGGCGGGCTATCAGGTCAGCCGGGTGGATGTTGATCGCAACATTGCTGCGGTTTTGAAGGAGCTTGCGCCTGACGTTGTGTTCAACGCACTGCATGGCCCTTTTGGCGAGGATGGCTGCATTCAGGGCATTCTTGAGTTCCTTGACATTCCCTATACGCATTCGGGTGTGATGGCGTCCGCACTTGCAATGAACAAGATCAAGGCCAAGGCGGTCATGGCTGCAGCGGGCGTTAAGGTTACCGAACACTTAATTGTGAAACGCCACGAAGTGGGCACTGAACACCCGATGAAACCGCCTTATGTGATCAAACCGATCAACGAAGGATCGAGTTTCGGGGTGCTGATTGTGGGTGAAGATCTGGCATATCCGCCGCAGGAATTGATGGGCTCTGATTGGCCGTATCCCGACGTTTTGATGTGCGAACGGTATATCCCCGGCAGGGAGTTGACCTGCGCCGTAATGGGAGATCGCGCACTGGGGGTCATCGATATCGAGCTACCGGGCCCCGGCTTCTACGATTTTGATGCGAAATATGCGGATGGAGGATCAAAACACACTCTTCCTGCAAAAATTTCACAGATTGTTTACCAAGAAGTACAGACACTGGCACTCAAGGCGCATCAGTCTCTTGGCTGCCGTGGTGTCTCGCGTGCGGACTTCCGCTTCAACGAGCGGGAAGACGGTACCGGCGAACTGATTTGTCTTGAAGTGAACACGCAACCAGGCATGACGCCGACCTCTTTGGTGCCCGATCTCGCGGCCTATGAGGGGATCAGCTTTGAAGAGCTGGTGAGCTGGATGGTAGAGGACGCAAGTTGCTGTCGTTAAGGCGCAAACACGAACGAGATGAACTCTCCCCGATGGAAGTCGAACTGGCTCCGCGTGGGCGTGGTGTCTCGCGCCTGCATCGCCAACCTCTTTGGCGTGCCGCTGGTCGCTTGGCTGACTTGCCGCGCTGGTCAGGTTCAGTTGCTGCGCTTGCGTTTTTGTCCCTCACCATCACCTACGGAATTGCTCTGGGCGGTTTGGGCCGTGAAGTCTCCGAGGCCCTGCTGTCTGCCGGCGGTTTGGGGATCGAAACTGTCAAGTTGTCCGGTCAACACGAAACCACGGATTTTGAGATCCTTGAGGCTCTGGAAATTCATGAGGGTTCGTCTCTTGCTCTGTTCGATGCAGAAGCTGCGCGCAGCAGGCTGGTTAATATCGCTTGGGTCAAGAACGCCGCGGTGACGAAATTTTATCCGGGCACCTTGCAGGTCACTCTGGAAGAGCGAGTGCCTTTCGCGCTTTGGCAACGCGGCGATCTGGTTTCGATCATCAATGAAAATGGCGATGTGATCACTGATGAAGTCGACGGACGCTACGCCAACCTGTTGTTGGTGGTGAATCATGGCGCACAGCGCCGCGCCGGGGAAATCCTGGGTGCTCTTAAAACCGTTCCAGAATTGCGCTCGAGGGTTCGCGCTGCATTTCTGGTCGGACAACGCCGTTGGGATCTCATGCTAGAAAACGGCATATCTATTCGCCTGCCCGAAAACGATATGGAAACGGCGCTCGCCAATGTGGTGAAGATGGATGCGGACAGCGGGCTGCTGGCTCGTGACATTGCTGCCGTCGACATGCGTCTTTCGGACAGGGTGGTCGTCCGCTTGACGGACGAAGCGGCTGAACGCCGGAAATCGGGGCATGATGGCTCGGAAAGTCTCGTGAAGTTGGGGCGCGACACATGAGCCGGTCTCAGAATTCGCTGTATCTTCCGCGCATGCGCCCGTTGCCGGGACGCCGCGCTGTTGTCATGTCCGTCCTGGATGTGGGCTCTACCAAGATTTGCTGCCTGATTGCCAAGCTGACGCCGCGCGAAGATGGTGGCATTCTGGCCGGTCGGTCTCATTCGGTCGAAGTGCTTGGTTACGGTTATCAGCGCTCACGCGGTGTCAAATCCGGCGTCATCGTCGATATGGATGCGGCAGAGCAGGCCATTCGTCTGGCTGTTGATTCTGCCGAACGGATGGCGGGTGTGACCGTTGAGTCTTTGATTGCCAATGTCAGCTGCGGCAGGCTTCAAAGCGAGATCTTTTCTGCCAGCGTTCAACTGGCGGGAGAATCCGTCATGGAAGCGGACATTCAGCGGGTCCTGTCAGCCGGGTCTTCTCACTCGGTGGTCGAGGGGCGTGCTGTTACTCATGCCTTGCCGATTTCCTATTCCCTCGATGGCAGTCGCGGTATGCGCGATCCACGCGGTATGATGGGGCAGAAGCTTGGCGTTGACATGCAGGTTGTCACCACGGAAGTGGCCCCTGTTCGTAATCTTGAACTCTGCATCAACCGTGGTCATCTGCACGTTGAAACGATGGTTGCAACGCCGTTTGCCAGTGGTCTGTCGACCCTTGTGGATGACGAGACTGAACTGGGTGTTGCCTGTATCGACATGGGCGGCGGAACCACGACCCTGTCCGTGTTCGTTGAAGGTCACATGGTTCATCTGGATGCGATCGCCGTTGGCGGGCATCATGTGACGACAGATATCGCAAGGGCTTTTGCCACGCGTCTGCAGGACGCAGAGCGTCTGAAAACCCTTTACGGATCCCCTCTTGCCAGCAGTTCGGATGATCGTGACATGCTCACGGTTCCGCCGCTGGAAGTTGATGGCGATCTGCCCAATCAAATCCCGCGTTCGGCCTTGACCCGCGTCATTCGCCCTCGCGTGGAAGAAATCCTTGAACTCGTGCGAGATCGTTTGACGGCCTCCGGCTTTGCCGGGCGTGTTGGCAAACAGATCGTATTGACCGGCGGTGCCAGTCAGCTCACGGGTTTGAGTGAAGTTGCGCGCCAGGTCCTAGGGCGCAACGTTCGTCTTGGCCGGCCGCTTGGTATTGCCGGTCTACCGGAGGCTGCAAAGGGCCCGGCTTTTGCCGCTGCTGTTGGCCTCCTGATCTACCCGCAAGTCGCCCAGGTCGAGCAGTTCGAGCACAGGAACCGCAGAACCGGGTGGGCGGGGCAATCTGGTTATCTTGCCCGCGTTGGGCAATGGATCAGGGAAAGCTTCTAACGAGATGAGCGCAGGACAAGAACTGCCGGAAACGGTTGACGAAATCAGGGAAGAAAAGGGAACTCCCGCAGGGGGAACCCCAGAGGGTCGCGAGGACAATATGACCATCAACTTGCAGATGCCCGACATTCAGGAGCTGAAGCCGCGTATTACGGTTTTCGGTGTCGGCGGAGCTGGCGGTAACGCCGTCAATAACATGATCACTGCTGGTCTCCAGGGCTGCGACTTTGTCGCCGCCAATACGGATGCCCAGGCACTGGCCATGAACCATTCAGAACGGCTCGTCCAGATGGGCGTTGCGGTGACCGAAGGTCTTGGAGCCGGTTCGCAGCCAGAAGTTGGCAGCGCAGCGGCTGAAGAAGTGATCGATGAAATCAATGATCACCTGTCCGGATCCCATATGGTGTTCATCACCGCTGGTATGGGCGGTGGTACGGGAACTGGCGCGGCTCCAGTGATTGCCCGGGCTGCACGCGAACAGGGCATTTTGACTGTTGGCGTTGTGACCAAGCCTTTCCAGTTCGAAGGCGCACGGCGCATGCGGATTGCGGAAGCTGGCATCGAAGAGCTGCAGCGCAGCGTCGATACACTGATTGTTATTCCGAACCAGAACCTGTTCCGGATTGCCAATGCGCAGACGACCTTTGCGGATGCTTTCGCAATGGCCGATCAGGTGCTTTATTCCGGTGTTGCCTGCATCACTGACCTGATGGTCAAGGAAGGCCTTATCAACCTCGACTTTGCCGATGTGCGTTCTGTTATGCGCGGAATGGGCAAGGCGATGATGGGCACCGGCGAAGCGAGCGGCGAAAACCGTGCGCAGCAGGCTGCTGAAGCTGCGATTGCGAATCCGCTCCTTGACGAATCCTCCATGAAGGGTGCCAAGGGCCTGCTGATTTCGATCACTGGTGGCAATGATCTGACGCTGTTTGAAGTTGATGAAGCTGCGACCCGGATCCGCGAAGAAGTGGATTCCGATGCGAACATCATCCTCGGCGCGACATTTGATGAAAACCTTGATGGCATCATCCGCGTTTCTGTTGTTGCAACCGGAATTGACCGCGAGGCAGAACTGGCCGCGCAGGGAAAGTCTGAAGCCGAACCGGTCGTCGTCTCCAAGCCAGTTGCTCCGGCAGCTCTTGCAGCGAAGCCGGTGGCAAATGATGTTGCAGCAAGTGCTGTTGCAAGTCTTGAGCGTGAGTTGTCTTTGCCTCCTCGAAAGGCAGTCGCTGCAGCAAGCGACCCTGATGTTGAGATCAAGCCGTATCAGCCTTCTGAAGAGCTGATGAATGAAAAGACGCCATTTGTTAATCTGGATGGAGATGCCCCAACGCAGCGCGTTGAAGCAGAACCGATCAGTAAGCCTTATATTCCGCCAGTGGCTGAACATCATGCGACTTCGCCGCGCATGCCACGCGTGGAAGATTTCCCGCCGTTCGCTCAGCGTGAAATCCTGTCCCAGACGGCACCAGCTCCAATGCCTGCATCAGCCCCGGCGCCTGCGCCAGCTGCGGTGGCTTCGGCTGCAGTTGCTCAGGCTCCTCAGCCAGCAAAGACATTCGATGCTGAGTTTGAAGAGCATGACGACGAGCGTCGTCCAATGGGTCTTTTGCGCAGGCTTGCCAGCGGTCTTGGCCGCAAGGACGAGCATGAGGATGAGCAGGATGCCATATACCAGGAAGCTCCCGCTCAGCAGGTAAGTGCACCTGCTCCGGCACCACGTCCAGCGGCAGCTGCAGCTCCAGCACCGCGTCCAGTCCAACGTCCTGCAGCACATGGCGCAGCAGGTCAGCTGGACGCCACCGGCCGCGCGAGCCCTAAAGCTGCGATGGTCAGTGATGACGAACAGTTGGAAATCCCTGCGTTCCTGAGACGCCAGGCGAACTGATTCGTCGCAAGAACCCTACTTCCCTAGGCAGAGCAGCCCGATACATATGTGTCGGGCTGTTTCTGTTTGATGGGAAAATCATTTGAATTTCAATATCTTGAAGGCGCAATGAACGTTACAAAGCGTAATAAAGCTTTATTTCATGTCCGGCCTTGTTGTGGGTATGTTCTGGCAAACTGATGGTCGTTAACGATTTGTAAGGGGAACAAGCCCCCTTGAGAGAATTAGCGATCCGCTTCAACAAAACCGGGTAGCCGCATGACACATCATATTGATCGCCAGACGACTCTTGCAGATCAGGTGACCCTGACGGGTATCGGTGTTCACTCAGGCAAACCGGCTTCCATTACCCTGGTTCCTGCGGATGCAGGCGTTGGCATTGTCTTCCAGCGGACTGATGTTGATGATGCAGCTGAAATGCGCGCCCACTGGAGCGAAGTGACACAGACCTCCCTGCAAACTGTTCTGGGTGATCCGTCGGCTAATGGCATGTCGACTGTTGAGCACCTGATGGCAGCTCTTCATGGACTTGGTGTTGATAATCTGACTGTTGAAATTGACGGCCCTGAAATGCCGATCATGGATGGCAGCAGTGCCGCTTTCGTTCAGGCCATTGACCAGATCGGACTGAAGCGTCTTGATCGCGGCCGTCGTTATCTTCGGATCAAGAAGACTGTGCGCGTTGACAACGGCGGTGCCTGGTGTGAACTGCGTCCCTATAACGGATCGTTTTTTGATATTACAATCGAGTTTGATACGCCTTTGATCGGGCGTCAGCGTTTTGCATCTGACATGACGCCTGCCGTGTTCCGCGATGAGCTTTCCCGTGCCCGGACATTCGGCAATGTGAAGGATGTTGAACAGCTTTGGAAGATGGGCTTTGCGCTCGGCTCTTCTTTGGAAAACTCCGTCGCGATTTCCGATGATAAGGTTCTGAACCCTGAAGGAACACGCTGGAGCGATGAATTCGCCCGCCACAAGGCTTTGGATGCGGTTGGCGATTTGTCCCTCGCTGGCTTGCCTATCCTGGGTGAGTACCGGTCCTACAAGGGTGGCCACAAGATGAACCACTCCATTCTTGTGAAGCTGTTTGACGATAAGGACGCGTTTGAAATCGTTGAAGCGCCTGCCTTTCGCGAAGCCGGCCATGCTGAAACTGTAAGCCTTGCTGCAGCGGCTTTCGGTCCGGACGTTTCCTGAACTGACACCTGTTTTTGACCTGACTTTTCGCGTCTTGCGGGGTCGTATTTTTGCGCTTGCCACAAAAAAGCTCAAAAAAAGCGACACATGGCAACTGTGAGACGTGACGGAGGCATGGTTTTTCCGCTAAACACCTTCAGTTATGAATGTTGCCAATTGAACCTGCCGTGAAGCTTGTGGGCAAAACGTGCAGGATTAGGAGTGCTTGGGGTGAATTTGATGGATCTGCGCCTAACGGACAGACGGGGTGGCCTGGCTAGAGGTTTCCTCATGATGACGGCCCTGGCGGTCCCCCTGGCTCTTGCAGCCTGTTCTTCCAAGGACGACCTAGACGATCTCGAGCTCAATGATACGCCGCCGGAAGTGCTTTACAACGAAGGCTTGGCGCTGCGGGCTCAGGGCAAACTCAAGCCTGCAAGCCAGAAATTCGCGGAACTGGACAAGCTTTACCCCTATTCGGAATATGCCAAGAAATCATTGGTCAACATGGCCTATGTGGATTTCTCCCGAGGCAAATATGCCGAAGCGATCAGTGCGGCAAACCGCTTCTTGACGCTGTATCCTGGCAATCAAGATGCAGCCTATGCGCTCTATATTATCGGCCAGAGCTATTTCCGCCAGATGCCTGACATCACCCGTGATCAGGAAGTCACCGAGAAGGCAAGGTCAGCCTTTGAAGAGCTTCTGCAGCGGTACCCTGATTCGGAATATGCCCCGGATGCAACGGCCAAGCTTCGTGTCGTACAGGATCAGCTGGGCGGCAAGGAAATGCAGATCGGCCGGTACTATCTGCAGAAGCGCAATTACATTGCGGCGATCAACCGGTTCAAGGCTGTGGTCATCCATTATCAGACCACCCGCCATGTTGAAGAAGCGCTGTTTCGCCTGACAGAAAGCTATTATGCTCTGGGTGTTATCAGTGAAGCGCAGACAGCTGCGGCGGTTCTGGGCCACAACTATCCTGACTCTCAGTGGTACAAGGATGCTTACTCCCTGCTGAACAAGGGGGGATATGAACCCTCTGAAGATAGCGGGAGCTGGATCAGTAAGGCATTCAAGGATATTAATCCCTTCTGATCTATTGGACTG
Organism: Roseibium algae; assembly: GCF_037783265.1. Classification (NCBI taxonomy): domain Bacteria; kingdom Pseudomonadati; phylum Pseudomonadota; class Alphaproteobacteria; order Hyphomicrobiales; family Stappiaceae; genus Roseibium; species Roseibium algae. Next base: position 99,393 of record NZ_JBAKIA010000006.1, read on the forward strand.
CATACCCGGATCCGGAGCCTTTTGCCCATGCTCGTGACGCTGGCCATTCGTGACATCGTTCTGATTGACCGCCTCGACCTCGATTTTTCGACTGGTATGTCGGTGTTGACCGGGGAAACAGGGGCCGGGAAGTCCATCCTGCTGGATTCACTGTCCCTGGCCATCGGTGGCCGGGGGGATGCGGATCTCGTTCGTCATGGCGAGGCGCAGGGGCAGGTCACTGCTGTGTTCGATGTGGCTGGCACCCATGCGGTTCGGCAATTGCTCAAGGACAATGATGTCGAGCATGACGGTGATATTATTTTACGCCGTATCCAGACATCTGATGGCCGCACCCGTGCCTTCATAAATGATCAGCCTGTCAGCGTTGGCCTTATGCGTCAGGTTGGTAGCCTGTTGGTCGAAATTCATGGCCAGCATGATGATCGGGCTCTGGTCGACCCGGAAAGCCACAGGGAGCTGGTTGACAGCTTCGCAGGCCTACAGGGTGATGTGGATAAGATCGGGTCTGCCTATACGGCCCTGCGAGCGTCTGAAAAAGCAGTCAAAGATCACAGATCCCGGATTGAAGCTGCACGGCAGGAAGCTGATTATCTAAAGGCTTCGGTTGATGAGCTGAAGGTGCTTTCACCGCGCGTCGGTGAGGACTTGGAATTGGCGACTCACCGAACCACCATGATGCAGGCGGAAAAAGTCGCGGGTGATCTGAGCGATGCGTTTGAAACGCTGAATGGCAATTCATCTCCTATTCCCGAACTCTCAAGTCTGCTGCGCCGAATGGAACGCAAGGCGGATCAGGTGCCGCATCTGTTGAATGCTCCGGTCGCAGCGCTGGGGTCCGCGCTGGACGCGCTGGAGGATGCGAGAAGCGGTCTGGAAGCCTCACTGCGCGAGACTGACTTTGATCCACGCGAGCTGGAGTCCACTGAAGAGCGTCTGTTCGCTCTCAGAGCCGCTGGGCGAAAGTTTTCTGTTCCCGTGGATGAGCTGGCAAACCTGTGTGATCGCATGAGCGGTGATCTGGCCGATCTTGATGAAGGCGAGGGCAAGTTGGCCGCGCTTGAAGATGCTGCGGTCAAGGCACGTGAGAACTATGATGCCAAGGCAGCGCGGCTTTCTGCCAAGCGGGAAAAGGCTGCGCGAGCGATTGAAAAAGCTGTTGGGGCCGAGCTTCCGGCGTTGAAGCTGGACCGGGCACGGTTCATCGTGGAGCTGAGCAGTGATGCCGAGGTCCGGGGGCGAACCGGAATCGACCAGATGGAATTTCATGTTCAGACCAACCCTGGAACACGACCGGGTCCGATCATGAAAGTTGCCTCTGGCGGCGAACTCTCCAGGTTTTTATTGGCGCTCAAGGTTTCGCTTGCGGACAAGGGCTCAGCGCCCACGCTTGTGTTTGATGAAATTGATACAGGCGTTGGGGGAGCTGTTGCTGAGGCTATCGGGGTGCGTCTGGCGCGTCTGGCCGCAACAGTTCAGGTGTTGACGGTGACCCACGCACCGCAAGTTGCAGCGCGCGCCGCCGGACACTTCCTGATCGCCAAGGAAGCAGCCGACAAGGAACGTGTTGCCACCCGGGTGCGCCGGATCGACGAAGATCACCGCCGCGAGGAAATCGCCCGTATGCTGGCAGGCAGCACGATTACCGAAGAAGCTCGGGCCGCAGCCAGCAAGTTGATCGCGGAAGCCGCTGAATAGCGCTATTTGGCGACCTGAACCTGACTGGTCTACCATCATTTCCAGTATTCCAACTTCCGACCCGTGATGTGACCATGACCGACACTTCGATTGCCGAGATTGCTGTTGAGACCCTGACGCCGGATGAGGCTGGCCAGGAACTGAAACGGCTGGCCGTTGAAATCGCAGAGCACGACAAGCGCTATCATGGCGAAGATGCACCGACTGTGTCTGATGCCGAGTATGATGCTTTGCGTCGGCGCAATGGGGCGATCGAAACGCAGTTTCCTGAGCTGGTCCGTGCCGACAGTCCTTCAAAGCAGGTTGGAGCAGAGCCGGCCGCCGGATTTGGCAAGATCTCCCATAAAGTTGCGATGCTCTCGCTGGACAACGCCTTTGACGACGATGATGTGCGGGACTTCGTTGGCAAGGTGCGCCGGTTTTTGAAATATGATCCGCTGATGGGGGCTCTGGCGGTTACAGCTGAACCCAAGATCGATGGACTGTCCCTGTCGCTTCGTTATGAGAACGGCACACTGGTCAGCGCTGCAACCCGCGGTGATGGGTCTACTGGCGAGAATGTTACGGCCAATGCCCGCACCATTTCCGATATTCCGCAGCAGCTTGTCGGAGACGTGCCGGAGATCGTGGAAATCCGGGGTGAGGTCTATATGGCTCATGCGGATTTCACTGCCTTGAATGCGCGTATGGAGGCCAATGGCGGCAAGAGTTTCGCCAATCCGAGGAATGCAGCAGCCGGGTCCTTGCGCCAGTTGAACTCAAACATCACAGCCTCGCGCCCCTTGCGGTTTTTCGCTTACGCCTGGGGCGAGATGAGTGACATGCCGTCTGACACGCAGATGGGCATGGTCGAGGCTTTCAAGGCTTGGGGTTTTGCGGTCAACGAACTGATGCGCCGCTGCGAGAGCGTTGAGGAATTGGTCAGTGTCTATCATGGCATCGAGGAAACACGGGCAACACTTGGCTATGATATCGATGGTGTCGTCTACAAGGTGGACCGGCTTGACCTGCAAACCCGGCTCGGGTTCGTATCGCGCTCGCCGCGTTGGGCGATTGCCCATAAATTTCCGGCAGAGCAGGCCTTTACGGTTCTCAATGCGATTGAAATTCAGGTTGGCCGCACCGGAGCACTGACACCCGTTGCCAAGCTGGAGCCAGTCACCGTCGGCGGCGTGGTTGTGTCCAACGCAACGCTGCACAATGAAGACTATATTAAAGGCATTGGCCCGAACGGCGAAGAACTGCGCGGGGGAAAGGACTTGTGTGCGGGGGACACGGTCAAGATCCAGCGGGCAGGGGACGTCATTCCGCAGATCGTTGATGTTGATCTGGCCAAGCGCTTGCCAGATGCAGAGGCCTTTGTCTTCCCCGATGTCTGTCCCGCGTGCGGCAGCCATGCGGTGCGAGAGGAAAATGCCAAGACCGGGCGCAAGGATGCTATACGGCGTTGTACCGGTGGTCTGATCTGTCCCGCGCAGGCGACGGAGAAACTCAAGCATTTTGTCTCCCGCAATGCGTTTGACATTGAGGGCTTTGGCGACAAGCAGGTTGATGCCTTTTATGCTGATAAGCTGGTCACAAGTCCTGCCGAAATTTTCACGCTTGAAGCGCGGGACAAGCTGTCCTTGACGAAGCTGCGCAGTCGCGAGGGATTTGGTGCGGTGTCTGCCCGCAAATTATTTGAAGCGATCAATGACCGTCGGTCCATCGACCTTCATCGTTTCATATTCGCTCTTGGTATCCGCCATGTGGGGGAAGGCAACGCCAAACTTCTGGCACGGGCCTATGGATCCTGGGACAGTTTTTCAGCTGCCATGATTGCAGCACGTGATCCGGCAAGTGACGCGTGGCGTGAGCTGAATGACATTGATGGTGTTGGAACGATTGTGGCGGATGCTGTGACAGAATTCTTCGCCGAGGACCACAATCTGGAACAACTGCAGGCTCTGCTTGCCGAAGTGACACCCAAAGACGCTGAAAAAATAGACGCTGGTGATAGTCCCGTGGCGGGCAAGACGGTTGTTTTTACCGGATCTTTGGAACGCATGACACGGGATGAAGCCAAAGCAATGGCAGAGCGCTTCGGGGCCAAGGTGTCTGGTTCCGTGTCGAAAAAAACAGATCTGGTCGTTGCCGGGCCGGGGGCAGGCTCCAAACTGAAAAAGGCAGAGGAGTTTGGCGTTGGAGTGATTTCCGAGGACGCGTGGTTCGACTTAGTCGGGGTGTGATCGCTTATTCAAGCGAGGTATGGTTTCTGGGCGAGTAAAATTTAAGTATTTGTCTTATGAAATGATTGTTTTTCGTGATTTTGTCGAATTCTGGTTACGTGATGTTATATATAACGCCTACTTTTGGTTGTTTTCAATAAATTTTTATACGTAGTTATGTCAATAATAATATATAATGTGTTTTAATATTTTAGTTTAGGCGGTGAATTTAATTTATATTAAAGGTTGAGCGTGTCTCTATTAGCGTAATGTGCGAACAAGCACTGGAGGGGCGCTGATGTTTAAAAATATAAAAATACAGATCGCAGTTTTGGCGGCTTTGCCGATGGTCGCAATGGCGATTTTTGCCGGTGTTGCCGTTTATGAGAAATACGTCGAGCTTCACCATCACGCCTTCATGGAACCACTGACCCGGATTGCGGAGGATGCTGGAAATGTTGTCCATGAGCTGCAAAAGGAGCGTGGCAAGACCGCAACCTATATGAAGTCGGGCTTCATGGCCGAGCAAGGACCCGCCGTTTTTGATCAACGTGCCTTGGTCGACAAGGTAATCGCAACATTCGATGATCACGTTGCTTCGCTTGAAATATCCAATAAACATGTGGTCGAGGAGCTTGAAAAGGTTTCTGATGCCGTGCACGAAGTTTCAAGCTTACGCCAGCAGATTGACAACCAGATGATTGATGTTGGGGATGTTGTTGCAGGCTATTCCCATGAGATTAAGGCTCTGGTTCATTTGATCGGTGTGGCGGTTGAGGCCAGTCCTTCCGAAGCGATCACTGCAGAGTTGTTTCCTTATCTGGCACTTGTCGAGGCTATGGAATCTGGCGGGCTGGAGCGTGCTACAGGCACGGCCCTGCTGAATGAATTCCGCACTACCGGCGAAATTGACCATGATACCTTTTTGCAATTTGTTGCCAACTACGGTGGTGAAAAAGCATTTTTGGGCGAATACAAATCAATTGGCTTGCCGGACCAGATTGAAATGCTGAACAAAGTGTTGTCCACGCCGAAAGCTGTTGAGGCCATGACGATGCGGGGAACATTGCAAAAGCTTCCGCAGACCATGGATGCTGGTGACCTTGGGCCGGATGTCTGGTTTGCTACTGCAACTGAGCGTCTCAATTTGATGAAGCAGTTATCTGACGACTTGATTCATCGGGCTGAAGATGCTGCAGACCTTGATGTGGGACGCCTTGAAACTCAAATCATGATCTTGTCCGTTTTCGCAGTCCTGAGTGTGCTTGGAAGTGCTGTGTTTGTAGGTTATCAAATCCGCTCGATGTCCCGGATTTTAAGCAACCAGCGCGACACGATTTCCAGCTTGGCCGATGGCCGTCTCGACGTTGAGATTGCCTATACGGATCGGCCAGATGAAATCGGTGATATTGCGCGCGCTTCAGTTGTGTTTCGTGAAAATTCAATTGCGCGTCAAGAGCTTGAGGAAACCGCTCGGCAAGACCTGGTTGCCGACAGTGAGCGCAAGAAACACATGGAAAATGTGATTGAGGTGTTCCGGGCATCCGTTGGTTCGATTCAGGAAATGCTGGGCAATGAGACCCGCTCTGTAAGTGAAACGGCGCGCCGTTTGGTCGATATTGCAGAAGGTGCCAGCGGTGCCGCTGATGCTGCGCATAATGCGACAGGAATTGCCTCGAACAATGTGCAAACGGTTGCCTCTGCAGCGACCGAACTGTCAGCCTCAATTCAAGAGATCTCTAGACAGTCCAGCACGGCATTGACCATGGCCTCGGAAGCTTCTGAAGTCGCCAAGGCTACGGACCGGGATGTCGCAACGCTTGCCGAAACAGCCGACAAGATTGGCGAAGTGGTGGGTATGATTCGCGCGATTGCGGAGCAGACCAACCTTCTGGCCTTGAATGCGACCATTGAAGCGGCTCGGGCGGGAGAGGCTGGCAAGGGCTTCGCCGTAGTCGCAGCTGAGGTTAAAGAGCTTTCAGACCAGACGGCCAAGGCAACGGACCAGATTGCGGTGCAAATCACTGACATTCAGTCTTCGACGAAGAATGCAGTGGGTGCGATCCAGGCGATTGTCGAACGCATCGACGAAGTTCAGGATGTGACCAACGCGATTGCCGCGTCTGTTGAAGAACAGAATGCAGCCACAAGCGAGATCACCAAGAGCATCAACCTTGCTGCGAATGGAAGTGCGACGGCATCGGAGAATGTTGACGGTGTTGCTGGTGCCATTGATCAGACCAAGCAGCAGTCCTCGGACGTAAATCAGTCTGCTGAACGGCTAGGATCTGTTGCCAGCGAACTCTCAACGGCTGTTGATACGTTCCTGAATGAAGTGACCAATCAAAAGGCCGCTGCCTAAGGCGGTTGTCGAGCACTTTTTTGAAAATGTTAGTCCCGGCCTTGACGCTCAAGGCCGGGTTTTTTCATGGAATTTTTTGAAGCTCATACTTGCGGCGCAGACAATGTCCGTAAATGGAACTCTTCGTAAAACAGCCTAATCCTACAACCGTCTGCGCGCAATTAAAGATTGATGTATTAATTTACACTTCTTTTAGTTGCGTGACGTTTGGGCGAAAGCAAGGAGATTGGTAAAATGAATGGTCTTTCCAGACGACATTTTTTAACTGGTTTGACGGCGCTTTCCGGGGGCTTGTCCATGCCGCCACTGTTGTCCGGGTTCAGTCCGGCGCGGGCCGGATATGAGACAACACGTCCTGACTTGCCCGAGGACTTTGGCAAGGGCAAAACGGTTGCGATTTTGGGCGGCGGTGTTGCCGGATTGACGACTGCATTGGTTTTGGCCAACGCTGGCTTCAAGGTTGCGGTCTTTGAGGCCGATAACCGGTATGGTGGACGCAGCCTGACCGCACGGCCGTCTGATGAGAACTACAAGGACTGGTGGTTCTCTAAGTACAATCCTCAGAAACTATTCCCGAAAATGTATGACGACCGCTACCAGGAGCGCCCGGACAGCGATGCGCCAGAAGAGCAGGTTTGCCTGTTTATGGATGATGCCTGGAAAGACGGTGGTTATGAAGGGGATCCGGTCGAGTTGTTCCTGAATGCAGGGCCGGGCCGTATTCCGTCCAATCATGAGAACCTGATCGCCCTGTGTCAGGAGATCGGTGTGGGGTTGGAGCCATATTTCTTCCAGTCCATGTCGAATGTCATGCAAAGTGAGAAGTTCAATGGCGGGCAGCCCATTCCAATGGGACAGGTGACCTTCAGCCTGTTTTCCGAGATGGCGGAGATGATTGCCAAGGTCAACATGGAAGCCTGTAAACTGAAGGGCAATACGTCCGTTCAAATTGCAGAACTCTCGCAACTGTTTGGTGATCTGGCCCGGCAAGATCCCAATGACCCTTGCAACCTGATCATGAATGACGGTTCTTCGCGTATTGGCTTTCAGGATGTTCCTGGCGGTTGGCGTGACGCAGGCAAGTTGCGTCAGCGCGTGCCGATAGAGTCGATCTTTGATTCCGGCTTTATCGGTAATCCAGAGGAAAATCCGGAGTTGTCACCGGGGTCCTTCCTGTTCAACAGCTATAATGTTGATTGGCAGCCTGCATTGATGCAGCCGATTGGCGGGATGGACCGGATCTGGCAGCAGTTGCTCCTGCAGGATGTTCAGGACACAGCGCCCATGTTCACCCACCTGCCGGTCGGCGGGCGCGGAACCCGGGTTGGCGATCTTGTGTATCTCAATACGCGTGCGACACGAATCCAGGCGGATGAAGGTGGCGTGGTCGTTGTGTTGGATGGGGGCGATCAGGGAATGACCTGGTCCGATGCACCGACGCGCTTTGATTTCTGCGTATCGAGCATGGCGCCATCCCTGCTGAATGATATTCTTGATCGCAACAGTATGCCGCCGGAATTCATTGCAGGTCTGAACGCCTTTAGTGTCACAGGGGCTTGGAACAAATTCACCCCAAGTGGCAATGATCCGACACCGGATCTTTGGACGCCTGCGATCAAGGTCGGCTGGCAGGGCAAGAACCGTTTCTGGGAAACCGATGACCAGATTTACGGCGGGATTTCCTGGGTTGACGATATCATCAGCCAGATCTGGTACCCCTCAGAGGACTTTACGGCCCATACCGGTATCCTGACAGGGGCTTACAATCGCGGTGGCGGTGCCGTCGAGTTTGCAGCTTTTGATCAGCAAACGCGGCTCGACAAGGGAATTGCGGGGCTTGGTCTGCTGCATCCGGGCCACGAGAAGGACATCTACATCGATCGCGGCATGACCATTGCCTGGCAATACATGCCCAATCAGGTTGGTGGATGGGCCTCCGATACCTCGACGACAAATCCGGCTGTCTATGAGCAGATCACGACCTTCACGCCGACCTTGCCGTTCTTCTGTGCAGGTGACACCTGGAGCTACTGGCCGGGTTGGCAGGAAGGCTCGGTTGCCTCAGCCTATTGCGCGGTTTCCGCAATTGCCTTGATGCTTGATCCTGGGAATCAGGCTTTGGCTGAAAAAGCCTGCAATATGAGCCGATAGCCAGCAAGGCGTGAGGGCCGCGCTGGCCCTCAGGTTCGCCAGGTGGCAGCCAGCCAGTTTGGCATCTTTTAGCGATTGTCGTACTGCTGCTGGCTGTTGCTGGCTGCTATTGTGCCTGCGCGCAGGCCTTTTCCAGCACAATCTCAAAGCTTCGCCTCGCAACGGTCAGTTTTGTTGCTATATTGTTCTTGATACAAAACACAAGAATCATAGCGCGGCGCATATGGCAGACCCCAACGGGTATCACGACGACATTGGCGACACATTTGTCGAAGGGTTCGACGATGATGGCTTTCCAGGAGACAGACCTTCGCGGCCTGATGCTGGAAAACCCGGTGCTGGTGAGGTCTCTTCTGATGAACATGTTGCGCCTTCGAACGCTGCAGCTCACGTTCTTGCTCCCGTGGTCGCTTCTGGCGGCGGCGGGATTGCAGCGCGCGCCATGGCAGCGCGACAGTCGCATGCGCCTGATTATCTGGAGGGCCTGAACCCGGAACAGCGGCAAGCGGTTGAAACCCTGAATGGTCCGGTTTTGGTCTTGGCTGGTGCTGGCACGGGCAAAACCCGCGTCTTGACCACCCGGATTGCACATATTCTGGCAACCGGCTCGGCCCAGCCTTCTCAGATCCTGGCGGTGACCTTCACCAACAAGGCTGCCCGCGAAATGAAGGAGCGGATCGCGCGCTTCATTGGCGGCAATGTCGAGGGCATGGCATGGCTGGGCACATTCCACTCGATCTGCGTCAAGATCCTGCGTCGTCATGCTGAACTTGTCGGCCTGAAATCCGGATTTTCCATCCTCGACACGGATGACCAACTACGGTTGATCAAGCAGATCATCAGGGCCGAAGGTCTCGATGAGAAGCGTTGGACGCCGAAGGCTTTCGCGTCGATGATGGACAGCTGGAAGAACCGGGCGCTGACGCCGAAGGAAATCCCGGAAGGCGAAGCGCGGGCCTTCGCAAATGGTTGGGGCCGCAAGCTCTATGAAGAATATCAGGACCGGTTGTCCATCCTGAACGCCTGTGACTTTGGCGACCTTCTGTTGCATGTCATCACCCTGTTCAAGACCCATCCTGATGTGCTTGCGGACTATCAGCGCCGGTTCCGCTACATGCTGGTGGACGAGTATCAGGATACGAATATTGCGCAGTATCTCTGGCTTCGATTGCTGGCGCAGGGCAATCCGAACGTCTGCTGCGTTGGCGATGATGACCAATCGATCTATGGCTGGCGCGGCGCAGAGGTGGATAACATCCTGCGCTTCGATCATGATTTCAAAGGCGCGGTTGTGATCCGTCTGGAGCGGAACTATCGCTCCACCAGTCATATTCTGGCAGCAGCCTCCCATCTGATTTCCCATAATCAGGGCCGGTTGGGCAAGACGCTGTTCACGGACTTTGATGACCCGGAAAATGATCTGGTATCGGTGGCGTCCTGTTGGGATTCAGAAGAAGAAGCCCGGTCTATCGGCGATGAAATCGAAGCGCTGCAGGGCAATGGCCATGCGCTGAACGATATGGCCATTCTTGTGCGGGCGTCGTTTCAAATGCGCTCTTTCGAAGATCGCTTTGTCACGCTTGGCCTGAATTACCGGGTCATTGGCGGTCCGCGATTCTATGAGCGCATGGAAATTCGCGATGCGATGGCCTACTTCCGCTGCGTTGTGCAGCCAGCCGATGATTTGGCATTTGAGCGGATCGTCAACACACCCAAGCGTGGTCTTGGTGATGCAACATTGAAGCTTGTGCATGAATTGGCGCGGGCCGAGCGCATGCCGTTGATACAGGCGGCCAACCAGCTGTGTCAGACGGAAGAAATCCGGCCAAAGGCGCGCAATGCCCTAAAGGACGTTCTGGCGAGTTTTGATCGCTGGCGCCAGCAGATGGACGGCAAGTCCCATACGGATATGGCAGAAATCATTCTGGATGAGAGCGGCTACACGGAAATGTGGCGGTTGGATCGCTCCGCTGAAGCGCCGGGCCGTCTGGACAACCTCAAGGAACTGATCCGGTCGATGGAAGATTTTGAATCCATGGCCGGGTTCCTGGAGCATGTCTCGCTGGTGATGGACAAGGACAAGGCAGAAGGTCATGACGCTGTTTCGATCATGACGTTGCATTCGGCCAAGGGGCTTGAGTTTGACACGGTGTTTCTTCCTGGTTGGGAAGAGGGGTTGTTCCCCCATCAGCGGGCGCTGGATGAAAGCGGCCGTGCAGGTCTCGAGGAAGAGCGCCGCCTTGCCTATGTTGGGGTCACACGTGCGAAAAAGCGGGCCAAGATCTGGTTTGCATCAAACCGGCGTATTCATGGCCAATGGCAGTCTTCGATCCCATCCCGCTTTCTGGATGAGCTTCCGGAAGATCACGTCGAAATCGTCGAACAGTCTTCCAACTATGGCGGTTATGGCGGCGGCGGTGGATATGGCCGCAGTGGCATGGGTGCATCCCGGTTCGTCAATCAGGAGCCGTTCCAGAACTCTTACTCTACGCCAGGCTGGCAGCGCGCTCAAAAAGCCAAGGCTGCGCAGGATGCTGTGTTTGAACGGGGCGACTTTCGCGCGCAGGGCACCAAGCGACAGGGACCAAAGACCATCGAGGGCGAGTTGGTGGCCAAGTCCTTCAGCGAGGCAGCCTCGGAGTTCTCCAAGGGCGAGCGGGTGTTTCACATCAAGTTTGGCTATGGGGCGATTGTCGGGATCGAAGGCAACAAGCTGACCATCGACTTTGAAAAAGCGGGCCAGAAGAAGGTGATCGACAGTTTTGTCGAACGGCATTGAAGCGGCTGCGTGCTGTCAAGGTTCTTGACCGATGCAAGGCAGGTTCTTAAAGCTTTCCCAATCCTGTACCCTCATACCGAGGGCTGCGTTAAAAAGCCGACCATCTTATGATGATCGGCTTTTCTTCCCTGCCGAATAATGGGGGTGTCGGTAGGGATTTCCAAAGAATGCGCGCGAGCACTCACCAATTGCATCAATGCTTAGACAATGAAGAACTGGTTGCCTTTATATATTCTATTCGTTGTTTTTTAATATTCAACCTTATTATCGAATACTAATTTACTAAGATTTGTTATTATATGTTTCTTTGTTATTCTGTAGTTCATTATAGAAAAGTACAGAAATCATTTTCATCAATTGAGGGGTGAAAATCAAAATGAAAGCTGCATATTGGCGCTATGACACGTGTTGAGCATATTCTTGTCGTTGAAGACGACCCCGAAATTGGTGCGCTGATAGAGCAGCACCTTTCGTCGAATGGCTGGAAAGTCAGCCTTGCCCGAGATTCGCGTGAGATGGAGAGGATCATGATTGGGGCGCGGCTCGATCTGATCATTCTTGATCTAATGCTGCCTGGTGAAGATGGTTTGAGCATTTGCCGTCGCCTGAGAGCCACGAGCACCATTCCTATTATTATTGTGTCTGCCAAGTCGGATGATTTCGATCGGGTCATTGGCCTTGAAGTCGGAGCAGATGATTATCTTGCCAAGCCCTTCAATCCACGTGAGTTGATTGCGCGTATTCGGGCAATGTTCAGGCGTATGGATATGGGCATGGCAAGCCCGACCGTGGCCGCCGAAGTGCTTGGCTTCGAAGGATGGCGAATGGACTGTAATTTACGGCTTCTGACCAATCCTGAAGGGGCGGTTGTGTCCCTGACTCCGGCCGAGTTCGATCTGCTTCAGGTCCTGTGCCAGCGCGTGGGGCGGGTTTTGAGCCGGGAGCAGTTGAGTGACCTGACCCATGGCGGTGGTCAGTCCGGGACAGGTCGAAGCATTGACATTCTGATCAGCCGGTTGCGGAGCAAGTTCGAGTTGGGAGGTGCAACCTACCAATTTATTCGGACCGTGCGATCAGGTGGGTATGAATTCATTGCCGAAGTGACGTCAGTATGAGATCGCTGTTTGACCGACTGGTCCCAAGACGTATTGCGGGGCAGTTGCTGATGGTCATGATGATCACAGTGGTGATCATGGCATTGATCTTCGCGGTTGTTTATTATCATGTAAAAGAAGATTTTCCGGACAAGGAGTTTGGAAATCTTGCTCTGAGGCATGTGGTGGCTGTTACTCTCTTGAATGAGACGGATGCATCTTTACGTCAAGAAGTCCTCTCATCGATGAAAGTGGCTGATCCTACATTGAGTATCAGTCTTTTAGACGATATTTCGATGCCTACTTTGACCATGCGGGAAGCTCCAATATTTTGGCCTTACGGCGAAGGGGCGCTCGGAGATGATATCGAACTTCTGACCTCACGGCTTGGGGGCGCGAAGGAGGGCGATGAGACACTGGTCCAGCTGTTTTTTCGTCTTCGCGATGGTACATATTTGTGCGTCGATCTGACCCGGCCTGAAGGCCCGCCGGTTTACGGTAATCCTGTTCTCCTTCTCGTTTTGGGGTTGAGTATCTGTCTTGTCATGCTGCTGGATTGGCGGGCGCGTACATTGGTACGGCCATTGGAAGAACTATCGAATGCTGTGGCCAGTTTCGGCATGGATTCAACTCAGGCGGTGCCGATTGCAGAATCAGGATCTTTGGAAGTTCAGCAAGCTGCTCGAGCATTCAATCGGATGCAGGCGCGCATCCAGGACTTGATTGAACGGCGAACGCGCATGCTGACAGCTATTGGGCATGATTTGCGTACGCCGCTAACGCGGTTGCGATTGCGTATCGCGCTTATGACGGATGAAGATCAGAAGCTTCGTAATCTTGCTGATCTGGATTTGATGGAAACCCAACTGAATGGCGCTCTGTCCTATCTGAGGGAGGGGCGCACAGGTGAGGGAACGAACCGGATTGATCTTCCGAGCCTTCTACAAGGACTTGTTGATCAGTACGAGGATATGGGCGTAACCGTTTCTCTGGTCTGTCCGACTGGCCTTACCGTGGAAGCGCGATGCACCGAACTTATCCGAGCCTTTTCCAATCTTATCGAAAACGCTCGCCGCTATGACGATCAGCTGTCGATTCACGTTGTCCTTGCGGATGCTGCTTTCGTGCACGTCGATGTTATCGACCATGGGCCGGGTATTCCTGTTGAAGAGCGTGAAAGGTTGATGGAGCCTTTCGAGCGGGGGGATGTGGCGCGGCCGATCGAAAGTGGTGCCAGTCTCGGTCTTGGACTTGCGATCACCAACGCAATTGCCTTGGCACATGGTGGCTCACTCGAGCTTCTCGGGACCCCGGGTGGTGGGTTGACCGCTCGGATTGTGATTCCGTTGGCTCCAAGTTCCAATCAAAAGGCTGCATTGGTCGAGGCTTGATGCCTTATTTATGGATCCGAAGCCTAGCTGTTTGAACAAAGCCCGGATATACCCCGGCAGACTTAAGTTTGAGAGTCGAGGAAATCATGCAGACCGTCAGAGTTCGGATCACTGCCGAAGCGCTGGAAGCCAAGCGCATTGCGGATGTGCTGGAACGTGTTTTCGAAGACGAAGGCAATCCGGTGACAATCTATGAAACTTCGGCGGATGGGAAGATCTGGTCGGCTGAAATTTTGATGTTCGAGATGGAGCCGGAAGAGGCCAAAGAACTGGTCTTGAACCGCGTCGGGTCTGATGCCTTTGGTGCGCCCGTTGAGGCGGAAATCCTGCCGGACATCAATTGGGTGGCAAAGAGCCTTGAAGGTCTGAAGCCGGTTCGCGCCGGTCGGTTCTTTGTACATGGCTCTCATGACAAGGAAAAACTCCCTGGCGGCGCTATCGGGCTTGAAATCGAGGCGGCGCTGGCTTTTGGAACTGGCCACCATGGCACGACGGCTGGGTGTCTTGAAGAGATCGACCGGTTGTTCTCCATGCGTGAGTACTACCAGGTTCTTGATCTTGGAACCGGTACCGGCGTTCTTGGTATCGCAATAGCGCGGCTCACAAAGCAGCACGTTCTGTTGACGGACATCGATCCGATTGCAACGAAGACAGCTGCCGAGAATGCCCAGTTGAATGGGGTTGCCCCTTTGATCAGCACATTCACTGCCAATGGCATGGAAGACCGACGTTTCGGGGAATTTGGGCCGTTTGATCTGGTGGTTGCCAATATTCTGGCTCGGCCACTCATGCAAATGTCCAAATCAATTGCGGCCAAAATGATGCGGACATCTACGCTTGTGCTGTCTGGTCTGCGTATCGAAGATGGCCCCCGTATCCTGTTTGCCTATGGTTGCCATGGTTTCCACCTGTCGCGTCGTGGTGAAAAAGACGGTTGGCTAACGTTGACCCTGGTGCGTGGACGCAAGCAGGCCTGATTGGGCCTGACCCTTGGTTATCAGACAAAAAAAGAGCGCGATGGAGAGATCCATCGCGCTCTTTTTGCATTTCAAAATGATCTTCTTAGAAGATCATTGCAGCGGTGCCTTCGCGTTCCAGTTCGCGGCGATCCAGTCCATGAGATGCAAGCGTTGCATCATCGAGGGACAGAAGATAGCCATTTACATAGCGGCGAGCCTGCTTTTCGCGGGCTTCAAGCATACGGCTCAAGGCGCGACGCACGAAGCCTTCGGAAGAGCGGCTTGTTCCGCCAATTGTCGTTGTTGCAATAGCCATTGATCTCTCCAAAGCATCTTGTGTGTCGAGTGCATCCTCACAAGGTCGGCTGCCTCTTTGTTCGTCATGACTAATATGAGACCATTCGTGTTATGCGACCAGAGCTTATCTTGCATGACAGCTCTGCATTTTTCGCATGTGCGAGATGAATGCTGCATCGCGGCATTGTCAAGTTGGCGTGCTTTGAAGTGCCTTTGCGTTATGTTTTCTGCCTTGATCGATTGCGCCGGGCAACTTAGATTCAATTCATGTTTCAGACATTCGATGATCTCAATGATCCTTTCTGTGGAGCGCCGCATGCCGCGCTTCTCAGGGCCGAACTCAAGCGTCACTCCCTTGACGGCTTTCTGGTGCCGAGAGCGGACGCGCATCAGGGTGAATATGTGCCGCCAAGTGACTGTCGCTTGCAGTGGCTGACCGGTTTTACGGGATCAGCCGGCATGGCGGCTGTGCTTGGCGATGATGCTGCTATTTTCGTTGATGGCCGTTATACCATTCAGGTGCGAGAACAGGTGGATATGCAGACCTTTCCCGCGCAGCATCTGATCACTGAACCGGCGACTGACTGGCTGGCCAAACGTTTGAAGCCTGGTCAACGGCTCGGATATGACACAATGCTTCATACGGTGCGCGAGGTCCGCCGACTTCAGGCGGTCTGCGACAAGGCTGGGGCTGAACTGGTTGGATTGGACAGCAACCCGGTCGACGCTGTTTGGGAAGGGCGTCCTGATGCTCCACTCGGCGCAGTATCCTTGCACAGCGAAGCCTTGGCGGGACGGTCAGCTGCTGACAAGATTGCTGATATTCAAACTGCTCTTACGGGTAAGGAAGCCGATGCCTGCGTTCTGACACAGCCTGATTCTATTGCCTGGCTGCTGAATATTCGCGGTTCTGATGTGTCCCATACACCCTTGCCATTGTCCTTTGTTGTTTTGCCGTCATCGGGCAAGCCGAGCTTGTTCATTGACGGGAGGAAGCTGAGCAATTCTGTCCGCGATGTGCTGCATTCCCTGGCTGATCTTGAAGAGCCTGATGCGTTCAAGGTGAAGCTTGACGGGCTTGGAAAAGCCAAAGCGCGGGTGATGATTGACCCAGCCTCTGCTGGTCAGGCCATTGCAGATGCGATTGAGGCTCGCGGTGGCACTCTTGTCGAGGCGGCCGATCCGGTTCTGTTGCCCAAAGCCATCAAGAATGCAGCCGAGATCAAAGGCGCGAAAGCAGCACACCTGCGCGACGCCGTTGCTTTTGCACGATTTCTCTGCTGGTTCGATGATGCAGCGCCGAAAGGTGACCTTGATGAAATCGGTGCTGCAGAGAAGTTGGAGGAATTCCGCCTGGCAACAGGTGTGCTCAAGGATTTGTCCTTCGACACGATTTCCGGAGCCGGTCCCAATGGGGCTATTTGCCATTACCGGGTCAGCCGAAAAAGCAATTTGACGATCCCTGTCGGACGGCCATTCTTGATCGACAGCGGCGCACAATATGAAGATGGCACCACCGATATTACGCGCACAATTGCCGTTGGCTCACAAAGCGCGGAGATGAAACGGCACTTCACGTTGGTCCTGAAAGGGCATATCGGGATTTCGACGGCCCGTTTTCCCAAAGGAACGTCTGGCGCGCAGCTTGATACCCTTGCGCGGATTGATCTGTGGAAGGCTGGTCTCGATTTTGATCATGGCACCGGTCACGGCGTTGGGTCGTATCTTTCTGTGCATGAGGGGCCCCAGCGGATTGCCAAGACCGGCACAGTTGCTTTGCAGCCGGGCATGATCTTGTCGAATGAGCCTGGGTATTACCCGGCTGGTGAGTATGGTATCCGGCTTGAGAACCTTGAGCTGGTGACAGACGCCATGCCGATTGATGGTGGAGAGCGGTCCATGTTGGGGTTTGAAACCCTGACGTTGGCCCCCTTCGATTTGCGGCTGGTTGATCGTACCCTGTTGACCGATGCCGAGCTCAGCTGGCTCAATGACTATCATCGCCGTGTGCGGGAAGAGCTGAGCCCTCATCTAGAAGCCAGGACTTTGACCTGGCTGAATGAGGCGACAATGCCGATCTGATTTCGCTGGCTATACAATTTGGATTTTGAGTAAAATCATGCGCGCAATTGATGTTTTAAAGACCCCGTTGTGGGTCGCAGAGCTGGCCAGCGGTGCCAAGTCTTTTTGTGATAACCCAATCATTGGTAGCCGAAGGCTGAATGAGAAGGGACTGCATGTTGGGCGTTTGCGTCTCGCCCAGAAAATGAGTGACTGGCGGCGTCGGCGACTGGAAGGCCTCGTATCTGCCGAGGATCGCCAACAATATGCTGAGCAAGGGTATATCTGCCGGAAGAATGCCTTGGCAGATGACGAGCTTGCAGGATTGCGCCGTGAGGTGGAGGAAAATACATTCCATGCCTACGACATGCGGCAGGGTAATGCAGTGACTCGGTTTATACCTCTCCCGCCGCACGTGCTGGAGGCATTGCCCTATTTGAAGCGATTCGTGAATGGGCCGCTTTTCCAAGGCTCCTTGCGTTATGTTGCCTCGTCTAACTCTGATCCGATCTTCTATCTGCATGTTGTGTTGACGAAGCCGAATAATGGTAAAGTTGACCCGCAAACGCACTTTCATTCTGATACATTCCAGCCCACAGCGAAGTCTTGGTTCTTTCTCTATGACATTGCTGTTGAGGAAGGCCCTTTCAACTATATTCCTGGCTCTCATCGGCTGACTGAAAAACGCGCTGCATGGGAGCAGATGCAGAGCATTCATGCCGCAGATGCCAAAAACCGTCTTCATGCGCGAGGTTCTTTTCGGTTGAACGCTAAAGAGGCGAGGGAGATGGGATTTGACGATCCTGTTGCTTTCGCTGTGCCTGGAAATACGTTGATTGTTGCAGATACCCATGGGTTTCATGCCCGAGGAAAAAGTGATCGCCCTTCGACACGGGTTGGTATCTATGGGTCTCTGCGCCGAAACCCGTTTCTTCCCTTCACCGGTCTGGATGTACTGTCTCTGCCAGGCCTGAAAGGGCGGCAGGCGCAACTGCACATGAAGCAGCTGGAATTCAGAGCCAAGCTTAAGGGCAAGAAGAGTTCCCACCGTTATGTCGGAAAGATATCAATCACGGCACCGGCTGATTTTGGTTCGTGATCCAAGACTTATCTATGAGATTCTTCGCTGTCCTGAATCAGCACCGTGTTGAAATGGCTTAAGGCGCGGACGTGCCTGGCAATGCCGATAATCTGTGTGGCATTGCCGGATTCGACAACGGGCAAGCTGATCTCGCCGCTTTCATCGAAGCTTTTCAAAGCATTTTTTAATGAGCTGCCTGCATACAGGTAAGGGCCATCGTTTGAGGGATCGAATGTTCGTTCGTCCTCTTGGTCTGGCGGCGGGTCCATAAAATCACGAACCTTCACATGGTCGCGCAGATAGGTATGGCTGCCTTCATGAAGGCTGACGCCGCGCATCCCGAGTTGCCAGTGGAAATACGACTTGCCGTGAATGGCCTGTGTCAGGCCTGAGGCAATGGAAACCACAATCAACAGCGCAATGGACAGGCCATAACCGCCGGTCAGCTCGAAGACGATCATGGTTGTTGAGACAGGCGCACCAAGGACGGCCGCTGCCACGCCCCCCATGCCCAGGATGGCGTAGAGACCGTGGCTCGAGGCCATCTGCGGAAATGCGGAGGCGGCGATCAGGCCGAATGCGCCCCCGGCCATGGCCCCCAGGTAAAGCGACGGAGAGAAAATCCCGCCTCCGAAACGGGAAGCCAGGGTGATCGCCGTTGCGGCTGTCTTGGCAACCAGGAGGGCCAGCAGGGTCATGATCGGCAACTGATGCTTCAGCGCCATATCTGTTGCCTCATAGCCGACGCCCAGCACCTGAGGGAAAAAGATTGCGATGGCTCCGACGCCCAGTCCGCCGATAACCGGGCGTAGCCAAAGCGGCATGGTGATGTTTCGAGCCGCCCAATCTGTGCCGATCAGCGCGAACTGGAACAGAATCGCGACGGCAGCGCAGGTCAGGCCGAGCAGCGCAAAGGCCGGAAGTTCCCAATAGGAGCTGATGTCGTATTGCGGGATGATGAAGGCGGCGGATTCGCCAAACCAAAGCCGTGAAATGATTGCGCCGACTGCCGAGGCTAGCACAATCGGCACGAAGGCTGACATGGCATAGTGCCCCAGAATAACTTCATGAGCGAAAAGAACACCGGCGATTGGGGCATTGAATGATGCCGATACAGCGCTGGCAACGCCGCAGGCCAGCAGCATTCTACGGGCTGAGTCGGGAAGGGAAAAGGCTTGGCAGATGGCGGTTCCAAGGGTTGCCCCCAGATGGACGACCGGGCCTTCTCGGCCCGCACTTGCGCCAAATCCCAGGGAAATGATGGTAATCAGTGCGGATCTCAAGCCCGCGCGGAGAGGCAGGCCACGTCCGCCGAGGGCGCGTGCTTCTATGACGTCTGCCACGCCACCTGCGCGCTGTTTGGGCTGATAGGTCTGCAGCAACCATCCAACGATCAGGCCGCCAAATGCCGGGGCCAGCACAATGACCCACCAGGGCTGGTTGGCGGCGGCTGTGATGATCCGCTCCGAGGTGTCTCCGAGCCAGGGCCATTGCAGCAAGCCGATGGCCGAGCGAAAGCCAATGGCGGCAGTGGCAACCAATGCGCCAATGGCAAGGGCCAGAAGCCAGACGAAAGGCAAGCGGTTGGTGCGGAACAGGCGCAGGTTCGGCGCGATCCAACTGCCGAGAACCTCGGGGAGTTGGCGGAGTGTGTCGGCTATGACGCGCATCGGTCGGGTCCGCTGAAAATCGGTCTGGACAAATGAGCGCCAGACGCGCCCCTGATGGGAATTGGCTCAGGTCGTTCGATTCTTTGCCAATCAGATGATTTGTCCAACTATGGCAGAAATTTCATTTGCTTGCAGATTGGTTGGATATTTTCGACAGGTTTGGTTTCACGTTGGCCGGCGCTTGATTGCGATGCCGCGTCCAGCCCTTTCTGGAACTGCCAGGTCTCTTTGGGCCTCTTGAAGTGCAGTCAATTCGCTGAGGATGTCTTCAGGCCAGGGCACGACCTTGCGGGTGCTCATGTCCACATGCAGGCAAAGTTGTTCCGAGGTTGCCGACAGCCACCCCTCTTCAGCGTGAAACAGTTCCTGATAGACGCGGATACGTTTGGCATCCAGATCCAGCAAGTGCAGGCGGGTGATCACCGGCATGCCGATTTCCAGCTCGCGGACATAACAAACATGGGCTTCCGCAGTGAAATAGGATCCGTTGCGGGTCTTTAGATACTCTGCCCCGAGGCCGAGTTTCGCCAAAATTCTATCGCAGGCCTCATCGAAGAGGACGTTATAATAGGCCATGTTCAAGTGGTCATTGTAGTCGCGCCATTCTTCTTTCACGTCCATTTTGTGACTTTCCACTGGCGCCTTGGGCCACATGATTGTCATTTTTGTTCCTTTCATTTGGAATTTTCTGGTCGATTGCCTTTGACCTTTGTAAAAGTGACTAACATATTCGCGGCATCTGGCCGACGGCCCTAGACCACAAATTACAGGATTCTGATCATGTCTCTGTCTGCCATGCAGGCCCATGTCGCTCGTGATGAGGTGAAAACCTCGCTTGTTGTCGATATCTTGACCCAGAAATTTGGTGAACGTTGTTCCCGTTCAAAAGCGATGTGCGAACAGCACGGTCACACCACCACATGGCTGCCCAATCAGGCTCCCGATGCGGTGGTCTTTGTGGAAAGCACCGAGGAAGCTGCCGATGTGGTTCGGGTTTGCGCGGAACACAAGGTTCCGGTCATTCCGTTCGGCACAGGCTCGTCGCTTGAAGGCCATGTGAATGCACCTGGCGGCGGTATTTCACTGGACCTGTCCAACATGAACAAGATCCTTCAGGTGAATGCTGAAGATCTGGATTGCCGTGTTGAGGCAGGCGTGACCCGCAAACAGCTGAACAGCTATCTGCGCGATACGGGGCTTTTCTTTCCGATCGATCCGGGCGCGGATGCCAGCATTGGCGGAATGGCTGCGACCCGAGCATCTGGCACAAATGCGGTGCGCTATGGCACCATGAAAGATGCCGTTCTGGGCCTGACAATTGTCACTCCCACGGGCGAAATCATTCATACGGGCGGACGTGCCCGCAAATCCGCTGCGGGCTACGACCTGACACGGATGTATGTTGGATCTGAGGGCACGCTTGGCGTGATCACGGAGCTGACCATTCGGCTCTATGGTCAGCCAGAGGCGATTTCCGGCGGTGTCTGCCCGTTCCCGGATATCGAATCTGCTTGCAATGCTGTGATTGCGACAATCCAGTGCGGCGTTCCTGTTGCCCGGATCGAATTGCTCGATACGATGCAGGTGAAGGCCTGCAACATTTATTCAAAGCTCGATCTTGAGGAAAAGCCGACGCTGTTTCTTGAATTTCATGGCTCGGATGCAGGCGTGCGCGAACAAGCTGAAATGTTTGGATCGATTGCCGAGGATTTCGGTGGCGGCGAATTTAAATGGGCGACCCAGGCAGAAGAACGGACCAAACTCTGGACGGCCCGTCATGACGCCTATTGGGCTTCTTTCACGCTTAAACCCGGTTCAAAGGGAGTTGCCACGGATGTGTGTGTGCCGATCTCACGGCTTGCCGAATGCGTGACAGACTCCATGACGGATTTGGAGGAAGCTGGGCTTCTGGCAACCATTGTCGGCCATGTCGGCGATGGAAATTTCCATGTCTTGATCCTCGTGGATGAGGCTGATGAGGCGGAAGTGGCCAAGGCTGAAGGTTTTGTCGAGCGTTTGAACTGGCGTGCCATCGAACTGGAAGGCACCTGTACGGGCGAACATGGTGTTGGCCAAGGCAAGATGAAATATCTTCAGCGTGAACACGGTGGCGGGCTGGACGTGATGCGTTCGCTCAAGATGGCCCTGGATCCGGACAACATCATGAACCCGGGTAAAATCGTCAAGGTGTCGTGACCTGATTGTAAACGACAAATGATCTGGCGGTTTGACGGTATGCAGCCGAAAAATCGCCAGTCATGATATTGTAGCGAATCGCAAGGGATCCTCTTGCAACACGCGGCTGTTGCGTGATGGCGTGGAAACTATGGAGAACGGATCTGAATTCGGTCTACATCACCTTTGGTGTCGCGGTTATTCTGGTGCTGATTACGGCACTGGTCGGGCCTTTCTTTGTCGACTGGACCGTCTATCGCTCCACGTTTGAGCGTTATGCCGAGCAGGCGTTGGGGCACAAGGTTCGGGTGCTTGGTGACGCTGATATCCGTTTGTTGCCATCGCCTACCGTGACATTTTTTGATGTACGTGTGGGCGAGGCGGAAGACCCGCTGCTTGTGGTGTCTAAGTTTCAGATGCGCGTTGAATTGCCGCCTTTGCTGAAGGGCGAGATCCACGTTCTAGACATGCAGCTGGAGCGGCCCCACCTAAGCGTTTCCCTGGATGAAGCCGGTCGGCTTGACTGGCTGACGGGCATGAAGGGCGGGCGCATAACCTCCGATTTTGCATCTGAAGACGTCGCCTTTGAAAACATTACTGTTGTCGATGGGGCGATCTCGCTGGTGCATGCCAGAACCGGCGAGACTCATCAGATCGACGATGGAAATTTTCAGGTCAGCGCCAGAACGCTTGTCGGGCCTTTCAAGATTGACGGCAGTCTGACCTATGGCGATGAACCCTATTCGGTGCGGCTTGCGACGGGCAAGCAGCAGGACACTGGCGGGATTCGCCTGAAAGGGTCTGTTACACCAACGATGTTGCCGGTCGAGCTTTCTGTGGATGGACTGCTGTCGCACACTGATAAGGCCCCCATTTTGGAAGGTGGCTTCAAGCTGGTGTCGATCATGCCAGAAGCTCAGCCTGATAAGGCATGGCGAGCATCTGGTGATTTCAATGCGACAGTTTCCAGCATCGAGATTCCAAAGTTTGAATACCGGCTTGGGCCGGAAGATCGCCTCTTGGGGCTGGATGGCAACGCAAAGGTGGTTTTGGACGGCGAACGACGATTTGAGGTTCGGGCCACGGCAAAGCAGATCGATCTGGACAGGCTTTACGGCGGTGGACCGCAGGCTCCGGTCGATTTGGCCGTCGCTGGCCAGGAAATCCTGTCGACGCTGCAGGCCTTGCCGGTTCCGGAAATGGATGGCGTGATTGCATTGGATGTTCCAGCTGTCGTTCTTGGCGGAAGCTTGGCGCAGGACATTCGCCTGGACCTTGAAACAATGGTTGGTGGCTGGCGGATCGCACGGTTCGCCGGTCGTGCGCCAGGTCGGACCGTGATCGCCACACAAGGTGATCTTGCGATTTCAGGATCTCCGTCCTATCGCGGTAATCTGTCGATCAGTTCCGAACAGCCTGGTGCATTTTCTGCCTGGCTGCGCCAAAGCGGGAAGGGCAGCAGCAACATTCAGCCGGTCTCGCTGGAAGGTCATTTGAACATTGTTCCAAGTGGCGCTGCGCTCGATAATTTCCGCCTGACCCTTGCTGATGCACAGGCAAAGGGGTCTCTGGCGTATCGCAAGCCGCGCAATGGAAATGATGAGTTCTCGCTGAGTCTGAATGCTGAGTCTCTGGATCTTGATGAGCTGGAGCGCTTGGCCAAACTCTTTGGCAGGTCGTTGGAAACCTCGGACGGCCTTGATGTGTCGCTGCGGGTGCAGGCCAAGCAGGTCAGTATCCGCGATGTTGCTGGCAAGGGCTTGTCGCTGGAGGCCGAATATTCTGGCACGGGTCTGCGTATCGACCGGCTTTATGCTGAAGATCTTGCCGGCGCGCAGATCGATATTTCTGGCCGTATTGACGATTTGCTGACGGCTCCGGTTGGAGCCTTGTCGGGAACGCTGGATGCGCGTGACCTTGGCGGTGTTGTTGCCCTGCTGCGCGGGGTGTTACCTGAAAGCTCTGTTCTGGAACGGCTAGAGCAAGCTTCAGATTATCTTGTTCCGGCACGGTTCCAGGCTGATTTGAAAGCTGCTGCTGTCGGTGATGCAAGCGATCTGACCTTTGTTCTGGATGGGATCGTTGGTGGCGTCGGCGCAAAGATCAGCAATCATTTCAAGGGCCGTGTGGATGCCTGGGAAAAAGCTGCTGTCGAATTTGATCTGGATCTGACGGGGCCAGATGGCGGCCAGATCCTGCGCCAACTCGGGTTTGATATCCTGCCGGTTGATGATTTGGGGCAGGGGACCGTTGCAATCACCGCAAGGGGACGGCCTGAAGACGGTCTTGATATATCTGTGTCCGCGAACACCGGATCCGCTTCGGTCGGAGCTTTGGGGCAAGTTCGCCTTACGGACAGCGGGGAGCCTCGCTACAGCTTGGCGGTGACGGCCAGTGCGCCGGATCTTGCGCCTTTTGCGCTGCTGAGTGGTCGGGTCATGCCAGTCATGGCTGGTGATATCGATATGGATTTGCAGTTGAATCTGGCTGGAACTGGAAGCAAGATAACAGCATCTGATTTGGCGGGAACGGTTGCCGGTGTGACGGTTGATGGATCTTTGGCGGGAGACTTGAAGGCTGTTGTCGGAGAGGAAAACCGCAGGTTCAAGGGCAAACTGCACCTCGGTAGTCTTGATATGCGCAGCTTGTCTGAAGCCATTCTTGGGCCTGACCAGTGGTTCTCGGCCGGTGACGGCTCCAGTATCTGGCCCACAGGGGCATTCGGTGCGCCGCTTTTCTCTGATACCGATCTGACACTTGATCTGAGTGCGGATATTCTGGACGTTGGCGATGGGCATCTGCTGGAAGGCATGCAGTCAGAGTTGCGGTTGACGCCGACCATGCTCCGCCTTGATGGGCTGTCGGGCAACTATGGCGGTGGCAAAGTGTCTGGCGTGCTGGCTTTCCGCCGCTCTGGCGCAGAAGGGTCAGTGTCAGGGCATTTGAAGCTTGAAGATGCTGCTTTGCAGTCGCTGGTCTGGACACATAATGACCGGGCTGTTGCGACGGGCGATTTGAACGTTGTACTTGATTTTGAAGGCGCAGGACGCTCCATTGCGGTGATGGCTTCGGGCCTGACTGGCGGAGGCACTTTTGCTGTCACCAATGGTGAATTGCGCGGTATCAACCCGCAAGCCTTTGATCTTGTGATACGGGCAGCTGATGCCGGGTTGGACCTTCGGGATGAGAAAATCCAGGACGTCTTCACCAGCTATATGGAAGCTGGAAACCTTGCATTTGATCGCCTGGAAGGGTCTGTTTCCATTGTGGGAGGGCGCGCCAGTGCACGCAATGTGGCGGTCGATACCAAGCGCGCTGAGGTTTTTGGATCTGCTGAGGCTGATTTCAACACCTGGGAAATGGACAGCGATTTTTCCCTGACTGTTGACCCGGGTGAGGATGCTGTGACGGGCGCAGAGCCGCGGGTGGGTGTTCTGTTCTCTGGTCCGCTGGATGCGCCTGAGCGCCGCCTCGATATAACGCCTTTCACGGCCTATCTCACGCTGAGGGCTTTTGAACAGGAAGTCGAGCGGGTTGAGAAACTGCAGGCAGAAATTCTTGAGCGGGACCGTCTCTTTAGGGAAATGAAGCGCCAGAAGGAACAACGTGTCCGGCGTGAGCGCGAAGCTGCCGAAAAAGCTGCAGCGCGGGAGAAAGCGACGCAGCGTCTCGAAGAGACACTTAACAAGGCGAAAGATGCTGGTTCACCGCCTGATGTGCCCGCCAACGACAATCAAGTGGAGCAGCAAACGAAAAGTTCGGCGACTGGGTCCTTTGAAACACCGGCAGACTTTGCAAGTGGCATCAGGTCGGTGATCGAGTCGCCGGCTGAGGTGAACCTGCCTGATGCCACTGGCGCCATTGCCCGGGAGGCTGAACCTGCTGCTTTGCCGCCCCTGGATGCGCCACGATCGGTAGAGGATATCTTGGCGCGGGAAATTGGACAGCCTGCGGATGCCCTGGGTCGCCAGCCTATCCTGGTTGAACCGCGGACGACGACACCGAGGGAAACAGGCCTGCAAACAAGCGAGCAGGCAAAACCTCGTTATCGGACGCTGCCGAACGGGCTCGTCATCGAAATCAAGCCGAATTAGCAAAGAGCAAGATTTGTGTCCGACGTCTGGATCAGGTTTTTTGAAGCCAGGTGAGGGCAAAGACCCTGACCGAGGAGGACAGCGCGTTTTCGGGTGCCCTGTTGTCGTCGATCTCGGCGATCAATGTCGCCAATGATATCTCACGCTGTTTCACCACCTGATCAATGACGGACCAAAACTCAGGCTCAAGCGCAAGGCTTGTCCTGTGGCCATGCAAGGCGAGGGAGCGTTTGGCGAGAGCCATCCTTAGTCACCCTTTTCAGGAGAAGGGCCGTCAGATGCTTCCAATCGATGCGCGTCAAGACGCTTCGCTTCGAGGTTTTCAGATTTTTGGGAAAGTTGTTTTTCGGCTTTTGTTCGTCCGAACAGGGCGCGATTTTGATCTGCTTTCGCGCCTTGTTCAGCCTTTGATTTCTTTTTGCGTGCCTGACGCAGATTGATGATGTCAGCGCTCATCGCGGCAGGCCTTGTTTAAAAATCAGGTTTTCTTGCGGAACGCATCCAGAGAAACAACTGCGCCTGTGCTGTCACCGGCTGGGGCCTTGTCGTCTTTTTTGTCGGATGTTGCCACTTCAGCATCGCTGTCTTCAGGCACCTTTGCGACAATGTCCTCGGCCAGTTTTTCAGCCTTGGTCAGTTCTTCAACAGCTTCGAGAAGATCTTCTGGAAGTTCCTCAGCGGTCTTGCCAGGGTCAAATTCGAGCGCGAACTGAACCGAGGGATCAAAGAAGCCTTTGATCGAGCTGTAAGGAACGAGAAGCTTTTCAGGCACGCCGCCAAAGGACAGGCCAACTTCGAACGCATGTTCGCCTATTGCAAGATCCCAGAACTGGTGCTGCATGACTACGGTCATTTCTTCAGGGTAACGCTCTTTCAACCGTTGTGAAATGCGTACGCCAGGGGCGTTCGTGTCGAAAGCGATGTAGAAATGATGCTCGCCAGGAAGTCCCGTCCGTCCGACCTCCGCGAGGATCTTCTTAACGGCACCGCGCAATGCATCCTGGATCAGGATATCGTATCGGAGGAGGTCTTCTGCCATCTTCTCTTTGTCAAAACATGTCTGATTGATCGGATTCTCGCGACCCACATTGCCGTGTGAGGCGGCAAAAGGAAAGACCTCAATTGTTTTGGGTACCAACTTAATCCGGTGTTTGCCCAGTTCTTGTGGGATAAACGCGGAAAGTTGCTGCCTGCGCATCATAGATGCTGGTGTTCACGCTGTGGTCTCGAAAATGAAGTGGAGGCTTCTGTTGCCAGGTGCCTCCGAACCCCGCCTTACGGTGCTAACCGCAAGGGCTTAAGTGGACTACCGGTACTGCGTTACGCAGCAACAGCCATGTCCGAAGCAGTGTTGTCATTTGCAACTACTGTTATGGTCCGATATCGGTGGTACCATGCCGAGCAAAAGCGCAGTCTTTACACCCTCGTCGATCCTATTTCGCCCCCGCCGAAACGCACTCGTAATTAACAGTCGACAACCGTAAATTCTGAATGCGCTTGGGTGGAGGCGCCGGGTACCGCCCCCGGGTCCGATAAGCTTATTGCACTGACCATTTATCGCCATATCTGGAAAACCAGCACTGCTAACATAGTCTCGCTGTTGGGCAAATGGAAGGGGGAGGCGGCAAAAACTGGGCATTACGGGAAAGAGCCGGATAAACAATTTTGGACCATTGCGCGCATAAGTCGCTGGTTGATGGCCTTTTGAATTCGGCTGGACGCCTTGCGAATCCCGCTGTTCCCTGCGAGATAAACGGATGTGCTTTGGGGGAGCTCCGCCGTTTGCAACGAGACGGATTGACCGCATACATCAAGTTTAGGGACAGGTGACGTGGATCAATATCTCACCCTCATGCAGACCATTTTGGACAAGGGCATCGACCGGGGAGACCGAACTGGTACCGGAACGCGATCCGTCTTTGGCCATCAGTTGCGGTTTGATCTTTCGGAAGGTTTTCCTCTCGTTACGACGAAAAAGCTGCATTTGCGGTCGATTATCCACGAACTGCTCTGGTTTCTGGCGGGCGACACCAATATTCGCTATCTGCAGGAAAATGGCGTCAAGATCTGGGATGATTGGGCCGATGAGGCTGGTGAACTCGGCCCCGTCTATGGATATCAGTGGCGCTCGTGGCCTGCGCCCGACGGCCGGTCAATTGACCAGATTGCAAATCTGTTGAGCATGATCAGGCAGAATCCCGAGTCGCGCCGTCTTATTGTGTCTGCCTGGAATCCTGCGCTGGTTGACGAGATGGCCTTGCCGCCTTGTCATGCGCTGTTTCAGTTTTATGTCGCGGATGGAAAGCTGTCCTGTCAGCTTTATCAGCGCTCTGCTGATGTTTTTCTCGGCGTGCCGTTCAACATCGCGTCCTACGCGCTGCTGACGATGATGGTGGCTCAGGTCACCGACCTCAAGCCGGGCGATTTCGTGCACACCTTGGGCGATGCTCATCTTTACGCCAATCATTTTGATCAGGCGCGGGAGCAATTGACGCGGGTTCCAAGAGCACTGCCGGTGATGACGCTCAATCCGGATGTCACAGATCTGTTTGCCTTTAAATATGAGGATTTCGAGCTGTCCGGCTACGACCCTCATCCGCATATCAAGGCACCTATTGCAGTTTGATAAGGCAGATGTCTGTTTAAGATTTCTTGCCGTTTCGTAGTGTGAACCGCCGCCCATTTGGGCGTGACGGATACGTTTTCCTCCGTTTGGTCTGGGCTTTCATGACAGTTTTAACAGGGATCCGAATGGATCAGCGCTCCAATCTGCTTGGCAGTTTGTGGATGGTTACCGCCATGGGGGCCTTTGCATTGGAGGATACCTTCGTGAAAGGGGCGGCCAAACAGCTGCCTGTTGCGGAAATCCTGCTTCTGTTCGGTTTTCTGGGCGCTTTGGCCTTTGCGCTTCTGGCTCGGTTGAAGGGGGAGCGGTTGCTGAATCCGGATGTCGGATCAAAGCCCATGTTGTTCCGGTTTGTCTTCGAGTTTGTCGGGCGGCTTTTCTATGTGCTGGCGCTGGCCTTGACCCCGTTGTCTTCGGCAACAGCCATTCTCCAGGCAACACCAATCATTGTTGTTCTGGGAGCCGCGCTGTTCTTTGGCGAAAAAGTAGGCTGGCGCCGATGGACTGCGATTTTCATTGGCCTGATCGGGGTCATGATTGTGCTTCGCCCCGGGGGAGAAACGTTTTCGCTGCTGTCGGTTCTGGCCGTTCTTGGCATGTTGGGGTTCGCCGGGCGGGATCTTGCGAGCCGGGCAGCGCCCGCCTCATTGAGCACCAACGTGCTTGGCTTCTACGGCTTTGTCACAATCATCGCGGCTGGGGCCGTTTTTGCTGTTTGGGACGGGAACGATCTGATTGTGCCGTGTGCCGCGGCCTGGATGTCGTTGGTTTTGGCCGTTGTTGCCGGGGTTTTCGCCTATAGCGCCTTGATGAAGGCAATGCGGACCGGCGAAGTGTCAACAGTGACGCCGTTTCGCTATACGCGGCTGTTGTTCGGCGTTGGGCTTGGCGTTTTTGTATTCGGTGAAAGCCTTGATCCGTTCATGATCGGGGGCTGCGCCCTGATTGTCGCATCCGGGCTGTTCATCCTTTGGCGCGGAGCCAAGACAGCACCCGCATCAGCCTGAAGCCCGTCTCGAATGGCGGGCTCTTGTCGCTATTTGCGCAGTCACATTGACTGTGGCATTTGAAGGTCTGAACTCTGTAAGAGTGCCAGGAGAAAAGTCCATGAGTGAAATCTTTCTCGTCGCAGCGGTGGCCCGGAACGGGATCATCGGAGCCGACAACGATATGCCGTGGCATATTTCTTCTGATCTCAAGCATTTCAAGGCGCTGACTGCTGGCACGCCTATGATCATGGGACGGAGAACCTTTCAATCCTTGCCGGGTATTCTGCCGGGCCGGCCACATATTGTGATCACCAGAGACCCGGAGTTTCAGGCCGAGGGGGCGACTGTGGTTGGCTCTCTTGAGGTGGGCCTTGAGCTTGCGGAACGCCTGGCGGGAGACCTTGGCTCAGACGGTGTGGCCATCATCGGCGGTGGGCAGATCTACACAATGGGACTGAGCCTTGCGGATCGTCTTGAAATCACAGAGGTGCAGGCCGATCCGGAGGGAGATGCTCATTTCCCCGAGATTGATCCGTCGATCTGGCAAGAGGTTTCCCGTGTTTCAGGTGAGCGTTCGGAGCGGGACAGCGCCGGGTTTGAATTTGTGACCTACCGCCGACGCGCTGCATAGGCTTTGGCTGGTTGTTGATTTGTCTGATCTAAAATTTCTGAGACCTTGAAGAGGCCTTGTGTTTTATGGACTGCACTCGAAATTCTTTCGAAGGCGTCTGGATGTCTTTCGAGGCGTTCGGTGCCCGAGAACTGCATGACCTGCTGAAGCTGAGGCAGGATGTTTTTGTGGTTGAGCAGGAATGCGCCTTTCCGGAGATTGACGGCAAGGACCCGGATGGCTTGCACTATTTGCTCAAGGACAGTGAAACAGGGGCCTTGGCGGGGGCATTGAGATTGTTTTTGCCTGAGGATCGGGCGAACGAGCGATGCCGTATTGGCCGCGTGGTCATTGCGCAGGCTTATCGGGGGCGGGGACTTGGGCAGCAGTTGATGGAGGCCGGTATTGCAAGGTCAAATGAGGCCGCGCCAGAGGCTCAGATAGATCTGTCTGCTCAAGCACATCTTGAGCCGTTTTATAAGCGGCTTGGGTTTCAGACGGTGTCTGACGTTTACCTTGAAGATGATATTCCGCATCTGGACATGGTTTTATCGGCTTATCCAGTGGTTAGGTAGGCGGTGGGTGATGTTTGCCCTTGAAAGCTTGTGGTAACTGTCCCACCTGCAATCTGAGTGAAAGCTGCTGTTTTCGGGAGGAGCATCAGAGGGCGCACGTTGAAAGCTCTTGGTAACCTCCCTATAACCTGCGGTGAGTGAGAACAATGATATGTAACCTCGGTGATATATGGGTAGCGCGCTGCTGTCCGGATGGGAGCGCCGGGACGTTGGGAAAAGGAACTTTTGATGCCTTGGAACGATCAGTCAGGCGGCGGTGGCCCCTGGAAAGGCGGCGGCGGCGGCAATAATGGCGGCCCTTGGGGCGGCGGCGGCGGCGGCGGCAACAATGGCGGCCCTTGGGGCGGTGGTCCTAATCGCGGTGGTGGAAATCAGCCGCCGGATCTTGAAGAGCTTTTGAAGCGCACGCAGGACCGCATGAAAAGCGTTCTGCCAGGCGGTGGTGGCTCCGGACTGGGTGCCCTTGGTGTGGCTCTGGTGATTTTCGGTGTCGTTGCTGTGTGGATGTTCACCGGTTTCTACCGTGTCAACCAGGGCGAAGTTGGTGTTGAGCTGGTTCTGGGACAAGTGACGGATCAGACCTCACCTGGTCTGAACTACAACTGGCCTTATCCGGTTGGTGAAGTTTACAAGCCACAAGTCGAGCGTCAGCGCGAGCTGACAGTTGGTGTTGAAGAAATCGTCCGTGGAAGTTCCATTTCGACACGTGACGTGCCTCAGGAAAGCCTGATGCTGACTGGCGATGAAAACATCGTCGATGTTGGCTTCAAGGTGCAGTGGCGTATCAAGAACACACGCGAAGGCATTGCCAACTACCTGTTTAACATTCAGAATCCTGAAGGCACAGTGAAAGCTGTTGCCGAAAGTGCGATGCGTGAGATTGTTGGCACGTCGAACATTGACTCCATTCTGACCGAGAACCGAGTCTCGATCCAGAATGAAGTGGATACCTTGATGCAGCAGACGCTGGACATTTATAAAGCCGGTATCGAAATCACCGAAGTTCAGATGCAGAAGGTTGATCCGCCACAGCAGGTCATCGACTCCTTCCGCGATGTTCAGGCGGCCCGTGCCGATCAGGAGCGTATCCAGAACGAGGCTCAGGCTTATGCAAACCGCGTTGTTCCTGAAGCTCGTGGTGAAGCAGCCCGTGTTACGGAATCGGCCAATGCCTATCGTGATCAGACGGTCGCCGAGGCAACAGGTCAGTCGCAGCGTTTCACTCAGGTCTATGATCAGTACAAAAATGCTCCGAATGTGACCCGTGAACGGCTTTATCTGGAAACACTTGAGAAGGTCCTTGGTGCGAACACCAAGATCATCATCGACAACAAGTCAGGCCAGGGTGTCTTGCCTTACCTGCCGCTGAATGAGCTGACATCGCGCGGATCCGCGCAGTCCGGCCGTACAGGAGGAACACAGTAATGCGTGGTGGTATCCTTGCCATTCTCCTCGCCGTTGTTGCCGCTGTTGTTTATGCCAGCGTCTTCATCGTCAATCCGACCCAACAGGCAATCGTCCTGACTTTTGGTAAGATCGACAAGGTGATCACCGAGCCAGGCTTGAATTTCAAGCTGCCAGCTCCTTTCCAGAATGTGGTTTATCTCGACAAGCGAATCCTTGACT
This sequence comes from Roseibium algae, assembly GCF_037783265.1. Classification (NCBI taxonomy): domain Bacteria; kingdom Pseudomonadati; phylum Pseudomonadota; class Alphaproteobacteria; order Hyphomicrobiales; family Stappiaceae; genus Roseibium; species Roseibium algae. Next base: position 131,838 of record NZ_JBAKIA010000006.1, read on the forward strand.
TGAATATGCCGCCTGTTGAAGCCATTGCGTCTGACAAAAAGCGTCTTGTTGTGGATGCGTTTGCGCGCTACCGGATTTCTGATCCGGTGCTTTTCTTCCAGCGTGTGAACAACATTCGCGAAGCCAACCAGCGCTTGTCTACGTTCCTGCAGTCTTCGCTGCGTTCGGAACTGGCCAAGGCATCGTTTACGGCAGTTGTGCGGGATAACCGTTCTGGTCTGATGGAAAATATTCGTCGTGATGTCAGCAACAGCGCTTCGGAGCTGGGCATTGAGGTTGTGGACGTGAAAATTCGCCGCGCGGATCTTCCGGATGCTAACTCGCAGGCGATTTACGCCCGGATGCAGACCGAACGTCAGAGGGAAGCAACAGAGCTGCGTGCGCAGGGTGAAGAACAGGCTCGCCGCATTCGCTCACGTGCTGATCGTAATGCAACGGTTCTGGTCGCTGAAGCCAAGCGTGATGCAGACATCATGCGCGGTGTTGGTGATGCCGAGCGAAACAAGATCTTTGCGGAAGCCTATGGCGTTGATCCTGACTTCTTTGCTTTCTACCGGTCGATGCAGGCCTATGAAACTGGATTGCGCCAGGGCGACACCAGCCTTGTCCTGTCTCCAGATTCCAGCTTCTTCCGCTACTTCAACGACCCAATGGGGGCGTCGCAGTCTTCTGAAGGCAATTCAGGTTCACGATTGCAGGCTCCCAACGCTCAATGAGCGATCTGGTTGTGGCCCTTGGTCTGGTGTTGGCGTTGGAGGGAACCCTCTATGCGCTGGCTCCAGGCGGCATGAAGTCCATGATGCGCTCTGCGCTTGAGGCTCCTGAACAGACACTTCGCATGGCCGGGCTGTTTGCTTTGGCTCTGGGAGTGCTGTTGGTCTGGTTCGTACGTGGATAAACTGCACCGATAACGTAATTGTGGCGCGGATGAGCTTTGAAAAGCTCGTTTGCGCCACAAAACTATATAAGCTTGTGTGAGTTCGATTATAATTCAAAAAAGAGCGGCATCAGCTGCTCGCAACGATCCGTCAGGGATGGAGGATAGGGCCCCATGGCTACTCACTTCTTTCGCCGTAACCTTGTCACCTTGAAGTCAATGGCCGCTGCGGCCATGCTTGGTGGCCTTGTTGCCTTGCAGCCTTTTCAGGTTGCGCATGCTCAGGGACCGGTTTCGGTTGCCGACCTGGCCGAGAAACTGGGCGATGCGGTGGTGAATATTTCCACATCGCAGACTGTGCAGGCAGAGCGTTCTGTTCCCATGCCGCAGGTCCCGGACGGATCTCCGTTCCAGGAATTTTTCGAGGAATTTTTCAACAAGCAGAACAAGGGTGAAGATCGCCCCCGCCGCGTACAGTCACTCGGGTCCGGGTTTGTCATCGATGGAACTGCAGGCATCATCATCACGAACAACCACGTGATTGAAGGCGCTGATGAAATCACCGTCAATTTCAATGATGGAAGTCAGCTGGAAGCCGAGTTGATCGGCACAGATGAGAAAACTGACATTGCCGTGTTGAAGGTGACCCCCGAGACGCCTTTGGTTGATGTCAGTTTCGGCGATAGCGAAGCCATTCGCGTTGGTGATTGGGTGATGGCCATCGGCAACCCGTTTGGCCTTGGCGGCACTGTGACTGTCGGTATCGTGTCTGCCCAAAACCGTGACATTCACTCTGGCCCTTATGACAATTTCATTCAGACGGATGCTTCAATCAACCGGGGCAACTCCGGCGGTCCTTTGTTTGACATGGATGGTAAAGTGATCGGCATCAACACGGCGATCATTTCCCCGTCGGGTGGTTCTATCGGCATCGGTTTTGCGATTCCTGCGAAGACGGCAACCCGCGTGATCACTCAGCTTCGTGAATTTGGCGAGACTCGCCGCGGCTGGCTTGGTGTTCGCATTCAGGAAGTCACCGATGAGATCGCAGAAAGTCTCGGCATGGACGAAGCGTCCGGTGCACTTGTGGCCGGTGTTTCCGAAGACGGGCCTGCTGCTGCGGCGGAAATCGAGCCGGGTGATATCATATTGGAGTTTGATGGGAAACCTGTCGAAACGATGCGCGAACTGCCGCGGATGGTTGCTGAAACGGCCATCGGCAAGGCCGTCGATGTCATCGTCTTGCGCAAGGGTGAAAAAGTTCCGCTTCAGGTGACGCTTGGTCGTCTTGAGGAAGTTGCAACGGACGAGAGCTCTGAAGATGAAGCCACAACAGATGAGCCGGCAGCGCCTGCGCAGAAGGAAGTTCTGGGCATGATCCTTTCGGAAATCGATGATGCGATTCGCAAGGAGTTCAAGATCGAGGACGATGTCACTGGTGTTGTGGTCAAACAGGTCGCTCCTGGCAGCTCTGCCGAGGAAAAGCGGGTTCAGGCTGGTGATGTGATCAAGGAAGTTGCGCAGGAGGCTGTGTCAACACCTGAAGACGTCATCGAGCAGGTTGAAAAGCTCAAGGAAGCCGGACGTCGCTCCGCTCTCTTGCTGCTGTCCAACCAGACCGGCGAATTGCGCTTCGTGCCAGTGCGTATCGGCGAATAAGTCTTTAAGCGATCTGTGAAATCAGAAAGGGCGGTCCGATTGGGCCGCCCTTTTTTGTTGGATAATATTTTTTGCAAGCCGTTTTCGTCAGCTCAGGACAAAGTCTGATTTTGCATAGCCTTGCAGATAGAGCAGGGCGGTCAGGTCGCCATGATCGACGCGGGCATCTGCAGCCTCGGCCACAGCTGGTTTGGCCCGGTAAGCGATGCCAAGGCCCGCGCGCTCGATCATCGCCAGATCGTTTGCGCCGTCGCCCACCGCCAGAGTGTCTGCAAACGAAAGCTTGTGCTCGGCAACCAGTTCTTCTAGGCGCTGACGCTTGGCGTCACGGCCGAGTATCGGTTCCTGGACCATGCCTGTCAGCCGACCATCTACCTCGAGCAGAAGGTTTGCCCGATTTTCGTCAAAGCCGATGAGAGCCGCGATGACGGCTGTGAAGTGGGTGAAGCCGCCAGAGACAAGGGCACAATAGGCCCCATTGGCCTTCATGGTCTGGACCAGTGTCCGGCCGCCGGGCATCAGTTGAATGCGCTCGCGCAAAACAGTTCCAATTGCATCAACCGGCAGGCCCTTGAGCAAGCCCACCCGTTCTCGCAAAGCAGGCTCAAAAGCGATTTCGCCGCGCATGGCGCTTTCGGTGATGCTGGAGATTTGGTCCTTGAAGCCCAATTCTGCGGCCAATTCGTCAATGCACTCCTGTCGGATCATGGTGGAATCCATATCTGCGATCAGGAGACGCTTGCGCCGACCTTGAATGGGTTGCACAAAGACATCCACTTGGGCATCGCCGACCACTTTGTTTAAGGTGGCTTTGGCTGCTGCCGGATCGGATGCAAATTCCAGATCCGCGGCAATGCCGGGATTGAGAATGACCGGAGTAACGGTGCTGCCAAGAGCCTTGGCTGCATTTTGCAGCAGGGCGTCATCGACGGCTGGTCGAAGCGGGTTGGAAACGAATGTGGCGACGAAGGACATGAAGGCAACCTTGGTTGAGAAGGATCTGTCACCCGCAAACGGGCACCGCGCGATTTTGATAGCCGGACCGACGGCCAGCGGCAAGTCAGCTTTGGCCATTGAATTGGCTGAACGGTGGAATGGTGTGGTGATCAACGCCGATTCCATGCAGCTTTATCGTGAGCTCTCCATTGTCACCGCCCGGCCATCGGGCGCAGACATGGATCGTGTGCCTCATCGCCTCTACGGCACTATGGCGGCCAAAGTCCAGTTTTCGACCGGTGGATGGTTGCGGCTGATTTCAGGCGAACTGGATCAGGTCCGCGCCGAGGGGAAAGTGCCGGTTCTGGTCGGCGGCACCGGGCTTTACTTCAAGGCGTTGACCCTGGGCTTTGCTGAAATTCCGGAGATTGAGCCTGACATCCGATTGAGGTGTCGCCAGATTGCTGATGATGGCGGGGTGGAGGCCGTGCGCGAAGCCTTGTTGCCTCTGGACCCGGAAGCGGCGGAAAGCCTTGCGGATTTGCAGCGTCTGACGCGGGCTTTGGAGGTGGTGCGCTCGACTGGTCAAACGATTGGCACATGGCAGCGTCAGGCCCATGGCGCTCCGTTGATCCCATTGGCGGATGCCAGATGCGTTGTGCTTGGGCCCCCGCGCCCATGGCTTCATGAGCGCATTGCCCTCAGGGCAAAACTGATGCTGTCAGAGGCGGGAATTGCGGAAGTTCGCAGTCTTTTGGCGCTTGATCTGCCGACCAGTCTACCGGTGATGCGGGCCATCGGGGTGAAGGAGATTGCCGAGTATCTGGCGGGCAGCATTGACCTTGCCGAGACTGAACGCCGGCTAACCGTAGCCACGCGCCAATATGCCAAACGTCAGGAGACCTGGTTCCGAAATCAAATGGCAGATTGGCAGCGTCTGGATCCTTCTAGCGGAGAACCGCATGGTTTGGCTGACCAGCTGAAGAATTGACAGCAACATGCCGATTGCAGGTGTGGCAATCTCAGATTGTGCGGTGCGCTGTGGGTTTTTCAGGCTAAGCATACGTAAAATAACTTATTTTATAATAAAATATCCGAAAAAAATCCACCGATCGCCTTGGTCCTTTCACAATCATGGGTTACATCTTGCGCGTATTGTTCCGTAGCGGGACTTTGCCTGTTGGGGGTTTTTGTGCAGGATATTGTTATTGATACGATGGGGGTTAGGCTTTCGCCTTTTTCTGTTGGTGATTTGCCATTGCTGGCAGATCTTCATGCTGACCCATCCGTTCATCGTTATCTTTCCTCCACACTCGGTGCGTGGTCGACAGATAAGGTCTCGTCTTTTCTTGATGGCATCCTGACCGATCAGGAGCTTCATGGCTTCAGTGCGTTCAAGGTAACGAATTCTGCCAAGATGTTTCTTGGTTGGGCCGGTTTTTCGCCATTGGCGGAAACATCAGAGATCGCCATGCGGTCGTGCTTTTCCAAGGATGCGCTGGCAGACGATCCAAAGCTGGCCATCAGGGTGAGCCAGGAACTGATCGAATGGTTCTTTGAGAATACTTATTTTTCCCACATCGTGATGGCTTTGCGCACGGATGATCGCGATGGCCGGATGACGGCGCAGGACCTTGGTTTTGTCTATCGGGAGAGCCGCCGGATCGACGATATGCCCTGCGATGTGTTCCAGCTGTTAAGCCCGTCCATGCGCTCTTATGTGCTCAGCGCCTGAGGGGCAAAGTCAGCTTTCAGGCACGAAAATCTGTTTACGGCACAAAATTCGTATAGGGTTGGAGCGACGAAGGTGAACCTTGTTACAGGTTCGGAACCCTAGCAACTGGCGGCCATGAGCGACACCAATTCTTCCCCCCTGATTACCGGCCGTTGTTATTGCGGCGCCTCAACCATCTCAGCGAACGCGCGACCCAGTGCGATTGCCTATTGTCATTGCGCGGATTGCCGTCGTGTGACGGGAGCTCCTGTGTCGGCATTTGTAGCTTTTGACGCCGATGCTGTGACCATTTCATCCGCTGTCCTGCAAGAGGTCACGGCGAACCCTGGCGTGACGAGGACATTTTGCGGGAGCTGCGGATCTCCCATAGCAGGAAGCTATGATTACCTGCCGGGCCAAACCTACATCTCACTTGGTTTGCTGGATCAGATCGATGCATTGTCTCCGCAGATGCATGCCCATGATGAGGCGCGGCCGGATTGGCTTTGCATCAAGGACGATCTGCCCAGGTTCTCGAGCAGTTCACGTGATAAGCTCAAAGAGCAAAGTTCCTAAGCAACGCAGAAATGCGCGGCCTGACCTGCCTGGCAGAGTACGATCTTTGAGATCTTGTAGTGTGGCGGTGGCCGCATAAACCACCGCCGACTTGACATTAGCTTGCCTTCAGAGCGCCAGGGTTCCCTGCCTTTTGGCGGGTTGCGAGCTTGTTCATGGCCGAGACATAGGCACGGGCCGAGGCGACAAGTGTGTCCGTGTCTGCGCCCTTGCCGGTTGCGATCCGGCCACCTGCTTCCAGGCGGACGGAGACTTCAGCCTGGGCATCCGTGCCTTCGGTGACCGCATGGACCTGATAGAGCTGCAAGGTTGCCTCATGAGGCACGATGTCCTTGATGGCATTGAAGGTTGCATCGACCGGGCCGTCGCCTGTGGCCTCGCGCGTTTCGTGGCGACCGTTGACATCCATGGTCAGGATGGCTTTCTGCGGTCCGCCGGTTCCGGCGATCACTGTCAGGGCGATGACCTTGATGTTTTCTCCGGCGATGGAGATTTCATCTTCCACCAACGCCTCGATGTCTTCGTCATAGACATGCTTCTTGCGGTCGGCCAGATCCTTGAACCTGCGGAAAGCATCCTGAAGTGCGTTGTCGCCCAATTCGAAGCCCAGATCCTTCAACTTGTCCTTGAAGGCATGGCGTCCGGAGTGCTTGCCCATGACCAGCGAGGTGGCTTTGACCCCGACGTCTTCCGGGCGCATGATTTCATAGGTCTCTGCGTTCTTCAGCATGCCATCCTGGTGAATGCCGCTCTCATGAGCAAAGGCGTTCTTGCCGACAATGGCCTTGTTGTACTGGACTGCGAAGCCGGAGGCCCCAGCGACCAGCTTGGAAGCGCGGGTCAGGAACTTCGGATCAACATTGCAGCCGTAGGGCAAAACGTCAGAGCGGGTGCGGATCGCCATGACGATGGCTTCCAGCGCTGCGTTGCCCGCCCGTTCACCCAACCCGTTGATGGTACATTCGATTTGGCGTGCGCCGCCAGCCACACCGGCCAGAGAGTTGGCAACAGCCAAGCCCAGATCATCGTGGCAATGGACGGAGAAGATTGCCTGATCGGCGTTCGGCACCCGGTTGCGGATGTCTTCGAACATCTTGCGGTATTCATCGGGCGTCGAATAGCCGACCGTGTCGGGCAGGTTGATCGTGGTCGCACCGCATTTGATAGCAGCTTCCACGCAGCGGCACAGATAGTCGATCGGCGTGCGGGTGGCATCCATGGCGGACCATTCAACGTCATCAATCAGGTTGCGTGCGCGGGCCACCGTGTCGGTGATGATATCGAGAACCTGATCCTCGGTCTTGTTCATCTGAAACTGCAGATGGATTGGCGAGGTGGAGACGAAGGTGTGGATGCGGCCCTTGCCAGCATGTTTCACAGCTTCGCCGCAGCGGTCGATGTCGGCGTGAATGGCCCGGGCGAGGCCTGCAATGATGGAGTTTTTCGACTGTTTGGCAATCTCGCTGACGGCTTCAAAATCACCGTTGGAGGCAATCGGAAAGCCTGCCTCGATGATGTCCACGCCCATGGTGTCGAGAATCTCGGCGATTGCCAATTTCTCTTCCAGGGTCATGGACGCGCCGGGGGACTGTTCGCCGTCGCGCAAGGTGGTGTCGAAGATGAAGACCGGGTCTTGTTCAGGAGCCGTCTTTGGATCTGTGGCGGTCATTGGTTTTATCCTTCGTAGAAGATCCGCTGTCGGTGAGGGAATTTCTGCTCGGTCCTCAGCTACGACGCGCGATCATGACAATGTGATCTGGTAAAAGCGCTTCATCCCCCAAGTGTCCGTTCCGTCAAATGCGGATCAGCCGACGCTCAGGGGCATCTAAGTAGGAGGAGGTCGCCAATGAGGAGAAGGCCGCCGCGCAGGCTCTGCGCGTCGCTGGAGATGCCGGTCATGTCGCATGGTGCGATCATCGGGGTCTCGGGCCTTGTCTTTCGGTCTCAATTCTATCGGTCACAATGACTTTCAGCGACAAGCCTGCCGCACATGTATGACCTGAGCGTTAATGAGAATCTTTTAGAGGACGGGTGAGCGGGATGCAAGGGGGGAGGCGCGTGTTCGGTTGGCAACACGAATCCCGCCGCAAGGTTTCCCTTCGGCGTTTTGGGGCAGATTGGCAATTTCAACGCTCCTATAAGGAACGGGATGGCAGACGCGCCGGACTTGCCGGGCGAAAAAAGTGGGAAGGTGGGATGACAAGGCGTCGCGCCTGCCCGGTTTTCGTTTCCCACAATGACAGGCTCTTGCGCCTTTCTCTTTTCTGCGCGGCGAAAGTGGGGTGTGGCCTTCGCTCTGCCAGATATGAGACGCGTCCCTGATGGGTGCGACGCCAGATCCCGCCGTCCCCCTCAGGGTTTGCCTGTCACCGATGCCAGCTGCGGTCCGTTACACCGCCAGCCGACACCTCGAAACCCGGTTCCCACCACCGCGAACGGACGGTCCGTACTCGGCCCCGCGTGATGGGAACAGTTCTAGGATAGGGCGGTTTTTGAGAGGGGTGGATAAGTTATTTTGGGGTCGGGTATTCTTTTGGTTTTCAGTGGTTTGCGCCGGCGAAGTCTCACAACATTCAAGGATAAGCCTCGGAGCATGAACGGCATGGCTCCTCGGGTCGAGCCTGTATCGGTGAAGGAGGCAAAGCCTTCCCACGAACTCCGTCGTCATCCCCGACTTGATCGGGGATCCACTCCCCGTCACGATATGCCATGGCGTTCTACGTCTACATTCTGGCCAGCCGCCAGCACGGAACGCTTTACACAGGCGTCACCAAGGATCTGGCGCGACGGGTCCATGAGCATCGCGGCAAAACCAACAAGGGTTTTACCGAACGCTACAATGTGACCCGGCTTGTTTACTACGAAGTCTTTGATACTCCGCATTCGGCCATCGCCCGTGAAAAGCGCCTGAAGCGCTGGCCCCGCAGCTGGAAAATCCAGGCCATTGAGACACTCAACCCCGACTGGCGGGATCTTTATGGCGACTTGAACCGATAGCCCTGAATTCGCTGACACGTGGATTGGATCCCCGATCAAGTCGGGGATGACCGCCGGGGGCGACCGAGTGAGAAGTGCTGCCCGACGGAAATAGGCGATGAAAATGCCGTCGTTGGTCCAAACCACTCAGCGCCATTGCAGGACTTGATCCTGCAATCCACTCCGTTTGGTTTTCTCACGGCACGGGGTTTTTGTGGTGAAAGGGTGCGGTATGGATGCCATGGTCGCGCCATGGCATGACGAAGGGGATGTGTTGTGACCCGACATTTAAGCTGCCAATTCAAGTGCTGCGACAAGAGCGACCGCATTGCCAAACCCACAGATCGTCATCCCATGGCTCGACCATGGGAGCCATGCCGTTCGGGTTTCATCAACGAGGTGTGAGCGGCTCGTCGCAGCAGAAAACATGTTCTCCCCCTTAAATGGGGGGAGAGGCGAATGCAGCGCGTTTTTTCAGGAAAAGGTCAGGACGGCCAGGATGATGGTGATAAGGCCGGTGAGGGAGCCAGCAAGGGCGAGCTTTGGCATTTGAGGCGCGAGGCGGGCAGGTTTTCCGGCCTTGATTTGGCGGATCGTCATGCGGCTGGCAATGATGATCAGGGTGAGTAGGATTACGCCAAGCATTTTCGCATGGAAAAACGGGCTCAGGCCGCGACCGCCATCATAGGCGAGCCAAAGAAGCAGCGGTCCGGTGATCCAAAGAAGAACAATGGAATGAACGCTCAAGACGCCAATGCGCGGGATCACGCCGCGCAGCGCTGCGGCTGCCTCCGCATCAGCAGAGCGTGCTACCTTGATGACCAACAGATTGGCCAGGCTGCCCCCAACTCCTGCGGTAAAGGCGATGACATGCAGGATTTTCAAAAGTTCGATCATTGGGGGCTCTCTTTGGCTTTTGGCTGAGTGAGGTTGTAGAGCATGGCAGAGCTGGCGGCGAGGAAAATACAACAGGCAAGCGGATGCTCCCCGTCTTCCGTCTGGCGGGAAAAGACGTTCATCGGGCAGCACGTTTCGCGTCACCCGATGAGCGTGTCAGGAGGTGTCTTACTCCCCCAGCGCAATGCCTTCGCGTCTGGGATCAGCTGCGCCTTCCAGAGTGCCATTGCTGATTGCAATGACATGAAGGCCAGAGGTCAGGGCGCGGGAATTGATCTTGTAGCCAATGTCTTCCAGCGGCTTTGCCATGTCCGTTGCCGTCGTGTCCTCCTCCAGATCATAGGTGCCGAAGCGGTTGATCAGATGAGGCAGGGCGACGGCTTCCTGAATGTTCATGCCCCAGTCCAGATGGGCGATGATTGCACCGGCCACATAGCCAATGATGCGGCTGCCACCGGGGCTGCCGACCACCAGTTCCGGCTTGCCATCGCGCATGACGATGGTTGGTGCCATGGAAGAGCGTGGGCGCTTGCCGGGCTCCAGACGGTTTGCGATGGGCACGCCGTCTTTCTGGGTGCGGAACGAGAAGTCTGTCAGTTCGTTGTTGAGCAGAAAACCGCGCACAAACAGTCGAGAGCCGAAGCCGTTCTCGATGGTGGTGGTCATGGACAGGGCGTTGCCGTCCGCATCGACAATGGAAATATGCGAGGTGGAGGGCAGCTCGATACTTTCATCGTCAGCCAGATGCATCGCATGGTCCCATGGCGGGGAGCCGGGAGCGACTTCTTTCAAGGCATCCGGACCTTTGAGCAGATCCGAGCGGGTCTTCAGATAGGCCGGGTCAACCAGGCCTTTTGTTGGCATGGGAACGAAATCGCTGTCGGCCATGTACCGGCCACGGTCAGCGAAGGCGAGGCGGGACGCATCGCCAATCAGCCGCCAAGCATCTGTGCTTTTCGGGCCGAGTTTGGCCAGATCATAAGGCTCCAGACTGCCGAGAATCTGGCCAACGGTGAGGGCGCCGGAGGAGGGCGGTCCCATGCCACAGACATCCGCGCCGCGATAGGCCGCGCAAACGGCCTTGCGCTCAATGACGTCATAGATTTTCAGATCGGTTTTGGACAGCAGGCCCGGATTGCCTTTTGCGCCCCGCACCGTGTTGACGATATCGGTTGCGATCAGGCCGTCGTAAAAAGAGCTCACGCCCTTGTCTGCGATTGAATTCAAGGTGGCGGCATAGTCCTGATTTCTCAAGGTGTCGCCAGCCTGAATGGCTTTGCCACCTGGAAAGAAATAGGCTTTTGTGGCTGCAAACCGTCCAAGGCGGTCCGCATCGCTGGCGACCAGTCCGGCCAGGCGCGGCGAGACGGTGAAGCCCTTGTCGGCCAGGTCAATTGCGTCCTTGAACAGGGATGCCCATTCCAGTTTGCCCCAACGCTGATGGGCGGCTTCCATCAGTTTTGGCGTTCCGGGTGTGCCGACAGAACGCCCGCCGACAACAGCGTCCCAGAATTTCAGCGGTTCGCCTTCTGCGTTCTGGAAGTAGGTTGGATCGGCTTCCTGAGGCGCTGTTTCGCGGCCATCCAGAGTGGTCAACTGGTTCGACTTGGCATCATACCAGACCAAAAATGCGCCGCCGCCGAGGCCGGAGGACTGAGGCTCGACCAGACCCAGAACTGTCTGTACGGCAATCATTGCATCGGCTGCACTGCCGCCGGCTTTCAGGATTTTCGCGCCCGCTTCCACAGCCAGTGGATTGGCCGCGGAGATCATCCAGTTTTTGGCGGTGACCGGCTTTCCGGCTTCCTTGGCTGCCAGTGACGCTGTTGCTGCCGGAGACAGGTTCTCAAAAGCGGCTGGCAGCTTGCTGGCGCTTTCAGGAGAGACAGCATCTGCGGCCTGCTGCGCGAAGCCCGGATTTGCGATCAGGCAGGTCAGAAGAACCCCGACAAAGCCTGTTGTTGAGCGTCGTGCGCGATGGGTGGTTGGTCTGGTTTGTGATCTGATCATGGCGGGGTCTCCTCCTCCGGAGCTTGGGATTTGCCTCAGCCTAACGTGCTTTGAAGGACTGCGAAAGCACGTTCTCAGGCAGGATGTCTGCCATCTATGGTGTGCGTTTTGCCTTGCGCATGTTATGGTTGTCGTGATGTGTCGGCCCAAAACGGGGCGGCTGATCGGGGAGGACAGGCCATGCGGATTGCAGCATTCAACGTCGAGAATCTTTTTGACCGGGCCAAGGTATTCAATGGTCCTGAGAAAGATGCTCACAAAGATGTTCTGGACGCGCATGGCGCGCTGAACAAGCTTTTTCAGAAAGAGGTTTATTCTGAGACTGACAAGGTGCGTATGCTGGAGTTGATGACCCAACTTGGCATGTTGAAGCGTGACGAGGGGCGCTATACCCGCATTCGCAAGATCCGCGGCCAGCTGATCTCCAGACCGCGTGCGCCCAAAGTACCTTACATCAAGGCAAAGGGACGCGCGGATTGGGTCGGCTGGTGCGAGCTGCGTATGGAAGCGGTTGACGAGATCGCCATTGTCAACACGGCGCGGATGATCCGGGACCTGCAAGCCGATGTGCTCGCCATTGTGGAGGCAGAAAGCCGCCCGGTGCTGCGATCCTTTCAGGACCTGATGGTCGATAAGCTGGACCTTGAAGAAGTCTATCGTCATATCATGCTGATCGACGGCAATGATGCCCGTGGCATCGATGTCGGGCTGGCGACCCGAAATGGCTTTCCCATTGGTCTGATGCGCAGTCACGTTGATGATCTCAAACCGGATGGGCACCCTATTTTCAGTCGGGATTGCCCGGAGTATGAAGTGACCACGCCCGCGGGCAATACCTTGATGGTCTTGCCCAATCATTTCAAAAGCAAATATGGCGGCAATGATCCGGTCAGTCGGGCCAAGCGGCTGGCACAGGCCACAGCTGTTGCCGATTATTACTGGCGGTTGATCGACGAGGGATATGAGAATGTCGTGGTTCTGGGGGATTTGAACGACACGCCGGACAGCGCCGAATTGGCGCCGCTGCTGGTCGATACGGACCTCAAGGATGCGTCAGACCATCCAGCTTTTACAGAATTTGAATTCAATGCGGGCAATGGCGAGCGGGGCATTGGTACCCATGGACTTGGCAATGATGATGACAAGATTGACTATCTCCTCCTGTCACCAGCCTTGTTTGCCAAGATCACTTCTGGAGGAATTGAACGCCGTGGGATCTGGCCAGGGTCACGTCCGCCGCGTTGGGAGGTCTATCCGGAGCTGACAAAAAAGCATCATGCAGCCTCCGATCATCATGCCATTTGGGTCGATGTCGACATTTGATCTGATCGAGATCTAGGGGGACCAGCAGAGGCTGGCCCGCCTTCATGTCGCGTATCTAGATGAACAGTTCGCCGCGGGCCACGATGGTGGCCTGACCGCCGACACGGACCGCATGGAGCTTCTTGTCTTCGATATCGATCTCAAGGTCGATCAGGGATGGACGGCCCATGATGAAGCCTTGCTCGATCCGGACGAAATGGCTGCCGCCGGGCAGGCGGTCGAAATGGTTGACCACACCCGCAAAGGCTGCGGCTGCCGATCCTGTCGCCGGATCTTCCGGAATACCCATTTCAGGGGCGAACAAACGGGCTTGAAACGCGCTGTCGTGGACCCGTGTCTCACGGCAGTAAACATAGGCGTCATTATGCTCGTCTTGATCGAAGGCAGCGGCCCAGCGGAGCATGTTTGGTTTTGCCCGGGCAAGGGCATCCAGATCGCGCACGGGCACGAAGTTGAAGGCCGGACCGACCTTGAAACGGGACGGGCGGTGGTTTTCAAAGCCGATGTCTGTCGGATCCAGACCGAGCGCTTCTGCGATCAGTTCACTGTCATTTGTCGGGCCAGCGTGTTCCGGCAGCTTGGGCACATCAAACTCTGCGAAGCCCGCAGCATTCTCCCGAAGGATGACAGCACAGCGCACAGCGCCGATTTTTTCTTTCAGGACGACAACCGCATCCTGTTCGCCCTTGATCTCGCCAAACCGTTCTGTGGCCATGAGTATGGCTGTTCCAACGGTCGGGTGACCTGCGAAGGGTAGCTCTGTTTTCGGCGTGAAAATTCGAAGATTGGCCGAATGTCCTGGATTGTCCGCTGGCAGGACGAAGACGGTTTCCGACAGGTTGAACTCGCCTGCGATCGACTGCATCTGCGCGTCACTGAGACCTTCGCTGTCCAGCACGACGGCAAGTGGATTACCGGACAGTGCTGTATTTGTGAAGACATCGAGAATGGCGTAGCGGCGTCCCATATGCAGGTCTCCTGACGGATTGGTTCCGGGATTGGAATATTTCGCGGACTGTTGCACGGAACGAGTGTGGACCGCCAGCCTGTATTGGGTGTGCATGGTTAAGGAAAAGTTGCTGTTGGCGGCAGGTGTTGGGTCAGGCTGAGGATCAGGGCTTCGGCATGAGCAAGTGATGTGCGATGGCGCGGGCATAAGAAACGATGTCGGGATTTGCAGCATCTTCTGCTCTGCGCAGAATGTGCAGATCAGCCAGCTCCTGCTCTTCGCTCGCCAAGGAAAACTCAACAGCTTCACGGCGTATTTGATCTGCCGGCTTGTCGACATCCATCAGCTGGGCAATGGAAATGCGTGGCCCATCGAAAACGGCAAAGCGTTCACCGGGACGGACCATGTGCTTCTCGATGCCGGTTTCTTCTACGAGTTCGCGAAAGATTGCACCTGCTACATCAACCTGGCCGCCGTCTATGACGTCTGCCGGATCAAGATTGCCGCCGGGTGGATAGATCTTGCCCGCGTTGGCAGTGGTGTCGGACATGACGCCAAAGAGCAAAGCACCGTCATTGGACCGCAGGATTGCCGATCCGAAGACATTATGAGCACTGGCGTCAGGGGCACCCCAGTCGCGCCAGGCCAGAAATGCTGCGAAGGAGGTCTCCTTGCATGTTCCTCTGAAACTGCCGTTTTCAAAGGTATGGCCCGAGAGTTTCAGAACGCGGCCATTCCACAGATGCGGGTTTTTGCTGAGCGCCGCCCGCCAGTGATCATCGATGGCGTTGCGATTGTCTGTCTCAAAGGCCCATGGATTGGCTGTGTCCACATGCAGATGGATGCTATTTACGGGCAAAATGACCGGTGGCAGGTGCTTTTCCATCAGGTGGGGAGGAGCACTTGAAGCCATTTGGTGTGGGGCCTTGTCAGCGGCGGAGAACCCATGTTTCTCAAAGAACCCAATTGCGAGATCATTGCCCGCGACACTTAAGCGGTTGATACCTTTGTGGCGGGCAAGGTCAGTTAAACGGGTCAGGAGCAGGAGCCCGATGCCTTGGCCGACAGCTTCAGGTACAATGAAAAGTTGCTCTATGCGGAACTGATCTTCTTCGACCGTTCCGCCAGCAAATCCAATCGGCTTTCCATCTCGTTCGGCAACCAGCAGATCATCGGGGAAAGGCTCTTGCTGTGAGGTGCCGCAACTGTCCGAGGAAGCCAGGGCACGCTGCAGGATGTCGCTCAAGGAGAGAGTGTCGTCAGCATCGGCATTTCTGATCTTGAGCGTCATGGTGCCTTATGGTGTCCTCTGACCATCCTGAATGGTTAGAGGGTTCTCGTGGCAGGAACAAGACGCAATTTTTCAATTGTGAGACATCACGGCATGTTCCGTTATCGGATGAAACTTCCTGAGCGCAATTCCTTGATGGCCTGCCTCAGTTCTTCCTGGGTGTTCATGACAATTGGTCCGTGCCAGGCGACGGGTTCCTTGATCGGAGCGCCGGAGACAAGAAGGAAACGTATGCCGTGATCTCCTGCCTGAACGACGATCTCGTCGCCTGTTCCGAAAATGACGAGGGTGCGATCGCCGGTCTGGTCGCGAAACTGAAGCTCCTCGCCGCCGAATTCCTTTTCGGTGAGAACGCCAAATGGGTCGGAAGCGGCCTCAAATGAGCCTGATCCTTCAAAGATGTAGGCGAAAGTCTGTTTGTAGGTGTCGACCTTGAAGCGCTTGCGAGTGCCGGGAGGAACGGAAATGTCGATATATTGTGGCTCGGCGGCAATGCCATCGACAGGACCGGATTTACCCCAAAAATTACCACAGATGACCCGGGCGACGGTTCCATCATCGTCGATTTCGACCGGGATATTGGGGGCGGTGACGTCCTGATAACGGGGTTCCGTCATCTTCATGGATGAGGGCAGATTGGCCCAAAGCTGGAAACCGTGCATGCGGCCGTTGGCGTCGCCCTTGGGCATTTCCTGATGCATGATACCCCGGCCGGCGGTCATCCACTGGACATCGCCAGCCCCCAGATTGCCGGTGTTGCCAAGGCTGTCACCATGCTCGACCGTTCCGGCCAGAACATAAGTGATGGTTTCAATGCCCCTATGCGGATGCCACGGAAAGCCCGCCTGATAATCTTCAGGGCGCTCATTGCGGAAATCATCCAACAAGAGGAACGGATCGAGCATTTCCGGATCCTGAAATCCGAAAACACGTTCCAGTTTAACGCCCGCGCCTTCCATGGTGGATTGCGTGGAGCCAATATGTGCGACCGGACGAATGGACATGGCGATCTCCTGAAGAAAGGGTGTGTTCTAGCGTTCAAGATAGCATCTTCGGGGTGCTTTCCCAGTGAGCTGGGCGGAACGCACTGTTCAGTCTTTGAAGACAGACGTTTAAGAATAAGGGCGCTTGGGGAGATGGGCGTTTGCGGATAAGGTTTGGCAGGACAGTGCGGGTTACCTCTTTTCATTGCCGGGTCTGTCTGGCAATGTGCGCGCACTAACTAGGCATGTGCCGGGTTCACTCTTAAGTGGGCGCGTATGAAGCACGGTTTTGCCGCTTTTCACTTCTGATGCAGGATTCCATGGCTCCCATCATTTCCGTTCGCGACCTTCAAAAGACCTATTCCGGGGGCTTTGAAGCACTGAAGTCGATTTCTCTGGATATCGAAGAAGGCGAGGTCTTCGCCTTGCTTGGCCCAAATGGGGCAGGAAAGACGACGCTGATCAGCACGATTTGCGGGCTTGTGATGCCGACTTCCGGTTCCATTTCCATCGGTGGTTTTGATACAGAAAAGGACTATCGTTCTGCCCGCAAACTTGTTGGCCTTGTGCCGCAGGAAATGCCAACGGCTCCTTTTGACAAGGTGATCGATACGGTGGCTCTGAGCCGTGGCCTGTTCGGATTGCCGCGCAATAAAGCGTTCATCGAGGATATCCTCAAGGACCTGTCTCTTTGGGACAAGCGGGACAACCAGATTATGATGTTGTCCGGCGGCATGAAGCGCCGGGTGCTGGTTGCCAAGGCGCTGGCCCATGAGCCCAAGGTGCTGTTTCTGGATGAACCGACGGCTGGTGTCGATGTTGAGCTGCGCCGGGACATGTGGCGGATCGTTGATACGCTGAAAGAACGTGGCGTCACGATCATCCTGACGACCCATTATATTGAGGAAGCCGAGGAGATGGCCGACCGTGTCGGTGTCATCAACAAGGGGGAAATTATTCTGGTGGAGAACAAGGACGTCCTGATGCGCAAGCTCGGGCGCAAGCAATTGACCCTTGAACTTGCCGAGCCGCTCTCCGCGATCCCGGACGCTGTTCAGACCAAGGGTCTGTCGATTGAAGGGGAGGGGAGTCAGCTTGTCTACGTCTATGATACCCGCAGTGAGCGGACCGGTATCACGTCGCTGCTCAGCTCCTTGTCTGCTGCAGGCATTCGTTTCAACGATCTGAATACATCCCAGAGTTCGCTGGAAGATATCTTTGTCGATCTGGTAAAGGTGAAATCATGAGCATTCAGGTTCGCCGTGCGGTTGCCGGAGAGGCTGAGGCGATGACAGATCTGTGTCTGCGTTCCAAGCAGTCAAACGGTTATGACGATGACTTCATGGCCCTGTGTGTCGACGAATTGAGCGTGACATCAGAGCGGGTTTCAAAAGAGTTTTTCATCGTTGCTGAACATGACAGCAGCGCTCTTGCAGGCTGTGCCAGTCTTGCGGTTAAGGCGGGTAGAGAGGGCGGCGAGGTCAAAACTTTTTTCGTTGATCCTGAGTGGAAGCGGCAAGGCGTTGGCAGCTTGCTTTGGGCCGAGGTCGTAGCGCAGGCCCTGTCGATGAAACTGGAGAAGCTTTATCTTGACGCGGATCCGTCTGCGGTGCCGTTCTATCAAAATCTTGGATTTCAGACGGTTGGGGAAAGTCCATCGGGCTCCATTCCAGGCAGAGTCATCCCGCATATGATATTGACGGGCGATGCCCTGATGCAGGTAGAAAAACAATGAACTTTCAAGCGGTCAAGACTATTTACACCTATGAGATGGCGCGCACGATGCGCACGATCATGCAGTCCATCGTCTCACCTGTGATTTCAACGACGCTTTATTTCGTGGTCTTTGGCGCTGCCATCGGATCGCGGATATCTGAAGTTGACGGTATTTCCTATGGGGCGTTCATTGTTCCCGGGCTGATCATGCTGTCGCTGATGACGCAGAGCCTGTCGAATGCGTCCTTTGGCATCTACTTTCCGCAATTCACCGGCACTATTTTCGAAATCCTGTCAGCGCCTGTGTCGTTTCTGGAAATCACCATCGCCTATGTTGGGGCAGCTGCGACCAAATCAGCCTTTGTCGGGCTGATTATCTTGATCACGGCGTCATTCTTCGTGCCGTTGCAGATCTTGCATCCTGTCTGGATGGTGACGTTCTTCCTGTTGACCAGCATCATTTTTGCGCTGCTTGGTTTCATCATCGGAATTTGGGCCGACAATTTCGAGAAGCTGCAATTTGTACCGCTTTTGATCGTGACGCCTCTGGCGTTTCTCGGCGGCAGCTTCTATTCGATCTCCATGCTGCCGCCGATTTGGCAGAAGGTCACGCTGCTGAACCCGGTTGTTTATCTGATTTCCGGCTTCCGCTGGAGCTTCTATGGCCAGGCCGATGTCAGTCTGTGGCTGTCGCTGGCGATGACCTTTGTGTTTCTCTTTATCTGCCTTGCGATTATTCGCTGGATGTTCAAGACCGGCTACAAGCTCAAGGCGTGAGGTAAACAGGCATGTCCGCAACCTATTTCCTGAGACGTCTTGCCGTGCTTGGCGTTGCGGTGAGCCTTGCCGCTTGTCAGACGGCCGGCCAGCAAGGTCAGCTAGGGCAAAATGGGCAGCAACAGGTGCAGGTGACTGCTCCGGCTCCTGCTGTTGTTGCCTATGCCCCCGCAGCAACGGCTGTGACGCGCGGCTATTCTGAATATGTGATGGATCTGGCAAATGGGACGGAGCTTTCGCAGCTGAACGCCGAGGGGCCGCGGTTTCCAGCTTCCCTGACCAAGATGATGACGCTCTACCTCCTGTTCGAGGAGGTGTCTTCCGGGCGATACAGCCTGTCGTCTGAACTGGCAGTCTCTGACAAGGCGGCTCGCCAACCACCGGCAAAGCTCGGGCTTAAAGTCGGATCGACGATCACTGTCGAACAGGCCGCGCGGGCACTGGCCGTGAAGTCGGCCAATGATGTTGCGGTGGTCATTGCCGAGAACGTCTCAGGCAGCGAAAGCGCTTTTGCTGCAAAAATGACAGCGAAAGCTCGGGCGCTGGGCCTCAGCCGAACACGCTTCGTCAATGCCAGTGGTTTGCCCAATCCGGCGCAGGTGACAACTGCGCGGGATATGGCAACGCTGGGACGGGCGCTGAAAACGCGCTTTCCTCAGTATGGTGCGTATTTTCGGGCAAAGACTTTCAGCTTTGGCGGGCGAACCTACAAGACGACCAACAATCTTCTGGGCAAGGTTCCGGGTGTGGATGGCTTGAAAACCGGACACATCAACGCTGCTGGCTACAATCTCGTTGCAACGGCAAACAGGGGCGGCAAGAAGCGGCTCGTGGTTGTTATGGGAGGCAAGAGCGAGGCTGCGCGAGACAAGCGTGTGACTGAACTTCTGGAGCAGAACTTCTAGGTTCTAGCTTCCAAAAGTGGGCCACTGTGTGTCGGCTCTTCGCCTCGCATTGAGGTGACGAGAGAGACTTTGTTCCGGCCAGCGCGTTTGGATTCGTACAATCCGTTATCGGCGAGTTTCAGGAGCGTCCTGTCGTCGAGACCGTCTCCACGCCCGTGATAAATACCAGCAGACAGGGTCAGGCGAACTTCGTCCGGTGCAAAGTGCAGGGGCATATTGGCAATGGTTTTGCGGATCCGCTCAGTGATGGCGAAGGCCTCAGCCTTTCCAATGCTTGGCAGAAGGGCTGCAAATTCTTCCCCTCCTGTGCGTGCGAGGCAATCTTGTTCTCTCAAGTGCCATTGCATCACGTCGCTGCACATCTGAAGCGCTTCATCTCCTGCGCCATGTCCATAGCTGTCATTCACGGCCTTGAAATGATCTAGGTCGAATTGAACAACTGCGAAGCTGGCATGGTTCGCGTCCCCCAGCAATTCCTTGATCCTGAGGCTGAACTCGCGCCTGTTGAATGTCCCAGTCAGCGGATCGCGGTGAGCGGCTTCCTTATGCTCGGCAACCGTCTGCTCGAAAGCCAGAGCTAGCGAGAATGCACCGCTGCTGGTCACGAATATCAGGGCTGCTGTCTGATGAATTGAGAGCATAAGCTGGTTTTGGGTCGCTATGCCGGTCAGCTCCACGCCTTGAGCGCTGTGCAGCAGAAAGGAGATGCCAATGAATGCATAACAGAAGCTGAGGCCGTATTTTGAGGATAAATTTTCCGAGTTTTGCGGCCAGTAATCGATTGCTGTGGCAAGGGACAGGCAGGCCAGTATCAGATTGGCTATGACGAATGGGAATTCCGTATTTTGGAAGTAAAACACGGAGGCCATGATTGATCCAATAAGGCCCAATGGAACCAGAAACTGGAGTTTGGTGATTTTAAGATTGTTAAACTTTCGTGCCGATAAGTTGTATGTGAAGAACGATGCAATCAATAATATTTTGGGCAATACCGAGGCCCAAAACTCAGGCAGTGATAAATCTGCGCTCTCGCAAAACAGAGCTGTTGTTAAAAATAGGTTTCCAAGAGCCCATAACGGCCAGAAATTGGCGCTTTTTGTATGATGCAAAGCTGTCACAAACGCGAGAGTAAATACAGTTAACATCAGGGGTGTCGCCGTCAGTAAAGAAAAATTTTCCATTGTGAGCGGTCCTGAAAGGCGAATAAGAATTGTAGAAATATCCTCTGTCGATTGGCAAAATAGGGGGGGCTTTCTTTCCTGGCTCTTATCGTATTCATTAAAATTTTAGCAATTGGGGCAGTAATTTGCGGTGGTTATGTTCGTTATAATTTGATGCATTAACTTAAGCCTCTGATGCGCCAACACTCTTGGCGAACCTGAACGGGCTTTTGAGTTTTATACGCTCGTGCTTGTTGAGCATCTTATCCCCGCTTTCCCGTGACGATTTGGATGAAAGGGAAGGCGGGGAGGCAATTGGCTATTGGGGGTCTTGTATACTTTGCCCGGCCTGTGATCAGTCTGGTGCGCAGCCGCTTTGCTAACGCCGTATTTGTCACGATCCGGCGGGGGATGTCTCAAAGCGGTGCCGGGCAGACGGTTCCGGCATCCGGCCTTGATGGCTTCGGTCTCTTTACTACACGGCGATCAGGAGAGATGCAGCAATTTCTTCATCCGGGTCTTGGCTGCCTTGGCCACGTCGGCGGCCTTCATGGCCTTGCCCTTCTTCGGCTGATGTTTCTTTGACAATCGCTGGGAAATCGTCGTCGCGGTTTTGTTATCACCAGTCGCGACCGCGACGCTCAGGCCGAGCCATTCATCGATTTCCCGGTCCATTTCGTGTTCCTTGGCCAGCTTTTCCGCTTCCTTTTTTGCCTTCTTGCGCACGTATTCGGCATATTCTGGAGTGTGAGGGAATTCCTTTTCGGCGTGGGCGCTGAGTGTCTGGTTCAAAATGACTTTCGACAGCTTGAAGAACTTCTTCCACTTTTCGCTTCTGCGGGCAGACAGATGGTAGGCTTTAATCTCATCAACAGTCAGTTCGCGTTTCTGGCCTTCCTTTTTTTCGATTATTTTGAGGGCCTTCATATGTTCTTCATGCACAATACGATTAAAAATCTCCTGGGCTTTGTTCCAGACGTTTGGTGCGAAACTTTGGTCCGCTGGGCTGAGTTTGGAGTAATATATGTCGATCGCCGTGATCTCGTCCCTGTGAATCGTCGCCAATTCATAGGACTTCCAAATCTTTTGCCTGTTTATATATTTTTCAAAGGCCTTTTTGAGCTCATTGTCTTTCAAGATTGCGGTCAGGGCAGCAGTGTTCATTGGACTTTTCCTTCCGGTTGAGAAGCAAGAGTAGCGTTGTTCCGTCCCTCTTAAGTGCCTTCAGAAAGAAAGAAGGTTCATTTGGAGGTCAGCTAAAGCTGGGGGGCATCAAAGCTGTCCTTGGCAACGAGATTGGCAAGTCTGGATCTTGGTCTTTCACTGCCCGCTTAGGTTCTCCAGCAGTTTGCAAGGGAGGGGAGCGATGAGATGCTTTTTCATTTTTCTCTCGCGTCTGCTCCGGTTCTGTTTTCGCCGTCTGCTGGAAAGTGGATGAGACCGGAAGCGCACGTCTTATGGCGGCGTGGAGTTGCCTGAAAAGCGCGGTTGGAAACTGCCTGCTGTGAGGCGTTTTGACCGGCTGAAATAAAAAAAAGCGGCGCTGGGAAGCGCCGCCTTGGTTGTCATCCCAATTGTCGGGAAAATTAGTTCTTGGCTTTATGGACAAGTGCGCCGGACTTGATCCCCGCATCCTGTCTCAGATTTTATCTGAGACAGGTGCAGGTCTATATTCTTGGGCAAGTCCGGCCCATGCAGCTTAGTTCTTGGCTTTGTCGACAAGTGCGCCGGACTTGATCCAGGGCATCATGGCACGGAGCTTTTCACCGACTTCTTCGATCTGGTGTGCGTCGTTCAGGCGACGGGTTGCCTTGAACTTGGCAGCGCCTGCACGGTATTCCTGCATCCAGTCGGAGGTGAATTTGCCGGTCTGTATGTCGGTCAGAACGCGCTTCATCTCAGCCTTGGTTTCTGAGTTCACAATGCGGGGACCCGTGACGTATTCGCCCCACTCAGCTGTGTTGGAGATCGAGTAGTTCATGTTGGCGATGCCGCCTTCATAGATCAGGTCGACGATCAGCTTCACTTCGTGCAAGCACTCGAAATAGGCCATTTCTGGAGCGTAACCGCCCTCGACCAGGGTTTCGAAGCCAGCGCGGATCAGTTCAACGATACCACCGCACAGAACGGCCTGTTCGCCGAAGAGATCTGTTTCGCACTCTTCCTTGAAGGTTGTTTCGATGATGCCGGAACGACCGCCGCCAACGCCACATGCGTAGGACAGGCCGAGATCATGGGCGTTGCCGGACGCATCCTGGTCAACAGCGATCAGGCACGGCACGCCGCCACCTTTCTCGTATTCGCCGCGCACCGTGTGGCCTGGGCCCTTTGGTGCGATCATCAGAACGTCAACAGTGGACTTGGCTTCGATCAGGCCGAAGTGAACATTGAGGCCATGTGCGAACGCAATGGCTGCGCCGTCGCGGATGTTGGCTTCGATATGATCCTTGTAGATGTCAGCCTGAAGCTCATCAGGTGTTGCCATCATCATCAGGTCTGCCCAGGCAGCAGCTTCTGCAACAGTCATGACCTTGAAGCCATCTGCTTCAGCTTTCAGTGCTGTTGTGGAGCCTGCACGCAGAGCAACGGCGATTTCTTTCTGGCCGCTGTCTTTCAGGTTCATGGCATGGGCACGGCCCTGTGAACCGTAGCCGATGATGGCCACTTTCTTGGACTTGATAAGATTCAGATCTGCATCGCGATCATAATAAACACGCATGGGTTTTCCTTTCTCCCGTTGTGTCGGGCCCGGCCTGTTTGCGGCTGGTGCCCGGATATTTCCAAAACTTCGGTATGGTTCGAGCGTTTCTAAACGCCGAACAATTTGTAGAACCTGTCGACGGCAACTTTGGCCTGACCTTCAAGGTCTTGTTCCTCAGCGCTGGCGGTTTCACCAAGCATCAGCCGCACATGGACGTCGCGTACAGCCAAGCCGTAGAGGACCTGATAAGCCTCTTCCGCATCATCAAAACGCAGGTAGTTGCGATGGCGGCCGGCTTCCAGAAGCGCGCGTGCCTTGGCGCTGATCATATGCTTGCCGCGCACCAGCAGCAGGCGACCCAGTCGGTTGTCATCCCGATTAGACTGACCAATCGAGAGGCGGTTGAGGGCAACTGAGGTTTCGCCGAACAAGACGGCTAGAAGTTCAGCTGCGAAGGCTGTCAGATGGGCCCGGAAGGCGTCTGCGTCAGTTGTCGCGCCGCTTTCCGGCGGGAAATGAACCTTGTGCGCCTGATAGGCGACAACCGCTGCCAACAAGCCATCCCGGTCACCAAACCACTTGTAGAGGCTTTCCTTGGAACAATTGGCGTTGCGGGCAAGGCCTGCTGTGGTCAGGGCTTTTTCGCCGCCTTCGACGAGAAGTCCAAGCGCGCATTCCAGAACAGCTTCCTGGCGCGGTGTGAACGCTATGTCTTCGAACTCTGTATCGGATGTAGGGGCTAGGGACATGATGTGGTCTGAATGTAGCAAGAGGGTTTCTGATAAGCATCACCAACCGATTGTTCGGATGGCTTGGTGTTTGTACCGTACCGTACGGTTCTTTATTTATGCTGGTTTTGAGTGTTCGGGTCAAGGGTGATGTTTGATCGTGTGAAAAAATATTGGCGAAGATACTTTCAATATCAGGTTTGATTTCCTAAATATGAATTTAATAATCATCTTTAGGAAATCCAATGGCTCTGCCTCCTCAGCGCAAGACGCGCATTCTGACCGTAAAATTTGCCAAGTACCTGACCCCTCATATGATCCGTGTGACTCTGACCGGCGATAATCTTGCTGATTTTCCGACTGGCATGGAAGGGGCGCATTGCAAATTGGTGTTCCCTCGTGATGGCGAAGATCGAGACAGCTTTACCGCTCATTTTGCGGAAGGGCGGCCCAAGGAAAAGCTGCATTCGATCCGGACTTATACTGTTCGCGCGTTTCGGCCTGAGGGCCTGGAGATGGACATTGATTTCGTTGCACATGGCGACACAGGTCCAGCGACGCTTTGGGCGCAAGCGGCCAAGCCGGGCGATTTTCTCGCCTTCATGGGTCCAGGTCCGGTCAAGCTGACCGAATTCTATGCAGATTGGTACCTGGTGGCGGCTGACATGTCGGCTCTGCCGGTCGCAGCTGCAACGCTGGAAGCCATGCCAAAGGATGCACGTGGTGTTGCCGTCTTTGAAGTGCATTCGAGCGAAGACCGCCAGGAAATCGACATGCCTGCCGGTGTTGTAGCCCATTGGCTGGTTCAGGACGATCCGCACAAGCGGACCAACGATCAGCTCGACCTGATTAAGTCCCTGGCTTGGCCTGAAGGCAAAATTCAGACCTGTATAGCCGGTGAAAGCGGCGTTATCCGTGATTTGCGGATGCTGGTGCACAAGGACAAGGGCATAGACAAACAATCGGCTTATATTTCAGGCTACTGGAAGCTGGGTTTGATCGAAGATGAACACCAGGCGGCCAAACGGGACGGGCTGGCAGGGTAGCTGGGTAAGATGATAGAGCTTATTTTGCCCTATCCGCATTCTGGTCGTCGTGCTGGCAATCATCTAATGTCAGACCGGTGCCGGGAATTCCGGTAAGCTGAATTCAAGGGAGCCGTCCAGTATGACCGGCTCCCCATCCGGCTGGCTTGAGGCAAGACCCATGTTAAAGATGATCTCTCGGACGTTCTTGAACCTGACATTCGTCAGTGTTTTCCTGGGAGGTCTGGTCACACAGGTCGCGCAAGCGGCAGAAAATCGGTGTGGCTTGATCGAGAACCCGACGCCGGCGAACTGGTGGCTGACGGATGGGGAGGGGACCTGGACCATTCGCTTGCAGGGTAGAGACTGGGAGCCACTTGGCATGGATCGGATTGGCGACATCTCGGAAGGCGACTATCGGCGAACCAACGGCAACTACGGTTATGCTTGCGCCTGTGCGAAAGTCGACACAACAACCTTTGATGGTGAGCGTTACATAACGGCGATTCACTCCTTTACCCAGATCCCGTTGGCCCGTTGCGATAACGATCCCGCATTGGCAAAGGAGGCAGGGTCATTGACCCAAAACCGGTCTGAAACCGGCTTGAATTAGCTTTTCCTGCTTGTTTTTCTTTTGAGGAAATCGGGGTGTAACTTTTTAAATCAATGCCGTTTGGGCTCGTTTTTACAATGGTGCTGTGAAAGCGAATGAACCCGGGTGATTTTGATATATATCTCAGCTGCTTATATTCATGTTCTGCTATTTTAAAATATACTATTGTAAAATATATCATATGGTAACTTGATTAATGTATTTGTTCTTATTCGGGGGACTTCTATAGTTTATTTTATCGGAATATTATTTTTTTAACATCATAACATGTTGCTACTGCTTATTGGGGGCGCGCATGTTTAGGAATTTTCTTGCATTCGTTTGGATGCTCTTGTTTGTCGGCGCGATGTCTTTCATGGCGCAGTGGGGAATGAGCACGACCGTTAATTCGCTGATTGTCAGTGACGCTGAACGAAAGGCGCAGAACTGGGCGAATTATTTTACGGAGACAATGCCTGGGCTGTCCGAATTGATCATGCGTGGCAAGCCGACAAATTCTCAAAAAATGATGATTGAGACAGCTGCTCATGTCGGTGACGTGTTCCGGTTCAAGCTGTTTGATGCCAATGCAAAACTTGTTCTGATTTCCGACGAACTTGGCATCCCTTTTGAAAGTGGCGCCACGACGGATCACAATGGTCACGCCCATGCGGTTTTGGCTTTTGGCAAATCCATGATTGATGTCCGGGATGGCAGCCAGAATAGCAATCGCCCGGAGCTCTATGTCGAAGCCTATGTTCCGGTGTTAAACGAAGTTGGCGCCACGATCGGCGTCGTTGAGGTTTATCTGGATGAGACGCCTACTGCCGCTCTTATTTGGAATAATGTGTTGCAGGCGTCTTCAGGCCTTGGTGCAATCCTGCTCTTGACCTTCAGCGTGCCCTTTGTTGGCTATATCATCAAGATGAGACAGCAAATGCAGAGCCGTGAACATGTCAGGGTTCTGTCGACGTTTGATCAATTGACCGGGCTCAACAATCGGGCAACGTTCTTTCATCACGTTGACGAGCGGCGAAAAAAGGGAACCCTCAATCTTTCCAAAACGACTGTCGTCTTTATCGATGTTGATAAATTCAAGACTGTGAACGACACTTTTGGCCATAAGATTGGCGACGAGTTCCTTCGCCATGTCGGTAATTCAATTTCCGGTGTTTTGTCCGAAAGAGATCTGGCAGCGCGAATTGGCGGTGATGAATTTGTTCTTTTGCTGTTCAATCGCACTCAGGATGAGCTGGTAGACCTGATCCAGTCCCTGCGGGCCAGCGTCAGCGAGCCAGTTCAGCTGGATGGAATTGCGATTACCGGACATATCAGCCTTGGGGTCCATGCCGATGATATCAAGCGCATGAGCTTGAGCGAACGTATGCAGAAGGCCGATGTTGCCCTGTATCAGGCGAAGCTGGTGGGCCGTAACACGGCGATTTTTTACACACCTGTTCTTGAGACAAAGATCTTGCGCCGCAGGCATGTGGAGGAAAGCGTTCTTCTGGGACTTGCTCAGAACCGGTTCGAGCTTCATTTCCAGCCCTTGATTGAGCCGAAGAGCCGGCGGGTCGAGGGATTCGAGGCGCTCTTGCGGCTGACCGATGCCAATGGGGTCTCAATATCGCCTACCGAGTTCATTCCGGTGGCAGAAGAATGCGGTGAAATCAATGTGATTGGGGACTGGGTTTTGAAGGAAGCGATCCGGATTGCCGCTGACTGGCCAGAGCATATTTTTGTTTCGGTGAACCTGTCTGCGCGCCAGTTTGAAAGCGGAACGCTTGTCGGCCGGATCATCGACTTGCTTGAGACCCATGACTTTGATGCAAAACGCCTTGAGCTGGAAATCACAGAAAGCCTTCTGATCGATTATGAGGATCCTGTCACAGATCAGCTCGCCGCCTTGCGTGTGCTTGGCATCTCTCTGGCCATGGATGACTTTGGCACCGGATATTCCAGTCTTGGCTATTTGTGGAAGTACAATTTCGACAAGTTGAAAATTGACCGGTCATTTGTGAGTGCCCTTTGTGAAAAGGGCTGCAAATCCCGTGAAGTCCTCGATACGATCGTCATGCTGGGCCACAAGCTGAATATGAAGGTGACTGCAGAAGGCATTGAAACGGCAGAACAGGCTGATGCGTTCAACGCGTTGGAGTGCGATCATATTCAGGGCTTCTTCTACGGCAGGCCGATGCCTGTCAGTGAGCTTGCACCCTATTTGATTGGCAACACAGTCTTGCCGCTGATCCCCCAGGAAGCTTATCCGAAGTTGGTGCGGAAGGCGTGAAGCAAAGGGGTGTTAAGTGCGAGCCATCGCCTCAGCCCTGGCCCTGCAAAGACTGCCAACCCTGAAGCATTGCCTCATGGTGCTTTCGGGGCAATTCTGTGGGCGAAGGCTTCAAGTTTGCGGCCCATCTCGTCGCAAAGGGCAGGCTGCTTTTCAATCCATGTCTGGTCTATCTGATTGGTTGTCGCTGGCAGCATGAAGCAGGCCACGTCAAGGATCTCTGCGGACATTGTCGTCAGCACGTCCCGCAGCATGGCCGGGACATATTCGTGGCGCTCTGTTGCCTGAAACAGCGCGACGGGTTTTCCGGGAAAGTCCGGACATCCAACCAGCCAATCCAGCAGGTTCTTGAAGCTGCCCGGCAGGCAATGAACATATTCGGGGCAGGCAATCAGAAGGCCGTCAGCCTGTCGCACACGTTGTCTCAGATCGATGACCTCAGATGGCAAAACCGGGTTGGGCAAGACGCCGGCGGTTTCCAGATCCGGATTGAAGTGTGGCAGGGCTGCCTGTCCATCATACAGCTCGATCTTAAGGCCAGCAGGTTGCAGGGACATCGCTGTTTCCAGCAGTGCCCGGTTGGACGAAGACGCCCGCAAGCTGCCGCACAGGGCAAGGATGGTGCAGGTCATCGGAGCGGGCTTCCTTGTAAGATGGCTACCTGCTGGAGGCTGCCAGCGCTGCGCCGAAACCCATGAAAAGACCTCCGGTCACGCGGCGGACAAATGTCAGTCGGTTCGGCGAGGTCAGGAAGCGGCGCAGGGAGTTTCCCGCAAAGGCGATGGCGGCGTGATTGGCATAGCAAAGAGCCGCGTAGGTGAGGGAGAGGATCAACGTCTGGTCCAGGTGGACCCCGCTGCGAGCCATGAACTGCGGGAACAGGGCCGTGATGACCAAAATGGCTTTCGGATTGGTGACAGACACAAAGAACGCCTGCAGAAACAGCGCGCTGTAGCTTTTGCGGGCGCTGTCTCCGGCGTCCAGAGTGTTGAAGCTCGATTTATCCCGCCAGATCTTGAAGCCGATATAGATCAGATAGGCCGCGCCGATGATTTTCAACACGGTGAACGCCAAGGCCGATGTTGCCATCAAGGCGCCAAAGCCGAAGGCGACCGCGAAACCGATGACCACCAGCCCGGCGGCATTGCCCGCAGCGGAGGCCAGCGTCGCATTGCGCCCAAAGCGCAGCGTGTTGCTGATCGCCAGCATCACACCGGGACCGGGGCTGACAGCAGGAACAAGGGACACGGCAACGAAGAGGAGCCAGGTTTCGAATGTCATGGAATTGGCCAGTTATTGGTCGGGAATATAATGTTTCAGAAGCGAAGCATTCAAGGAATGAGATTACCTTTTTTAACGGCGTCTTCCAAGAGCGTTTGGGCATAAGCCCATAAGTCCGGGTAGGGTTCGAGTTTAGGTCGTTTCTTTTTTCGAATGAATTCTGCGCTGAGTGCTGTATGGCAGAAACCACTGGCGTTCGGGCTGAAAACAATCAGGATCGGGTGCAGGGCGTCCATTGCGTTGGCAAATTTGGCTTCCGCCGTCGCACTTTCCTCGAATTCCCACCACAGTGACTTGAATTCATCGCGTTGAGATGGAGGCAGCATTGCGAAGATGGTTTCGGCAGCGAGGGCTTCCTTTTCGGCAACCTGAGCGGCATTGTCCTCAGTCACCCAATGATCACCGGCCTCAATTTCCACCAGGTCATGGACCGTCAAAAGCTTCAGGACATGATCGAGCCGAACATCCTTTGGTGCATGGCCGCCAAGCACCAGTGTTTGCAGCGTCACGTGCCAGCTGTGTTCGGCCGAACTCTCAAAGCGCTCACCGCTGACCAGCTTGTTGTTGCGAACCACTGTCTTGAGTTTGTCTGCATGCAGGAGGAACTCAATCTGTTGCGACAGAGGCATGTGTTTCAAACCTCGCCCATCGCCTGCCGGAACCGTTTCACAGTGTCGGCAAAGCCATGGATCAGCGCGTCGGCGGTGAAGCCGTGGCCGATGGACATTTCGCGAATGAACGGCGCGCGGGCCAGCAGGGCCGGGATGTTGTCGACCGTCAGATCATGACCGGCATTGACGCCCAATCCGTGGGATCGAGCAGCTTCTGCGGTGGCAACGACCTTGTCGAGTTCCTGGGCTGCCAAAGCCGGATCGTCATGGCACGCGCCATAAGGGCCGGTGTAGATCTCGATCCGTTCTGCGCCAAGTTTTGCGGCGTGTTCGGGGGCTGCCGGGTCCGGATCGCAGAACAGGGAGACGGTGACGGCCCAGTCCTTTGAGGCGGCAATGGCCTCTGACAGCAGGGAGGTGTCCTTGTCGAACTGCCAACCATGGTCGGAGGTGGTCTGCTCCGGATCATCGGGCACGAACAGCACCTGATCCGGGCGGGCCTCTTCCACCAGCTTGAGAAAATCCGGCGACGGGTAGCCTTCCAGGCAAAGTTCCTTGTTGGCGTAACGCTCTTCCAGAAGCTCGGCCAGATCGAAGACATCGGTCTTGCGGATGTGTCTCTCGTCCGGGCGCGGATGGACCGTGATGCCTTTTGCCCCTGCATCCATGGCCATGGCCGCCAGGCCCGTCACACTCGGCCATGGCAGATCGCGCCGGTTGCGCAGCATGGCGATGGCATTGA
This sequence comes from Roseibium algae, assembly GCF_037783265.1. NCBI lineage: Bacteria > Pseudomonadati > Pseudomonadota > Alphaproteobacteria > Hyphomicrobiales > Stappiaceae > Roseibium > Roseibium algae. Next base: position 162,557 of record NZ_JBAKIA010000006.1, read on the forward strand.
CGTTGACGGAGAGGCGCGAGGCAGTCATGGGATCGATCCGGAATGGAGAAGCTGGGACGCTGTGATCAGCATCTATCCTAGATAAATTGGCCGGAAAAGCCTTGGAGTCAAACGGGAAATTGTCTCTAGGGACAATGGAGAAGCCGCTCCGGAGGTTTGTAGCCGTGCTGATCAGGCCTGGCTGTCCGCCCGTAAACGTTCATCAGCGACGTCCGTGCCACCTCTTTGTCATCCTGACCAACTCCCGCTGCCCGGACCTGATCCGGGGCCACGTTTTGTGCAGCGCAGGTCCCGGCGCAAGGCCGGGACGGCGTGTCAGCGCGTTTCCGCGTTAGGCGCGGTTCAGCAAACGGGCCCGGATGGTGTTGGGCAGGGCGCGGATTTCTTCCAGGATCTCCTGGGTGTTTTCGACCACAGTGTCGACGTCCACCACCACATAGCCGATGTCCTTGAAGGACTGCAGATACTGGGAGCAGATGTTGAGGTCGTGGCGGGCGAAGAGATCGTTCAGGGTCCGCATGGCACCGGGCGCATTGTGGTGCACCTGGATGAAGCGGGTCACGGATGTGCCCTTTGGCAGCTGCACTTCGGCAAAGTTGACCGCGCCGAGCGTCGAGCCGACGTCAGAATATTCAACCAGCCGCTTGGAGACTTCCTCGCCGATGCGCTCCTGCGCTTCTTCCGTCGAGCCGCCCACGTGGGGCGTCAAAATGACATTGTCGAGGCCGCGCAAAGGGCTGATGAACTCATCCTTGTTGGACTTTGGCTCAACCGGGAAAACATCAATGGCAGCGCCGGCCAGATGTTTGGATTTGAGCGCTGCCGCCAGAGCTTCAATGTCGACGACCTTGCCGCGGGCATTGTTGATCAGGAATGCGCCCGGCTTCATCTTGGCGATTTCGCTGGCGGTGATCATGTTGCGCGTGCCTGCTGTGTCCGGCACATGCAGGGAGACCACATCAGACTGGCCCAGAAGTTCATCCAGGCTTTCGGTCGGCAGGACATTGCCGTGCTGCAGCTTGTCGGTCAGGTCATGGAAGATGACCCGCATGCCCATGGTCTCGCCAAGGTTGGCCAGCTGTGTGCCGATGTTGCCATAGCCGACGATGCCAAGGGTCTTGCCGCGCACTTCATGGGAACCGGCGGCGGACTTCAGCCACTTGCCATCGTGAGCGGCGACGGACTTGGTGAAGACCCCGCGCATCAACATGACGATTTCGGCGATGGTCAGTTCTGCAACGGAACGTGTGTTGGAAAACGGTGCGTTGAACACCGGAATGCCGCGCTTAGAGGCTGCTTCCAGATCCACCTGATTGGTGCCGACAGAGAAACAGCCAACGGCGACCAGCGTGTTGGCAGCCGCCAGGATTTCCTCGGTCACCTGGGTGCGCGAGCGAATGCCGATGATGTGCACGCCCTTGATTTTCTCGATCAAGGCGTCCTTGTCGAGTGCGGTGCTGAGAACTTCGACGTTGTTGTAGCCGTTCTTTTCCAGAACCGCGCGTGCGGTCGGCGAAATGCCTTCCAGCAGCAGCCAGCGGATCTGGTTCTTCGGCCGGGAGAGACCGTGGTTCATGGCACTTTGCCTTTTGTCATGTCGAACTGGGGGGGAAAGCGCCGATGCGGGCGCTTTCACGCCGGTGTCGTATACGCTGCGAGGCTGGTGGCGGCAAGGGGAGAGAGGGGATTTGCGGCAAGTGGTTTCGGCCGGATGGCGTTCGCTCCTTTCACAGGCTTGCAGCCTTCACATAGGGCAGCTCACACCGAGAAAAGAGGATTGAAATACGCGTTTTTATTTAAATTTTTTTAATGTTAATGCGCTGAAATACTTCTGGTTTCCCTAGAATCAGAAAGCTCTCTCATGCAGCGTCTCGCCAATTATTCAATAAAATTCAAGTTGGTATTGTGTTTTTTACTGATACTGGCCTTCATGGCGGGGTTGAGCAGCCTGTCCATCCGCTCCATCAATGATCTTGCTGCCGATAACAAAACCGTTGCCGGGGAAAGTCTTCCTGCCGTGCGTTTTGCCGGGACATTGCGTGGGGATATGATCGATGTGCGGGTGAGCGCGCTGTATCATCAGCTCTTCAGCACCGTTGAGGAATACGACCACGAAGAATTCTGGCTCAACAAGAAAATCGATAAAGTGAAAGAAACGGCGTCGTTGTTGAAGCCGTATCTTTACAATGACGAACTCAAGGCCAAGTTCAACGATTTTGAGTCATCCTGGGCCGAGTTTGAAACAAAGGTTCAAGCGGTTGTGGCGGATTCAAGGGCCGGCAACAAGCCGGAGGCCTTCCAGCAAGACCGTCAGATCATGACGCCGTCGATTGACAAGGCCAATGACGCCGTGGCCAGCATTGTCGAGATGGTCAACGCAGACTCCGATGCCAACAGCCGCGCCTCAAACGAGGCCGCCCAGTCCGCAGCAATCACTCTTACCGCAACAAGCGCCGGTGTGTTTGCTATTGTCATTGGCGTCATGATCTTCCTCACCACTGACATTCGCCTGAGCATTGAAAAAATCGTCAGGCCAATGCGTTCCCTGGCAGGCGGGGATGTGTCTGTAGATATCCCCATGAGAGGACTGAAGACCGAAATCGGTGAGATTGCAGACGCGGTTCAGATTTTCAAAGAGGGCATGAATGAGCGTGAGATCCTGCAAGCAGAAATGAAAGAGCAGGAAGCCCGTGCAGAGGGTGAGAAACGACAGATGATGTCCAGCCTTGCCAATGATTTAGAGGCGCAGGTTGGCCAATTGGTTGGCTCACTGTCCGGAGCTGTGGACGGTCTCAAGGTGTCCTCTTCCACCATGGCCGAGAATGCGCAACAAACCAATCGTCAGGCCATTGATCTTACCTCGGCTGCCGAGCAAACCTCAGCGAATGTTCAAACCGTTGCCGGGGCCACTGAAGAATTGTCAGCCAGTGCGTCGGAGATCGGCGATCGCATTTCCGATGCGTCAAGCCGCGTGACCACTGTCGTCGATCAAGTCAAGGAAACGGACAAGGATGTTCAGGGTCTGGCGACAGTTGCCCAGCGGATCGGAGATGTGATTGAGCTGATCACAGGCATTGCAGAACAAACAAATCTCTTGGCCTTGAATGCAACAATCGAGGCTGCACGGGCCGGAGAGGCTGGCAAAGGGTTTGCGGTCGTGGCTGCAGAAGTCAAGCAATTGGCCGATCAGACATCGAAAGCGACAAATGAGATTTCAAACCAGATTAACGAGCTTAGAAACGTAACGGACAATGTCGTGTCCAGAACCGGCGAAATCAGCGGTTCGATTTCAGAGATGCATAGCCTCACAACGGCCGTTGCCAGTGCCGTCGAGCAGCAGAAGGCAGCCACGTCGGAGATCGCTCGCAGTGTTCACGAGGCCGCAAATGGCACGGCGCTGGTGACAGAACGCTTGGCGGTCGTGAAAACCAATGCCGAAGACTCTGACGATGCTGCTTCCCAAGTGTTTGGATCCTCCCAAGCGTTGGCGCAGGACGCGGACACGCTTCAATCTGCAGTCAATGCGTTTTTGGTGAAAATCCGAGCTGCCTGATTGAACGCCCTCCCTGGCGAATGCTCGCCCTTACAGGGTGGGCAGCAAGACGGGGCGACATGAAGAAGGTCGGGATGTCACTGCAGATGTCCCGGCCTTTTGCTTTGCTGCGTCCGGAATAACGAGCGAGGCCATCAAAAAACCCGCCAAGATCTCTCGCGGCAGGCCTCAATCGCAGCTTCGGGCTGACTGGGGCTGGGAACACTGCACGAGGCAGGCATTGTCACGCCCCTCCCGTCAGGTCTTCTGCGAGCATAAGGGCGTTGCCATCAGGATCGTAAAACGTTGCCGTCTTGACCATGCCTTCGACCACGTCTGTCTCGCCGTCAAATTGTACCTTTGCCTGTTCCAGTTTCTGCCGAGCGGTGTCCAGATCAGCGATCCCGAAAACGGGAACACAGTTGCCAGGGGAGGGCTTGGTGTGTTCGCCAAGGCCAATTGTGACACCAGCGGTGTTCGTTTGGAGTTCCGTCCAGCCTGCTTCGTCCGCATGATAGAGGGTCTCGAACCCAAGCATGCTTTCGAACCACTTGGCGCTTGCGTGGCGATCTTTGACCGAAAACGAGATGTTGATCGTTTCATCCAACGAAATGAGCGCCATGGTATTTCCTTTCGGTTAAAAATATACTAGATATACTTTATGTACATTGGTTCATTTGTCAACATCACGTCAAGGGCTTGGGCCTTGCCCATATTGTCCAGCTTGCACGCGGGTGTTCCAGGACGGCAGGCGACATTGCTTGCAGCGACAGGCGCGAGCAGGACTGCTTTCGCCCAAAGCATGGACCATCTCATCAAGATAGACCTGTTGGAAAGAAATCCCGGTTACGGCCATCCGCTGCGACCAGAGTTTCGGCTGACCCAGCTAGGAATGGAAGCCGCGGCAATCGCAGACAAAGTTCAGCGTGTTTCTGCAGATGATGACCAGGACTTGCTTCGCAGGTCATGGACACTACCGGTGCTGACGTCCCTTCAAAAGCCAAGCCACTTCAATGATATCAAGCGCAATTTAAAGACGATCACAGATCGCGCCTTGTCACAGTCGTTAAAAGCGATGGAAGTTAGACACTGGGTCCATCGCAGCGTTGACGAAGCTGCGCGTCCGCCAAGATCCATCTATCGTGCTGTGAACACGGGTGGCGTGATAAGCCGGATCACCGGGGCCGAAATCAGCTTTGTCCAATCACAAGCAGATTTTCGGTAAGGCTGACCATCAAGAATTTGGCCACGGTCATCGCGGCAAGCTGATGGGACGTTGAGCATTGGTCTGTGTCGCCCCGGACCTGATCCGGGATCATATGGCAAGTAGCTGGTCCCGGGGCGAGCCCGGGACGGCAGCTTGTTTGCGAGGTCGTGCCGGTTAAAGCCCTTCAGCGCCGCGTTGAACGGCGGCGACGCCGGTGCGGGAGACTTCGACGAGGCCGAGCGGTTTCATGATCGCGATGAATTGTTCGATCTTGGAGGACCGTCCGGTGATCTCGAAGACGAAGTGGTCTGTCGTGGCATCGATCACCGTTGCGCGGAAGGCATCGCCAAGGCGAAGGGCTTCCAGGCGTTTGTCACCCGTACCAGCAACCTTGACCATGGCCAGCTCGCGCTCCAGCGGCTTGTCCTGATTGGCAAGGCGCGCTTCCACGGTCAGATCTGTCACCCGGTGAACCGGGACGAGACGATCCAGCTGATGGCGGATCTGCTCGATCACCATGGGCGTGCCGGTGGTGACGATGGTGATCCGGGACAGGTGGTTCTCGTGTTCGGTTTCCGACACAGTCAGGCTGTCGATGTTGTAGCCGCGACCTGAAAACAGGCCAATGACCCGGGCCAGCACGCCCGGTTCATTGTCAACGATGACGGACAGCGTGTGGGTCTCGTTCTTGTCGCTGACGACTGCCATGAAATAGGCCGATAGGGCCGGTGTGGTGTTTTGAGCGTTCATGTCGATCTGTCCTTAAACCAGAGCCTTGCCTTCGGAGCTGATGGCGTTGGCCACAGCTTCGTCGGTTGCCTCGTCCGGAAGCAGCATTTCATTGTGTGCCTTGCCCGAGGGAATCATTGGGAAGCAGTTGGCAAGATTGGCCACGCGGCAATCGAACAGCACCGGCTTGTCGATGGCAATCATCTCTTCGATGGCCCCATCCAGGTCTGCCGGTTTTTCCACCCGGAAGCCGACCCCGCCATAAGCATCTGCCAATTTGACAAAGTCCGGCAGGCTGTCGGTGTAGGTGTGTGACAGGCGGTTGCCATGCAGCAGCTGCTGCCACTGGCGGACCATGCCCATATATTGGTTGTTCAGGATGAAGACCTTGACCGGCAGGCCATGCTGAACCGCGGTGGACATTTCCTGAATGTTCATCAGGATCGAGGCATCGCCGGCAATGTCGATGCACAGGGCATCGCGGTGCGCTGCCTGTGCGCCGATGGCAGCTGGCAGGCCGTAACCCATGGTGCCCAGGCCACCGGAGGTGAGCCAGCGGTTCGGCTCTTCAAAGCCATAGAACTGCGCAGCCCACATCTGGTGCTGGCCGACTTCTGTGGAGATGTAAGTCTCCCGGTCCTTCGTCAGCTCATACAGGCGCTGGATCGCATATTGCGGCATGATGACGTTTTCGTTTGGCCGATAGGCGAGCGAATTGCGGGCACGCCACTTGTTGATCTCGGCCCACCAGGATTTCATCGCGGCAGGGTCGGCCTGCAAGGACGAGGTCCGCCAGATCCGGACCAGATCTTCCAGCACATGACCAACATCGCCGATGATTGGCAGGTCAACCTTGACGGTCTTGTTGATCGAGGATGGGTCAATGTCGATGTGGATCTTTGTGGCATTGGGGGCAAAGGCATCAAGACGGCCGGTGATCCGGTCATCAAAGCGGGCACCAACGCAGACCATAACATCGCAGTCATGCATGGTCATATTGGCTTCATAGGTGCCGTGCATGCCGAGCATGCCGAGCCAGTTGTCGCCGGAGGCCGGATAAGCCCCCAGGCCCATCAGCGTCGATGTGATCGGGAAGCCGGTGAGCTGAACCAGTTCGCGCAGCAGCTGGCAGGCGTTCGGGCCGGAGTTGATGACGCCGCCGCCTGTATAAAGCACAGGCTTTTTGGCCTTCGACATCAGGTCGGCTGCAATGCGGATTGCCTGCGCGTCGCCCTTGATCTGCGGACGATAGCTTTTGTGGCTGGTCGACAGGTTGGCCTTTGGACCCTGATAGGTGCCGGTGGCAAACTGGACGTCCTTTGGAATGTCAACAACGACCGGTCCCGGACGGCCAGATGTCGCGACATAAAAGGCTTCATGCAGAATGCGGGCGAGATCGTTGACATCGCGCACAAGCCAGTTGTGCTTGGTGCAAGGACGGGTGATGCCGACCGTGTCACATTCCTGAAAGGCATCGCTGCCGATGAGATGAGTTGGCACCTGGCCGGTGAGGCAGACAAGCGGAATGCTGTCCAGCATGGCATCTGTCAGCGCGGTGACCATGTTGGTCGCGCCCGGACCTGAGGTGACCAGAACAACGCCCGGCTTGCCAGTTGAGCGGGCATAGCCTTCAGCTGCATGGCCTGCGCCCTGTTCGTGTCGCACCAGAATGTGCTCAAGGCCTTCCTGCTGAATGATCTCGTCATAAATGGGAAGCACTGCACCGCCCGGATAGCCGAAAACAGTTTCAACTCCCTGGTCTTTCAGTGCCTGGATCACCATTTCGGCGCCGGTCATCTCCCGTGTCATTCTCGCTTTCCTTGCATTGGCCCTGACCTTTGGTTCATGGGCTTGGCTCGTCTTTGTCGTCGTGTCATTTATCGCATTGAGGCAGGATGGAAGGGCCTGCGTTGCTGCTGGTCTGGCGGATCGAAACGGGGAGGGCATAAAAAAAGGCCCCGAGGGACCTGAGATGCGCGCCAACCTGTTCCGAACGAGCTAACTCGTTCCGGCGGCGCGCGTTCCCACTACTAGAATTAGAGACGTCATGTGATCGTCTGCCTTCCAATTTAAAACTCTCATAATCACAGGAGAGCTTTAAGTCCTGTCTCAATGCTGTCGTTCTTAACCTCAATGGTTCATGCATCGGTACAAGTCTGAAGCATTTCCCCACTGGGATCGCGAGAGGTCGTGACCTCCACGTGATGCATCGCACCCTAGTCAGCCGCGGGGAGGGGGTCAAGCGCAAAATTGCATTTGTTTCACAAACCTCTCCTCTGCTTTCTGATAATTTCGCGCGCTCTGTGGGGCCGGTTTTCCCCAGGGCTGTTTAGGGGGCCGTTTCACCCTGGATGGCGCGTTACGGCCATGGGCGCTGTTTGGGTCCCGCTTTGGAAACCGCCTTGCGATAAAAAACACTTGAGGGGGATTGCGCCATCGGGGAACCGCCTATATACACCCGAAATCGACGCGCCACTGGCTGCGTCAGTGGGTGTGTAGCTCAGTTGGTAGAGCAGCTGACTCTTAATCAGCGGGTCTGGGGTTCGAGCCCCCACTCACCCACCATTTTCTCTCCTTAGACAGACTTGAACAACTTGCCTTTTTGGGCTGTTGCTATGCCTTGAGTAAACGGGAACGTCAGACTTTTTAAGAAGTCTCACGGCGTGCCCTGTTCTTGTTCCGTCCTTTTTTAGCGTCCACAAGAGTTGATTGGGCGGCGTAGATGTTTTCAGAGTTTCTTTTCAAAATGCTCGCCATCTGATGACGCCATGCGATCCAATCTCTATCATCCCCTGTTTCTGAAAAGTTCTGCGTTATTTCAAGTAGAGCCCTGGCATCTGTAAGTTCTCCGCCTGACGTAACGGCAGTATATATCGAGGCGTTGATGGGCTTCCTACTGTTTGACTCTCTGGTGTAAAGTAACATTGTGCTAAAGGTCTGACTTATCAGAGAATTAACTCGGATATTATCAACGCACACTTGATTTGGACGGTTTCGATTATACGAATCTGTGATCGCTGTTGCAGCACAATAATTCTAAATTGGTACTTTTATTGCCGTTATGGGTATTACATGGAGAGAGTTTTGGAACAGTGGATGTCGCCCTACGAAATTGCAAAAACGGATCTCATGGAAGCTTGGTCGATTTTGCACCATGGTTTCAAAGATTTGGGTCTGACATTAGAGCGTGGCTCCGATTTCGACCTCATTGATGCAAGATCGCTTGCTGCAGGAGCGCCGCTCCTTGAGGGGCATTTCTCGCCGTCCTTGAATACCTACACGCCTGCGCAAGCCTTCTGGCTGTCTCTGTCCGACGCGAACGGTAACTGTGTTGGTCGGATCGCGGCGCGGCTTGATGATTTAGGTGGTATGTGCCTGACTGATTTTTGGCGCAAGTATTTCTATCGCTGCTATCCACGTGCTGATGGGACGCAGGTTTCACTTGCTGATAGTCAGCCGCGACTAGGGCAGGCGATCCGAGGTCGGGTTGTCTACATGGGGGGGTGTTGGATCCATGAAGATTGGCGTAGCCAGAAACTCGGCGGCATGATTACGCAGATGGTGCAAATCGATGCTTTGGAGGAATGGAGCCCGAATTTCCTCTATGGATGGGTACAGGGGAGTAATTTTCGGAACGGCTTCTGGCGTGATTGCGGTTTCTCCAGATGCCATTTCGAAGGTGTCAGATGGTCCGGAGGGCTTCCTGCGACACTTGACCCAAATCTAATTTTTGTGGGAAATTCAGGACATGATGCTTGCGATCTGGCAGAGCGCGTTGTTGAGCAACGTCGCGTTCAATCGTCAAGCAGAACAGGCGACGATACCCGGATTTCGTCCTGAATGGGAGGATGATCCGTTCGTATATAAGCTCGGGTCGCCCAAAACCAAGAAGCGCGCCTGTGCCGATTATGTCATACCACGGCTCTCCGGATATGGCGGCGTGATAGCCGACCGAAATCAGTTTCTTGTAATCTTGGGCTAAAAGGCTGGTCGGGTATGCCGTGGGTTGTGTGGTTGTCTCTGGATAATACTTGGCGAACAGTGTTTCCTTACCCATGAAACCGATATTCGGCACATCGTTCTCTAATGCGGTAGGCGGTAGGAGTATGAGACGCGGGGATATTGCGTTGAGTGTTGTGCCTTGTTCCAATAGTCCTTCATTGCGCCGCCACATGGTAAAGAGAGTTCGGGATGCTTCATCGGCTGCACCCATTTCGATCATGCTTGCATCAAGGCGTTCAACAAAGGCGGTCATTGCAATGTGGTTTCCCTTAGGTCGGGATCGTAGCCTTTTTCAACGGCCTCTATGAATATGTCCCTTCGGGCAGCAAGTGATAGATCTGTCTGTTGAGCTGTCGTCAGGCGGGTTATCTGATTATGGCCAAAAAGATCCAGGCAGTGAAATTCGAGAATGAACAGACAGTCCCACGTCGCCGCAATTTTAAATAATCCGAAAAACATTTCGTGCTCATCGGTTAAAATCACTTCATTCATCGTTAAGCTCCAATCCGTGGCGACTCTTCCAAAAGTCGCAAGTAGGTATGGTGCACTTCATTGAGTAATTCCTTGGGGTGCATTTTAACCGTGGAGCTCTGATCTGCTCGAACAACCTCGGTATAGGCTTTGTCGAAAAGGTCATAGTCTACACTTGCTTTCTTCGTCATCGATGGCAATGGAATGCCCAATTCCTCTGATAGAATAAGCATTTCTTCGGCGCGGATGTCTCGCCTACCGGCCTTGATTTTGGAAACAGCATTGTTCTGGAGGCCAAGCAATCCAGCTATCTCGTTCTGAGTTTTGCCGGATGTTGCTATGGCTTCGCAAAACCAAGTGGCCAGTGGTCTTGCAGTTTGCTTGGGCCATTTATCAGGCATTTGCATTGGTCCGCCAATCATGGATTCGATCGTTTCCATTGTAGGACATTTTTTCCTAAAATCGACAATTAAAACCAATCCCGATTTCACCGTCGATATCGGATCGGGTCATCGCCCGATTACAGGTATGGTCGTCTCTTTTGGGGCAGGGGGCGTGTCTGCATCGCAGAGGCCGAAATGCGCTCTACGGTCAAAGGATGATGCGGCCCCAATGTGGCTTGAGGCTGCCGTGTTTGAACGCATTAGCCCGTTGCTTGGTGTTCGTTGCTGAAAGCCTGGGTTGAAGTCAGCCCTTTCGGATTTCATCGACGAATCCGCCGACCTCCACCTGAAGATCCTGCATGCGTTCGACGAATTCCGTCGCTGTTTGGAAGACGTAGCGCGAGCTGCTGTCAATGGTTACCAGTTGTTCGGTCACGTCCTGAACCGCCTGACAGGCGCTCATGGATTGATTTTCCGCTGTGCTGGCATTTTCCGAAATGAGATTGCCAGTGCGCTGTTGCTCTCCCATTGCGTCGGAGATCGTGTTGGTCAATTCATCGATCTTGGAGATAATATCCGTGATCGCCTGAAATTCGCCAATTGCCTCTGATGTAAAGTTCTGAATTTCCCGGACACGCTGGGCAATGTGATTGGTTGATTTTTCAGTCTGGGCTGCCAGCTCCTTGACTTCCGAGGCGACGACGGCAAAGCCGGCACCGCGCTCTCCGGCGCGAGAGGCTTCAATGGTTGCGTTCAGGGACAGGAGCTTGGTCTTGTCTGCGATTTTATTGATGATGTTGACGACATCCTCGATCTCCTTCGCGCCCTCCTTGAGGCTCTCAAAGGTGCTGTTGGCTGCCAGAATTCGGTCGGATGCAGTCGATACGGTTGCGCGGGTGCCGCCCAGTTCCACTTCGATGGATCGAATGGCCTGGAGCAGATCAGCTGATGCTGTTGTTACGAGCTGAATCTGATTGGAAGACTGGGTCGATGCCTGGGCGCTGGTGTCGGACTTGGTCTGAGCCTGGCTGGACAGGTTGCTGGCCGTTTCAGCCGCTTCTTTCATGCTCAGGGCCGCCTGTGAGATTGCCTTGACAGAATTCGAGACCTTTGTTTCCAGATCTGTGGCCAGCTCGTTGCGTTGATGGGCGCGTTCTGAGCGCTCCAAAACGGGTGCAACCTGAGACCCAAGATATTCCAGCAATCGTACAAGTGAAGGATCCGGGTTGGCGGGCTTGTTGTCATAAAACTCAATGACCGCAGCGACTTTGCCTTGAACGATAACAGGGCATCCGTAACCGCCCATCAAGCCGGCTTCCTTTGCAAAGGGCTTCCGAGGGTAGTTGTCATCCAGATTGACATCCTGGATCCAGTCGAGTCGGGCTTTCTGATGAACACGGCCTGGAAGTCCCACCCCGCTTTTGAAACGCAAGGACTCGGTCTTGGCTTTGAATGAATCTGCCTTGATGCCCGGGAGTATATGCCAGATCTCAAGGGACTTCAGTTCGTCAGGGGTGTCCGGGCAGGGGGCCCATGCGTGGCCGATCTTCCAGTCGGTGTAATTGCAGACTTCAGCCATATAGCCGCTGAGCCAGTCCTCGAATGTTGCGGTTCTGGCGCTGAGGTCGGAAATCCGATCAAGGAAATCAAACATTGGGTCGAGCAGCTGTAGGTCCTTGGGAGCGGCATTCGAGGCGAAACGCTTCATCATGATGTTTGGTCCGGCGGTTTGTCGAGAGCGTTGAGGTTATTCTCTCGTCCTCTGGAGAGGTTGCTTTTACTTGTGCATTTCAATTTTGAGTTTTGGAGTTTCAGCTGGCTGCTTGAATTTCACTTCGAGTTCATACTTTAGGGTTCGGACTCATAAAATTGGATCAATCTGGAACAAGGCGTCTGAAGTGTTGCCAAAAATCGAAAAACATCCAGGTTTCTTTCCTTTTTACGCTTCGAATCCGACCGGTTTCAGATCGACCAGTGCATGCAATATTACGGGTTTAAGCCCTAATCTGCACAATCAGTAATAAATATATGTTATGCTGCTTAGTAAAGTCTGAAGATGATACCTTTGAATATTGCAGCTTGAAACCAATACATCAGTATTTATTATTACCTTGCGGAATTTCACTTAAATTCCGACCAGGAATGATTGTTTATCCATTTTTGAGTTGTCTCTTTTTGAGGCTGGAACCCAAAATTGGACTTTGGGCCGGTTGTAGAATGAGCGCATAAGTCAATTTGCAACCCTCAAGTGTATTTTGATTGCATTTCTTAATTAATCAATTATAGATTGTATTTGAGTTGCGCTTTTGTGGTGTCAAGCTTTGCCTGAAGGGCTTGACTGCGCCAATTCTAGCTATTTTTCCGCTTGAGAAAAAGCGCTGTCACAGAGGGAGAATTTATTCACATTCTCCTTTTGGTTGCGTCTTCAGGGGGAGATGTCGACGATGACGGAATGGAGGATGCTTGTGTCTGATGATACTCTGTCCGATGGGGAACGCTCAATGCCCTCGTCCGGGATCTGGCTAAGCTGGATTGAAGATGCTCTGGTTTTGAGGCGAAGGGCATTGCGGTTGGCGCGGGGCAACCGGGAGGATGCAGAGGACTTGCTGTCCTCGACTCTTGTAAAGGCTGTAAGCCATGTCGAGCGTCATGAAACGGAAGTGCGAGAACCGCGTGCTTTTCTGCTGTTCGCGATGAAGAACGAGTACATCAGCCGTTTGCGTCGTTTGAACTCGGAGCGTCAGGTGCGTGATTTTCAGGCTGATGTCTATCAGGATCACACGGGTGGATTGGCTGACAAAAAACCGGATCAGGAGAATCTGCTTAGGCATCAGGATGCCTTGCGCGAAGTCTTCAAGGTGGTGAATGGCTTGCCCTCAGAATTTGGAGAGGTGTTCCGCCTGCGGTTTTGTGAAGAACTGAGTTACCGGGAAATTGCTCGGGATTTGTCCATTTCCGAGCCATTGGCGCGCAAGCGGGTGCAGCACTTACGTCAGAAGTTAAAAAGTGTCCTGAGCGACGAATTAGAGGTGGGCGGATCGATTGCCGGAAAAAAGTTTTCACAAGCGATCGGCTGATGCGTCTTAAAAAGTAAGGAAAAGTGGAGACAGACCGGAACGGGGTGGTGATTGGGTGCCGGGTCCGGCAGTCCGAAGGCACGACAAACCCAAGCCGGATTGGAAGTCAATATGGTCGACAGTGTGAATGCTCAAATCACCGACGCGGTGACACAAACCAACGTCAAGGTGGTTGCCGAGTCTCCGGCACAGGCTCTTGCCAGCCTTTATCAGGTGGCAAGTCATGCATCAGGTCTGTCGATCCAAAATGCGGTTCATAGCCAGCAGGCGATGAACCAGATCACCACTGCAGTGGTTTCAAAAGCTTGTCAGCTGATTATGGACATCGGCGAGTCTTCTTAGTGAATTTCAAAAAGTGCTGTTCATCAGAATGGTGCCTTCTAAAGATACGGGAGTATGATTATGGGGCTCGGCGGCTGGTTTGGTAAAACAGAATCTGACTTGGCAGCGGATGTCCATTCCGATCTGCAGGAGCATAAATTAGCGGCTCACAAGGACACTGTGTCGGAGCCGTCCCAAAATCCAGGGGTTGGGTTAGGGGCAAGTGATATGGTCGGTGGTGGTGGTGACAAGCCAGCGGGGCCACCAAAGGTCCACTTTACAAAAGCTCCGACGCCGAATGTATCTGCGCTCAACAGCCAGATCGTCCAGGCCGTTCAGTTCACCAACACGGAAACCAGCAATTACGCGGGTGAGCTCGTTGTTACACCGCCTGAGATGATGGTGAGCACCACGACCGGCCTCGCGGTTCAGGATGCGAAAAATTACATGAATGCGATCATGCAGATTGCGGTGGCAGCGCAGGCGGTTGCGATCAAGAAGGCTGCGGAGGGTCCAGAGCCGGTGTCGGCTATCAAGGAAATTCCTCTTTTGCTCGAAATTCAAAACATGGTCACCCAGTCTATCGCCGCATACAGCAGCGTGAGCACTGCGGCCGGGCAATCTGCAGCTACGGTCATCTCTGACCTGAAGTCTGGTTAGATTACGAAACTGGGGTGTTGGGATAAGCCAAGGAAAAAAAGGGCATTGCGATGAATGGTTCCAAGAACGGGAATGGAAGTTCGACCCCTGCTGATCCTGGCAGCTCGTTAGTCGGTTCGGCAACCACCCCAATGACTGCAAGCGGCAAGGGTTTGCTGGAGACTTTCAAATCACTTCCTGTGGGGGATCAAGAGCAGCTTTTGTCGGCCTTGTCGCAAATTCTGCGCGGGCAGGTATCAGGTGCGGCTGTTGAGGCAGGCAATGTGACGTCAGCGCCAGATGAACTGGGGGCGGATGTTCCCGTTGCGCGATCTGATCTGACCGACAAGGAAGGTTGAGACATGAGCAGTCGATGCCGCAGACGCGGGCGTGATGTTCCAGATAGCAAGAGGTGTGAGGCCGTGGGAAGTGAACTCGACGAGATCTGCCAAGCGTTGGATGATGTGCTTCAAGGCATCTTGGCTGATTGGCAGGAGGATCTTGCAAACGCCGAGCAAGGCGATGTGCAGCTTCTCTACTGTGTCTATCCGAATTTGGTTTCAACGGCGACCAGAGCGCGTGGGATACTGCATGGCGCGCAGCATTTTCAGCAGCAGTTCCACCAACGCAAGCAGATGAAACGGGCTGATGCAGGGTGCACAAGTTCGTCCATAGGAACTGGCGGGATGGCAGAATGCTGTCCGTGTTGCGGTGGTTCGCACAGGGCGCAGAGCAGCGATATCGAATTTGGGTGCGGCGGTCAAAACAGCGTTCACCATGAAAGACGCATCGTTCAGGAAACGATTATAGAGGAGACAGACGATGGACGAGGCTTTGAAACGGGGGGCGGCGGACGCCGTTGAGACACCTGCCGTTACTCCAACTCAAGCGCTTAAGTCTCTGTTGGAGGGCTATATCAAGACCTCGAACCTTCAGAGTGATTATCAGGTCTTGCACCAAACTTTGCCCAGTGTTCTTGGGTTGGCTGGTGAGATCCTGAAGAAGAAAGAAGAGGGTGACAGCGCTTTTGCGCAGGGGCAAGATGTTGTCGAAAAATTGCTGGCTGATGCCAGTTCAACTGCAGACAAACTGTCCAAGGCCTACGCGGATCAACATGCGACCTTGAGTAACATATTAGCAGACTCAGACCTTTTGTCTGAGATTCTTAAAGCGGGCAAAGAGGTCTCCGGAGCAGGCCTTGGCATAGCACCGGGAGCTGCGGGTAATTCTGCTGCAGACAAGCCATCGGTGTTCAGGCCCGGACTGCCTGGTTTGGCGGATGGTCAACTGGTCAATCAGCTTAATACGGTGATGGGCAATATCCAGACGATGATTTCTCAGGAAGTTCAAAAGCAAACGGCTCAGATCAGTGCGCAGATGATGGCAGCGGCTCCCCAAAACCAGCCCCCCCAGAACAACCGGTCTCGATAGACCTGTGATTTTTCAGTTCTTGCTATGAAAGATTGCGCTGCTGTGTCGAAGTGGTGCGTTTGAAACTTGTGTGCCGGTCATCTTTTGATGTCCGGCTATCTTTTTGAAAAATATCAACAATTCTTAGTTTGTTTTGTCACAAGACGCTTTGGATGGCGTCCTAGAGGGTGTCCGTAGCCGGCATCGTATCTGGCTCAGCAAAAGGAGTATGGACAATGGTTGAATTGGTGAACCCAATGGTCACGGATGCCGTGACACAATCCAATGTGAAGGTTGTGGGAGAAGCTCCGGCGATGGCTCTCGGCACTTTGTATCAGTCGATGGCGCATTCGACCGGCGTGCTGTTTGAGAACGCAGTGTCGGCGCAGCAGCAGCAGAATATTCTTGCTCAGGCAGCCGTGAATCAGGGCGTCATGCAGATTTACAGCCTCGACACGACAGCTGTGGCAGGGGCCAGCGAGAAGGTGGCTCAGACCGGAACCTCGGACAATCTGAGCTCCATGCTGGCGGTGTTGCAGGCTTTCAGCAACCCTCAGCGTTAAATTATCGCCCCCCAATTACACTCAGCCTCGTTCCAAATTTTGGAGCGGGGCTTTTTATGTGAACTGTTAATTAACAACTTTAGGTAGAATAAATCTATTCAAGGTTCTCAAGCGAGAAGCGCATCAGAAGAACCATCTGCAGGCAGGCATAACCGAAATGCACCAACACTTCACGTTGGTGCTCTGAAGGATGAAATGATGCCTGTGACAAATACACTGAATGACGTGATCGAGACGGATGCTCTTGTTCTTGGACTTGCTCCATCGGTGGCGATGGCCGCTGTGTACACTTCACTTGCCCAATCGATGGGAATTCTGTTTGAAAATGCCGTGGCCACTTCGAACAGGCAAAACCTGGTGGCCGATATCGCAGCCTTGGACGGCATTGTTCTGGGAATGTCTGAAACCGGCGCAGCCGTGGTTGAGGACGCCGAAAAATTGGACCCGGTGGCCAAACTGAAAGCCCTGCTCAAGGCGCTTGAGGGCGATAAATCCAGCTGAGGGTTGGTCACATAGGTCGATCAGACGCGCTGGACAAAGGCTGCGCATAGACCAAACGTGCGTGCGGGAAGGGATCCGTGGAAATCCGTACTTCTCTTTTCGCGCTCACTGACTGTATAAGCTGTCGAAACGCGCCAACCTCTCAACCGTTCAGCTGATGGTCATGTCGAATTCCTTTCTGATTGCCGCTCTCTACAAGTTTGCCCCCCTCGATGATTTTGAGGACATTCGCGATGCGTTGAAGCAATTCTGCGTCGAACGTGATGTGCGTGGCAGTATTCTTCTGGCGAAAGAGGGCATCAACGGGACGGTGTGCGGCCCCGAGATTGGTGTGCGTGCTTTGCTCGCGCATTTGCGCTCCGATCCAAGGCTGGCAGAGCTTGAGTGCAAGGAATCCTGGAGCCCGCGCCACGTGTTCAAGCGCATGAAGGTCCGCTTGAAGCAGGAAATCGTCCGATTGGCTGTTGATGGGATCGACCCTACTGAAATTGTCGGCACCTATGTAAAGCCGGAAAATTGGAACGAGCTTATTGCCGATCCGGACGTGGTCGTGATTGACACGCGCAATGACTATGAATTCGCCTTTGGCACATTTGAGCGCGCGTTGAACCCGGAAACCCAAGCCTTTCGCGAGTTCCCTGAATGGGTCCGCAAGGCGGTGGAGCTGGAAAACAAGCCCAAGGTTGCCATGTTCTGCACCGGCGGCATCCGTTGTGAGAAAGCGTCATCTTTGATGCTTCAGCAAGGCTTCGACGAGGTCTATCATCTTGAGGGCGGTATTCTGAACTATCTGGAAACCGTGCCCGAGGAGAAAAGCCTCTGGAAGGGCGAATGTTTCGTCTTTGATGATCGTGTTTCGGTCGATCACCAGTTGCAGCCCAAGTGGGGGGAGTGGGTGCCTGAAGAGGCGCGCCACATCATCAATGAAGACACTGATTACGACAGTGAGCCGACTGACGATAACGCCCCAACTTAATTCTTTAACAAATCGTTAATTTTCCCTAAGCTGCCGTTGCGGTCTGGCCAGGTTCTGGCGGATCTGAAGGACGGGGGAAGTGTATTATGTTGCGAACTGTCGTTTCCGGATATGGTTTGGTTATACTTGCTGCTTGTGTGGTCGTGGGAATGCCTGTGGATGCGCTTGCGGGTGGTAAGGCGCGTGAATGCTATCAGCAAGCTGTTGTTCCTGCAGCCTATCAGGTGGTGCGAGAGCAGGTTCTTGTGCAGCGTGCGAGGACCCGTGTCATCAAGGAACCGGCTGTTTATGCCTATCAGGCCCGCCGTGTGGTTGTTCAGCCCGAGCGTGTCAGCTATCGCAAGATTGCGCCGGTCTATGAAGTGCGCAGCCGCCGGGTGCAAGTGCAACCCGCCAGCGTTGGCTGGGAATATCAGGTCAGAAAAGGCCGGAAGATCCTGTGCAAGGTCAAGCATCCAGCCGTTTATCAAACCATGCGTGAGCGAGTGATGGTCAAAGCAGGCGGACGTGTCGCCGTCCGTCAGCCTGCGATTTACGGAACTGTGCAAGAGAAAGTTCTCGTTCGCCCGGCCAGCCGCCGCAAGGTGCATGAGCCCGCCATTTACCGGACCGTCTCTCGCCAGGTTAAAGTGCGCGACGAACAGGTCGTCTGGCAGCCGGTGTCAACGGGCAACCGTTGTCGGCATTGATGTGACTGCGGGCGCTAAGCCCGCAGGAATCTGTTGAGCATAGATGTTACTAGGCGTTTACGGCGAACCGGTGGGTTGGAACGCCCTTTGTGCCATGGCCCTCGATCAGGAACAGACTGCCGGACAGGCTGTCAGGGCCTTCACCACCAGGCTGAAGACTGGTCAGAACCAACTGATCCAGGTCCGGGCCACAGAAGCATGGCATGGTTGGTTTTGGCACTGGCAGGGCGATGGCATGCTTCAGCTTGCCGTCTGGCGCGAAGCAGTTGAGAAGTCCGGCAGAAACACCTGCGCTCCAGTAATTGCCGATTGCATCAACCGTGGCTCCGTCCGGGCGACCGGTTTCATTGGTCTGCTGGGCGAAGAGCATCTTGGCGCCGAGCGTTCCGGTTGCCGGATCAAAGTTATAGGCCTCGATCCAACCCGGACTTGAATCCGAATGATACATCCACAGTCCGTCTGGTGACCATGCCAGGCCATTTGAGACCTGAAGTTCGTTGCGGATCTTGTCGACTTTGCCTTTGCCGTCAATCCGGTAGAGGCCAGCAATCGGTTCGCGTGGGCTGGATGTGTCCATTGTTCCGACCCAAAAGGCACCATCCGGGCCGACTTTGCCGTCGTTGAGCCGGGTTTGTGGCATGTCGGTTTCAATGGTCGCAAGCAGTTCACTCGCGCCTGTTTCCGGATCAAACAGCAGGACTTGATCCCAGACACAGACAATCAGGCGGCCATCATCGGTCAAACCGAAGGATCCGACCTCATTGTCAAAGGAGTAGGTTGTGATTTCGCGGCTGTTCCAGTCCATGGACTGAATGCTGCAGCCCTGAATGTCGGTCCAGAAAAGTCTGCCGATTTGTTCATCCCATGTGGGGCATTCGGCAAGTTTGTAGGTCGTCTCAATGAGGCGGTTAATCTGGAAGGGCACCTTGGACTCCGGCGACAATTTCGGGACATTTGGTCGACTATAGCGCGCCGTTCAGACAGCGTCGACAGGCTTGTGGCTGTTTGCTGAAACGTGACGCTGCGTCTTTCATCAGGACATGGGAAAGGCGGTCTTGCGGACAATAGGCCGAATGGCGAAGGAAGATTTCATGCGTAAAACACCGGGGAGGCGGGCAAGATGCTCGCGGTGAATGCGTTCAAAGTCTGTGGGATCGGCGGCTGTGAGCCTTAAGATATAATCTGCATCGCCTGCCATCAGATAGCATTCCATGATTTCGCTTGACCTGGCGACGGCGCGTTCAAAATTTTCCAAAACCTCGTTTGACTGCCCGACCAGGGAGATTTCGACAAAGACATCCATGCGCCTGCCGAGCTTCCTTTGATCAAGAAGGGCAACATATTTGTCTATGACACCAGCTTCTTCCAGGGCGCGCATGCGGCGCAGACAGGCAGATGGAGACAGGCCGACCCGGTCCGCGAGATCGGCATTGGCGATCCGCCCGTCGTCTTGCAGCACATCGAGGATCTTGCGATCTAGACTGTCCAGTTTCATTTTTGGTCCCAATGCAGATAATTCTAAATATGATCAATATCGCACAATATACGTGCTTCAATACAATTATGAGCGCTTAATAAGCAACAAAATGCACGCGAATTTCGATTACGCTTTTCTCATAACAAGTCTTCAATCCAGTGAGGGAAAATCATGCGTATCGGTGTTCCAAAGGAAATCAAGAACCACGAATATCGGGTCGGTCTGACGCCTGACAGTGTGCGTGAAATGATCGCGCATGGACATGACGTCTGGGTTGAGACGCTGGCTGGTTCCGGCATCGGCGCAGATGATGCTGCCTATGAGGCGGTTGGCGCGAAGGTTCTGGCAACAGCAGCAGAGATTTTTGATGTTGCGGAGATGATCGTCAAGGTGAAGGAGCCTCAGGCTGTTGAACGCGCCATGCTGCGTCCGGATCATATCCTCTTCACCTACCTGCATTTGGCACCCGATGCCGCTCAGACCGCCGATCTGGTCAAGTCCGGCGCGACTTGCATTGCCTATGAAACTGTTCTGGGCAAACGTGGCGGTTTGCCGTTGCTGGCTCCCATGTCTCAGGTCGCTGGCCGCCTTTCCGTGATTGCCGGGGCCAAGGCTCTGGAAAAGGAAGCTGGCGGTTCTGGTGTTCTGATCGGCGGCGTTCCAGGTGTCGCACCGGGCAAGGTTGTTGTTCTTGGCGGCGGGGTTGTCGGCGCGCATGCCATCACAATGGCTCTGGGTCTTGGGGCAGATGTCACTGTTCTGGATCGCAATGTCGACGTGATGGCGGACCTGTCCCGGACATTCGGCTCCTCACTTAAAACCGTCTATTCCACGAAGGCTTCTCTCGAGCAGCATGTCCTGGAAGCCGACATTGTCATCGGTGCGGTTCTGGTTGCTGGCGCTGCTGCGCCGAAGCTTGTGACGGCAGATATGCTCAAGCGCATGAAGCCCGGATCGGTGTTGGTCGATGTTGCTATTGACCAGGGGGGGTGTTTTGAAACCTCCAAGGCAACGACCCATTCTGATCCGACTTATATTGTCGATGAGATCGTGCATTACTGTGTTGCGAACATGCCAGGCGCGGTGCCGCGCACATCAACTTATGCCTTGAACAATGCGACCTTGCCATTCGCGCTTGCCTTGGCTGACAAGGGGGCTGAGAAGGCCTTGCTCGAAGATCCTTTGTTTCTTCCGGGACTGAATGTCCACAAGGGGCAAATCACTTGTGAAGCGGTCGCTGTTGCGCTTGGGTATGATTATGTCGAACCGGCAGCAGCCTTGAGCAAGACAGTCGCGGCTGCGGCCTGATCAACTTCGAACTGCTGTGAAAACAGAAAAAGGGCGAGGCCGCGAAGGCTTCGCCCTTTTTGTATTTTTGATGTCTAGGCAAATGCGACTTAAGGGCAGCGCACCTTGTAAGGAGTGCCGTCTTGATCGCGTGCAATGCAATTGCGCGGTGTGGTGACCATGCCAACAAGCCCGCCGCCGACAGCGCCCAAAGCAGCGCCAGCCAATGCGGCTCCTGCTGTTGAGCCAGCAACACCGCCGATCACAGCACCTGTTGCAGCCCCAAGACCGCCGCCAATCAGCATGCGGTCGCGTTGGCTGTCCGTATTTGATGCGCAGCCAGCCAGCAAGAGAGCCAGTGCCGCTGCGATCCAGGTGTTCTTCATCCAAGGTCTCCCGTAGATGGGGTTCGAATCACCAAGAGTTTACAGCGGAACTGTCATCTTGTCGGCCTGTTGATTTTACGGGCAAACCACTCGGAAAGGCTGGCCGTTCTTGTCATAGGCAACGCAGTTCTTTGGAGTTGTCGCAGAACCGACGATCGCACCACCGGCACCACCGATGGCTGCCCCAACAAGAGCCCCGCCAACACCGTTTCCGGTCGCCGCGCCGATGACTGCGCCAGTCGCAGCTCCAAGGCCGCCACCAACCAGTGCACGGTCCTTTTGGCTATCGGATTGGCAACCAGCAAGGAAAAGCGCAGCCGCGCCGGCCATCAGGATATTTCTCATGACATTGTTCATCAATTTACCTTTGATATTCTTTAGCGATAAGAGCAAATGCGATATCACGTGTTATGGGCAAGCGACCCGGTATGGCTGGCCGTTTTTGTCATAGGCCACGCAATTCTTGGGGGTTGTTGCTGATCCAACGATTGCGCCACCAGCACCGCCGATGGCTGCACCAACCAGAGCTCCACCAACACCGTTTCCGGTCGCTGCGCCGATCGCAGCGCCGGTCGCCGCACCCAATCCACCGCCTACAAGGGCGCGGTCACGCTGGCTGTCGGACTGACAAGCTGCCAAGAGGAGAGCAGAAGCCGCGACGATGATCAGTTTTTTCATTTTAGGTCTCCCAAGTGAAAAACATTCACATGTAAACGTACGAATTTCATTTCAACCGATGGTGACATTCATGTTCCATCGGTTTCTATCTTGCCGTTGCCTCAAGGTAATGCGGTTCGGCGTAATGGGCAATAAAGCATCGACATTGCTAAAAGTTCATGAAGTATATGGTCATGAAAAACGTGGGAAATGTGGCAAACTTGTTCTCACGGCCGGTAGAGGCCGTGTTTGGCATGCGAAATACCCGCCGAGTCGCGAGTTTGCAGATCGGCGGGCAAGTCGTTTATTTATCAGCTCATGCGCTGAGGGCAGCAAGCAGACCTTGAGTGGAGCTGTCCTTGTTGCTTGGGTCAGCCTCACCCTTGACCATTGGAAGAAGGGCGGTTGCCAGTTCCTTGCCAAGCTCAACACCCCACTGGTCGAATGAATTGATGCCCCAGATGACACCTTCAACAAACACACGGTGCTCATAGAGCGCGATCAGACGGCCAAGGGCGAAGGGGGTGAGTTGATCATGGACAATGGTGATTGACGGGCGGTCGCCCGGGAAGACCTTGTGAGGAGCCAAACGCTCTATGTCAGCAGAGGCCATTCCAGAAGCCGATAGCAGCGCCTTGGCTTCATCCAGTGTGCGTCCAAGCATCAGGGCTTCGGACTGTGCCAGACAATTTGCGACCAGCATTTCATGATGGTGGCCGAGATCTTCTTCATGTCCCTTGGCTGCAATGATGAACTCACAAGGGATGACGGTCGTTCCCTGGTGCAGCAGCTGGTAAAAGGCATGCTGTCCGTTCGTGCCCGGCTCACCCCAGACAAGAGGCCCGGTGTCCATGCCGACAGGCTCGCCAGACAGTTTGACCTGCTTGCCGTTTGATTCCATGTCCAATTGCTGAAGGTAGGCTGGCAAGCGCGACAGGCGCTGATCATAGGGCAGTATTGCGCGTGCCGAATATCCCAGAATATCGCGGTTCCAGACGCCGATCAGCCCCATCAGGACCGGTAGATTCTCGTTCAGGGGCGCCTCTGCGAAGTGGCGGTCCATATCGTAAGCGCCGGCCAGGAATTCATTGAAGGCATCGGCTCCAACAGCGATCATCAATGGCAGGCCAATGGCCGACCAGATCGAATAGCGTCCGCCGACCCAGTCCCAGAATCCGAAAACGCGGTTTTCGTCTATTCCAAAGGTTGCGACCTTGTCGAGGGCCGTTGAGATGGCGGCGAAATGATGGATGACAGCTTCTTCGCCGAGTGTTTCTGCGATCCATCTGCGCGCTGTTTGCGCATTCGTCATGGTTTCAATGGTGGTGAAAGTCTTGGAGGCCACAATGATCAAGGTTGTGGCCGGGTCCAGCTCTGCCAATGTGTCGGCGATATGTGCGCCGTCCACATTGGAGACATAGTGAAGGGCAGGTCCGTCATGGTAGGGCGCAAGTGCCAGCGTCGTCATTGCCGGGCCAAGGTCCGAGCCGCCAATGCCAATGTTGACCACATCTGTAAAAGGATGGCCTTCGGCGTTTGCGATGTCGCCAGAGCGAATGCCGTCAGCAAAGTCTGACATAGCGTCCAGCACGGCCCTGATGTCGGGCATGATGTCCTTGCCGTCGACGAGAACCGGTTCCTCGGACTGATTGCGCAAGGCTGTATGCAGAACGGCCCGGTTTTCAGTCTCGTTGATCTTCTCGCCCGAGAACATTGCGTCACGACGCGTTGTTACGCCTGCGCCCTGTGCCAATTCGACCAACAGGTTCAAGCCGGTTTCGTCGATCTGACACTTCGAGAAATCGATCATCATGTCGCCGTGGCGCGCAGAGAGTTTGGAGAACCGCTTGCCGTCTTCGGCAAAATGGGCGCGCAGCGGACGTTCCTTGAAAGAACTGGCGTGTGCTGTCAGTTTTTTGACGATGTCGGACGTAGCCATTGAGTGGTCCCTTTTAAAGTGATTTAGGGGTCGGACTCATAAAATTGCATGCACTGGTCGATCTGGAGCAGCTCGGATGCGAGGCGCTAAAAGGATGGAAACCTGGATGGTTTTCGAGTTTTGGCAAGACTGCAGACGGCTTGTTCCAGATCGATCCGAAGGATGATGAACCTGCTGCGAATGTCAGCGTCAAAGCTCTTGACCCATGCAATGCATAGCTCTTCAAGCTTTTCCGACCCCTCTTTTGCATGTTCAACGCCAGTGGATCCAATTTTATGAGTCCGAACCCTAATTCACCGCATGGAAATAAAATTCATGTTGGCAACGGCATAGCACAGGAGGGGACGAGGCCATAGCCCGGCATTCAAAATGGTGGGTATTTTGAGGCCAATGCGACCCGGTTCTTTGCCGCGAGAAGTGTGATTGACCTGTTGTCAGTTTTCTTGAAAAAAGAGAAGAAACCGCTTTCGAATATGAAATTATATTTTTTAATTTTTCGGATACTGTAAAAATAACAATGAATTTCAGTAAATCCAAGTTAAATCGTCGGTAGTTCTGAATTTTTATTTCTCTTTAATTGACTGGAAACAGATTGAGGTGAAAATCCTGATCTAGCCTGTTTGGAGTTGTTGATGGGTCACGGTTTGGAGCATTTACAGGGTCAGCGAGATACTTCGGCGGAGGTTCTTGTGGTCGACTTTGACAATCTCATTTGCGTGAATGGCACAGTGTCCAACGTCAATGAGTGGGGATGCAGTCTTGCCAGCGAACAAATAAATGAGTTGAGCAAGAATATTGCCATTCGTGTCGACGAAGGTCGCAAGCTGACAAAAGCCACGTTGACGGCTGTCAAGGGCGGAGTGGCAGCCATTGTGTTTCCAAAGCAGGACACGGCCCGTGTTCAGGACAAACGTCGTGAACAGCGGAATGAAGTCTCCATTAAAGCGACTGTGTCGGATCGGAAAAAGGTGACCGAAATTTCCGGCTTGATTGTGGATGCAGGCCGCAATGGGTGTCGCATCAAGGCAAAGGGCCTGGAAAGCTTACCAGATGAAATCCTCCTGCAACTGCCAAGTCTTGAGAATCCAGTCTTGGCTGAGTTCGCTTGGCGAAATAGTTCATCCGGAGGTATTCGTATTATTTGGGACGAGCCCGACTCTATTGGGTAGCGCCGGGCTCTGAAAATCACGTGCTTTTGTGGGGCTGAGCCCTAGGTGTGGTTTCCAATGAGGTCGCCCGTCACCTGACGTTCCAGTCGTTTGATCGGCTCAGGCCGTTATGGCAGCTGCTGCCCTGGCACGTTCTTCGATTCCGACCCAGTCTTCTGTGGCAATCGCTTTTGCGTCCGCAATCCAGGAACCACCCACGCAAAGAACATTCGGCAGAGCCAGATAGCTTGGTGCTTTTTCCAGGCTGACACCGCCTGTCGGGCAGAACTTGGCAGCGGCCAGTGGCGAAGACAGGGACTTCAGGTAGGCTGCGCCTCCTGCCTGTTCTGCCGGGAAGAATTTCAAACGCTCATAACCGCGCTCCAGAAGTTCCATCACTTCAGAGGCTGTGGCCGCGCCGGGCAACAACGGGATATCGCTTTGCTCTGCCAGGTCCAGAAGCTTTGTCGTTGCGCCCGGGGACACAATGAACTGGCTTCCAGCTTCAACTGCAGCATCATAATGGGCCTGTGTCAGCACAGTGCCAGCGCCCGGGATTGCGCCTTCCACGTTCTCTGCCACCAGCCTGATCGCCTCCAGAGCGCGCGGTGTGCGCAAGGTGATTTCAATGGACGGAAGGCCGCCGCGTACCAAAGCTTCTGCCATTGGAACAGCCTTCGCCGGATCCTCGATCACCAGCACCGGGATGACCGGGGCTGCTGTCATGACACGTTCAATTTTGGCAATATCTTGCGGCATATCTAGTCCTCAATTTTCCGGCGTTGGCCGGTTATATCTAGTTTTACAATGGTCGCATAGTCAGTGCGGAGACGCCAAAGATTAGGCCCCAAAGACATGCGCTCCGGTGTCGGCGCTGCTGACATTGGCCCGGAAGGCGGCAAAGAGATCCCGGCCAACACCAACCTGATGTGCGGACATGTCCTGTACCGCAGGCGTGCGTGCTGCAAATTCAGCTTCATCGACCATGACAGTCAATTCGCCGGTAATGGCGTTCAGCCTGATCATGTCGCCGTCTTGAATTCGTGCAATCGGGCCAGCTTCTGCAGCTTCTGGTGTCAGGTGGATCGCAGCTGGTATCTTGCCGGAAGCACCGGACATGCGTCCGTCTGTGATGAGGGCTACCTTGTGGCCACGATCCTGCAAGATCCCGAGCGCAGGGGTCAATTTGTGCAGTTCCGGCATGCCGCAGGCTTTCGGCCCCATGAAGCGCACGACGGCTGCGATGTCACCGGTCATTTCCTTGCGGGAGAAGGCTGCAAGGAATTCTTCCTGCGTATGGAAGACCCGGGCAGGGGCTTCGATAATGTGGCGTTCCTTGGCCACTGCAGAAATCTTGATGACAGACTTTCCAAGGTTCCCTGAAAGGACCTTCAGGCCGCCATTGGACGAGAAGGCCTTGGAGAAGGGGGCGACAACGTTTTCATCGCCGGAAATTTCCGGCACAGGATCACGGTGAACATTGCCTTCTGCATCCAGTTTTGCCTCAACGGTGTAGCCGGACAGGTCTGAGCCATAAACCGTCTTCACATCCCGGTGCAGGTAGCCTTCGTTCAGCAACTCGCGAATAACAAAGCCAAGGCCGCCAGCTGCCTGGAAGTGGTTCACGTCTGCCTTGCCATTTGGATACACGCGAGCAAGCAGAGGGACGACGTCTGACAGTTCCGATATGTCATTCCATGTCAGCTTGATGCCTGCGGCATTGGCCATGGCAACAAGGTGCATGGTGTGGTTGGTCGAACCGCCGGTCGTGTGTAGTCCGATGACGCCATTCACGATGGCCTTGACGTCAATGATTTCACCGACTGGTGTGAACTCATTGCCGAGGGCTGTAATCGCCAGCGCGCGCTGGGTGGCTTCGCGTGTCAGGGCTTCGCGCAAGGGTGTGCCCGGATTGACGAAGGAAGCGCCGGGCATGTGCAGCCCCATGATTTCCATCAGCATCTGATTGGAATTGGCGGTGCCATAAAATGTGCAGGTGCCGGGGCCATGGTAGGATTTGGATTCCGATTCCAGCAATTCATCACGGCCGACTTTGCCTTCTGCAAACAGCTGGCGGGTCTTGGCTTTTTCGTCGTTCGAGATGCCGGTGGTCATTGGGCCCGCCGGAATGAAAATCGCTGGCAGATGGCCAAAGGAGAGCGCCGCGATCAGCAGACCGGGAACGATCTTGTCACAGATGCCCATGAAAACAGCGGCGTCAAACATTTGATGGGACAGACCAATTGCGGCCGACATGGCAATGATGTCGCGTGAGAAGAGGGACAGTTCCATGCCCTCCTGCCCCTGGGTGACACCATCGCACATCGCTGGCACGCCACCTGCCACCTGCGCGACCGCGCCGACCTCATGTGCTGCCTGACGGATCAGATCCGGATAGCGCTCATAGGGCTGATGGGCAGACAGCATGTCATTGTAGGCGGTGATGATGCCAAGGTTTGGCACAACGTCGCCGGACAAGGCGGCCTTGTCACCGGGTGCACAGGCAGCAAAGCCGTGTGCGAGATTTCCGCAAGCCAGACGAGAGCGTTGTGGTCCCTTGTCAGCGGCACTGCGAATGCGATCCAGGTAGAGTGAACGGCTGTCATGACTGCGCCTGGCAATACGTTCGGTCACGTCGCCGATACGTGCTTGGATGGTCATGTCCATGGGTCCTTATCTGTCCATAGTTGCTCTTTGGAACCTCGAGGCTGAGGGTGTCGACAGCCAATTGTGAATTGCCATCGGTGCCTTTGTGTCTGCCAATATAAATCAATTCAATCGATTTAAATTGGTATCACAATGTTACTGCAGCATGTCACTGGTGACTGATTTCACCAGATTGCAAGCCTTCTTGCATGACACGTTGCCCGGAAGGTTCAAGCCCCTCCGGGCGTTTGGTTTAAAGGTCTTCTTCGGCCCAGGTACGGCCATCGCGCTCAACCAGGGCGATGGAGGCTGATGGCCCCCAGGTTCCCGCTGTGTAGGCACGTGGTGTGTCTTTGGAGTTGGCCCAGGCCTGAAGGATCGGATCGATCCATGCCCAAGCAGCGTCCACTTCGTCGCGGCGCATGAAGAGTGTCTGGTTGCCGCGTATCACATCCATGATCAAACGCTCGTAGGCATCCGGATTGCGGACCTTGAACGCTTCGGCAAAGCTCATGTCGAGCGGCACCTGGCGCAGGCGCATCCCGCCGGGGCCTGGATCCTTGATCATGACGGTCATCTGCACACCTTCGTCTGGCTGCAGGCGGATGATCAAACGGTTGGCCGAGATGGTTCCGGCTTCTTCGTCGAAGATCGAATGCGGGATCGGGCGGAACTGGACGACGATTTCCGAAACGCGCTGGGCCAACCGCTTGCCTGTGCGCAGATAGAAGGGAACGCCTGCCCAACGCCAGTTGGCGATTTCAGCTTTTACCGCAACGAATGTTTCTGTCGTGCTGTCATCGCGGCCAAGTTCGTCAAGATAGCCTGGAACAGCGCCGCCTGCCGAAGCACCAGCCTTGTATTGGCCGCGCACGGTCAATTTGTCTGCCATGGCTTCCGAGATCGGGGAGAGGGCTTTCAGAACCTTGAGCTTTTCATCGCGAACGCTGTCAGCGTCCATGGATTCTGGTGGTTCCATGGCCACCAGGCACAGAAGCTGCAGGATGTGGTTTTGGACCATGTCGCGCAATGCGCCCGCGGTATCGTAGTAGCCCGCGCGGCCTCCGGTTCCCAAGGACTCCGCGACCGTGATTTGCACATGGTCAATATGGGCAGCGTTCCATAGGGGCTCGAACAAGGCATTGGCAAAACGCAGAGCCATCAGGTTCTGAACTGTTTCCTTGCCCAGGTAATGGTCGATACGGAAGATCTGCTCTTCCTTGAACACCTTGCCGACCGTTTCATTCAAGGCCTTGGCCGAGCTGCCGTTCTTGCCGATTGGCTTTTCGATGACAACACGGCTTTGTTCCGTCACAAGACCCGCTTTACCGATGCTTTCGCAAATCGTGCCGAACAGATCAGGGCCAACAGCCAGATAGAAGGCCCGGATCACATCAGGGCGCTGATCCAGAATGGCCTTCAGGTCTTCCCAGCCATTGCCAGAGCCGATGTCGATCGAAACATAACAGATTTTGCTTAGAAACCGTTCGAGGCATTCCTCTTCAAGGTCCTTCACATGCTCTGTCAGAGCGTCGCGTGCCCAGGTGCGGTATTCATCATCAGAATAGCTGCGGCGTGAAGAACACACGACGCGGGCATTTTCTGGCATCTGACCGTCGGCATAGCGGTGATATAACGCTGGCAGCAGCTTGCGATGGGCCAGATCTCCGGAGGCTCCGAAGACGACCAGATCGAACTCCTGTACTTCAATCACGCGTACTGCCATGTGGGCTGTCCTTGTTTCGTTATTTAAAACAGCTTTTAAATCGATTGAACTGCGCTGTCAGTAGCTCGTCGCAGATATTTGCGCTCGATCCCTGATTTTTTCCGGGCTTGATTAAATCCGAGATTGTCTGCCGGGCAGGTGGGTGATCCAGTCTTTGTGATCGCCAATTCACGGGAGTTCGTCAAGTTATTTTCGCGCTGCAGCATTTGAAGTTCGGGTGTTTGAACCGCAGTTTGGGCGATTCCCGGCGCGGTTCAAACTCCATGCTGACGATGATTGCCTCAAGCGGCCTGTTCTGTGGGTGCTTCCATGGCTCCGGTCATGATGGCGACCGCATCTGACATTGAGAAATCACTCGGCTTGATCACGGCTGCGCGTTTGCCCAGCCGGTGGATGTGGATCCTGTCTGCGACCTCGAACACATGGGGCATGTTGTGGCTGATCAGGATGATCGGAATGCCGCGCGACCTGACATCAAGGATCAGCTCCAGAACCCGGCGAGATTCTTTAACGCCAAGGGCGGCTGTCGGTTCATCCAGAATAATGACCCGTGAGCCAAAGGCTGCGGCTCTGGCCACTGCGACGCCCTGACGCTGACCACCCGAAAGAGTTTCGACCGCCTGGTTGATGTTCTGGATTGTCAGCAGCCCAAGTTCTGAAAGCTTTTCGCGGGCGATGTCTTCCATCTTTTTGTGGTCCAGCTGGCGTAGCCACTTGCCGCGAAAGCCTGGCTTGCGGAGTTCGCGGCCCATGAACATGTTGTCCGCTATGGACAGGGCAGGCGACATGGCAAGCGTCTGGTAGACCGTTTCAATGCCAGCTTCTCGGGCCTGAATGGGCGAGGTGAACTGGATTTTCTTGCCATCCAGAAAGATATCGCCTTCATCCGGAACAATCGCCCCGGAGACGGCCTTGATAAGAGACGTCTTGCCTGCGCCATTGTCGCCGATCACTGCCAGGATTTCACCGGGCATCAGATCGAAGTCGCAATGATCAATTGCGGTGACACGGCCATAGCGTTTGACCAGATTACGGCCTTTGAGAATGGGTTCCATCAGACTGATACCTTTCTGATCCACTGGTCAACGGCGACGGCTGCAATGATGAGAGCGCCAATGAGCAGGTAGGTCCATTGTGCATCTGCGCCGAGCAAGCGAAGGCCAAGGGTGAAGACGCCAACGATGAGGGCCCCGAAGAGTGTTCCCAGAATGGAGCCTCGTCCGCCAAACAGCGAAATTCCGCCGATCACCACAGCGGTGATGGATTCGATGTTGGCGAGCTGACCGGAGGTTGGGGAGACGGACCCGATACGGCCGATCAGGGCCCATCCGGCAAAGGCGCAGATCAGTCCGGAGAGCACATAAACAGAGATCAATGTGCGTTTGACCTGAACGCCTGACAGTTTCGCAGCTTCCGGGTCATCGCCAACTGCGTAGACGTGGCGGCCCCAGGCTGTTTGTCGCAAGGCGTAAGCCAGGAATAGAACCAGCGCGACCATGAAGATCACACCATAGGTAAGGATTGCACCGCCGATGTTGACCTTATTGCCGAAGAACTGGAGCAGGGGCGCGTGGAGGGCGATGTCCTGAGACCGGATGGTTTCATTTGAGGAATAGAGGAAATTCGAAGCCAGAACGATCTGCCACATACCCAGTGTGACGATGAACGGCGGAAGTTTCATAACGGCAATGAGCCAGCCGTTGATGTAGCCGCAGATTGCGCCGCACAGAAGACCGCAGACAACAGCGACTTCGACTGGCAGGCCGTATCTAAAGGTAAACTGTCCCATCACGACGGAGGACAGCACCATGATGGCCCCGACTGACAGATCGATACCAGCTGTGAGGATCACGAGGCTTTGTGCTGCTGCGACGATGCCGACAATCTGAACCTGCTGCAGGATCAGCGTCATTGCAAAGGGCGAGAAGAATTTTGATCCCAGGAGTATGCCAAAGACGACAAGTGATAGAAGCAGAACAATCAGCGGCACGATTGACGGTGTCACATGCAAGGCATGTTGGACCTTGTGCATCAGGCCGTTGCGGTTGTCGTCGAAAGTTGCCACGTCTTGCGAACTGTCGTCCGCTGCAGCTTCAAAATCTTGCATCGGAGTGGTGGTCGTTTTGCTTGAGGCCATGCCTCCGTCCTCCCTTGGTTCTCCCCGGAACCTTATGATTTGAAGGGCGGCAATGCCGCCGCCCTTCGTTTGTTTGCAAAAATCGCGTTGTTGCGATTAGCCCCAGCAGAGCTTTGTGCCTTCGGTGGTGTTGATGGACTCGACGCCGTCAACTGGCTTGTCTGTGACGAGGGCTACGCCTGTGTCAAAGAAGTCTTTGCCAGATGTAGGCTGTGGCTTGCTTCCGTCTTTGGCGAACTGAGCAATCGCTTCAATGCCCTTGGAAGCCATCAACAGAGGGTACTGCTGCGATGTTGCACCAATGATGCCGTCCTTGACGTTTGCAACACCCGGGCAACCACCATCGACAGAAACGATCAGAACATCGTTTTCACGTCCGATTGACTTCAGCGCTTCGTAGGCTCCAGCAGCTGCAGGCTCGTTGATTGTGTAGACAACGTTGATCATGGGATCCGTTGCGAGAAGGTTTTCCATTGCCTTGCGGCCACCTTCTTCGTTGCCTGATGTGACGTCATTGCCAACGATGCGTGGATCTGTTTCGTCGCCCCATTTTTTCGGGTCAACAAGGTCGATGCCAAAGCCCTGCAGGAAACCCTGATCGCGCAGAACGCCGACTGTTGGCTGGCTGATGCCCAGATCAAGCATGGCAATCTTTGCGTTTGCAGCTTCATCGCCAAGCGTGGCAGCGGCCCATTTTCCGATCAGTTCGCCAGCCAGGAAGTTGTCTGTTGCGAAGGTCGCATCGGCTGAGTTGATTGGATCAAGCGGCGTGTCGAGCGCGATGACCAGAAGGCCAGCATCGCGGGCCTGCTGGACAGCTGGAACGATGGAAGACGTGTCAGACGCTGTCAGAAGGATACCCTTCGCGCCATCTGCAATGCAGGTCTCAATCGCTGCAACCTGTGTTTCATGGTCGCCATCGACCTTACCAGCGAAAGACTTGAGCTCGATGCCCAGTTCTTTGGCCTTGGCTGTCGCGCCCTCCTTCATCTTGACGAAGAAAGGGTTGGTGTCGGTCTTGGTAATCAGGCACGCAATGTCTGATGCAGCGGCTGGAGTTGCGGCTATTGCTGCGAAAATCGTGCCTGTCAGAAGAAGCTTGCGGATCATATGATTTCCTCCCTGGCCGTTGTGTATGTCCCCGAGTGGGGGTGGCCAGATTGGTCCCCGCTCGTAGCTCTGTTTTCGACGCTGCGCCTTTTTTTAGGCCGCAGCTCCGGCTGAACCTTTTGCCACACCGCCGGTCAGAATTGATGCGCGCGGTGAGAAATTAAAGAACATGGGCAGGCTTGCTGCGCCGATTGCTCCGGCGTCCTGGCCGAAACTTCCAAATAGAATGTCTGGTGTACTGCGTGCTTCTGGCGCTGCTTTTTCAAGAGCCTCGGTCAGTTGGCTCGTCAGGCGTTCGGCAAAGGCACCGCTCAGATCGCTGTCGATAATGATGAGTGGCGTGTCGAGCAGTGCGAAAGCGGCCCCCAGTGCCGGAGTGAGCGCGGCAACACAATCATCGAGCCATTCCTGTGCCAGAGGGTCGTCCCGATCAATCGCGGCTTGAAGGTCCAGGCGATTGTGGCTTGGGAAAGCCTCCGGTGCCAAATGGCGATCGAGTGCAACCAGAGACGCTCTGGTCAATAGAATTTCGCTTGTCTTGCGAGGCTTCGGTGCGGTGGAAAGCGTGCTGGGCGGAACTGGAATCATGGCGACATCGCCAGCGTTTCCGCTTTTCCCGCGAACAACATCGCCATCGATGCAGAGCCCGCCGCCAATTGCAGGCCCGAGGAAAAGATAGAGGAAGTCGTCATGCTGGCGACCGTGGCCATAGAACAACTCGGCCACCGTCGCGGCAGTGCCATCATTTTCGTGAAAGACCGGAAGGCCGCAGGCCTGTTCCAGTGCTTTCGTCATGTCGAAGTGGTCCCAGAGCTTGAAGTTACCTTCTGGCAGCCCAAGTTCATGCAGCCAGGCACCAAGGTTGAACGGTTGGGCAAGGCCGATGCCGGTGAGCCGGGTTTTCTCATCCGCAGTGAGCAATTCCATCAGGTTTTCAATATCCCAACGGATAATATCCAGAGCCTTGTCCGGTGCTGGCAGCAAAAGGTCATGCGCCCGGCGACCGATAACCTTGCCTTGAAAATCGACGAGGACTGTTTCCAGATTTGTTCGGTCAATTCGAACACCGAAGCCAAATGCGCCTCTGGAAGCCAACTTTAACAAAGTTGCTGGCTGGCCGCGTCCTCCGCCATGAAATTTGCCGATTTCTTCAATCAGGCCTTCCCGATTGAGAGACTGTATGATCCCGCCAACGGCTGCATTGGTCAGCTTGGCCGCACGCGCCAGATCTGCTTTTGAAGCTTGCTGAACTCTCCGGAGGATCTGAAGGACGATGCGTTCATTGTACCGGCGAAGCTGAACAGAATTGGACCCTCGCGCTGTTGGGCGTTTTTGTTCCAAGAACCTGCTCTCCCAGCTCGAAAAACGCTTCCGCCCCAGTGGGGCGGAAGCTAAAGTTCGCTGAAAACCATGGGGTGATGCAGCGCTTTATTATTAATTATTCTTGATTTAATTAATGCTGAATTCGACGCATATGTCAAGAAATAGACGTTGCTGCACTGCGTATATTCTATAATGCAACGCGATATCAAATTGAAATAAAACACTATTTTTTTATTTGCAGTCTCTTCATTTTCTGCGCCAAAAGGGCAGTGGGCGACTGTAATCATTCAAGTCGTGAATTATTATGATCGATGCGGGCTGCAACACTTTGTCTGTTCACAGAAGAAGAGAGAATGAGCGCAATGTGCGCAATTGTCTTCTGTCAATTCAATCATGATCGACTTTTATATAAAAATCTGCCCAACTTACCATTTCCGCTTTGGCCGAACGTGATTTATGAGTTCACGACTGAGAGTGCTTTTAAAACTGCGCGCAAAATTACCTCTCTTTGCTGAGACGGTGTGATTCAGCATCCAGGTATTTTGCGTGTGTGCATGAGATCATCGGAGTTGAAGATGCCTGAGGGCTATGAAGTAAAAACGGATCATGATGCAGACTTCCTTGCCCGGGCGATTGCCGCAGGTGCAGGAGAGGTGCCTGCTGATCTCGTGCTGAAGAATGCGCGGCTGTTCAGCGTCATAGACGGATCGATGATCGAAACCGACATTGCGGTTGTTGGAGACCGCATTGTCGGTGTTCAGGGCGAATATCACGGTGAGCGCGAGATCGATGTGGAGGAGCGTGTCGTCGTTCCAGGGTTTATCGACACGCATCTACATGTGGAATCCTCTCTGGTTACGCCCTTTGAGTTCGATCGATGTGTTTTGCCGCACGGTGTGACGACTGCGATCTGTGATCCCCATGAGATTGCCAATGTGCTCGGCGCTGAAGGAATTCGTTACTTCCTCGACAGTTCGCTTGAAACGGTCATGGATTTGCGGGTGAACCTGTCATCCTGCGTTCCGGCAACGTCCTTTGAGACGGCAGGGGCCTGTCTGGAAATTGAGGACCTCTTGCCTCTGCGCGACCATCCCAAGGTGATTGGTCTGGCCGAGTTCATGAATTTCCCCGGTGTTTTGGCCCGGAATCCTAAGGTGCTGGCGAAGCTGGCAGCTTTCCAGGGCGGGCATATTGACGGACATGCGCCGCTTCTTTCTGGTCTTGCGCTGAACGGCTATATCGCTGCAGGCATTCGCACCGATCACGAAGCAACGACAGCAGAAGAGGCGTTGGAAAAGCTCTCCAAGGGCATGACGATCCTGATCCGTGAGGGATCTGTGTCGAAGGACCTTGATGCGCTTGCGCCGATCCTTCAGCCTGATGTGTCAGCCTTTGTGGCGCTGTGTACCGATGATCGCAATCCACTTGATATCGCCGAAGAAGGCCATATCGACAGTATGATCCGCAGATTGATTGCCAAAGGCATCAGGCCATTGGACGCTTACCGTTCGGCCAGCTGGTCAGCGGCCAATGCGTTCGGATTGAAGGATCGCGGTTTTCTGGCTCCGGGCTGGCGCGCCGATATGGTGGTGCTTGATGACTTTGACGATTGCCGTATTGCATCGGTCGTCAGTGGAGGGCGTCTTGTGGCGGATGACCTTTTTGCGCGCCGCAAACCGGTCTCTCCAGTCGGTCTCGACAGCGTCAATCTGGACGGGGTGTCTGCTGATGTCTTTACGGTCAAGGCCGCAGAGGGGGAAACCGATGTCATTGGCGTTGTACCAGGTCGGATTATCACCGAGCATTTGAAGATGAGCTTGCCGTCCGCAGGTGGTCTGGCGCAGATTGATCTGGGTCAGGATGCGCTCAAGGTGGCTGTTGTTGAAAGGCACAAGCGAACCGGCAACGTCGGCTGTGGCTTCGTCTCCGGCTTTGGCATGAAGGCGGGGGCCATTGCTTCGTCGGTTGGCCATGACAGCCACAACATTTGTGTTGTGGGCGCAAGCGAAGCTGCGATGGCGAACGCGGTCAATCGGGTGATCGAGATGAAGGGCGGCTTTGCCGTCGCTGATGACACAGGCGTCATGGCCGAACTTGCCTTGCCGCTGGCTGGATTGATGAGCCTTGAGCCCTTCGAGGTGGTGAAGACCAGTCTGGAAGATCTTCGTGCCGCGGCTGTCGGGCTTGGCTGTGTCTTGCCGGAGCCTTTCCTGCAGGTGGCCTTCCTGCCGCTGCCTGTCATCCCGCATCTCAAGATTACAGACTTTGGTCTGTTCGATGTGAATGCCTTTAAGTTGCTTTAAGGCCAGATATGATCGTCAGTCTTGCAATTTCCGGTTACCGATCCCTGCGCAATCTGATTTTGCCGTTGGGACGGTTGACCGTTGTTACGGGTGCCAATGGAAGCGGGAAATCAAGTCTCTACCGGTCTATCAGACTGCTAGCCGATGTCGCACAGGGGCGAGCGATTTCATCTCTTGCGCGGGAAGGTGGGCTGACGTCAACCCTTTGGGCCGGTCCGGAGATCATCTCGCGGGCAATGAAACAGGGAGAGGTGCCTGTTCAGGGCGGGGCTCGCAGATCTTCGGTCAGTTTGAAGCTCGGGTTTGCCGATGAGGATTATGGCTATGCCATCGATCTCGGACTTCCGCAGAGCGATAGTACGTCCTATTTCAACTATGATCCTGAAATAAAGGTGGAATCTCTTTGGGCGGGAGAGGCTCTGTCGCGACACAATCAGATTGCCGGACGAAGCGGTCCTTCGGTCAAGGTGCTGGATAGCCATGGGCATCGTGTTCCGGTACTGCAGACCCTTGCCAGTTTCGACAGCATGATGACACACGCTGCTGATCCCAAGGATGCACTCGAACTGCTGGTCATGCGGGAGCGAATGCGCAGCTGGCGGTTTTACGATCATTTGCGCACGGATAGAGAGGCTCCCGCTCGCGTGCCGCGGATCGGAACACGGACCCCGGTGCTCAGTTCTGACGGCGCTGATTTGGCTGCGGCTCTTCGGACCATTCAGGAGATCGGAGACCCGGTGCAGCTGGAAGAGGCGATCGATGACGCCTTTCCGGGGGCTCGGATCGAGATAACCGTCACGGATGGCCTTTTCGAAGTGCTGATGCATCAAAGTGGGTTGCTTCGGCCTCTCAGGGCCTCGGAACTGTCAGATGGTACCTTGCGGTATCTGCTTTTGATCGCCGTGCTTCTCACGCCCCGGCCTCCGCCATTGCTCGTTCTGAACGAGCCGGAAACCAGTTTGCATCCAAGGCTTCTTGATCCGCTCGCCCGTCTGGTCACGCAAACTGCCGAGCGGACTCAAATCATTCTGGTGACCCATGCGCAAACACTGGCAAGCCAACTGTCCGGCTGCGAAGGTTGTCTTCACTTCGAGCTTCGCAAGGAGCTGGGCGAAACGGTGGTTGATGGCGTCGAACCGCCCCGATGGGCATGGCCGAAACGCTAGGACTTAAAATCGGACTATGTCGCGGGGCTGTTATTTTCGAATGCGCGTGCTTCTGGTGTTCTTCAAAAACCTTCCTTAGGGGCAAGTCGCCGTGAGTTGACGCAAACGGAGCCATGTGCCCAAATCAGTTGAAACAAGGCCTTGAATTGGCCATGTCTGGCAGGTGCAGCTGCAATGCCAGCCATCAAGAATTAAGACTGTAGTGGAGGCCGCCATGGTGAGTGTGGATGAGTGGCGCGAGGCTTTTAAGCCGCGCCCGGTTCATGGCTATCTTGAAGATACTATCCAGGCGTTTGGAGACCGTCCGGCTGCTGACTTCATGGGTAAGGTCTGGACGTATCGAGACTATGGCGCGATGGTTGAGAAAATCGCAGCTGGTCTTCAGTCCATGGGGGTTAGACCCGGCGTCCAGGTCGGCCTTTGCCTGCCAAACACGCCTTATTACACTGTGTTTTATTTCGCCATCTTGAAGGTTGGCGGAACGGTGGTGAACTTCAATCCGCTTTATGTTGAGCGCGAACTGGCGTTTCAGGCGCGTGATGCGGACGTGCGCATCATGGTCACGATGGATCTTCGGCTAATTTACGACAAGGTCGAGGCGATCCGGCGGGACAAGGTGCTGGACACGATCATCGTGTGCCCGATGGCCAAGATCCTGCCACAGCCGAAAAAGGCGCTCTTCTGTTTGCTGAAACGCAAGGACCTGGCTGTCATTCCTGATGATGAGACCCATGTGCGCTATACGGATCTTATCAACATTCAAGGCTCTGCCATGCCTGTTGCGATTGAACCGCTGACTCATGTGGCGGTCCTGCA
This sequence comes from Roseibium algae, assembly GCF_037783265.1. Classification (NCBI taxonomy): domain Bacteria; kingdom Pseudomonadati; phylum Pseudomonadota; class Alphaproteobacteria; order Hyphomicrobiales; family Stappiaceae; genus Roseibium; species Roseibium algae. The sequence continues at coordinate 201,178 of NZ_JBAKIA010000006.1, forward strand.
ATATACGGGCGGCACCACAGGCGTGCCCAAGGGAGCGATGCTGACCCACGCCAATCTTGCGGCCAACATTGAACAGATGCGCTGCGTGTTTGCCAAGGCGGAAGTCGGCAAGGAGAAAATGCTATGCGTTCTGCCATTCTTCCATGTTTTTGCGATGACGGTTGCGCAGAATCTTGCGGTGATCCTGGGCGCAGAAATGGTGCTTCAACCACGGTTCGAAATGAAAGCCCTGCTTGATGTGATCAAGCGGAAGGGAGTTACGCTTTTCCCGGGTGTGCCGACGTTGTTCACGGCAATCAACAACTCACCCATGACCAAAAAATATGACCTGACATCCATTCGACTTTGCCTTTCGGGTGGCGCGCCACTGCCGGTGGAGGTCAAAAACAACTTTGAGGATCTGACGGGCTGCAATCTCGTTGAAGGCTATGGTTTGACAGAAACCTCTCCGGTGGCTGCGGTGAATCCGCTGGATGAAACGTCTGTCGCAGGGTCCGTCGGGTGTCTTGTGCCTGGAACCAGCGTCAGGTTCCGTGATCTGGAAGATCCGTCCAAGTTTGTGGCTGAAGGCGAAAAGGGCGAGGTGTGTTTGCAAGGACCTCAGGTGATGCTGGGGTACTGGAAACTGCCGGATGAGACAGGGCAAACCATTGAAGATGGATATCTGCACACAGGCGATGTGGGGTATCAGGATCCTGACGGGTTCATCTATCTGGTGGACCGTATCAAGGATCTGATCCTGTGCTCAGGCTTTAATGTCTATCCGCGTGTGATTGAGGAAGCCATTTATCAGCACCCGGCTGTTGAGGAATGCATTGTCATCGCCATTTCAGATCCTTATCGTGGACAATCGCCCAAGGCCTTTGTCAAGCTGAGAGATGGCGGCGATGTTAATGCTGAGGATCTCAAGTTATTCTTGCGCGATCACCTGTCGTCTATTGAGCTTCCGCGCGAGATCGAATTTCGCAGCGAGCTGCCGAAAACGATGGTTGGCAAATTGTCGAAAAAGGAACTTGTGGAAGAAGAAGAGGCCAAACGCGCTGAAATTAAGGCTTGTCACTGACGTGAGCTGATCTGACCGGGCGCCTGGTTGCTTGCCAGCCGGGAGCGTTCGGAGTACCGACAATGTGTCCTGAAATGCTTTTTCATAGCGAGCCAAGCAATGCATGAAGATCTGCCGCGCTATCTGACCACCCGTGAATTGGCTGATTTGATCAGGGTCAAGGAGCGCAAGGTCTATGATCTGGCAGCCACAGGTGATGTGCCTCATAGCCGTGCGACCGGTAAACTGTTGTTCCCGCGTGATGCCGTACTGACCTGGATCGAGAGGGCTGGTGATGCGACCGACGATGCGGCAGAGCGGCCTCATGTTGTGCTCGGCAGTCATGATCCCTTGCTGGAGTGGGCACTCCGCGAATCTGGCTGTGGCTTGGCGAGCCTGTTTGACGGCAGTCTGGATGGGATTGAGCGGTTTGCTGCAAAGGAAGGCATCGCTGCTGGCATGCATGTGCCCGACAGTGAGGGCGACGACTGGAATGTCGAGCAGGTCGCCGCTCAGTTTACCTTCAAACCGGTTGTGCTGATCGAATGGGCGAAGCGGCGACGCGGGCTGATCTTGCCAGCGGGAAATCCACATCGTATTCGCGGCCTTCCCGATATGGCAGGGCGGCGGTTGGCACGGCGTCAGGAAGCCGCTGGCAGCCATGTGCTGCTTCAACGCAAATTTGCAGAATTCAACATGGATCCGGCGACGGTGGTTCAGGATGGCCCATTGGTTCGCGATGAGCGAGAGGCCGCTCAAGCTGTTTTCGTTGGCGATGTTGATGCTGCCTTCGGACTGGAAACAGCAGCACGACAAAGCAAACTGGAGTTCCTGCCGGTTTGCGAAGAGCGCTTTGATGTTCTTGTCGGTCGCCGCGACTATTTCGAAGGGCCGTTCCAGAAGCTCTTCGCCTTCGCAGGCTCCGACGCGTTCGCTGCAAGAGCAGAGCAGTTGGGCGGCTATGACATTACCGGTCTCGGCAATGTCCGCTTCAACGGGTACTGAGCGTTGACGATCTGAATTTCAGGCCCAAGTGAAGTGTCTTAGTTGTTGTAGCCTCTGCCGTCGGCGGCCCGTGCAAGCTCCCGACCGCGCACGGCTTCTCGCCGGATCGTGTACATGGAGGCTCCAATGATAATTGCAGCCCCGATCAGGTTGTCAACGCTTGGCCATTGATTGAACACCAGTGCTCCGATGATCGTTGCGTAGAGCAGTCTGGTGTAATCCAGAGATGCGATTGCGGTGGCTTCACCGGCTCTGAATGCCTTGATGTTTGCCATTTGGGCGGCCCAGGACACCACGCCGATGAGAACCATATAACCCCATTGTTCAAGGTTTGGGGTCTGCCAAGTGTAAATCGCTGGACCGATCATGATCAGGCCGACAAACACAGCCTGATAGGTCAGGATTGTGGTTGGGCTGTCCGTTCTTGTCAGAATACGCAGGATGACCATGACGATGCCAGCAGAGGCTGACCCGAGAATGGCCAGGGCCGCGTAAGGGTCTATGATGCCGCTGCCTTCCGGGCGCAGCATCACCAGAACCCCGAGAAAGCCGACAATTGTTGCGCCCCAGCGATGAAGACCAACGGTCTCGCCGAGAAAAAAGATCGCGAAGATTGTCAGGAAAAAGGTCTTGGAGAAACTGAGGGCCGTGACGTCTGCCAAGGGTAGATGGATGATGGCGGTAAATCCGCAGAGCATGGCCGTCGTCGCGAAGAAAACACGGGCAGCCTGCAAGTCGGGGCGCTTTGTCGCGAGGGAGTTCGGCAGCCCCTTGATGATCTTCGGTGCTACGATGAGAACCATGATGAACTGACGTACCATCAGGATTTGGAACACGCCGACATCTTCGCCCACCAGCTTGATGAAGGTCGACATGATGGTGAAGAGGAAGGCTGCCTGCAGGATCCAGAGCGCACCGATTGAGTTGGACGGGAGCAACAACAAACGCGCTGTCAGATTTCTTTTGAAGAGGCTGAAGCCCCCTGGTTTGCGCGAAGAAGACGATGAAGGGTCTTCTGGTCCCGAATTTGGGGACTTGTCCATGCTGGGTCCTTGGCAGTGGCGGCGGCAGGCGCAATGGCAACAGCAGGCCTTTGGAGAGGCCCGATTGAGCTCAGGAGGTGAACTTGCTTGGTGTCAGTGTGCGCGCGTATCAGTTGAAGATGCTGACAAGCATATCTCTTTTGTCACATTTGGGAAGGGCTTACAGTGATTTGAGTTTTCGATCGGTGCACCTGAAGACAGACTGTTTACTCCGGCGCTGGTTGTCAGCAGGTGTGTGAGCGTTATAGCCATTAGGGGCCTTGGAAAGACAAAGGGACAGGCGACATGCGCAAAATTCAGACGCAGGGTGTGCATCACATCACGTTGGTTGGGGCTGACCGCCAGACATCCATCGATTTTTGGGAAGGTGTGCTGGGCATGCCTTTCGTGTTCGAACAGCCGAACCTTGATAATGCGGCTGAAAGCCACCTTTATTTTGATCCGGGCGATGGACGGCTGATCACCATTTTCACAGATGAAAGCCGCACGCCGGATGCCGGGCGTGCGCCGCAGACACAGGGCTGTGTTCATCATCTGGCGCTGAATGTATCCCAAGCCAGCTTTCGCCAGATCGCCGAGCGTCTTGATGAGAGGCGTGTCGCCCACAGCGGCCCGAAAGACCGGGGTTTTATGGATTCAATTTACTTCCGGGATCCGCTTGGGTTCCTGATCGAGTTGGCATCCTACCGTTTTGAACCACCTACAGGCATTTCGCATGGTGAAGTGATGTTGGAAGCTCATAAAATCAGGGTTGGCAGAGGCGATTATAACATTCAGGAAGTCCATCTGGCTGATGCAATCGAGGTTCTGACCAAGACCCACCGACGGAGCCTGTCAGAAGATCGGACGCCCAAAAACCCCTATGCCTAGACTTTGACAAGGGCAGACTTTTCGCGGTCTTGCATTTGGTGCGAAGGTGATTTCTCCTTTAACGGCCTTGTATTTTGAAACGGTAAGGACATCATTGCCGTCCAGAGTATAAAATTGGGAGGATAGCCATGTGTGAGATTTTCGCAGGACAAGACCCCGCTGAATATGAACCGGAAACCCGTCGCCTTCGATTAAACGGTCAGAGCACAAGCATTCGTCTGGAGCGTTCATTCTGGCGAATTATTGACGAGATCGCCGCCAGCGAAGGCGCGACGACACCGGCATTTGTCTCTCGGCTTCATTCCGAAGTTCTTCAGCTGCGCGGGGAAGCCCCGAATTTCACTTCTTTACTCCGATGTGCTTGTCTGATCAGAACCGAACGAACGCTTGGGCACATGGAAATTGTTGCCGCTGAGTAATGAGGCGGAATAAAAATAATCTGTAGTAATTAGATACTACCTGCAAATTCAACAAAAGATGCATCCTCTGGGTAAGGTCGCAAAGACGGCCTTTCTGGAGGAATAAATGGCTAAAGCAATTCATGCGATGTTTCGCGTGCTTGATGAAGTGCGCTCTGTATCTTTCTATACAGAGGCTTTTGGTCTGAGCGTTGCTGATCGTCTGGAATCTGACGATTTTACTCTCGTTTACCTTGCGAATGACTCTGCTGATTTTGAGGTGGAGCTGACAATCAACAAGGATCGTGTCGAGCCATACGACCTTGGTGATGGTTATGGGCATATGGCGTTTTGCGTCGATGATCTGGACGGCGAGCACGCTCGTTTCGAGGCCGCCGGTTTCTCTCCAAGAAAAATTGTTGAGTTTGAAAGGGGTGGCGCTCTGCTGGCCCGGTTTTTCTTTGTTCAAGATCCGGATGGATACCAGATCGAAGTTTTGCAAAGGCACGGACGCTACGCCTGAGGAGCGGTCTTCGGACCGAGGGAGGAAAAATGACGAATACGCTGGAACGGCGCGCCTTGACGCGTCGGGAGTTGCTGTCTCGTGGAGCGGCGGTAACGGTCGCACTTGTTGTTGGTCCTGGTTTTGTTGCCGGAACCACCGCAGCCTGGGCCATGGATGTGGCGCATTTGAAGCCAGACACCATGGCGACGCTTATCCAGATGGCGCGAGACATCTATCCGCATGACCGGCTGGCTGATGAATATTACGCAGCCGCTGTGAAGGGATACGACACGGCTGATAGCGCCCCTCAAATAGAAGAGGGTATTGCTGCACTCAACGCTGCTGCCCGCGGGAAGGGAGAAGCCAGTTATCTCGGCACAGGCTGGGAGCGTGACCGGGTCGATATCCTGCGTGGCATGGAAGAAAGCCCCTTTTTCCAGACGATCCGCGGTGGCCTTGTGACCGGTCTTTATAACCAGAAAGCCGTTTGGCCGGTCTTTGGCTACGAAGGTGAAAGCTACTCTGAGGGCGGTTACATCAATCGTGGTTTCGACGACATCAGCTGGATTTGAGGAGCGGAACCATGGCAGCACAATTTGATCTGAATGATGACAGCGTGGTCGTCGTGATTGGAACAGGTGCCGGTGGCGGTGTTCTGTCCAACGAACTGGCGCAAAAAGGCGTTAAGGTTGTCGCTCTGGAGGCGGGCGGTCGCTATTTACCCGATGATTACATCAACGATGAATGGGAGAGCTTCGGTCAGCTTGCCTGGCTGGACAAGAGAACCACATCTGGTGACTGGCGGGTCGCAAAAGACTTTTCCGGGCTTCCAGCCTGGATCGTCAAGGCGGTGGGCGGCACGACAACTCATTGGGCCGGTGCCTCACTCCGGTTTCAACCCCATGAATTCAAGAGCAAAACAACTTATGGCGAGGTCCTGGGGGCGAACCTTCTCGATTGGCCGATTGACCTTGCTGAAATGGAGCCTTGGTATGAAAAGGCGGAAACCAAACTGGGCGTGACCCGTACAGGGGATCGCGCAGGGCTTCCTGGAAACAACAATTTCAAGGTGTTTGAAGCCGGGGCCAAGGCGCTGGGCTACAAGGAAGTGCACACAGGCCGAATGGCGATCAACAGTGCCGATTATGATGGCCGGATGGCCTGTCAGCAAACGGGCTTTTGTTTCCAGGGCTGTAAGTGGGGGGCGAAGTGGTCCGCTGCTTATACGGACATCCCGCGCGGCGAGGCGACCGGCAATCTGGAAGTTCGCGAACATGCACATGTTCTGAAAGTTGAACATGATGCGACCGGCAAGGTGGCGGGTGTTCTTTATGCGGATAAAGATGGCAATCAGCAGATGCAAAAAGCGCGTGTTGTTTGCGTTGCCGGCAATTCCATTGAAAGCCCGCGGCTTCTGTTGAACTCTGCGTCCAGCATGTATCCTGACGGTCTGGCGAATTCATCTGGCCAGGTCGGTCGCAATTACATGCGGCACATGACCGGGTCTGTCTATGGTGTGTTCGACAAGCCGGTGCGCATGTGGCGTGGCACCACCATGGCCGGGATTGTTCAGGATGAAGCGCGGCATGATCCCTCGCGAGGGTTTGTCGGGGGGTACGAGCTTGAAACGCTGGCTTTGGGCTTGCCGTTCATGGCGGCATTCCTGGATCCGGGCGGATGGGGTCGTGAATTCACCACCGCGCTGGATTCTTATGAGAACATGGCCGGGATGTGGATCGTTGGTGAGGATATGCCACAAGAGATCAACCGTATCACGCTCAACTTTGATGCACTTGACCAACACGGACTTCCGACTCCGAATGTGCATTTCGATGATCACCCCAACGACAAGGCGATGCGGGCGCATGCCTACAAGCAAGGCATGGCGATCTATGATGCGGTTGGAGCTACACGAACCTTCCCGACACCGCCGTACCCATCGACCCACAATCTGGGCACCAATCGCATGTCGGAACATGCGCGCGATGGTGTGGTGAACCGCTGGGGACAGACCCACGATATTGCAAATCTCTTTATTTCTGATGGCAGCCAATTCACCACGGGTGCTTCGGAAAATCCGACATTGACGATTGTCGCCCTTGCCATTCGGCAGGCCGACCACATCGCGGGAGAATTGAGCAAGGGCAATCTGTAGGGGATCTCCCCTGGCAGCGAACTGAATTGCGTTTGTTCAAGAGTTGGGCGACCTTCATTGAAGGCCGCCCAGCTGTATGCGTGAAAGCGCATCTAATGGGAGGAAACAGCATGAGAAAATTTCTATTGGCGACTGCCAGCGTGATCGTTGGGGCAGCTCTTGCCCAAACGGCGGCTGTGGCTCAGGCACCTGTGCCTGACAATCTGGAAAAACTCTCGAATTTTCAGTCGACGGGAACGACTGAATTCACCTTTGTCGAACAGAGTGGCGACTACGCTGACGGCATCAAGAAGAACCTGGAACGGGTCAAGATGCCTCCTGGCTTCAAGATTGGGCTTTATGCGGTGGTGCCTGATGCACGCCACATGGCGGTCGGTCCTCAGGGCGTGGTGGTCTTCGTCGGCACGCGCAAGGACAAGGTCTGGTCGGTCACGGACCGCAACAAGGACCGGGTTGCTGATGAGGTGAAGGACTTTGCGCCCTCGCTGAAATTCGCGATCCCGAACGGGCCTTGCTTCTCCAAGGACGGCTTCCTGTATATCGCGGAACAGAACCGTGTTCTGGTCTATCCGGCTGCTGAGTTCTTTTATGAAAGCCCGGATGTTGCAGCCTTTAACGTGGTCAAGCAAGGTGAGCTGATCCCAGCTGATCAGGAGAGCTACAATCATACTGCCCGTGTTTGCAAGATTGGTCCGGACGGCAAGATTTACATTTCGCTCGGCCAGCCTTTCAATGTTGCGCCAAAAGAAAACCTGGAAACCAACACCAAGTGGGGCATCGGCGGCATCATTCGGATGAAAACCGATGGTACCGATCGTGAGGTGTTTACCTACGGCGTGCGGAATTCCGTCGGGCATGATTTCGATCCAAAAACCGGGGATCTCTGGTTCACTGACAATCAGGTCGATGGCATGGGCGATGACATTCCTCCTGGAGAAATCAACCACCAGACAGCCATGGGCCAGCACTTCGGTCATCCTTGGTATGGTGGCGGCAGTGTTAGGACCACCGAATACGCAGGCGAGGAAGTGCCGGTGGATGTTGTGATGCCGGCTGCTGAACAGGTCGCACATGCGGCCGATTTGGGAATGTCGTTTTATTCGGGCAAAATGTTCCCGGAAAAGTACAACAACGCCATTTTCTCCGCACAGCATGGATCCTGGAACCGGACAACCCCTGTTGGTGCGCGTGTCATGGTCACGTTCATCGATGACGAAGGCAATGCCAAAACCGAGCCGTTTGCTGAAGGCTGGATTGACGAGAATGATGAATATCTCGGACGTCCGGTTGATGTCGCGACCTTGCGCGATGGTTCGATCCTGGTGTCCGACGACCTTGCCGGCGCGATCTATCGTATCTGGTACGAGGGCAACTAATGCTGCGTGCTTTGTTTTTGGGTCTGGGCGGGGTTTTCCTCGCCCAGGCGGTTTTCGTATCAGCCGCCGTGGCTGAAGTTCCTTTGGGAGATCCGGCCGCTGGTCGGAAAGCTGCTGGCATGTGCCGGACGTGTCACGGCATTGACGGTTTCGCCAAGATCCCGATTGCACCGCATATTGGCGGGGAGCCTGCGCCTTATCTTGTTCATCAATTGATCGCGTTTCGGAACGGAACCCGCACCCATGAGATGATGAGCGTGGTGGCCAAGTCCTTGACCGATCAGGCAATTGTAGACCTTGCTGCCTGGTATGCATCGCAAAAGGCCGTTGCAAGTCTTCCTGCGGGTGTTTCCGAGGACGCTGCACCTGAAGCCTGTGCTGCCTGTCATGGTGCCGAGGGGCTTTCCCAAATGGAGGATGTCCCCAATCTTGCAGGTGAGACAACGATGTATATCGACACTCAGCTGAAGGCCTTCAGAAACGGCAAGCGCAGCCATGAGATCATGTCGGAGATCTCAGCTGAACTGAGCAGTGACCAGATCCGCAGTCTTGCCGAGTGGTATGCAGCGGTGAATCTGGAAATCAAGCCGCCGGAGTAGGTGGCTTATCGGTCCGAATCTTATGCAATCAGGCGCAGCGAAATATAGGGCACCAGGTTGAATGTGATGATCAGGATTTTGTAGATGGCCAGATAACGGAAGTAGGAGTTGGACAGATCTTGCTCCTTCAGATCGAACAGGCTGGCATGTATTTTCCTGATCCAGGTCGAACAGCTGATGACGATGAAGGTTGAAAACAACAGCAGCGTCAAATTGAGAATGCTGCACCATCCGATGAACTGGGTGAGTTGTTCGACTGTCATGACTGTTCTCCTATTTGCTTGAACTGGTTTGGCGATCTTCCGTTTTGTTAAAAAAGATGTTTCCCACTCTGGTCTGTAAGTGGCGCAAGGACTATGTTTTAAATCAAACAAAAGCCGATCTGTGCAGGTCCTCTGCTCAAGACAAACGGCAGTTTCCAGTGATTAGAGCAGGACTTCGTCAATATGAACCAGATGGCACCCGCCAAATTCGGTATCGGCGCTCCCGTGCGCCGCAAGGAAGATGCAACGCTGATTACCGGCAAGGGCATCTACACCGATGATTATGTACCGGAAAACTGTCTGCACAGCTTCATGCTGCGGTCTTCCATGGCCCATGCGAAGATCTCTCTTGGCGGACTCGACGAGGCGCGGGCCTTTCCGGGCGTATCCCTGATCCTGACGGCTGCGGATATTACAGATCTGAAGTCAGTGCCAACCAAGGCGGTGATGAAACAGATCGATGGTACCAGCCATGCGTGTCCGCCTCATCCTGTGCTGTGCTCCGATACGGTTCGCTACGTAGGAGATGCAATTGCGTTTATTGTTGCCGATAGCGCCAATTCCGCAAAATCGGCCGCCGAGCTGATCGAGGTCGACTATGAGCCGCTCGATGTCACCGTCGGGATCGAGGCTTCTCTGGAAGCCGATGCTCCGCTCGTCTGGCCTGAGTACGGCAGCAACAAGGCTTTCGTTCTAGGGCATGGCGACAAGGATAAATGCGCAGCCGCTTTCACCAAGGCCGATCGCATCGTGTCGATCAAGGTCATCAACAACCGGCTTGTTGCCAATTACATGGAAACACGCAGTTGCGTTGCCGAATATGATGCTGCCGAAGACCATTTCAAACTGACCACCGGCACGCAGGGTGGTCATGGCATGCGCGATATCATATGTGGCGATATCCTTGGCATTGATCCATCAAAGCTTCGGATTGTGACACCTGAAGTTGGCGGCGGTTTTGGCACTAAGGTGTTTGTTTATCGCGAGTATCCATTGAGCCTGGTTGCTGCCAAAACACTTGGCAAGCCGGTCAAGTGGGTGAGCGACCGGATGGATCACTTCGTCACGGATGCTCATGGCCGGGACAATGTGGCGACGGCTGAACTGGCCCTCGACAAGGATGCCAAGATCATCGGTCTGCGGATCGAAACGCTGGCGTCCATGGGCGCCTATCTGCACCAGTTCGGACCGTTCATTCCCTTTGTTGGCACGTCCATGTCGACCGGGCTTTATGATGTGCCAGCGCTTTGGGTTACGGCAACGGGCGTCTATGAGAATACGGTTCCCACTGATGCTTATCGTGGTGCCGGACGGCCAGAAGCGGCATATCTGATTGAGCGCCTGATCGAAAAAGCTGGCGATGAGACGGGCCTTGGGTCCGTTGAAATCCGGCGTCGGAATTTCGTCAAATCGGAAAACCTGCCCTATACGACCCAGACGGGCCGCCTTTATGATACGGGCGATTTCGCGGGTCACATGGACAAGGCCATGCTTGAGGCTGATTGGGATGGCTTTGCTGCACGCCAGGCGGATAGCGCTGCTGAGGGCAAGTTCCGCGGCATTGGCATGTGTTCTTATATTGAGGCTTGCGCCTTTCCGGGCAGCGAGGAAGCCACCATTGAGTTGAATGGCAATGGTACGGTGACACTCTTGATCGGCACCCAGACCAACGGGCAGGGGCATGCGACGGCCTATGGTCAGATTATTGCCGAGCAACTTGGCCTTGAGCTGGAGAAGATCGAGGTGGTTCAGGGGGATACGGACCGGGTCCGCAAAGGCGGCGGTACGGGCGGTTCACGATCCATACCGCTGGGCCTGCCATCGGTGAATGAGGCGTCCAAGTCTCTGGTCAAGAAGATCAAGGACCAGGCAGCCGAGCAGCTTGAAGTTGGCCCGGAAGATCTGGAACTGGTCGATGGCGAAGTGCGGGTGGTTGGCACGGATCGGCAGGTTAGTCTTGCTGATGTGGCAGGGGCTGCACCGCAGAAGCTGTTTGGCCAGGAAGAGGTCAAGCAGGTCGAAGCGACTTATCCGAATGGAACCCATATCGCTGAAGTCGAGATCGATCCTGAAACCGGCGACGTATCTATTGAAAACTATGTCATCGTCGATGATTTCGGCGTGACGGTGAACCCGATCCTCCTGCAGGGACAGGTGCAGGGCGGCACCGCTCAGGCGATCAGTCAGGCTTTGTGTGAACGCACGGTCTATGATGAGGAAGGCCAGCTTCTGACTGCGTCATTGCTGGATTATCAACTGATCCGGGCCGAGAACCTGCCTGACTTCAACTTCCAGACCCGCAATGTGCCCTCCACCACCAATGCCATGGGCATCAAGGGTGCTGGTGAAGCTGGCACCATCGGCGGCTGTGCCTCGATCATGAATGCGGTGCAGAAGGCGCTGACAGACGGAGCTGGTGTCGGTCATATTGATATGCCGGCAACGCCTGCGAAAATCTGGGAAGCCATTCAGGCAGCTAAGGGCTAACGAACGCTTCTCTGCCGAGACTGATGAAAACAAAAACGCCGCGATCATCGCGGCGTTTTTTGATTCTGGGCCGTTCCATGGCTGGCATGAACGTCGTTTGTGTCCAAATATTAAGTTGAAAATTCTGGCGCTTTGCGCAAGCTGGTCTCCGACACTTACCCGCCTTCCTCAAGTTCCAAAATCAGGACTTCCCTGTGTTTCATTCCTTCTTTCCCAAGCCGAAGCTGTTTTTCTCTTCTGCTGTTCTCTTTTCGCTCATGGCCGTTCTTGTCTGGTACGGCTTTGCAGATGATCTGAATGTGCAGCTGGGGTTTGGGGCCTCACCAGAGGGCGCGCAGCCGCCGATTGGCCTGGGCTTTTTCGTCACACCTGAGTTTCTCTGGTTTTATGTCTATTACGCTCTTTGCACGGCTTTGTTCGGCGGCTTCTGGTGGTTTAACTCCGGCAATCACCGTTGGCAGCTTTGGTCGATCTGGGGCTCGTCGTTGATTATTTTTCTGACCTATTTTTCCGTTCAGATCTCTGTTGCGATCAACAATTGGCGCCGTCCCTTTGGTGACATGCTGCAAAATGCTCTTCAGGGTGAGGATGGCATCACGGCGGGCGATTTTTACTCGCTGATGCTGATCTTCGTCAGTATTGCGACAATCAGCATGGGGCTTTTCATACTGACGCGCTTTTTTGTCAGCCATTATGTCTTCCGCTGGCGGACGGCCATGAATGAATACTACGTCGGCAAATGGTCCAATGTCCGTCATATCGAAGGTGCGTCTCAACGTATTCAGGAAGACACAATGAGGTTCGCCTCTATCATGGAGGGGCTTGGCGTTTCCATGATCGATGCTGTGATGACCCTGATCGCTTTTCTGCCGGTCTTGTACAGCCTGTCCAGCTATGTCACTGAATTGCCGATTGTCGGGGTGATTGCTGCACCATTGTTTACGGCCGCCATTGTGTGGTCCGTGTTCGGAACGCTGCTGCTGGCGGTGGTCGGGATCAAGCTGCCGGGGCTGGAGTTTCACAATCAGCGTGTTGAGGCGGCTTACCGAAAGGAACTTGTCTATGGAGAGGACCACGAAGACAGGGCAGAGCCGATCACGTTGGAAGAGCTTTTCGGCAATGTAAGACGGAATTACTTCCGGCTGTATTTTCATTATCTTTACTTCAATCTGGCCCGCGGGTTTTATATCCAGGCTGATAGTCTGTTCACCTATTTCATCCTTGTTCCGACGATTGTGGCAGCAACGATAACCTACGGCATTCTGCAGCAAATCCTGACGGCCTTTGGCCAAGTCTCCAATTCGTTCCAGTATCTGGTCAACTCCTGGACAACCATCATCGAGCTTTTGTCTATTTATAAGCGTTTGAAAGGGTTCGAAGCGGTTATTGACGAGAGGGACGCCGCCTTAATGGAAGTGCGCTAAGGGGCTGTCTTTCCGTTGAGACTCGGATATGTCTATAAGGGTTACTGGTGCCAGCATCTCTTGATGGCATAATGCTTTTCAGTTTCTTTTGAAAGACAGGGTGGCTCCTCGGGCCCGATGCCTCTCTCTGTCTGTTGATCTCGCATCGGTCCCTTTTGGACGTGAACCATGCCGCTCTCAGGCGACGCCTCGAAAGCCCCCGATGGACCGGCACCTGTTGGGCCCAAAAGACCAGCACCCGTTGGTATGACGCGTTCTGCGCCACTGCTCGGCATTTCATTGAAGGTCGGCTCAACCCTGGTTTTTTCCGTCATGGTGGTGGCACTTAAAATTGCTTCCGAGCGGATACCAGTTGGGGAAATCGTATTTGCCCGCAATTTTTTCGGCATGTGGCCGGTGTTGGCCATGGTGGCTTTTCGCGGCGAGCTGATGATTGCTTTTCGCACCTCCCGTCCGCTTGGACATTTGGGGCGCTCTGCCGTCGGAATGACGTCAATGATTTTGTCCTTCACGGCCTTTTCTTTGTTGCCGCTGCCTGACGCTACGGCCATTGGCTTTGCCACACCTCTTATCGTGGTGGTGCTGGCGTGGGCGGTTCTGCGCGAGACAGTAAGGATCTACCGCTGGAGTGCCGTTGGTGTTGGGTTCCTGGGGATTCTCGTCATTCTATCGCCCCATATCGGCGAAGAGGGGTATGGCGGCAGCCAGACAATCGGTGCCTTGTGCGGAGCAGGCGCTGCCTTTTTTGCTGCGTTTGCGATGATTTTCGTTCGCAAGCTTTGTGAGAGTGAACGTACTTCGACCATCGTGACCTGGTTTTCAGGCTGCGCGACTGTGTTTTCCCTGCTCACCATCCCGTTGGGCTGGATGGTGCCATCTCAGGCGTGGGTTGTGCCGGATATGGAGACCGCGGGGCTGTTGTTGCTGGTTGGCCTGTCCGGCGGCGTTGGTCAGATTTTGTTGACGCAGAGCTATCGGTTCGCCGATGCCTCGACGATTGCACCGTTCGATTATGCCAACATGATCTGGGCTGTAGCGCTGGGCTATTTTCTCTTTGCAGAGGTGCCCATGCCAGAGGTTCTTATCGGGGCGGGTATTGTGATTGCTGCCGGTGTCTTCGTGATTTACCGCGAGCATATTCTTGGCCTTGACCGGACGAAGAACCGGCGCGCATCGTCGCCTTCCAAGTCCTGATCTTGACGCTAAAACGCCTTGAAGGTGATGATCGTTTTTGTGTCCTGAATTCCAGCGATTGGGTGGACTTTCTGATTGACGAAATGGCCAATATCAGCGCCGTCCTCAACATAGAATTTCACCAGAAGATCATAATCGCCGCTTGTTGAATAGATTTCCGAGGCGATCTCTGCATCGCCAAGGGAATTGGCGACCTTGTAGGTTTCGCCAAGCTGGCATTTGATCATTACAAAAAACGGCGTCATGGGGAGCTCCCGACTTTATTGATTTCCATCGGAATGGCCCATTTGCAGACCGCAGTCAATCTGTTGTGCCTGGCGTCAAGTCTTTGGCCGCTCGTTTGGCGGAAGTGATCCAAGCTGGTGACTTGCTCTTGCAATCGACCGAATGACTTGCTAGCTGTCTCAACATCTCATGGGGGTGCCCGGCGGGTCTGTCCGGGCTGAGAGGCAATAAGGCCAACTCCTTGAACCTGATCCGGCTCATACCGGCGGAGGGATTTGAGATGAATGACCCGGCTTCCATAGCCTTAATGACGTGTATCTGGTGTTATAATCATGCTTCCTGTTTATTGTCGGGGAGGCGTTGAATGACGACCGTTCCTGTCTCCCTTACGAGTGATATGATTGCTGCTGCCTTGCATCAGCTCAGGCAAAATGCGCCAAAAGTTCACTGTGTGACGAATACGGTGGCCCAGTATTTCACAGCCAATGTTGTCCTTGCGATTGGCGCTGTTCCGTCAATGACCATCGCCGTTGATGAAGTGGAGGGCTTTGCTACCAATGCAGACGCCTTACTGGTCAACCTTGGGACGTTGGACGATACCCGAAGAGTTGCCATTCCCAAGGCAATGCGGGCTGCAAGAGACGCGGGGAGACCTGTGGTTCTGGACCCTGTAAAAGTGCACCGCTCCAAAGTTCGATGCGAATTTGCTGTGGGGCTTCTGGCTGAAAAGCCAACATTGCTGCGGGCAAATGAGGATGAGCTTGGAGCGTTGTTTCCAGGGGGGGCAACGTTCGGAGATATGGCCGACAAGGATCGGACATTGGCCATGAGTGGACGGCAGGATCTGATCGGTGATGGGCAGAAATGCTTGCGCCTTGATAACGGCCACCCTCTGCTGGCACAGGTCACGGCGACCGGTTGTGCCGGAGGCGCTGTCATGGCGGCATTCCTGACTGTCGAGCCGGATCCGGTTCTGGCCGCAGCCATGGGATTATCTGTCTTCAATATCGCCGGTGAAATTGCCGCAGAGCGTGCGCGTGGGCCGGGGTCGCTGGTTCCGGAGCTGCTAGATGCTCTCTATCTGCTGGATGCTGATCAGCTGGACGGGCGTTTGAAACTATCGGATTTACAAGAAGGAACAGGGTCATGACGGCGATTGCTGTGACCATCGCAGGCTCGGATTCAGGGGGAGGCGCCGGAATTCAGGCCGATTTGAAAAGCTTCTCCGCCAATGGTGTCTATGGCGCAAGCGTGATCTCTGCTTTGACGGCCCAGAACACATTGGGGGTTACCGCCATTCATGACGTGCCCGTTGAGTTCATTCGGGCGCAGATAGATGCGGTCTATTCAGACCTTGCCGTGAATGCGACGAAGATTGGCATGTTGTCTCAGCCTGAGGTCATACAGGCCGTGGCAAAGGGCTTGAGTGAGCATGAGACCGGGCCGGTGGTTCTTGATCCGGTCATGGTTGCTGCGTCCGGGGATCAGCTTCTTGCCGACATCGCCGTTGAAGTTCTGGTCAGCGAACTTATGCCTGCTGCTGATCTTGTCACGCCCAACCTTCATGAAGCCGCGCGGATGCTGAAGGCAGACGTTGCTGAAACCGAGGACGAAATGCTTCGGCAGGCCGAAAGCCTCCTGGAAATCGGAGCCCGCACCGTTTTGCTCAAGGGAGGTCACGGCGTTGGTCCTGAGAGCGCGGATCTGTTGTTGAGCCAGAGCGGTACCAGATGGTTTAGAGGCAAGCGTTATGACACGAAAAACACCCATGGCACCGGTTGCACGCTTTCCTCCGCGATTGCTGCAGGACTTGCCAAAGGGCTTTCGGTTGAGGACGCGATCGCTGATGGCAAAAAGTACATCAGCGCTGCAATCGCGGCTGCAGACAGTCTTGAGATCGGGTCCGGGCATGGCCCGGTTCATCATTTTTATGCCTACTGGAGATCTTGATATGAGCGACACAGAAATGAAACCGGGGCTGTCTCGCCGATCTGCTCTTGGTATGGCTGCAGCTGCTGCAGGGTCCGTTTTGGCAGCTCCAGCCCTTGCGCAAGAGGACCAGGCCACCATTGAATGGAAAATGGTCACTTCCTGGCCGAAAAACCTTCCGGGCCCCGGTGTCACGGCACAGCGGATCTGCGATCAGATCGGTGTGATGTCACAAGGGCGCATGAGGGTTAGTCTTTATGCCGCTGGGGAGCTCGTGCCAGCGCTGGGCGTGTTCGATGCAGTGTCGTCGGCCACGGCACATATGGGCCACACGGCCTCGTTCTTTTGGCAGGGCAAAGCCCCTGCGGCTGTTTTTTACACCGCTATACCCTTCGGGCTTCTTCCGCTGGAGCATGTCGCATGGATTGAACAAGGCGGCGGGCAAGCGCTTTGGGATGAAC
The DNA here is from genome assembly GCF_037783265.1 of Roseibium algae. Classification (NCBI taxonomy): domain Bacteria; kingdom Pseudomonadati; phylum Pseudomonadota; class Alphaproteobacteria; order Hyphomicrobiales; family Stappiaceae; genus Roseibium; species Roseibium algae. The sequence continues at coordinate 218,154 of NZ_JBAKIA010000006.1, forward strand.
TCTACGCCCCGTTCAACATCAAGGCGGTGATGGCGGGGAATACAGGTGTCCAAATGGGCGGCTGGTTCAATCGCGAGATTAATGGGCTTGAGGACCTCAAGGGCTTAAAAATCCGGATGCCGGGGTTGGGCGGTGAAGTTCTGCGCAGGTTGGGAGCGACGCCCGTCACATTGCCGCCTGGCGAGTTGTATCAGGCGCTGCAGACCGGTGTGATTGATGCCACTGAGTTTCTCGGCCCCTGGAGTGACCGTGCCATGGGCTTTCACAAAGCGACGAATTTCTATTATGCGCCAGGGTTCCATGAACCCAACGGAACCGGTGAGGCGCTGTTTAATAAAACGGCCCTTGATGGACTGCCTGAAGATCTGCGTGCCATCGTTCTTGAGGCTTGCCAAGCCGAGAATGGACGTTCCTTGGCTGAAAGCGAGTGGGAAAATGCAGGCAGTCTCGCCACGCTGCAAGAAGAAGACGGGGTGGTGGTAAAATTCTATCCGGATGATGTGCTGAGTGAATTACGAAGGATCTCGGTCGAGGTTCTGGACGAATTTGCGGCGCGTGATGATCTGAGCGGACGAATTCACGCCAGCTATGAAGCGGCAAAGGCGCGCTTGGCTCCTTGGAGCAATGTATCCGTGCGGCGCTTTCTGAGGGCACGCGACGGTTCTATTTGAGGCTTGAGCAGATGCACCCGATTTGGCGGATCAATATGTGATCAAGGCCAGTCGGGTGCCTTCAAATCGATATTTTCTCGGTCGCGGGACTTTTTTTATTCGGAACCAGGCGATTTCCCTGTGTGGGTTTCATCACCTGATTTCCTGCAGTCTTTATGGTTCCTGCGAAAAGTACCCAATGAATTGTCTGGGGTTGTTATAATTTTCCTTCGTAAAATTACAATGTACCGTAATTGTTGTGACACTGCTGCGCTGCCGCGAATTCTTAATTACTTCTACGTGAGACCAATATAAGTGTTGATCTCCCTACTTTCACAGCCCAAAATTATATATGGGAACAAGGCTCCTCTTTGGCAGAGGGGTGGGGAGGATACAATGTCGTGGGCATCTACTAAATCCGTAAATCTGACTTCGACGGCCATTGCACTGGGGCTTATGTGCGGTCCGGCTTTCGCCGGTGGCTTCGCCTTGCGCGAGCAGAGTGCTTACTATCAAGGCATGTCTTTTGCCGGGAATGGCACAACCGGTCCCTCTATCTCATCTATTTTCTGGAATCCGGCGACCATTACTGGCGCCAGAGATGGTTTTACGTTTGAAGCTCACAATGCGTTTATTTTGCCGCAGGCCGAAATCAAGGGCGATCACAGTGTGACTGTTCCGGGGCCATCGACAATCACCACGCCTTTTAACACCGGGGATATTGGCTCTGACGCCTGGGTCGGTGCGACCTATGCGTCTTACAAGGTGAGCGATCAGGTGTTTCTCGGGTTTGGTTTGAATGCGCCCTACGGGCTATCGACCAAGCCAAAGGATCCGAATTGGCCGGGCGCTGGCTATAATCGGTCCTCGAAAGTCTTTTCGATCAACGCCAACCCGATTGTCGGCTTTAAGCTGAATGAGATGGTCTCCATCGCTGTGGGAGCTCAAATTCAGTATATCCATGTTCGTCTGACGAATTCTGCAGCGGCTCCCGTGCTGTCTTCCGGAACAACATCACTGGATGGCACGAGCACTGCCGTCGGGTTCACTGCTGGTGTGACGATTACACCATTTGAGGGCACTGAAATCGGTCTGGGGTTTCGCTCTTCCGTCGGTCATGATGTGAGCGGGACCGTCTTCTTGCCGGTAGCCGGCAGCTTGCCTGTTGGATCCTACAGCATCAAGACAAAGCTGATCACCCCCGAAATGGTGACGCTTTCAGCTAAACAACGTATCACGGATAACTTCCGCATTCTGGGGACGTTCGAGTGGACGAACTGGAGCCGGTTGACCGAACCGAAAGTGCTTCTTGAAGCCAATGATGCGCAATTGACCACGCTTCCCTTCAACTACGAAGATGGATATTTTCTATCTGTGGGCGGGGAATATGATTTCAATGAGAAGATCACCCTTCGTGCAGGTGCAGCTTATGAGTGGTCTCCGGTCACCACCCAAACCCGGTCCGCACGGTTGCCGGACAATGATCGCATCTGGGTCAGTGCAGGCAGCTCTTACCGCTTCAATGACGCTTTGTCGTTTGACCTTGGCTACACTCATATTTTCGGAACGGACACAGACCTCAAAATTGTTCCGGGTCATCAGGATTACGCCTCTACGAAAGGCAGCTTGACCGGAGAGATTGACTCCTCGGTGGACATTTTCACCGCGTCGATGCGCTACACATTCTAAGCGAAGCCTAAAAATACAGATTTGAAAATGAAAAAGCCCGGGCGTGATGCGTCCGGGCTTTTGTTTTGGTGCAGATCGAGATCAGAAGGCAGCTGGATACAGTCCACCATCAAGCAGGACATTCTGGCCGGTGATATAACCGGCGTGAGTGGAGCACAGGAACGCGCAGGTCTGGCCAAACTCTGCAGCGTTGCCCAGCCTTTGGGCCGGAATGTCGCTCGTGATTGCAGCCTCAACTTCGTCAATGGACTTGCCACTTTGCTCCGCTGCGAATTTGAACCCGCCGCGCAACCGGTCCGTATCCATTTTGCCGGGCAGGATGTTGTTGATGGTCACACCTTTGCCAGCGACCTGTTTGCTGACGCCAGCCAGAAATGCCGTCAACCCTGCGCGGGCTCCAGAGGACAGGTCCAGACCTTCTATGGGCATGCGGACAGACATCGACGTGATGTTGACGATCCTACCGAACCCCTGCTCGCACATATTGTCGATGACAGCTTGCAGCAACTCAATGGGGGTGACCATGTTCTGGATCACGCCGTCAATCATCGCCTCGCGGTCGAGCTGGCTATAGTCTTTGCGAGGGGGGCCACCATTGTTGTTCACCAGAATATCCGGCTTGGGACAGGCTGCCAGGAGCGCCTTTTGCCCTTCGATGGTGGAGACATCAGCGGCCACGCTTGTAATCCCGACATTGTAGCGCCCACGGATTTCTGCCTCGGTTGCAGCGAGCGTATCTGTGTTGCGTCCATTCAGAACGATATCGCAACCAGCTTCTGCCAGGGCCATGGCGCAGCCTTTGCCAAGTCCTCTGCTGGAGGCGCAAACAATTGCCTTGCGACCGGAAATACCAAGATCCATTTTTGGGTGTCCTTAATATGGGGTTCGAGCTTTGATCTTGTTTTAGAAAGAGAATATGCAATCAGACAAGGCCGAATGGCTGAAAATACATGTTTTGGTTTCATTTGCTTTTCTTGAGGACTTCGTTGGCGATTTGCATTGTCATAATAATGCAACCTGAATCGCGTCTATAGCGCTCCATTGGATCGATTGGAGTGAAGCCAATGGGTGAGCCGTCGGTGTCGCGGCACTACAGGGCCCTGTTTATCTCGGACATTCATCTCGGTACCAGAGGGTGCCAAGCTGACCTGCTCCTGGATTTTTTGAAACAAAACGATGCCGAGACCGTTTATCTGGTCGGCGATATCGTTGATGGCTGGCGCTTGAGAAAAGCATGGTACTGGCCGCAAGCGCATAATGATGTTGTTCAGAAAATCCTGCGCAAGGGTCGTAAGGGAGCGCGGGTTGTTTACATTCCAGGCAACCACGATGAATTTCTGCGTGACTTCCTTGGAACGCATTTTGGCGGTGTGGAAGTGGCGGACAGTATCGTCCATGAGAGCGCGACGGGCAAGAAGTACCTTGTCATTCATGGAGATCAGTTCGATGTCGTGATCCGCCATGCCAAGTGGTTGGCATTTTTGGGAGACAAGGCTTACGGCACCGCCTTGAGCTTGAACACATGGATGAATGTCGTTCGGCGTCGGCTTGGTCTGACTTACTGGTCCCTGTCTGCCTGGGCGAAACTGAAAGTGAAAAACGCTGTCAGTTTCATTGGCCGGTTTGAAGAAACGCTTTCAGACGAAGCGCGGCGCCAGGGTGTTGATGGTGTCATCTGTGGGCACATCCATCATGCAGCGGATCAGGACATGAATGGTATTCACTACATCAACACGGGCGACTGGGTGGAAAGTTGCACGGCTGTTGCCGAACACCATGATGGAACATTTGAGGTGATCACATGGATAAAGCCGAGTTTGGCAGAGGAACTGAGCTCGACGAAAGAACAGTCGGTCGCTGCATGAGTTCCATTCTGATTGTCACAGATGCGTGGCGCCCCCAGATCAACGGTGTCGTTCGGTCCCTGGAACGTACAGCCAGTGAACTGGAGAAGATTGGCGTTCGGGTTGAATTTCTCACGCCTGCAGATTTTCGCACACTTCCGTGTCCGACTTATCCCGAGATCCGTCTGTCCCTGGCGCATAAAGGTATGGTCAGGCGCCGGATCAAAGCGCATGGCTGTGAGCATCTGCATATTGCCACAGAAGGCCCGCTTGGCCTGATGTCGGCATCCATTGCCCGCAATTGGAATATGCCGTTCACCACCAGCTATCATACTCGGTTTCCGGAGTATGTGTCAGCGCGGCTGCCGATCCCCCTTGCGTGGTCCTACGGCTGGCTGAGGCGGTTTCACAACTCCGGGCAGGGCTGCATGGTGGCAACGCGGTCATTGGAAGATGATCTTCGCGCACGCGGGTTCAAGCATCTGCAGCGTTGGTCGCGCGGGGTTGATGAACATGCGTTCCAGCCGTTTGAAGGCTCTGTTCTACCAGCTGACCTGCCGCGCCCGATTTTCATGAACGTTGGCCGTGTCGCGGTCGAGAAAAACATTGAAGCGTTTCTCGAACTTGATTTGCCGGGCAGCAAGGTTGTTGTGGGCGATGGCCCGCAGCTTGAGAGCTTGAAGCGCAAGTATCCAGATGTTCATTTCACCGGGTCAAAGGTGGATGAAGAGCTGGCGCGTCATTATGCGTCTGCGGATGTTTTCGTGTTTCCCTCGCTGACGGACACTTTCGGCAATGTGTTGCTGGAGGCTTTGGCATGCGGGGTGCCCGTTGCAGCCTTTCCTGTCATGGGGCCATTGGATGTGATTGGCGAAACAGGGGCTGGTGTTCTGTCCGAGAATCTGCAGGAAGCAGCGCTGGCGGCGCTCGATATTCCTCGCGATCATTGCCGACAGGTCGCGCTCAATTACACCTGGGCTGCCAGTGCGATGCAGTTTCTCAATAATGCCGAGGAAGCGCATCGGGGGCAGCCTGACGGTTTGGAAGCAGCTTAGGTTTTGCGCTCCTGCTCACCTGGATCTATGATCGGAGACTGACTGACAGACTCACTTGGCATTCAGCCGTCGTATCTTTTCCCACCCGATCCGCGCGGAGTTGTGCAGCATGATCAATCAGGTTTCCCGCAATGACATTGAAGCTGCCCGCAAGCGTCTGCATGGCTATGCTGTGAAAACACCGCTGCTCTGGTTTCCGGTTCTTGATGAGGCAGCAGGTTGTTCCGTTTTGGTGAAGCCGGAGAGCTTGCAGAGAACCGGATCGTTTAAATTCCGAGGCGCTTTTAACAGGCTTAGTCTTATCCCTGATGAAGTGCGACGATATGGTGTTGTTGCCTGTTCATCCGGCAATCATGCACAGGGTGTGGCTGCCGCCGCGGGCATTTTGGGCATGGAGGCAACCATCGTCATGCCAGCGGATGCTCCGGCCATAAAATTGCAACGAACTCGTGACCTTGGCGCAGAGGTGGTGACTTTTGACCGCGAACTGGATGACAGGGACGCCATTGCGGCTGAAATTTGCGCAAAGACAGGCGCGACCTTCGTTCACCCGTATAATGATGCAGGTGTAATCGCAGGGCAGGGGACCGTCGGGGTTGAACTAGCGGAGCAGGCTCATGCCATGGGTATTTTGCCGTCTGCGGTACTGGCTTGTACGGGCGGTGGCGGCTTGGCGAGCGGAATTGCGCTCGCGCTAAAAAGTGATCTTCCAGACTGCCATTTTCATACGGTGGAACCAGCCGGTTTTGACGATTACGCAAGATCGCTTGCAGCTGGCGAACGGGTTGAAAACCCGTCGCTCAGCGGGTCTCTCTGCGATGCCATTTTGACCAATATGCCCGGACAAGTAAGTTTTTCGATCTTGAAAGACCATGCCGGACGCGGGCTTGTGGTGACTGATGAGGAAGCGCTCGCAGCTGTTGCCTTTGCGTTTCGTGAATTGAAGCTTGTTGTCGAGCCGGGTGGGGCTGTTGCTCTTGCCGCCGTTCTTTCCGGGAAACTGGATAGCAAGGGTCAGCCGGTCGGCATTGTTCTGAGTGGCGGCAATATTGATCCTGCGATGCTTCAACGGGCGCTCGCCGCTTAGGCTTTTTAAAGGGCTGCCCTTGGGCCTGTTGTCAATGCATAAAAAAGGCGCCCCAACGGGCGCCTTTTTTGATCAAGTACCAAGATGAAATTCTTAGTTGAAGAGGGCCTGACGTTCGGCTTCACTCAACTCTTGCAGAGGGTCGTTTTCTTCGTCCATCTCTGTCTTTTCCCAGGTTTCGTCTGCATCGGCTTCAGCCATCTCTGCATCGAAAAGCTTGTCGATGGCATCTTCATCAAAGGCCGCTTCATCGTCTTCTTCTACGTTTGCAGCTTCTTCTGACTCGATTGCGTCGAATTCGATGTCATCGTCCGATTCCATGACGTCGTCTGCGGCGACAGGTGGCACATCGTCTGCAACGGATACTGCTTCAGCAACATCTTCGGCCTCTGCCGGAGCATCGAACATGGCATCAATGTCAGAGGCATCCATTGGTTCGTTCGAGGCAGCAGCATCGTCTCCGTCTGCCATGATGGCGTCGATGTCGGCTTCACCGGCCGGCTCGCTGGCACTCGCGTCAACGGGAGCTTCGGTTTCGATCTTGTCGAAATCCATAACGTCAGCGCTGTTGCCGTCGTCCTCACTGGTGTCAATTGCGTCGAAGCCATCGTCATTGTTGGAGAACATGTCATCGACGTTGGTTTGGGAAACGCCCTTACCTTCGTCTTGTGGGCCGTTCAGAAGATGGGAATCGGGGCGACTATCGACTGGGCCGGCATCAGGATCAGCTTCCTTGCCTTCAATGCCCCAGATGGAGATCATTGAGTTGATGCGGCTTTCAAGATAGCGAAGGACCTGGACAACCTTTGTGGTCCGCTGTCCGGTGAGATCCTGGAAGGAACAGGCCATGAAAATTTCTGTAGCCTTGGCGTCAATTTCGTCACAGGCTTCGTCGCTTGCACCAGCTTCGCGCAACTTCCAAGCTTGTTCCTGGATCTGCTCGGCAGACTCCAGAATGGTCTGGGTCGCACCTTCTGTCTGTGAGACGATCAAGTCAAGTTCGTGGGATGCATCGACAAAGCGGTTTGAGGCATCGCCCTCAGTCTTGATGTTAGCAATTTCGTTCTTGGTCTGCTCAATGGCATCATGCATCTCGGCAATGTCGAGACGGATGCTGTCGAGATTGGGAACCTTGCGTTCCCGAGTCATTGCTTTTTCCAGACGCTGGATCGCCGTCAGGATCTCTGTTGTCTCGGGCGTTTTCTTGCGTTTGAGAAACTCAGCAAGAAACCGTCTTCCGCGATCAGATTCCAGAAGGGTCTGCTCTAGCGTGTGATATTCTGCTTCCCCGATTGGGGCTGGCTCGTCAAGTTCTACTGCTGCTTGCATGTGTCGACTATCTCGGCTTGCCATTTGATTACGAATTGCCGTAACTCGGACAATGTTTGTAAAAAGCCTAGAGGGCTAATCGTTAACATCCCTTTATGCCGCCAGTCCGGATTCAATAAATGTTTCAATCCGTCGCTAGCTTGTCGACTCGCGTCGGTGGCCTGTTTGCCAGTCATTTTCTTGGATTCGGCTTGTTTCTGCCGTTTTTTCCGCTTGTTTTGGAAGGCCGAGGCTTAAACGTTGCTGATATTGGCTACATCCTAAGTGTGGGTACAATTGTCCGTATTATTGCCAATCCGATTATGACTGGCCTGTCAGATCACAGCGGAAGGCGACGTCTTTCGATTTTTGTTTACTCTGTTTTGAGCGCAATTTTCCTCGGAGTGTTTGCATCGACGAGTGGTGTTTTCTTCGCATTTGTCACAGTGGCCGGGCTGATGGCTTTCTGGTCTCCGATCGTCCCGCTGAGTGATGCTTACGCTCTTGATGTCGTCCGCAATCATGGAGCTGACTATGGACGGATGAGGCTTTGGGGCTCGGTGGGCTTTGTTGTTGCCAACGTTATCGGTGGATGGCTTGCCGGGATCGAAAGTTCCGATCTTCTCATTGGCGGTATCGCACTCGGTGTGCTGTCTACCGGTTTCGTGGCGCTCAGCTTACCCCCGCAGGTCCGCCGCCAAACAGAAGAGTCAGATGAACGAGACAGCCGTCCGGCCCTGTTTTGGTCGCCATCATTCTGGGTTATTCTGGCTGTGATCGGGCTTTTACAGGGAAGTCATGCAGCCTTTTATGGTTTTGGCACTTTGTTTTGGATGCAGGCCGGATTGTCCGAGTTTTCCATTGGCATCTTGTGGTCTGTTGGGGTGGTTGCCGAAATTGCGCTGTTCTATGCAGCAGGACCGCTTGTTCTCAGATTTGGCGCTTTGAACTTTTTGATGATCGGTGCCATTGGCGCTGCTGTCCGCTGGATGCTGTTTCCCTTCGCGGACACTTTTGCGACCATGAGCATACTGCAATTGATGCATGGCATCAGCTTCGGCGCAGCGCATCTTGGAGCGGTGGCCTATGTGTCCCGTCTGGTTCCGCCAAAATGGGCGGCGACAGGGCAGGGTTTCTTGGCAACGTCAAATGGGATTTTGACAGCTCTTGGGCTCGCTGTTTGCGGACCACTTTATGCGCTTGATCCGGCTTACCCGTTTTGGGCAATGGTGGTAATGTCCGTTGTTGCAATGCTGGGGCTTTTGATACTGCGCCCGCTTATGGCCTCAAAATTGGCTGCTGCGGACAGAGTGCCATCCGCAGCATAGACTTTCGGTTTGGGGTTCCAGATCCTAGCCCCAGAGCTCCGGATTGGCCGGATACATCAGACTGCCTTCAAAGCGGATTGCCGGGCTGCGATCACGCGCAAGCAGCAGCGGTCCATCCAGATCAACAAAGTCGGCTGTCTGCGCAATGAGAACGGCTGGGGCCATGGAGAGAGACGTTCCGACCATGCATCCCATCATGATCTTGAATTCAATATCCTTGGCAATCCTGGCCATCTCGAGCGCTTCTGTGACACCGCCAGCCTTGTCGAGCTTGATGTTGACTGCGTCATAGCGATTGCGCAGGGCTTCAAGATCCTTGCTGGTATGAAGGCTTTCATCTGCACAGACGGTCACTGGCCGGTCGATTTCGGCCAACATCTGATCTTTACCCGCAGGCAGGGGCTGTTCGATCAAGGACACACCAGCGGCCTGACAAGCGGCCATGTTGATTTCGAAGCAGCTTTCATCCCAGGCTTCATTGGCGTCCACGATCAAGTCCGACGTGGGTGCATTGGCCCGCACAGCTGCGATGCGCTCGTCATCACCTGCGCCTGATAATTTGACCTTGAGCAAAGGACGAGTGGCTGCATTTGCTGCGGCTATCGCCATCTTCTCAGGTGTGTCGACACTCAATGTGAAGGCGGTTGTCACCGGCTTCATCGCAGGCAGACCGGCAAGATCGGCAGCGGTTCGTCCGGTTTGTTTGGCCTCCAGATCCCACAGCGCACAATCGACTGCGTTGCGAGCGGCTCCCGCAGGCATTGCTGCCTGCAAGGCGTGACGGTCCATTCCGGCCTCAAGGCCAGCCTGGATGGCGCGGACCTGATCGGCTACGCTGTCCAGGCTCTCGTCATATCGGGCGTAGGGAACGCATTCGCCCCGGCCAGTTGTTGTCCCGTCAGTCAAGCTTACCAGCAGAACATTTGCGTGGGTGCGCCGCCCCCGGGAGATGGCAAAGCCGCCTCCCGCGATCTCGAAGCTTTCTGTTTCTATGGTCAGTGTGCGGGTCATGGTGCGCCGTACTCGGCAGAAACCCGGTCAACGATGTTGTCCATACCAAAGCGCACCGGATCACTGGCTGGCAAGCCATTGTGGTCAGCAGATACCTTTGCTAGGTATGCCTTGGCGTGTTCTTCATCCAGTGCTGCAGTGTTCACCGCAATACCGATGCATTGGATGTCCGGGTTGGTTAGCTGGCCGCATTGTATCGTCAGGTCGATAACCTGTTGAATGGTTGGCAGTGGCGTTGAAACGCCGCGCATGGTCGTGCGTGTCGGCTCATGGCAGACAATGAAGCCGTCTGGCTGAGACCCGTGCAGAAGCCCGAGGGTGACACCGGCAAAGGACGGATGGAAGAGAGAACCCTGTCCCTCGACAATTTGCCAATGGTTTTCATCTGTTTCGGGCGAGATCCACTCGGCGGCACCTGAAATGAAATCGGCGATCACAGCATCCAGCGCGACGCCGCGGCCGGAGATGAAGACACCTGTCTGACCCGTTGCGCAGAATGAACTGGTGTACCCGCGTTCATTCATGGCCTTGTCCATGGCAAGGGCTGTGTATTTTTTGCCAACCGAACAATCAGTGCCAACGGCAAGAATACGTTTGCCCTTGCGCTTGGTGCCCTTGCCTGTCGGGAAAACCTCGGTGTTGAGGCGCACGTCGAACAGCTGTCGGCCATTTCGCTCTGCTGCGGCCTGAATATCAGGGATACTGCCAAGACGAACATGAAGTCCACTTGCCACATCCATGCCTGCGTCCAAAGCACTGACAATGGAGGCGACCCAATGATCGGGCAGGCGTCCGCCGGCGTTGACGGCTCCGACGACCATTGTCTTAACGCCTTTTTCCTTTGCATCAGCAATGCTGATATCAGGAAGACCAGTGTCCGCTGCGCAACCGGGCAAGCGAAGTTGCCCAGCACACCAGTCCTTGCGCCAGTCGACGATCCCGGTCGCCGTTTTCGCCGCAAGAGCGTCAGGGACGTCGCCAAGGAACAGGAGATAAGGGTGTTCGATTTTCATGAGGCCGGCTCCAATTGTGGTCAGACTGGGAGAAGTCTGGACGTTCAACTCTAAGGCAAGGTATACGGGGGAGTGGAACCGACCGGCAAGAGGGTGATCTGTCAGGAATGGCATTCTTGGAGAAAAATACTGCTCCGGACTGTAAAGTCGTTTCGGATGAGGGGGTTCGTACCCTTTATCTGAGTGGTGACTGGGTGATCAGTACTGTCTCGATTGCGGAAACGATTCTTACTGAGCTCAAGCTTTCCAAGGGCCAGAACACGTTGATTGATGCGTCGGGGATCGGAAACCTCGATACATCAGGGGGCTGGTTGGTGCATCGCCTTCGCGGAAGGTTGGAGTTTGGAGGCAATCTTGTCGACATTTCCGGTCTTGATGCAAAGCGCCAGTTATTATTCCAGGAACTGGAAAGCCATAACCCACCGCTCTGGAAACCTGAAAAGACCCGGTTTTCTATCGCTTCTTTCCTGGAGCGTATTGGACGCCAGCTCGTTGGCGTGATGTCAGACGCTCTGGCTATGCTTCATATTCTGGGGTCTCTTGGGACTGTGCTTGCGACTGTTGTCCTGCAGCCAAGGCGATTGAGAGGCATCTCAGTCGCAGTGCAATTTGACCGCAGCTGTATCGGCGCTGTTCCGATTGTAGCCCTGATGAGTTTTTTGATCGGAGCGATCGTTTCGCAGCAGGGCGGATTTTATCTTCGCCAGTTTGGTGCGGAAATCTACGTGGTGGATTTGGCAGGCGTCCTGGTGCTCAGAGAGATGGGCGTCATTTTGACGGCAATCATGGTTGCCGGGCGTTCAGGGTCTGCTTTCACGGCTGAAATCGGTGCGATGCGCATGCGCGAGGAAGTTGATGCTTTGCATGTGATCGGCCTCAACGTCACGGAAGTGTTGATTCTTCCGCGTATTCTTGCATTGATGATAGCTCTGCCGGTTCTGACGTTCGTGTCAGATTTGGCATCCTTGCTGGGGTCTGGACTGGTTGCCTGGACCTATTTGAACATTCCCCCGCAGGCTTTCATCAACCTTCTGCATCAAGCCATTACACCGCAAACCTTGATGGTCGGTTTGATCAAGGCGCCGTTTATGGCGCTGATTGTCGGCCTGATTGCTTGCGTGGAGGGCTTGAAAGTCACAGGCTCCAGCGAATCTCTTGGTCGCCATACAACGATGTCAGTTGTGAAAGCGATTTTCCTTGTTATCGTTGTTGATGGATTATTCGCCATCTTCTTTGCTTCTATCGGGGTCTGACGGGCTGATATGATCGAACAAGCAGCTGCAGACCTACAGGCTGGCAAGGGCATGGTTCAAGATCAGGCTTCGGTTCCCGAGGATGACATCTTGTTGTCTGTCCGGAACGTGACGGTGGGGTTCGGCTCCAAGATCATTCTGGAAAATCTGGATCTCGACGTCCGCAGAGGTGAAATCCTCGGCTTTGTTGGAGGATCAGGGACCGGTAAATCCGTTTTGATGCGCACGATCCTTGGCTTGACGCCCAAGCGTTCAGGGACAATCAAGGTCTTTGACCACGATTTGTCATCGATTTCTAATGTGCAGCGCAAGGCGGTTGAGCGTCGCTGGGGCGTCTTGTTCCAGCAAGGGGCGCTGTTTTCCTCTTTGACGGTCAAGCAGAACATTCAGGTGCCAATGCGTGAGCATCTGGATTTGTCGCCAGCGTTGATGGATGAATTGGCGACTTTGAAGCTGGATCTGGTTGGTCTGCCACAAGATGCCGCCGATAAACTTCCCTCTGAATTGTCAGGGGGGATGATCAAACGCGCCAGTCTGGCCCGAGCTCTTGCACTTGACCCGGATTTGGTGTTTCTGGACGAGCCTACGTCAGGCCTCGACCCGATTGGTGCCGCTGCATTCGATGCGCTGATTGGAAGTCTTAGCGAGACGCTGGGGCTGACAGTCTACATGGTCACTCATGACCTCGACAGCTTGCATTCGATCTGTGACCGGATCGCAGTTCTTGGTGAGAAAAAGGTTCTGGTCATTGGCACAATCGATGAAATGATGAAGGATGAGCACCCTTGGGTGGTGTCTTATTTCCGGGGCGAACGCGCCCTGCGACGTGTTTAAAGGTTGAACGATGGAAACCCGTGCGAATTATATCATCATAGGCGCCTTTATGATGGTGACCTTGATTGGCGCATTCGGGTTCGTCTACTGGCTCGCAGCGACTGCTGAGTCTCGGCAAAATGTGTTTGTGAAGATTATCTTTCCGGCGCCGGTCACCGGCCTGCCGGTGGGCGGACAGGTCTTGTTCAATGGCATTCGCATTGGTGACGTGAGCGCCCTTGATTTTGACCCGAAAGATCCAACTGTCGTCGTGGCGACCGTTCGCGTGAAGCCGAGCACACCGCTTCGCACAGATACTGTTGCAACACTCAACTTCACAGGCCTGACCGGAGTTGCGTATGTCGACCTGAATGGCGGCAGCCTGAAATCTCCATTGCTGTTGGATCCCGATTCTTATGAAGTGCCCGTCATCAAGGCGGAACGGTCGCTGTTCGACGATATCGTCGGCGGGGCACGGGATGTGCTTCAAAAAGCAGATTCGACGATGTCGACGATTGACAATCTCCTCAAAGTGAACGGACCCGCGATCGGCAAGACAGTTCAGCATATTGAAGTCTTTTCAGGCGCTCTTGCGGCGAATTCTGATGGAATCTCCGATTTCATGGAAAACATGGCGGGTGTCAGCCAGTCGATCAGCAAGCTTTCAGGCCGTATGGAAGGATTGGTGGTTGAGGCTGAGCGGCTGCTGGAAGCAGTTCCTTCAGCAAAGGTGACGGCTATCGTTGGCGATTTTGAGAAATTCAGCCATAGCCTTGGTGAAGCGGGCGGTGGGATTAATGAACTTATACGGGATGCCAAGCAGGCATCTGGTGAGCTCCGCACCTTTACGACGGGTCTCAATGCGGGGCTGTCGGATGCGCGGAAGATCATCACGGCCATCGATCCGGATGATGTTAACAAGGTTGCCAAGGGGGCAGCCGCGCTTGGCAGCGTGCTTCAAGAACGCACGGCTGACATCAACAAGGTGATTATTTCATCAGGCCAGACAATGGAAAATCTGGCTGCGGTGACTGATGTTTTCAAAAAACACGATGCTGATATCAGCAATATTCTGGCAAACAGCCGGAGTGTTATGGACCGTGTGAATTCCATTACAGAGCGCGGCGTCGAAATTGCGAATGCAGTCGACCCGGAAAAGGTCTCGAATGTGGTTGTGAATGTCGAAGATCTGACACGGGATCTCAATGCTTCCCTTGCGAAGGTCGATTCGATTGTCTCAAAGGTTGATGCAGACAAGGTCGCCAGCCTGGTCGACAACGCTGCCGAGATCGTTGCGAATGTGCGTGCTCAGGAAACCCAAATCAACGAGATCATTGCCTCGACCAAATCGACAATTCAGAACTTCGAGGAAATTTCCGCTACCGTACGCGGCCAGGATGATCGGATTGTCGCGCTTGTCGATGATGTGCGCGGTGCTGCCGAACAATTCACCGAGACGCTCAAGGGGGCCGATGGTCTGTTGAAAGCTGTTGATCCGGACAAGATCGCAAGTATCGTTGGTTCGATTGAAAGCGTGACTGGTGGCCTATCGGACAAGAAAGTCAGCATCGCCCAGATCATTTCCTCAGCTCAAAATGCTGCTCAGAATGTAGAGCAGATAACAGCCGACCTTCAAAAGCGCACGCCTGATGTGGATCAGATCATCACTGATGCCAAACAAATGACGGCAACGCTGAATGCAACGTCGGTTCGTGTTCAGAGCCTGGTTGATCAGGTGAGCACCATGGTTGAGGGCGATGGCGAAGGCTTGATCGTTCAGGCAACCAAGGCTGCAACGTCCATCAACAAGATTGCATCGGCCTTTGAGGGCAAGGCGGATTCCATCGCTGGCGGGCTGTCCAAATTTGCCAATCAGGGGACAGCTGACTTCACTGCAACAATGTCACAGATCAACCGGACGCTTCTCTCCATTCAACGGGCCGTTGAAACGTTCAACCGCAGCCCCAATCGGGTGATCTTTGGCGGTGAAGACGTTCCGACGTTTAATGGCGGACGGCGGCGCTAATCGATGATAAAAACGTTAAGAAGACAAAAAACGATGCCGATTGCGGGGGCGTATCCAAAATGGTGAAGCGGGCAGAGGGAAATTCCTCGGACCGACGGCAGTTTCTGACTGTGTTGGGTGGTGGTCTTCTGCTGGCAGGCTGTGCCGGCGGGAATACGCCTGCGGCATTCTATGGTCTTAGCGCTTCGGTTCCTTCAGAGGTGGCAGGCCGTTCTCGCGGTGTTCAAGTGCTGGTTAAGCGGCCGCGTGCGCTGAAAACACTGGATTCTGAATATATTGCGGTCGTCGATAAGGGACCTGTCTTCAGCTATTTTCCGAAAGCTGCATGGACGGACTCATTACCCAGTGTTGTCCAGACCAAGCTTGTCCAGACCCTTCAGGGGACGGGACGCTTTCGTGGTGTCGGCTTTCCCGGTGATGGTCTTCTGATTGATTATCAATTGCTGACCGAGTTGCGCGCCTTTGAGCTTCAGATCGATGGACCCAACCGGGGTGTCGTGGAAATTTCTGCCAAACTGGTCAATGACCGTAATGGCCGTACCATAGGTTCACGCGGCTTCCGCGCAGAAGCTCGTTCTCCTGGCACCACTGTTGAACAGGCGGTTGAAGCCCTCAATACAGCTGCTGACCAGGTGTTTGCTGAAATGGCAGCTTGGATTGTCCAGAAAGTCTGATTTTCAACGTCCCATGAGAGGCCCAAGCAACCTGAAAGATCGTTTGGGTTACTTTCGCGGCGGGTTCGGCGTGACCGCAAAACGGGCACTGAACGTGCGTGATACCGGGCTTCGCATCGAGACATTTGTTCTGCTTTCACGCCAGACCACGAAAATCCCGGAAGCAATAATCACAGAAGAGCCGATTCCGACGTAGATGTCCGGGCTTTCCTGAAAAAACAGGAAGCCGAAGGCGGTCGCCCAAAGGATCTGGCTGTATTGCATCGGGGCAATCACGGCAGCTGGTGCGGAGCGGTATCCTGCGATGATGCAAAGTTGGGCGAGGACTGAGAGAAATCCAAGACCTGCCATCAATGCAAGATGGGACAGCTCCATAGGCTTGTAGACCGAGGGCAGGGTTCCTCCCATGACGAGCATGGCCAGGAGCATGGGATACAGGATCAGAACGGCTGAGCGTTCCTCAGCGCCGATCTTCCGCACAACGACAGAGGCCAAGGCGCTGGCGCAGGCAGACATCAGAGCTGCCGCATGACCCAGTGTCAGGTCCGTCGCACCTGGGCGCAGGACGATCAGGACACCAATCAATCCGACGACGACAGCTGCCCATCTTTGCATGCGGACGACCTCGCCAAGGATGGGGATCGAGAAGACAGTGATCAGCAAAGGAGCGGCGAATAGGAGCGAATAGACTTCAGCCAGCGGAAGAACCGTAAAGGCGTAAAACCCGCATGACAGGGCAATGATGCTTAAACACGAGCGACCAAAAACTAGCCATGGGTGCCGGGGGCGGAAATTATCTGTCTTTTTGTCTGCCAGAATGATGACTGACATGGGCAAAAAGGCAAACAGCATCGCGAAGAAGATGATTTGGAACACTGAATAATCTGCGCCAAGGTGCTTTGTGATGGCATCATGGGTCGCATAAAATGCGAAGCCAAGAAAAGCGATGCCGAGGCCCATGGCAGGGGAATTGGATTGAGTTGTCATGACCGATCATTGCTTCAGTGTATGAATTGCATGAAGATCAGGGTTGGCTGTTCGTGTCGCTAGGTCAAGGGAATAATGTTTTGCCTGTCAAAGGCTGCACAGCTCCTGCGCCTATTTGGGCGCTATGCCGTATTCTAGAATGTCCTGATTATATCGGGTTTCAATCATAGGGGAGGGATAAATCCTCCCAGAGTTTCTCTGGAATTACGTCGCCAGTGATAAATTCGAAAGCTGCGATGTCGTTGGTTTCTGGTTCGAATGCACAATTATAGCGGAGCCTATACCAGCTGTTGTGACTGCGAAATGCGCCACCATCAACAAGAACTGTATCGCCGATGATTGTGATTTCTTCTGTTGCATAGGCAACGACGAAGTCCGGTGCATAGTTGTCATTCCAGAGCGCGACTTGTTCCATTGCCTCGGTATTGCAAATCTGGACCATGCGCTCTCCGCTTGAGGTGTTGTTTAATTTGATCCTGATGGCAGCGTTGACGGGATCATTGAGGATTGTGCTTGCGAAGAGCTGATCTGCGCTGATCATGCCTTTTTGAGGGCGGACCTGTTTATCTGGGAGAGGTGGTTGCGATTCCCGTGGCTGTTCAGTTGGCGGTGTCGAAGTTGGCTGGTTCTGTTGCGGATGGCCTGCTCTGGCTTCAGGTTCGACTTGAGGCCCGGTTGGGCGTTTCTGCCTGATGATGTCCACTGAGAGGCTTTCTATCTCTATACGCCTGGAAGGTGGTGGCCGGGTGACTGCCAAGACAGCGGCTATCAGCAGATGCAGGAGGATTGCGAGGGCAAGGCCGAACCGCATGGTGCCCGGATCAGTCTGGATTGTTGTGCTCGGGCGGCAGGAAGTGTCCATGCGGGTGTGCTGATCCTGACTGTCACTGTCAGGATGTTGGTAGGTCGCGGGGACGGCAAAAAAAAGGCGGGCATTGGGCCCGCCTTTTTAATTTGAATGTCGACCTGAGTTAGTCGAGGCGACCACTTGCGTGGGCTAGCATCGTATAGACCTTTCCGGTGTCGGACGTCAGATAGGTCTGCCCCAGCATGTTGTCTCTGTCATTGCGCGACACCTGAGCCAGAAGTTGCTCGAAGTCCACGACATAGCGTTCTACTGCCGAGCGGAATTCCGGATCACGGGCGTACTTCTGGCGGATCTCGTCGAAGGTCTGCTGGCCTTGCAGGGTGTAGAGCCTGCGGGTGAATACGTGACGTTCGCCGCGCTTGTAACGGTCCCAAAGGTCAATGAAGGTTTCATGATCTATGGCCCTGGCGATGTCGACGGAAAGCGAATTCAGGCTATCAACCGTTTGCAGGGAAGACCGGGGCTGATCTTCAGCACCTTGATCCTCATCGCGTGAAGCGCGGCGCAGAAGGTCTGAGACCCAACCCTTGTTTCCAGCAGCTGATGCTTCCGGTGCAGGGGCCTGACGGCGCATTGGCTCAGCTGCGCGGGGTTCCGAATGGGCAGGCCTGCTGTCAGCCATGGGCTGAGATGGTGCTGGCTGACGGTCCGGCTTCCGGTAGCTTGGCGTTGGAGCTGGGGCTGCGATTGCTGCTTGTGCCTGCGGCCGTGCCGAGCGTTCCTGAGGATGCGATATGTCCAGGGTGTTGGACTGTTTGGCAACGATTTCGGACAGCTCAGTGAGGGCACGGATCTGTTCGTTGACCACTTTACGCAGTGCTGCAGAAGATGCTTCTGCTTCTTCAGGCAGGTTCAAGACACCCTGCTTGAGTTCGTTGCGTGTTGCGTCCAGTTCGTGATGAACGTCGCGGGCAACATCGCGCATGCGGGTCGCTGCTTCGTTGAAGCGGTCGGAGGCGTCTGTCACCGTGCGGGACATTTCCGACATGATGTCGTCCTGGGCAGAGCGAATTGCGTCGCGTGCCTTCTGACCTTCCATGCCAGCTGTCAGTCGCATGGACTCAAACTGCTCTGTGACCTGGCTTGTTGCTGCTTCCGCTGCTGCGCCCAACATACGCGCTGCTTCGCGCGCCTTGTCGTCTGCGGTTTCCAGCGTTTCCGACAAGGTGTTGGTGAAGGCACGCATCAGGCTGTCGACAGCTTCTGTCTTGGCCAGCAGCGTGTCTGCAACTTCTTCGATGGCAGTCTTGCGGTCAGCAACGCGGCCTTCGACAGATCTGTTGGTGTCCTCCAGATGGCGGGCCGCATTGGCCAGCTCAACAGCCTGATCATTGAACTTGGACGTCAATGAATGGATGTCTGCAAGCGTTGTGTCTGTGACTGTGCGCAGAGCATCAACCTGTTCGCCAATGAGGCCTGTGGAGACATTTGTCTCCGCGACGGCCCTGTCAACGGCAGTGCGGAACTCGCCGGCACGGCGACCGAGATTGACTTCCACTTCGTTCAAATTGTTGCCAGCAGAAGACACGATGTCCTGCAGGTTGGTGTTCGAAGCTTCCAGCTTGGTCAGGATCTCGGTGATGTCTGCTTCCAGATGGCGCTTTGTATCCACCAAAATGGAGGCAGCATGTTCACTGCGTTCATTCAGGCTTGCCACGATACGATCGCCTGCCTCAACGAGGGAGCGTGTTGCTTCCAAGCCGTTTTGGGCAAAGGTATCACTGACTTCACGTCCCTTCACGTTGATCGCATCAAGGATTGCCTTGTGCACTTCGGAGACACGGCCTGTTAGGTCATTTGCGCGGGTCTCAATGGCCGCGATGAGCTCGTTGCCATCTGTGCCGATGAGCTTGGCAAATTCGCCTGAGCGAGCGCCGAAGGCTTCATTGAGAGCGGATGCGTTGCCGAGCATTTCTGCAGCAACCGATTTGCCCTTGCTTGAGAGCAGTTCGGCAGCTTCGTTGACCGCATGGTTGACACGGGCGCGTACGATGTCTGCTTCGCCGGACATTTGGCCACGAATTTCTTCGAGGGTCTTGTTCAGCGTCTGGCGTGCCTGTTCGCTTTCTGCGGAGAGGTTGCCAGAAATTTCCGCGATGGTGCGGGACAGATCGCCGCGAACTTTTTCGCTTTCGCCGGTTAGTGACCCAGAGAACTCGGCAAGTGTGCCAACGTAAAGGGCACGGGCATTTTCGCTTTCAGCGGCCATGGAGCGGGCTGCATCGCCAACTGCGGACAGAACCAGCTCGCGGATTTTCGATGTCTCACCTGAGATTGAGCCAGATGCCTGTTCCATGATGGATGTGATGGAGTCTGCAGCTTTCTGGCTTTCTCCCACCAAGACACCACGTGCTTCGCCAACTGAGCCCAGAACAATCTGCCGCATCCGGTCGCCTTCGCCAGAAAGTTTGGCAGTTGCATCGTCGACGGATCCAAGAACGATCTCACGGATCTTGTCGCCCTCGCCCGAGAGCTTGACTGTGGCTTCGTCAACGGCACTGGACACAAGGTCAACTGTGCGGGTGCGCTCGTCAGACAATGTGTTGACCGCAGCAGAGACCGCTTCATTGATCATGTCGCGCATGCGAGTGCTTTCGGACGACAATGTACCGCCAGCTTCCGCAATGATACCCGTGAGGATGTCGCGTGCTTTTTCGCTCTCGCCGCTCAAAGTGCCGGAGATGCTGGCCAGGCGGTCGTTAAGGACTGTTTCCAGCTGGCTGGCGCGGGTGTCCAGTGTTTCTGCGACTTCGAAGACCTTGGCTCCGAGGGATACATTGATCTCTGCGATCCGTTCTGACAGGGATTCCGTTAGCTGTTCGCTCTGGTTTGCGAGCACTGTGCCGGCTTCAGACAAGCGATTGTCCAGCGCGGTGGTCATTTCTTGCTGGCCTTCGACGAAGGCACCGGCGATTTCACGTGTTCGTGTGATCAGGGTTTCGCTGATCTGACGTGCACGGTTGTCGAGGGTTTCGTCAATCCGGTCTGTGCCCGAGCTCATTGTCGTGGCGAGATGGTCTGCCTTTTCAGACATTGCGCTGGCTGCGATATCAACTCGTTCGCCGAGTGTCTTGCCGATTTCCTCGGCCCGGTCGGCAAGTGTCGTACCTGCAGCTTCAACGCGCTGTCCAAGCTGGATCGTGATGGCATCGGAACGATCTGCCAGAACGTCGGAGATGTTCCGGGTTTTTTCCTCCAGCACTTCAGTAATGCCGGATGTGCGTTGTTCGATAGCATCGGACAGGAGCGTCGTGCGGGTTTCAAGCGCAGCTTCAAAAGATGCCGTGCGATGATCCAGGGTTAGATCAAGAGTGTTGATCCGGCTTCCCAGGGACGCGTCCATTGCATCAACGCGGGTGGTGAAGGTGTTGTCGAGCGTTGAGAGGCGTGAATCCAGGGATTCGGAAAGAAGCAGCGTCTTGGTGTCGAAGGATTCGACCAATTGGCCACCACGGTCCGTAATGATGCTGTCCATCTCGTTGAGGCGAGCTGACAAGCTCTCCTGGAGGATCTGACCACGCACTTCGAGTGTTTCTGACAGCAGGGTACCGGCTGTGTTGATTTCATCTGCAACACGGCCACCGCGAGACCCAATCAGTTCAGCCAGGGATGTCCCGGTTTCTGCCAATTTTTGTGTCAGTTCGGATGTCTGATAATCGAAGCTGGCTGTGACCTCAGAGGAAATGCCCTCGAGAGACTGGCGGAACCCGAGGCTCTGCTGTTCCATCAATGCGGCCATTTCGTTGCCGCGTGCTGCCAGACGTTCATCAAGCTCGGAGCCGTTGATGGAAATGGCTGTGTAGATACGCTCTGAAATGTTGTCGAGCTTCTCAGCCAGTTCGCCGCCCCGGACGGTGATTGTGTTGGTTAGTGTGCCAGCTGTCTCGTCCAGCTTGGAAGCGATTTCTCCGCCGCGCAGGGAGAGGTCAACGACAATGGACTCTCCTGTGCCACGCAGGATTTCGGCAACTTCCGTGCTGCGTTCTGACAAGGTGTCGACGATTTCCGCGCCCTTGACCGAAATCGTGTTGGTGACTTCCTGACCGCGTTCGGAAATGCTCTCGACGACGCGGCTGCCAGTTTCGGCCAGGGACTGGTCGAGGTCGGTAACGCGTGTGTCGACTGTTCCGATGAGTTCTTGAGTGCGCGCAGTGACTGTATCAATCAGGCGACCGCTGGTGAGGGACAGGTTCGCATTAATTTCTTCCCCGCGCTGGCTGATCGTATCGCCAACCTGGGTACCCGTTGTTTCCATGGACGTGCGGAACTCTTCGGCTTTCAGAGACAGAGTGTCCACAACGCGGTTGGAAGAGTTCGAAAGCGCTTCGTTGATTTCTGTGCCGCGCGAGGAAAGGGTCTCGACGAAGGTGGTGGCTGTTTCAGCGAAACGATCGTTTACCTCATTGCCACGTGACGAGAGGGTTTCAGCGAAGGCGTTTGCCGTCTCGGCAAAACGGTCATTTACTTCCGTACCGCGTGACGACAAGGTCTCCCACATATCCGTGCCGGTCTTCGACAGATTGTCGACAAGGTCGTGTCCTGTTGTCGTCAGGCGGTTGACATAATCATCTGCCCGCACGGTCAGGGTTTCGATCAGTTCGTTGCCCGAAGAGCTCATGCTGGATGTGAGGGTTTCAAGCCTGTTGTCTACCGTCGATGTCAATTCGCCAACGCGGGAATCCACGGCTTCGACCATGCGCTGTGTTGCGGTGTCGACGGACGTACCGAATTCCTCAGATGTTGTGCTCAACTGGGCAGCAAAGCTGTCATGCGCGCCGGAAATGGTCTCCCGGACCCTGTCCGCATTCACGACAATAGACTCGCGCTGGCTCACGAGCTCCTCAATGAGGGATCGGATCTTCAGCTCGTTGTCATTGTAAGATCGCTCAAGGGACGAGACTTCGTTGTGAACCAGAACTTCCAGTTCACTGGCACGAGCGATTGCGCGCTCAATACCATCTCCCATTGCTGATACTTCGCGGCGAATGGCTTGCCCGACCGACAGAATTGACCCCTTTGCCATGTCTTCAGGTTCGGCAAGACGCAGGGCAACTTCGGTCATGCCGCGGGCGACAATACGCATTTCCTGCGCACGCCAGATCATCATTGCCATGACCCAGAAGAATACAATCGGCACCAAGATGGCTATGGCCGACAGGATCAACGCAGGTGAGGATGACAGTTGGTCGAGATTTGTCAGGCTGGGCAGCTTGTCACCCAAGGAAGACAATGTGAGCCGTGTTCCGACGAAACCCCAGATCAGCGTTAGAACCAAAGCACCCCAGAACGGTGCTGAGGATGGTCGGCGTTGAAGCGCAAATATCAGGCTGCCGATGTTGCGACGGTCATCATTGGCTGCTGGTGGGCGGCTACCCCGACCACGCCTGCGACCAGATTTCCCATCATCCCTGGAGGACTTGTCGTCGTCCTTGCCCAAGTTGGACTTCCCTGAAGAGGCTTGTCGTTCAGCCGCTCTATCGCTTGCTGAGGCTTTAGGAGGGCTTTCCAGTGCTTCGACACCGGTGTCCGGTCCGCCAAAGTCCAGCTTAAGTGCCTCTTCAACAGCGGACAGTGCCGCTTCCGCAGGGTCTTTAACCTTCGGGGGAGTTGCCATGATTGGATCGCCTCAGCTCGGTACTCAATTACTATCCTCAAGATACCCTGAACAAGGATATCCATCGAATTCAATGGCTTTGAGAAGCGCCGCCGTCTTTGTCTTAGATGCTTCTCGTGGCCTGACTTGGAAGGGGGCCGCCGCCGACCAACTGGTAGCTCAATCGCCACACAGTCTTTTCCCTACCTTGCCGCATCTCTTTATCTAATGGCACACTCTCTCCTAATGAACAACAAACGGCAATCCTTTTAAGGGTGTAGAGGCGATAGGTAATGACAAACACGAAGTGGAAAAAGGCCTCTGGGGATAGTTCAAAAGGGACTTCTGAGAGGCCTTCCAGCAGTGCTGACCCAAGCCGGGCGCAACTCTTTTGGCTGCAAAAAGGGCTTGATCAGCCGGGAGGGAAATTGCCTTTGTTTGATGAAAAGGGACGCGCGATTGCCGTGAGAACAATCCGTTCCTGTGTTGCGTCAGGATGGGCAGAGCCTTGGTTTTTAAACCCAATCAAGCCTGACTGGATTGTTTGCAAGCTCACACCGGCTGGTTTTGATATCTTGAAAAGGCCGGTTTGAAGTGGCTCGCTTAACGGATCAGGGAGATACTTAATCTCTGTTCATCGGGTCGGTTTGAAACCGGCAAGCGCAGTTCTGCGCGAGTATTAACCTTCAATGCGTAAAAAACGTTTAAATGCGTTAACCATTAATTCACTTTATTGGGGACATCGCCGTGTCCAGCACCCCATTTGAGAAGTTAGCCGGGGCTTTAACATCTCGTTTGTCCTTAAGGCGCACACTAAGTTTTCAAGATCGGTTTTCTCAGGGACACTAGCCGGTCTTTTTGTAGCCCATGTGGGGATAGAGAAGATGGCAATGGCATCCGTAGCGCGGTCTGAAGGCCGCACCCAAACAAACCCTCCGATTGATCTGGTCGCGCTTGCCACCAATACGTTGGGCAATCGGGACTTGGAACTTGAAGTTTTGCGCATGTTCAAGGCGCAGTCGCGATCCATGATGAGCCGTATTGATAACGAGATGACGCCCGCGCTTCAGAAAGACTTGGTGCATACTCTTAAAGGGTCCGCACGGGCTGTCGGTGCTGTGCAAGTTGCGCTCGTTTGTGAGGGTATTGAGGCTGAACTCGTCGCGGAACATACGCCGCCGCTGATCAGCCTGCATCAAGCTGTTGGCAGTGCCAATGCTTTTATCGATGAGCTGCTGGAAGGTTGATTTTTTGCTTTTGCGGCAAAATTACGCGCTTGCGCCTTAATTTTGAGCTGCTGGTTGGGTGATGTAGGGAGGGTCTGTCCTTGACCTTTCGCCTGGAACCTTTATGTCGGGAGGGAACCCTTTCCTTCCACTTGATCAGATGCGGGTCATGCCAAAAATCATTTATGTTACGTCCGATGGAGCTCGTATCGAAGTGGATGCGCCTGTCGGCTCCACCGTTATGGAAAACGCCATCAAGAACATGGTCCAGGGTGTCGAAGCCGAATGCGGCGGAGCATGCGCTTGTGCGACTTGTCATGTTTACGTTGATGAAACTTGGGTCGATAAAGTTGGCCAGCCTGAAGCGATGGAAGAGGACATGCTCGATTTCGCTTATGATGTGAAACCGACGTCCCGTCTGTCCTGCCAAGTAAAAATGACAGCCGAACTTGAAGGTCTTGTCGTCCATGTTCCTGAGCGTCAGGCCTAGGGTTAGAACTCTATAGGCTGGCGCGGCAGAGATGCGGAACCTTAGTTCGTTGCGACATGAAAAAGCCCACCGATTTGTGTCGGTGGGCTTTTGTCGTTTGGTCCGTCCGGCTTGTTATTCAGCGGCCTTGGGCAGAGAACGGCGGAACCATAAATTTACTTCTGCCCCCTCTTCAGGGTTGGACGGGATGATGCTTGCAAGAGCGAGACTCACGAGTGTCATGCCAGCGCCTGCAAGAAACACGGCCGCAGGCGACACGAGCCATATCAGGCCGAAGACAACGGGAATGACCACCGCTGCGATGTGATTGATGGTGAAGGCGACGCCTGCTGTTGGTGCGATATCCGCTGGATCTGCAATTTTCTGAAAGTATGTCTTGATGGCGATTGCGATGGCAAAGAACGCGTGATCAATGACATAAAGGCCGGCTGCCATGGTCGCGTTTGTTACAAACGCATAGCTGACGAACACGAAGGTCAGGCCGACATATTCCACCATCAATGCCTTGCGCTCGCCAAAGCGGACAATCAACTGGCCGATTTTTGGCGCGAGCAGCATGTTGAACAGGCCGTTCAAGAGAAACAGTCCGGCAACTTCATGAACGTGGTAGCCGAAACGCTCGACCATCAGGAAACCCGCGAAGACCGTGAAAATCTGACGCCTTGCGCCCGCCATGAAGGTGAGGGCGTAATAGAGCCAGTACCGTTGTCGCAGAAAGAGTTTCTTGCGCTGGGGGATGCCTTCGCGAAAGCTCGGGAACGCGAGAATAGCGAAGGCGAGCACCACAATGGTCAGGCCACCAGCCACGAGAAAAACGGTCGTGAACGACAGGTCAAAAGCCTTCCAGCCCAGGAAAATCAGCCCATAGGCGATCAGCTGGGCGAAGGCCCCGACCGAAATGATCTTGCCCATTGAGGCCGCTGCCGTTGCCTTGGGCAGCCACTGCAGGGACAGGGACTGGTTCATGGTCTCATAATAATGAAAGCCGACCGACATCACGAAGGTGGTGATGTAAAAGCCCATAGCCGTTGGGAAATATCCGGTAACTGCAACGCCGACGCCCAGCAGGGCCAGTGAGATATAGGCCAGTGTCTGCTCGCGCATGACCAGCAGGAAATAAATCGCGGCAAAGCTCAGGAAACCAGGAATTTCGCGGATAGATTGCTGGATCCCGATCTCGCGTCCCGTGAAGGACAGTTCCTGGACTGCAAAATTGTTCATCAGATTCCACCAGGCAGCGAAGGAAAGCTGCATGGCACCTGCCATGATCATCAAGAGAAAGACGGGTGAGCGCCAGCCAGTCATCGTTGCCGGGTTGGCGCTGCGGGTAAAATAACTCATATGCGTGAGGGTCCTGTAGGGCAGATCATATTTGAACTTTGCTTTTAAGAGTCTAGAGAGCCTGCGCGTTAGCGCTGTTTTGTCATCAAATGTCGCTCATTCGCCAAAAAAGAGCTATATGTATCCCCTGCCTTGGCCTCGTGCCAATTCCCAGAGGTTGATTGCTACCATGACCATTCATCCAGAACTGTCTGAATTTCCCAAGGGGCCAGTATCAGGTCCTCTGATCGGCTATGCGCGCACTGAGCCTGGTAACAGCACCAATGGCTGGCATGCGCATGATGCCGCGCAGCTCTTCCATGTGGTCAAGGGAGCTATTGCGATTGATACGCAAGACGGCACGTTTTTCGTGCCGCCAGAACGGGCTGTCTGGCTTCCGCCCAGAGTGAGCCATCAGACGCGATATCTGAACGAGACAGAAATCCGGTATATTTACGTTCAATATGATGCGGCTCAGGATCTGCCGCAAACACCTCATGTTCTTCAGGTGACGACCTTGCTGCGGGAGCTGATCCTGGAGTTCATGTCCTATCCGCGTTCGGAAACCGAGGGCGGGGCTGCTGCGCGCATTGCGTCTGTCATTCTGGACCAGCTCAAGATGTTGCCCGCAGCGCCCTTGCAATTGCCCATGCCGCAAGACAGCCGTCTACGGGATTTGTGCTCAGGTATTATCAGGTGCCCGGCCAATCAACCTTCCTTGGCTGAAGCTGCCTCGCGCTGCGTCATGTCGGTCCGCTCGTTTGAACGGAAGATTGGTGGGGAAACCGGAATGAGCTATCGGACCTGGTGCCGACAGGTAAAACTGTTCCGGGCTCTTGAGATGCTGGCGGATGGAGGCACTGTCTCTGAAGTGTCCCATCGTCTGGGCTATGAGGGACCAAGTGCTTTTGTGGCCACTTTCAAAAAGGCCTTCGGCGTGACGCCTGGCAGATATTTTTCCTGATCATTTGTTCTCACGTTCGGTCCGCATTTGATCTGTCTCATGGCTGGCAAGCCTTTGGCAGAGCAAAGTTGAACTACAACGAAGCTGGAGAGACAGATGTTCAAGAAAATTCTGGTGCCGATTGATCCAACAGAAGCTGGTTTTGCCAAGGACGCCATTGAGATGGCAGGCAAGTTCGCCAAGGATTACGGCTCGAAAATCCATCTGGTTGCCGTTTGCCAGGAAGTGCAGACATTTGTGGCCAGCCAGTTGCCTCAGGGCTTCCAGGATCAGGAAATTCAAGACACGCAGAACGCACTGGATGGTGTGACTGCGAAGTTCGGCCTTGCCGAAGGCATGGTCGACAGTCAGGTTCGGGTAGGATCTGTCTATCACGAGGTGCTGGAGGAAGCTGCTGCGTCAGGCTGTGACCTCATCCTGATGACCAGCCACAAACCGGGGCTCTCAACCTATTTCATCGGTTCCAATGCCGCGCATATTGTTCGCCATGCGCCGTGCTCGGTGACGGTCTTACGTTGAAGTGGCCTCATTGCCCTTATTAATCGAGGCAGCCTCGGCCCTGAACGCAGGCCGGGGTTTTCACGTCCGGGGCAGCAGGGGCAGGCGGTTACCGGGTGAGTTCTTTCATGGCTTCGGTCAGGCCTTCGACGGTCAGCGGGTACATTCGGTTTTCCATCAGCTCGTTGAGCATCTTGATGGAATGGGTATAGCCCCAGTGCTCCGGGCGAATCGGATTGAGCCAGACGGCGTTCTTGTAGAGGTTTGTGATCCGCTGCATCCAGGCGCTGCCCGGTTCTTCGTTCCAGTGCTCAACGGAACCACCGGCATAGGCGATTTCATAGGGACTCATGGAGGCGTCGCCGACAAAGATCACCTTGTAGTCGGCCGGATATTTATGCAGCAGGTCCAGGGTGCTGATGCGGTCTGAATGGCGGCGGCTGTTCTGCTTCCAGACATATTCATAAAGGCAGTTGTGGAAGTAGAAATGCTCCATGACCTTGAATTCGGTGCGGGCAGCTGAAAAAAGCTCTTCGCAAATCCGGATGTGATCATCCATGGAACCGCCGATGTCGAAGAACAGGATGACCTTGACCGCGTTGCGCCGCTCCGGCCTCATCTTGACGTCGAGCATCCCCTTGTGGGCGGTGGCCCGGATCGTGTCGTCAAGGTCGAGCTCTTCTGCAGCGCCTGTGCGGGCAAAGCTGCGCAGGCGCTTCAATGCAACCTGAATATTGCGGGTGCCAAGCGCGAGACTGTCGTCCAGATCCTTGAACTCGCGCTTGTCCCAGACCTTGACTGCCCGCCGGTGCCGGCTTTCCTTCTGGCCGATGCGCACGCCTTCCGGATTGTAGCCATAAGCGCCAAAGGGAGAGGTGCCGGCAGTGCCGATCCACTTGCTGCCACCCTGGTGGCGTTTTTCCTGTTCCTTCAGGCGTTCGCGCAGGGTCTCCATCAGCTTTTCAAACCCGCCGAGGGCTTTGATCTGGGCCTTGTCTTCTTCGCTCAGATGTTTTTCGGCCATTTTGCGCAGCCAGTCTTCTGGGATTTCTCCAGCGGGAGCATCGCTCATGAGGTCAAGGCCCTTGAAGACATGCCCAAACACCCGGTCGAACTTGTCGAGATTGCTCTCGTCTTTCACCAGCGTGACGCGGGCCAGATAATAGAAATCCTCGACCCGCCGCTCGGCAAGGTCCTGTTCCAGCGCTTCCATGAGCGTCAGATATTCCCTTAAGGAAACAGGAACGCCAGCAGATTTCAGTTCGGTGAAAAAGGTGATCAACATGGGTTTGAAGGTAGCGCCTCCATCAAGGTGTGTCGAGGTGTCTGAAGTTGATCCGGTGGAGGTCTTTTGGGGTCATCAAGAAAGAAGAGCGACCAATTTGGCCGCTCTCAAGTTGGGGAGGAAGTGGTTTATGTCAGCCGGCTTTTGACGACTGAGATGTCAGCTCCACGAGAGATCTAGATTGGTCTCTCACAGACATTCCAAACGCTCAGACTGCACATGTCAAAGGACGCACAGTCGGGGAGAATGTGATGGAAAGGCGAGACCGGAGGCGAGGAAATGCCGTTATTTCTTCGGCGCGACCTCATCGGCCGTGCGCATCAGTTCGCCCATGAAGTCCGAGATTGTCGGGCCTTTGCCCGCAACGAAGGGGGCAGGGCGGCACACGGCGATTGCGGCAATGCCAATGCGGGCGGTGAGAAGTCCGTTGATGACGCCTTCGCCGAGGCGGGCTGAAAGACGGGCGGCCAAGCCATGACCCAGAACCTGGGAGGCGAGACTGTCGCCAGCTGCCATGCCGCCTGTGAGTGCCAGATGGGTCACAACCTGGCGGGCCAGCCGGAAGAACCCGAGGCTGCCGGGGCGGCCGCCATAAAGCGCAGACAGACGGCGAATGATGCGCATGTTCTCAAAAAGGACGGCCAGCAGATCGACAAGCGCTCGTGGACTGATGGCGGTGACCAAAGACACGCGCTTGGCGCTGCTCATAACAATGTGCCGGGCTTCAAGGTCAATCGGAGACAGAAGATCCCGTTCGGCTAGAATGATGAGGTCACGGCCGTCTATGACTTCACGCATGTGGCTCTTGAGCACCTTGCGGCCGCGGGCTGTTTCCGGGCGATCCGTGTAGAGATCCATCAGCTGGTTTAGGTTGGCTTGTGCTTTCTTCGTGTCGTTGGTGTTAGCTGCCTCGGTGAGGGCATCGCGCAGGTGATCTATTTTGCCGACTCTCAGAACGCCGAGGCATTCACGGATAATAAGCCCAAAAAGACCGAGCACACAAAGCACCGTCAAACCAATGGCCGTCCAGCCGAGCCAGTCGGTGCGGGCAAACAGAACCCGGATAAGGCCGTCTATGGCCAGTCCAACGGACAAGCTGACAAGACCTGTTAGGCCGATCCCGATCCACTTGCCGAAGGAGATGCCTTTCTTGGGATGGCTGGTTTCCAAGGGTTGGTGCAGTTCGATCTCATCAGCTGTATCTGGCGAAATCAGGGTTTCTGCACTGAGAGCGGTTTCCAGCTCATCATCGGCATAGCGGACGCGCTCGTCGTTGAGGGAAAACGCAGCGGGCCTGCGGTTGGCGCGTTGTGGGCCAGGCCGAGCTCCGGTGTCGGATTTTTTCGTCATGTCAGGCGATCTCCGATCAGGAATTCCAAAGCTCTGTCCAGGCGAATGTGAGGCAAAGACAGGCTCATGCCTTCAACGGTCCGATCCAATTTCGGCGGGCGAAAACGCAGGAACTGCAGTTCGGTCTCTTTGGTCGATAGGCCTTCAGAATAGGATCCAGATGTCTGGAACACTGTGTCCGTGTTCTCAGGCAAGTCTCCGGGGAATACGGCGATCTCTGACTTGCCGTCGAAATTCTGTCCATCCAGTGCTTCACCGGGCAGGGGCACACCTAAAATGGCCGGGAGCTCTTGTTTGCCATGGGTGACGGTTGCCTCGCGGGTCGCGCGTACGGCTGCCAGCGCCAGAACATCAACCTCAGCGCCTTTGAACTGGGCGTGTTCCATGCCCTTGGCAACGAGCCTTTTCAAGATGGCCTGAAGCCTGTCATGGTCTTCGCGGTGCAGATGATCGGCCTTTGTGGCAGCAAATAATATCCGGTCGATCCGGCGACTGATGATTGAGGACAGCCAGCTTTTCTTGCCCGGTCTGAAGGATGTCAGAACCTCGCCGAGCGCTGTCTGCAGGTCTTTGAGTGCATGAGGACCAGCATTGAGCGCGTGGAGCACATCGACCAAGACGATCTGCCGATCCAGCCGGGCAAAATGATCCCGGAAGAACGGGCGGATGACGTGGGTTTTATAGGCTTCGAATCGACGCTCCATCATGGCTCGGAATGTGCCGTTGCGCGGAGCGGGGGCATCAAAAGCAATGTCGAGCGGCGCGAATGTGAGCGCAGGTGAACCGTCCAGATCACCGGGCATCAAAAACCGTCCGGGAGGGAGCATAGACAGGGCGTGTGTGTCTTGGCGGCAAGCCGCGAGATAGGTCTTGAACGATTGCGAGAGCCGCTGGGCATCGGTTTCGCTTTCCGGCCCCTCAGGATCAATCTGCGACAGGGGCTCCAGAAACGGTGCTGCTATCTTGTCGCGGTTGTTTGCCCGGGCGCGCTTTAGCGCTTCCGCAGAGAATTGGGCGTAGGATTGTTTCAGCAGTGGCAGGTCGAGCAGCCATTCTCCCGGATAATCGATGAGGTCCAGATGCAGCTTTCCGGGACCAAGCTTGCGGGACAGATAAGATGCACTCTCATATTCTATGGTCAGCCGGAGTTCGGAGACCTGGCGGGTTGACTGTGGCCAGATCCTGTCCTCCACCAGCGCAGCCACATGAGCCTCATAATCAAACCTGGGGACTGCATCGTCTGGCTGAGGTTGCAGGAAGGCACGTGTCAGGCGTCCGCCGGATGCTGCACTGAAGACCGGCAGGCGTCCGCCATGAACGAGATTGTGCACCAGGGCTGTCAGGAATACGGTTTTCCCGGCGCGGGCCAGACCCGTCACGCCAAGGCGCAGGCTGGGAACCGCGAGATCGCTGGCTGTGTCTGTCAGGTTGGCAAGGGTCAGTCGTGCTTCGTCGGCGATGTTGAGCAGTCTGTTCAAGGGGCTACCTCCAACATCAGATGTAGGCACGAGGGGAAGCCTTCGCAATCAGGATTGTTTGTCTTGCAGGCTGCGCGGCTTTATGAACGCCTCAAGATGGCAGCTTTCGCTGGTCAGAGACTTCCAAGCGTCGATGGGACAATCATAGACAGTCAGGGCGCCGGAGGGATATTTCAACTCCATGTCCGCCCTCAAGTCCGGCTGATCACCCATATAAAGCGTGTGGGCTGTGTCTTCTATCGCGGGGTTGTGGCCGATTAACATGAGTGTTTTTGTTGCACCGCCTTCGGCGCGGATGGTTTGAATATAATCCGCTCCGCTTTGATCATAGAGAGATTGAAGCAGTCGGATTTCGGCTTCCTGCTTAAAATTTGGAAGAAGAAATGACAGGGTTTCCCGGGTTCTTTGAGCCGTGGAGCAGAGGATCAGGTCGGGTCTCAAATGGTTCTCTTCAAGGAATGCACCCATAGCGCGCGCCGCGTTCCTGCCACGGTTGCTCAGAGGACGATCTATGTCTTCAAGTCCTGGATCGCCCCAATCAGATTTTGCATGGCGAAGTAATAAGAGGCGAAGCACAGAGGTATCCTTTGTCATTCGATGATCAAAAGTTAAGAGAGGCAGAGTTCAGTATTCTTAAATTGGAATTCTGCTCTCAATTTTGACTGGTGAGAATGTTTGTAAATGCAGCGACTGCCGGACCTACATCAGCTTCCTGTGACGGCAGCAAATAAGACATCCAGAGTGTATAGTCAGCCTTGCGCCCGGAAAACCGCCAAAGTGTTTCGCATAGAGTATTGGCGGTCCAATCTCTGGTCTTGAATGAAATTCCACTTTCCGCAGCGCCAGAGAGTGAGATTTGTGAGAAACCTGCCGATTTATAGGCTGATTGAAAATGCTCTGCAGCCTTCTGACTCGTACCCGACAGGTGTTGACGCAAAATGGCTTTGAAACCGTGATCGCCGGTGTAGACGCAGCCAGCCATGCGATCGGCATCTGCCGCCAACACCTTGGTTCGAAATAAACTGCCGACAATGTCTGGGCATCTGAGCCCGCTGAAATGCCGCATCCCACGGACGTCGTTGACCCATCCAACTTGCTGTTGGGCAACTTGATTCTGTGCTGATCCGGATTGTTGATCGGCGATCATTGTGATGCTTGCCAGCCCTATGAGAAGAATCAGACTTCGCATTTGATTGCCCGCGTTCATGAAAAGATGTTTCCCGTGAGACTTATCTTTTACTATCGTTCTCTGCGCGCCATGAACGCAAGCCTTTCGAACAGATGGACATCCTGTTCGTTCTTCAAAAGTGCACCGTGAAGTGGCAAGATGACTTTCTTGCCGTCGCCCGTGCGCAGGGTTTCCGGATCAATATCTTCATTCACAAGCAGCTTGATCCAGTCAATAAGTTCGGACGTCGAAGGCTTTTTCTTCAGTCCTGGAACATCGCGAACTTCGTAAAAGAGTGTCAGCGCCTCGCGCAGCAGACGTTGCTTCAGCCCGGGGAAGTGGACCTCGACAATGTCTGTCATGGTCTCCCGGTCCGGGAACTTGATGAAATGGAAGAAGCAGCGACGCAAGAACGCGTCCGGCAGGTCTTTTTCATTGTTGGAAGTGATGATCACGACGGGGCGTCGGACTGCCTTGACGGTTTCGCCGGTCTCATAGACATGAAACTGCATTCTGTCGAGTTCGAGCAGAAGGTCATTTGGAAACTCGATGTCGGCCTTGTCGATTTCATCGATCAGCAGAACAGGGCGTTCTGGTGCGGTGAAAGCTTCCCAGAGTTTGCCCTTACGGATGTAGTTGTTGATGTCCTTGACCCGTTCATCGCCCAATTGGCTGTCGCGCAGGCGAGAGACAGCGTCATACTCATAGAGTCCCTGTTGTGCCTTGGTGGTTGATTTTACGTGCCACTCAATCAACGGGGTCTTGAGGGCTGCGGCAACCTGCTCTGCCAGAATGGTCTTGCCGGTGCCGGGTTCTCCCTTGACCAGAAGTGGTCTTTCCAGGGCAACGGCCGCATTGACCGCAATCCTGAGGTCCTCTGTGGCGATGTAGTCGTCCGTTCCTTCAAAGCGCATCAATTCATCCATCAGTTCTGTGTTCGGCAGAGACTAGGGCGTGGCTTGTTGGGGCGCAAGCTGCGCCTCTGCATTGCACCATTGTTCCGAACTGTGGGGCGGGAATTGCCGGATAAGCTCGGAATCTTTTGCCTGTCGGTCGAATTGTGCCGCTTGGCATTGCGTCTGAAAATTTCTGTAAAAGTGATAAGTAACTGAAAAATATGATAAAGAAAATTCGCCTGGCAGTTGGCATGGGGATTGCGATCTGGGTGGCAGTGAATTTTAGGGCATATGCCCGGATGTATATGAGGACGTGAAATGGGTATTTACGGGGCTATCAACTCAGCGACTTCCGGTCTGTCTGCGCAGGCGACTGCATTGGAGAATATTTCCGGTAACGTCGCGAACTCCCAGACGACAGGATACAAGCGTCTGGATACGACGTTTGCGGATCTGGTTTCTGGTGGTGGTGCAACGCAGGCGAGCCAGGTTGCTGGAACGACCTTTGCGACGTCCCGTGCGACCAACACTATTCAGGGTGATATCTCGGATTCCGCTGTTGATACCTATATGGCGATCAATGGTGATGGCTACTTCGTGGTGACATCTGCTGCTGATGTGGTTGACGGTCAAACTACATTTGCCGACGATAGCTATTATACCCGCGCCGGCGACTTCGAAATTGATGAAGATGGCTACATGGTGAACCGGTCTGGTTATTACCTGATGGGCTATCAGCTTGATCCGGCAACAGGCAATCCGATTGGTGATGCGACGGGTGTTATCCAAATCGATGATCAGCCGATCCCTGCCAAAAAGACAACTTCTATCGATTATCAGGCAAATTTGCCGCCAGTGCCTGCAACAACTCGTTACGACGGTGCTGATCCGGCGTCGGCTCTCCTAGATCCGGCAATTGTGACTGCGGATATTCCTAATACGCAAACTGATATTTTCCGCGAAAGCTCGATCTCTGCTGGGTCCAAGACCGTTTACAATGAAAACGGAACCGGGTTGAATGTTGATGTGCGCTGGGCAAAAACCGCGAATGCTGATCCTGCTGCTCTCCCAACAGCCATTGAGGATACCTGGAGCATGTATGTCAGCTCCGGTGGTGCCGGTACTGACGACTGGCTGCAGGTTGGCTCAGCTACGTTTGATGGCGCAGGTGATCTTTCAGGGCTGACGGCTGGTTCTGTGGGTACAGTAAGTGTTAGCGGTGATGGCTTTGATGTCGCGTCCCTAACGGTAGGGAATACAACACTGACCGGCCTTAATCTCGACTTTGGGACTGATCTGACTCAGTTCTCAGCGAATTCCAGCATTGCGTCTTCCGTTGCTCTTAGTCAGGACGGTTATGCTGCTGGTGAAATTGTCGGGATATCTATTGATGAGTCTGGCCGGATCAATGCGAGTTATTCGAACAGTCAATCTCGAGCTCTCTATGAAATTCCACTGGCAGAATTTGATGCTGAACAAGAGCTCCGCCGCGTAAATGGTTCAGCCTTTGCCGCGACACCTACCTCTGGTGAGGCGACGTTGACTGCTTCCGGTGCTGTTCTGGCGAACTCCCTCGAATTGTCCAATGCGGACATCGCGGATGAGTTTTCCAAGCTGATTATTACGCAGCAGGCCTATTCGGCCAATTCAAAAATAATCACGTCTGCGGACGAAATGCTGGATTCCGCTCTGAACATGGTTCGGTAACTGAAAACTGTTTCGTCGGCGGGGGCATCGCTCCCGTCGGTTTTAGTAGTGTAGTGAAAGGGCAGGAGACAAGGCCATGGGGTTGACATCTGCCCTGCATACGGCGCTTTTCGGGATTACGTACAATCAGAAGCAGATTGATGTAACCGCCTTGAACATCGCCAATGCTGACACAGTTGGTTACACATCTAAGTCAGTTTCTGCCAACGTCTTTTTTGATGGCCGGGGCAACGTCTCTGGCATTTTGTCAACAGAGATCAGGCGGTCTGTTGACGAGTCTATTCAGTCTTCCTACTTCTCATCTCTGTCGGATGCAAAATATGCGTCTCAAGTTTCCCAGTTTACAGCGCGGCTTGATGACCTTTTTGGAACCTTGAACGATAGTTCCGGCTTGAATTCCTTGATGACGAATTTTTCCAGTTCGCTTTCTGCACTGGTCAATGATCCCAGCCAAAATACAGCTCAAAAAGAAGTGGTTGCTGCTGCTGACAGCTTGGCGCGCCAACTGAATTTCTCCTATCAGGAAATTTCGGATCTCCGACGGACTTCAGATTCATTGCTTTCCGGTCAAGCAGAAGACATGAACGGATTGCTTCAGTCTATTGAAGATATTGATGCCAAAATTACCGAGGCACGTATCGCCGGGAACTCAACAGCTGACATGTTGGATCAGCGTGATCGTTATATTGAGCAGCTGTCGGGCTATGTTGATATTGAAGTCAGCCAGCAGAGTGGTGGTCAGCTACAAATAACAACACACTCTGGCGAACAGCTATATTCAGATAGCAAGGCGTCTACGATTTCTTTTGCACCCACAACTTCGTTTCGCGCTGGTGAAAGCGGGAATTCTGTTGTGGTTCGCACCCCGGGCGGGACAACATACGATCTCGTTGAATCGTCTAAATCAGGGTCGATTGTCGGCCTTGCCGAGATGCGCGATGAAGTGCTTGTTGAAGCTCAAGCGCAGCTGGATACGATTGCTGCTGAACTCTCCTTGGCAATGTCGAATGTGAATGTTGCGGGCACTGCCTATACAGACGGTACTGACAGCGGTTTCGATCTTGATGTGTCTGCCCTTCAGGCAGGGAACACTGTCTCGCTCTCCTATACAGATGCGGCAGGTGCCACGCAAAATGTCACATTTGTTGCGGTGACTGATGTCGCCTTACTTCCCCTTGAGGATGGGGCGACAGCCCGGGCGGATGATACAGTTTACGGCATCGATATTTCCAGTGGAACTCCTGGAACCTATGTGACTCAAATGATTGCGGCACTCGCGGCGACGCCTCTTCAGGTCTTCGATGACGGGGCTGGAAATTTGCGTGTGATCGGTGATGTGGGCGCTCCGGCATCCGTTGCCAGCCTTTCAGCCAATGTTACTCCGACTGCAAATGCGGATCAGGGAACCGGGCTTTCGGTCTTTGTCGATAAACGGAACGGTGAAGAGCTCTTCACAGATGCGCTGGAGAATGGCGGTCAACGTGTTGGCTATGCCGGGTCTATTTCAATCAGCGCAGCTCTTGATGCTGACAGTTCTCTGTTGGTTGACTATCAGACGACCCCGTCAGCAAATTCCCCCAATGACTCAGCCAGAGCCGAGCATCTTCTTGCGGGTTTGACCGGGCAGGGTGTTGTCTTTGACGCAAGCGTTGGCATTGGCAGCTCGGGGTCTCCCTATGAGGGAAACCTGATGTCCTATGTCAACGAGGTGATTGCCTACCAAGGTAATCAGGCCAATGACGCGAATACATATGCGCAGTCCAAGGAGACGCTGACGACCAACCTCGCGATACGTTACGAGGATAGTTATTCAGTCGATGTGGATGCCGAAATGGCATTTTTGGTCGAGCTTGAAAATGCTTACGCTGCCAATGCTCGGGTGATGCAGGCAGTGAATGATCTCTTCGATGTTTTGTTGAATTCGGTATAGGTGCATCATGGCGATTGATACGATAACAACGTCAAGGTCTTACATGACCAAACAGGTTACCAGCCTGAGCAAAATGATGGTTGAGAAGACAACTCAGCTGGCGTCGGAAAAGTCATCGACGACCTTTGGCGGCTTGGGAAACAATCGCTTGTTGGATCTTGAACTGACCCAAAGGGTTGGACAGATCGATGCCTACAAGGAAACCATTATTCAGGCGAACCTTCATATGGAGACGCTGAACCTGACATTGGAACGGCTTGAAGACCTGCGCATTGATGCAAAAGCGGCAATCAACTCCAATGACTTCGTGCTTCAGTCCGATGGTCAGACACGGTCGCAGGAAACTGCAAAGGTTCTGTTGCATGAAGCCGTAAATCTTCTGAACACTGAAGTTGCTGGTTACTATCTGTATGGCGGAAAAGATGCATTTACTGACCCGGTCGCCGCTGTTGAGGACATTCTTGAAGGTGCGGGGGGCAAGGATGGCCTGAAACAGGTCATGAATGAATTTTACCAGGCAAACCTGGGCGCTAATAACAATGGCCGTCTGGATGTTTCTGCCTTGACTACAAATCTCACTCTTGGGGTTCCGACAGATTCCACATTCACGATCGCTGAAGATGGCGCTCACGATTTTGGGTTTGATATATCCTCGGTAACTTCTGGCTTGAGTAATGTCGCGATCACTGGTCCCACAGGCACGGATCCTGATAGTTTCGATGTCCAATTCACAGGTCAGCCAGTCCTTGGAGACGAGATCTCTTTTGAGTTTACGCTGCCACCTGGTCACACGGAGACATTCAAACTGGACTTGAAGGCCACATCAGAAGGCGGCGAGGGAGCTTTTGCAATCGGGGCAGATCTTGCCGAGACGGCTGAGAACCTGCGCGTCAAGATTTCCGAGGAACTGGAGAAGGAGGCTCAAACAAGTCTGAAAGCAATTTCTGATGAATGGGCCGCAGACAATTTCTTCGATACTTTCGGTGGGGCTGAGCCAATGCGCGTTGATGGGCCGCCTTTTGACACTTCAACGACCTTGATCAGTGGTGCCGCGACAACAGTTGCCTGGTACGTTGGTGAGAATTCACCGACGACGGACGCCCGAAATGACAAAAGTGCAATTGTCGATAATAACCTTGAAGTGAACTACGGAGCCCGGGCAAATGAAAACGGCTTGAAGGATATCGTCAAATCTCTTGCGACCTTCATCAGCGCTGATTTCTCAGCGGCCACGGATAATGACAAGCTGTATTATTCATCGTCGGCCGCAAGCATGCGCGCGATCTTGCAGCCGGAAGGCGCAGATCAGTCAGGGATTGTTGACATTACGACTGATGTTGCCATCGCCTATCGAGCAGTCAAAAATTCGGATGATCGACATGACCAAATGCGATCCAGTTACCTGACAACCGTGGATGAGATCGAAGGCGTGGACAAAGAGCTCCTTGCTGCTGAAATCCTGCAGCTGCAAACCAATATTGAAGCGTCCTACAGAGCCTCCTCTATCGTTTATAATCTCAGCATCGTCGATTACCTGTAAATAGCCTAGCAGGCTTTCCGAGCAGGTGTTTCAAAACGACATTCAACACACAAAAGGCCGAAGCTTTTTATAAGCTTCGGCCTTTCTATGCGTCTGACAATTTGGCTTTTCGTTACTCGGGCCTGACCCGCAGACCTTCAGCGATGTTTCGATTGATCGAAATCAGCGTTGTGAGTTTCTCTGGCTGAGGATCAACGATGATCGCCATGGTGTGCTTGAACACAAAGACACCCAGTGAGGCCAAATTATTCTTGATTTCCAATGGAAGCGGGCTCTGGTCACTCGTCGCAGACGTTACCAGAATGGTCCAAAGCTTACGATTATAAGTTAGTGCGTCATCTCGCTCGGCGAAAGAGCTTGTGTCCCACTCATCCTTTATCAGCTGAAGCCGGGCTGCTGCCTTCATGAGAAGGGTCGCTTCCAGCTCCCTCGGGGACACTGCTACCTGGCTCGTTTTCTGATAAGCCTGGGCTGCCTGTTTGTACATGACCGATCAGTGTCCTCTCGTACTCGATAAGCTTACGTGCTTCTTTCAGTGCCTTGTAAAAGGCGCCGCTTATGATCGAGTTACTAATCCGCGTTACGTAGGGGACTGTACTCGGCGCAGCCTTCACAATGTCATTCACAAGAGTGAAGTAATTTTCCTGAATCTTGTCTACTTCACTGGATATATACATCAGCTGAACGGCCAAATAGACCCGTTTGGCCGGTGTATTTGCGGTCGTCGGCGTGAGAATGTCTTTCTCTCTCAGGATTGGCGCCTTGCCTTCGATAAACAACCGGGTCCGCTGATTATCATTGGTAATAATAGAATCGCCAATGATTATTCTTTCGCCCGGTTTAAGCTCGACCTTGAGCGCCATTTCTTGACCTCCAAAATAAAGTATCCAGCAGCAACATTACGCAAAGGTTAACGCAGATGTCGCAGATACTTTAACGAATTATTCTTACGCTACTAGCCGAAGAGGCTGAGGACGCTCTGTTCGGCCTGGTTTGCCAAAGATAAAGCTGTAGATGAAAGCTGTTGGCGTGTTTGAAGCGCCAGCATGTTTGCACCTTCCTCATTCATATCAGCAATTGTGAGGGCCCCAGCCCCTACTTCCAGTGTGTTTATGAGCTCTTCGGTAAAATCTGTCCGAATTTCAACAGTCGACAAAGCCGTTCCGAAATTACTTGCTGCGGAGCGAAGTTCATCAAGGGCAGCATTAATCGCTTTGAGAACACGCTCAATATCTGTGTCGTCCTTAAAACCAGAATCCGTGGCTGTAAGTTTTACTGTTCCATCTGTTGTGGCAAATGCGTCAATGTTGAAGTCTTTGCTGGAGCTGGTGATGTTCCAGGAGACATCGCCTTCAAGGCTGACGCTGCCAGATGAGAAATTGGCATCAAGACCTTTAATAGACTTCACCAGGCTGACAACGTCACTGACGGTTGTGTTCTTGTCGACTTCAAGAGCGGCTGCTTCGAAACCATTCCCATCGGTAATGTACAGAACGTCACCGACGTCGTATCCGCCAGAGGACGTTAGCTTTGCAGCTGCAGTCATTGCCGTTGTTGTGGATGTTGTTGCTGCGCCAGCGGTACCGCCGCCGCCCGTTGCGGTTCCCCCACCGGTATTATCTTTGCTGATGCTTAGGGTCACTGAGGGACCTAACCCTGATACGATCGTGATTTGATCTGTGGTTTCATCAAAGGTCGCTTTAAGTCCCTGAATGCCATCCAGCGCATTGACGTAGTCCTGGACGGTCTCAATTTCCCCGACCCCGGACCCAACCGTGAATGTGGTTGGTGTTGTGCCATCGGTGACAGTGATAATATCACCATCTGCCCAAGTGCCCAGTTCCGATAGCTTCGATGACGCCTGCAGGGTTGGCAAATCAAGGGTTGTAGACGCACCAGCGAAGGAAAAGGAAGATGTTGCGCCAGCGCCAGTCTCGAGATCAGAGAGCGCCAACCCATTCGACAATGACGTGTCGGTGAAGTCTACCGGGTCAATTTTGAGGTTCGAGGTGCTGTCTTCGTTGAAGATCACTTGAAGCTCATTGCCAAGTCCGGCCAGAAGGTTTTTGCCCTTGTAATCGGAATCACGGGCAAGATCTTCAATTTGTTCGAGGATGTCGTTGTATTGCTCTGTATGCGCCTTGCGCTGAAATTCGCTTTGCGTCTGAAGAGCCTGGTTTGCAATTGCCTTGGCAGATTCAACCAGCTGCGTGATTGCAGTGATACCATCATCTGCTGCCCGGATTGTCTGGACCCCCTGGCCCATATTGTCCAGAAGGCTGCTCAAATCGCTTGCCCGATCGTTGAGGCCGGCCGCCGTGAAAAATGAGTTTGGATTATCGAGAGCGGAATTGACCTTCAAACCTGTCGCAAGTCTGTTTTGCGTTGTCGACTGAAGTTTTGCCGTACCTTTCAAGGAGAGCAAGTTTTCCCGAACAGCACTGGAGAGAACAATATCGCCCATCTGAATTCACCATATCATTTATCAGGCGCCTTCGAATTAAAGGCCCGAGTTACCAATACCTTCATCACTGAATAGACCAGCGCCAGAAGTGTAAATGAAAAGTTAACCTGTAGGGCGCGTGTTAATAGTTAGGTAAGATGAGTTACCAAAATATTTTTTTTAACTAATTGAAAAATAAAGATAAAAAAATTGAATGTTTTGATTTTTATGGACCTGAAACACGAAAACGGCGGGGAAGGTCCCGCCGTTTCTGATTGTCAGGTTGTGAGTCGTGCGTCCGACCGATTCTCTTTAGAAGAGAGAAAGTACTGTCTGATCCGCCTGCGATGCGAATGAGAGGGACGTGGAAGCAAGCTGCTGTCTTGTCTGCAAGGCCAGCAAGTTTGCACCTTCCTGGTTGGAATCTGCCAAGGTTAGCTTGCCAGCGCCTTCTGCCAAAGTGTTGATCATCGATTTGGTGTAATCCTGCCGAATTTCAACAGTTGACAGATTGGTACCAAACTCTGAGGCCTGTGATCGCAAGTTCTCGAGGGCATTGTTTAATTTGTCGACGACACGATTGATGGCATTGTCTGTGGCAAATCCACTGTCCTTCAGAGCGGCAATATTCACGCCATCCGTGTCTGCGGTAAATGCACTTGCATTAAAGTTGGCATTGTCACTGGTAAAGGCTAAGTCTGTCTCGCTTTCCAATGCAAGTTTGCCGGTTGTTGTGTTGAATGTTGCACTTACACCAGCGAAGTCATCAATGAAAGTGGTCAGATCATCGACGGTTGTATCTTCTTCGATCTCGATCGATCCGAGTTCGAAGTTGTTGCCGTCGGTGAGTGTCAATGTATCGCCGACTTTATAGGAACCGGATTCTGACAGTTTGGTGCTAGAAGTTGTGATCGCAGCTGCTGTCAATGACGAGAGTGACGCTGAAG
Source organism: Roseibium algae (assembly GCF_037783265.1). Taxonomy (NCBI): domain Bacteria; kingdom Pseudomonadati; phylum Pseudomonadota; class Alphaproteobacteria; order Hyphomicrobiales; family Stappiaceae; genus Roseibium; species Roseibium algae. Next base: position 260,595 of record NZ_JBAKIA010000006.1, read on the forward strand.
TGGTGCCAACTGAGTGCATGGTAAGACTGTCATTGGAAATGACGGTCAGTTCACCATTGCTTTCGTCGAACTCTGCACGGACGCCCGCGATTGAGTTAATTCCATCAATGATATCTTGAACAGTGGTCGTTCCATCTACTGCGATCGTCAACTGCGCGCCCGGTGTCGCGGTGGCGTCGCGAATGACAAAATCGTCACCGCTGATGAAATCATCTCCATCAACCAGAAGAGAACTCGAGTTCAAGGTGGTGCCTGCACCATCATCCAATGTGAGAGTCGTTTCTCCACCCTCAATCTGGAACGACGTTGCGCCACCCTGACCTTCAACAAGATCGCTCAGATTCAAGCCAGTTGAGAGTGTTGAATCTGTATAGTCTACGGCGCCAACTTTTAGCTTGGACGTTGCGTCCTCGTTAAAGATGGTCGTCAGGTCGTTTCCGTCACCTGCCAGAAGGTTTTTGCCCTTATAGGACGAATCCTTGGCAACATCTTCAATCTGTTCCAGCAAGTTGTTGTACTGGGCGGCGAATTTTGCGCGCTCGAACTGGCTTTGGCTCTGCAGGGCCTGGTTGGCCTTTGCTTTGGCGGATTCGACCAGATCGGTGATGGTCGAAATACCTTCGTCAGCTGCCTTGATGGTCTGCAGCGACTGCCCCATGTCTTCCAGAAGATTGCTGAGGTCACTTGCCCTAGAGTTAAGACCCGATGCTGTGAAGAATGAATTCGGATTGTCGAGAGCGGAATTCACCTTCAGGCCAGTTGCCAGCTTGTTCTGGACGCTGGACATCATGTCCGCGGTGGACTGAAGTGTGAGGAGGTTCTGCCGCACGCCGGCGGATAGGGTAATATTGTCGGCCACTTGTGTTCCCTTTCCTGGGTCCCAAAATTGTCTCCGCTCGTTCTGAGCGGCTTAACCAGGATCATCTTCTGTTAACCCTAATCAATGGTTAATCAGTTGCATTTTTAGGGTTAACGAGTGGTTAACGACTTGTGGGGAAAGGGGATTTTTTTGTGATCGGGAGATTTCTTATTTGGGTGAAAAACAAAAAAACGGCGGACCAGATGGCCCGCCGTTGATGATTTTCGCTTTTGCGTTTCTTAGAAGAGACGCAGAACGTTCTGGTCAGCCTGGGATGCCAGGGAGAGGGAGGTTGACGCCAGTGACTGCTGGGTCTGAAGAGCCAACAGGTTGGCACCTTCCTCGTTGGTATCGGCCAGTGTCAACTTACCAGCACCTTCTTCCAAGGTGTTGATCAGCTTGTTTGTAAAGTCCTGGCGGCTTTCCACGATGGACAGATTTGTACCAAAGGTAGATGCCTGAGAACGGAGTGTGTCCTGTGCGCCTTTCAATTTGGAAAGGGCCGCATCAATATCGCTGTCTTTGGCGAAGCCTGAATTCGTGCCACCAGATGAAGTGGTGTCGGCCGGAGTCGAACCGGTGCTCTTTGTCGTGATCTCAAAATCAGATGTAACGGTGAGTGTGTCGGTCGTAAACGCCGCACTCACACCATCAATGCCATCATAAACTGCTTCGAGATCGGCAACTGTCGTCGTATCGGTTACTTCCAGTGAGCCCAATTCCGTACCGTTTACGTCTGTAATGCTGATCACATCGCCGGTCGCAAATTGAGTCGCTGAATCCAGCGTAACGGATGTATTCGCTGCCGTTCCAAGGTCGATCGTGCTGCTGCTTTCAGATCCTTCAGCCAAGTCTGAAAGACTTAGACCAGTTGTGCTTGCGCTATCAGTAAAGTCAACTGATGAAATCGACAGGCTGGATGAGCCATCTTCGTTGAATGTCACGGAAAGATCGTTACCGGTGCCGCCGAGCAGGTTCTTGCCCTTGTAACCGGAATCCTTCGCGATGTCTTCAATCTGGGTCAGCAGCTCATTGTATTCCTTGGAATACTGGGCACGCTCGGACTGACTAGACGTTTGCGAAGCCTGGTTGGCTTTCGCCTTGGCTGCATCGACCAGATCAGAAATCGCGCCGATACCTGTATCTGCTGCTTTTAGAGTCTGAACAGACTGGCCCATGTCATCAAGCAGGGAGGAAAGATCGTTTGCGCGATTTTCCAAGCCTTTGGCAGTGAAGAAGGAGTTGGGATTGTCGAGAGCCGAGTTGACCTTTTTACCGGTCGAAAGTTTCTCCTGAACTTCGCTCATCATTTTAGATGTGGACTGCAAAGCATTCAAGTTGGAACGAACAGCGCTCGAAATTGTAATATCAGTCATAATTTTTCCCTTCTAGGAATACGCAGAACAGAACCCATTCTGGGTCCGACGAACACACCATGGCGCTGAGATGGTAACGGTCTGTAAAGAAAGATGGTTAGCGCTAGTTAACCTTAACGCTTTGTTTCTTTTGATGAATGTTGTGTAATTGGGACTTGCAATTTGCATCTCGCACCGCGCTCTCATCAGTCGAACAGGAGGCGTTTTTTTCAGTGCTGGATGTATGTGATGGGCGCGCTTTTTACGGCAGGCAGGTGTGTGATGAGGTTCAGCACACGCTTAGTTATTGCTCAATAGTGCTGCGCCCTGGGGCAAAAGCGAAAGAACCACCGACAGGTAAGCTGATCTTGGAGCGTAACAGTACTGAGGAAGCGGAGGAATTGATGACACAATCAAAGCCGCCTCAATAAGTCGGGCGGCTTTCTGCTCGTGCCTTGTTTCAGGCGGTCTTGGCGACGGCCTGTGATCGGGCTTCGTTTGCCTGATCGGAGATTGTTTTCGCGTAGGCGCGAATCCTGCGAAGTGTTTCGCTCGGCACCTGATGGACAACTTCTCCGGTGTCGCTATCTGTAGCAACATAGATCAGTGTCTTGCTCTCCGGGTCACGAATATTCTTGCGCTCCAATGTTTGACCGGGCGCAGTTGGTTCGTTTGAACGTTGGTTGTCCGAAGCACGACGACTGTCGTCTGCCTCAGCAGACGGCGAAACCGTGCTTCTTGCTGGCAGCTCTGTTTTAGCTGCCGGTTCGATGCGCTCAGGGGCGCGAGTTGCCGGCGTGATCGCCGTGTAAGACGGCGATGGCGGCCGGACGAATGAGGCTTCCATTGCCTATACCTCCGGGTTACCAGAAACAAATCCCGATAAAATCGAAGATAACGCAAGGGAATTAATTGTAAGTTAACGAAATGGTTTGGGTTTTATAGGTTTTGATTAAGGCGGTGATTCGCTATGTCGTTTGGTAATCCCCCCTAAAATTAGTGGTGTTCAAAAGTAGAATTTTCTCGGCAAGATATCTGAGGAGATTTTTGATGAAGAACGGACGATACAGCGACGCACAGATCATGGCGGTGTTGAGGCAGGCGGA
>NZ_JBAKIA010000007.1:0-211995 GCF_037783265.1 Roseibium algae
CGCAGGAACAAGCAACTGAATGGCTCTGGACTTACAACAACGAGCGACCCAACATGGGCATTGGCGGCATCACCCCCGCCATGAAACTCAAAATGGCCGCGTGAATTCTACCACTGAGCCCCACTAAAAATGGGGAGATTACCGGAACAGGCGTCTATGTCACCGACGTTAGAGAAATATTCTGGAACAAGGCAATTCAGTTGATCGGCCTTATCGCAATAGGCGGTGCAATTGCCTTCCTCATTGCATATGCTTCGATCCGTAATATCTCACGTCCACTCAAGACACTGACAACCAACATGCGTCAGCTCCACGGCGGCATTACTGACATCGAAGTTATGGAAACAGATCGGGCGGATGAAATTGGTGATATGGCCAAGGCAATGGAAGCTTTCATCGAAAACGAACGCGCCCGGAAAGAGCTGGAGGCAGGAGAGGCCGAACGTAGACAGAAAGACAGCGGACGTGCAACAGCCATCCAGTCACTTTCTTCCACCTTTGACACTCAGATCGGCGGCCTTCTCGAAACAATCACACTGTCTGTATCTAACCTGAAATCAGCATCCACACAGCTGAGCAAGGGTGCTGAACATACCTCGGAACGCAGCCAGTCCGTAGAAACAGCTGCTGCGAATGCATCTCAGAATGTACAAACCGTCTCGGCAGCAGCCGAGGAACTGTCAGCATCGGTGAACGAAATAAACCGTCAGGTTGTCACTTCTGCTGAAGTGGCCTCACAAGCCGCAAAGCAGGCCAACCAGACCAACGACCGTGTTCGTGGACTGTCTGAGGCAGCAAGTCGCATCGGCGACGTCGTCAACCTCATCCAGGCCATCGCAGAACAAACCAACCTGCTGGCCCTGAACGCGACCATTGAGGCCGCTCGAGCAGGTGAGGCTGGCAAAGGCTTCGCCGTTGTTGCCTCTGAGGTCAAAGAACTGGCGACACAGACGTCTAAGGCAACCGAGGAAATCTCCACGCAGATTTCCAGCATTCAGTCTGAAACCGGTGCAGCGGTCGACGCGATCAACGAAATCACACAGACCGTCGCCCGAATCAACGAGATCACTTCCAGCATCTCGGCAGCGGTAGAAGAGCAGGGCGCTGCGACCGCAGAGATCGCCCGCAACGTTCAGGAAGCCGCACAAGGCACTGACAACGTGTCTCAAAACATTGGTGAAGTTTCCGAAGCCGCGGCCCAGACAAATGGGACCTCCGCCACGGTTGCGGCAGCGGCACAGTCCTTGGACCATGAAGCAAACACCCTGAAAACCCGGGTTGCCGAGTATATTGCAGGCGTTAAGGAAAACAGCGTGGAAGCGGCCTGATCGCGGAATTCAGCAAAGTTTAATAGAAAAGAAAAGACCCGGCCTTTGCCGGGTCTTTTCTATTTTGCACGTTTAATACACGCGCGCTGGCTCTTCGGTTTGCGCAATCAGCCAATCCAGATCTGTCAGACAGACAGAATAAATACCTAGTGTCGGAAGTGGCGCATACCGGTCATGACCATGGCAAGGCCCGCTTCATCAGCAGCAGCAATCACCTCATCATCACGCATGGAACCACCTGGCTGGATCACAGCCGTGGCGCCAGCTTCTGCAGCAGACAGCAACCCATCAGCGAACGGGAAGAACGCATCAGAAGCCACAACGCAGCCCTTGGTCAACGGAACGGAAAGCCCAGCAGCCTCAGTTGCATCAACTGCCTTGCGCGCAGCAATACGGGCTGAGTCCACCCGACTCATCTGGCCAGCTCCGACCCCGACAGTTGCGCCGTCTTTCACATAAACAATGGCGTTTGACTTCACGTGTTTGGCAACGCGAAAGGCAAACTTCAGATCATTGAGTTCCTGTTCGCTCGGTGCACGTTTGGTGACAACCTTCAGGTCCAGATCATCGACAACGCCATTATCCCGGTTCTGAACCAGCAGGCCACCGGAAACCGTCTTGACGAAGAGCCCCTTCGCCCGCGGATCTGCAAGACCTCCGGTCAGCAGCAAACGCAGGTTCTTCTTGGCGGCAATGATTTCCATGGCTGCTTCATCAGCATCCGGCGCAATGATCACCTCGGTGAAAACCTTGACGATTTCTTCCGCAGCAGACGCATCCAGCGTGCCATTGAGCGCAACGATGCCGCCAAAAGCAGAAACCGGATCACACCGCAGGGCCAACTCATAAGCCTCTTTCAGGCTTGCCCCCTCAGCAACGCCGCACGGGTTGGCATGCTTGATGATGGCAACCGCACTCGTACGGGCCGGATCAAACTCACTGACCAGCTCGAAGGCTGCGTCTGTGTCATTGATGTTGTTGTAGGACAGTGTTTTGCCCTGGATTTGACGAGCCGTCGCAACACCAGGGCGCATCTCACCCGTCTTGTAGAACCCGGCGCTTTGATGCGGGTTCTCACCGTAGCGCATGACTTCTGCCAAAGAGCCGCCAACCGCACGATGCGCCGGAGTGGTGTCTCCCAACTGATCAGCCATCCAGTTGGACACGGCGGCATCATATGCAGCTGTGCGGGCAAAAGCCTTTTGAGCCAGTGTCTTGCGCAGCGCGATGGGTGACTGGCCATCGTTCTTGTCCAGTTCGAAAATCACGGAGGCATAATCAGCCGGATCCGTCACAACCGTGACATAGGCATGGTTCTTGGCCGCTGCGCGGGTCATTGCCGGACCGCCAATGTCGATGTTCTCAACGCCGGTGGCATAGTCTGCACCCTTGGCCACCACATCCTCGAATGGATAGAGATTGCCGCAGAAAAGATCGATACCGGTGATGCCATGAGCTGACATTGCCGCCTGATGCTCCGCATCGTCACGGATAGACAAAAGACCGCCGTGCACCGCCGGATGCAACGTTTTGACCCGACCATCCATGATTTCCGGAAAATTCGTGACTTCCGAAATATCCAAGACCTCAAGCCCTGCCTCTTTCAGCGCCTTATAGGATCCACCAGTCGAGACAAGTTCGACACCGCGTGCAGACAGAGCGCTGGCGAAGTCAACAAGACCGGTCTTGTCAAAAACAGACAGAAGGGCACGTTTGACAGGAACGAGCGGCGGAACAGGAACGCTTTTGGACACAATGGCCATGAATTTTGCCTCGCGATGGGGATCGAAACCGGGAATTGGCGTCGCCGTAACACGAAAGTATCAAAATCCAAAGCCGTCACAGTCAAAGAACTGCCGATGGTCAATTGAGGCGGTCAGTCTTCTGACTTAACCACCGCATCAAGCTCCGTATCCGAGCCATCCAGGTCAATGTCGTCTTCAAAATCAGGCTCATCGAACGGAAGGTTACCCGTCTGCATCAGATCATCAAATTCACTGCTTGCTCGTCGGCCAAGCTTTGCCGTCGCAGTCCGGCGAAATTGCCATGCAGCTGACTGGCTTTCGCGAATGCGCCCATAGAGCGCGATCTGCATGGTTTTGCGATGACCGTAGACATCTGAAAGATAAATGGATTCTTCGAGCACCAGCTCAGAGCCTGGCGCGTCGAATTCCCAGGCTTCTCCGTCGCGGCACATAAGCAGCACAGCCGTTCCACTGTGTAACATCGACGCCTTGATCGACGGGTGTAAATGGAACCGGATAGCATATTCTTCTCCACGTTCGGTTCCGCGTGCGTCTTCCGACAGACTGTCGATGCCATCAAGGACTGTACCATCAGCTGACAACCGCATGTCCCTGGTATGGATGAGACCGAACTGCGCCTTGTAGCCATCATGGGATGCAGCCACACGAACGCCCATGGCATCATCATCATCGCGTTGGACCAGCACAGTATTGGGACCTGAAACAATAGGAGTGCCCAGCCAACGCCCGAACGGCTTTTCGTTCAAGAAACGGCAGGACGACGTGTCCTCAACAACCGCCGTCGAATGCGCTGCGGTGGATCTGCTGACCCTGCGCCACATCTCATTTGAACGGCCAGACACACCGCAATTGACCACAATACGATGCAGCCCGGAGGAAAACTCGAATGACAGACACCCTGCATGAGCATCAACACCAACTGAAAGCGGTGGCGGCTTTCCAGTGTCCATGATCACCACGGACGCTCCCCCACCCAGGCGTTGATAACCTGTATGAGGCACATTCAGCGGCGGAGCACCGCGCGCATCATCATAGGCCATGATCGTGGCAACCAGATCATTGGGGGTAGATCCCATGCCATTAAAATGAGCCAGCGCGCCATCACCGTGGCGGAAGAACCGCATCATCGGCATCATTCTGTCAACCGACTGCAGCATTGCCTCGGGCAATTCCAATCCTTGCACTACAAAGGCCTGTCGCACAGGCAATAGATCTGCAAGAATTTCGATCATCGCCCATGGATTTCGGGAAACATGGCCGCCATCTGTCAGGATCTGACGCTTCAGTTCCTGATCAAGACGGCGAATGCTCTGGCGTGCAAAACGGCCCTGTCCAGACATGGAGATACAAGCAGCGGCAATCGCGATTGATGCTTGCAGCCGTTCAACACCATCATGAGTTTCGTTAATCGTTCGGCGCAAATAACGCACCTGCCGCGAAATTGAGCGCAGGAACCGATTGTAGAATTCGTGATCACCGTCTTCGAGAATGAAGGGAGAGTGAGCCAGCCATGACATCACACGCCGGGTGGTCACAGAGGCTTCCCAGCCTACCGGGTGCCATCGGCCGCAGTGTTTCAGCCAATCATCCACGAGCGCGCGAGAGTTTTGACGCGAAATCCGATTGTCCGCAGCCCTGAGATCCCTCAACCAGCCAAAACCATGCAGATCACGCTGCCAGTCAAGGTCTTCGCCTTCCAGCTCAAAAGGCGATGCACCTCGTGTTTCCACCAGATGGCCGGAAAACAGGAAATTCCCGCCGTAAATATCCGCTGCATTGGTCTGATCTGCCGTTCTGAGATCCTGAGGCGCGATCAACAAACGCGCAGGACTACCCGTTTGGGGACTCAGCCGATAAAGAGGCCCCCCATGCATCCATCTTAAGGCTTGTTGCCAGACGTAAGCTCCCGCAAGGCGCCATATGCGCCCTTTTTCGGAAGCCGCACTCATGCTCACAGCACAAATACGTCATGGTTAGATGACAACACGGAGATCAAGGCATCCTCTTTGAATAAAGACAGCAACAAATCGTTAAGGTTAGCAATTCATTGCCATTCTTTGCCCATGAACTGTTTATGCCACGTTAAATTCGCCTCAGGCGCGCAGCAAAAAAGCCATCCAGCCCCTTTTGCGAACCATCTTTTGTCACCGGGTGGCATGGGAGCGTTCTGAGATAGCCTTCAGATGTGATCGACGCAGACAGCCCGCCAATCTCGTCAGCCACAACAGGCACCAACTCAAGTTCCTGGGATTCAGCCAGAAGGCCAGCGATCTGATCTTCGCCTTCAGCCTTTTCGAGTGAACAAGTGCAATAGACCAACACGCCACCGGGCTTCAGCCAGCCCATTACCCGGCGCAACAGTTGGGCCTGGATCACGGACAGCGTTTCAACGTCATAAGCTTGCTTCAGCCAAGGCACATCCGGATGACGACGGATCGTACCGGTCGCGCTGCAGGGGGCATCCAGGAGAATCGCATCAAACGGTTCTTCCGGTTCCCATGCGCGCAGATCATTCGTCACCACATCAGCGGACAACTGTAGACGCGCCAGATTTTCACTCAGACGCTTAAGGCGGCCCTTGGAGATATCAACCGCAGTCACATCGGCCCCTGCCGCCGCAAGCTGAGCGGTTTTCCCGCCCGGCGCAGCGCAAAGATCGGCAACCCGTTTGCCTTTCACATCGCCCAACAGCTTGGCTGGCAGGGAAGCTGCCGCATCCTGAACCCACCAGGCTCCCTCTTCAAAGCCATCCAGCTTGTCGACAGCCCCCTTTTTGGCAAGACGCACTGATCCAGCCCCAACGACCACACCGCCGAGCTTTTCAGCCCAAGCCTCAGATGTGCCATCCTTGATGGTCAGATCGAGAGCGGCTTCGCTTTGATGGGCAATCGCCACCTCTTTGGCAGTATCCAAGCCAAAACTACCGCTCCAGCTTTCCAGCATCCACTCCGGAGTGTTCAACACGGCGCTGTCCAGATCGCTCGTGGCCTGTTCAGTTTCACGCCCCAAACGACGCAACACGCCATTGACCAAGCCCTTGTAGGGGCGGGCGCGTCGATCTGAAGAAGCGCACTCAACCGCCAGCGATACAGCCGCACGATCCGGGATTTCCATGTAGAGCATCTGCCCGATGCCGACATGCAGGATATCAAGCACACGTCCCGTCTTTTCCGGAATGCTGCGATCCAACAAACGTTCAATGATTTCAGAGATCTCACCGCGATGGCGCAAACAAACGCCAAGGATGGCCCGCACCAGAGCCCGGTCATTATACAGCAGTTCCCGGAACCCCGAATGACCGGATACTAGATCCAGCTCAGCGTCCAACGGTCGGCGTTTGTGGACCACATTGCCCAGGATATCCGCAGCAATCTTGCGGGCGGCAAAACCGGGGGTCTCAGATTTTCCAGAGGACTCTGAGGGCTTTTCCCTCTTATTAGGATTTTTAGGGTGCGCCAAAGGAACTCTCGACTTGCTGGTTAAAAAATTTGCGCCAGAATCGGTTTCCCGATCCCGGCGCATCTATTCTTATTGTAAAAGGCTTGGCCTTTGTGCGAAAGCCCTTTCTTTTCGCCATGTTTAATCGGCAAAAAACTGGCTCATCCAGCATTAACCCCATGGCCCTCTTGGGTGTTTTTGCTCGCGCTGTTGTACGCCACCCCACGGTCCTGCCGGAACACTTTCCGGGTGTTCATCTCGGCGCGCGGCATATCCATCATTCCCCATACCGCCGGCACCCATGCCTGAGTTGGCCAATTTTTGCAGCTCGGCAATCCGATTGACTGTAGCCGGGTGGGTGGAAAACAGATTGTCCATTTTCTCGCCAGACAGCGGATTGATGATAAACATATGCGCAGTCGCAGGATTATGCTCCGCATCCGGGTTGTGAATATGCTCCACCCCGCCCGCAATTTTACCCAGCGCAGAAGCAAGCCACAGCGGCTGGCCGCAAATCTCCGCGCCCATCCGATCAGCGGCATATTCGCGGGTTCGGGAAATAGCCATTTGCACAAGCATTGCCGCCATCGGGGCCACGATCATAGCGACCAGAATGCCGACAAACCCGAAAGGGCTATTGTTGTTCCGGTTGCCGCCAAAAAAGAATGCGAAGTTGCCCAACATCGAGATCGCACCGGCCAAGGTCGCCGTGATCGTCATGATCAACGTATCGTGGTTCTTCACATGCGCCAGTTCATGGGCCATCACGCCCGCGACCTCTTCCATGGTCAACATGTCCAGCAGGCCCGTAGTCGCCGCAACCGCAGCGTTTTCAGGATTACGGCCCGTCGCAAATGCATTCGGTTGAGGGTTGTTGATCAAATAGACCTTCGGCATCGGCAGTCCGGCATTAGCCGACAACTGACGGATCATGCGGAAGAGCTCCGGCGCAGTGCTTTCATCAGCCTCCTGCGCGTTGTGCATCTTCAGCACCATCTTGTCGGAATTCCAATAGCTGAACACATTCATCGCAGCAGCGATCACCAATGCGATCACCATGCCGCTCTGGCCGCCAATCATAAAGCCGATGCCCATGAACAGGGCCGTCATGCCTGCAAGAAGCATCGCAGTGCGGAAATAATTCATCTGGTCTCGTCCACCTTGCTGGTAAACCGGGTTTTGTATTGTGGCCTGAGGCCCTATATAGCTTCCTATTGGGTTAGAAATGGTGATCTTGCCCCCGCTGCGCAAGCACATAGGACCGTTTACGCAATGAAATGGGCGAAGGAACCGCAGCAAATCAGGACGTTTACGCCATGACCGACCAGCCACATGAAGCGAAGATCCTGGACTTCAAGATCGCAGCCGATGCCCCCTCGCTTGCCGCTAAGGTAGAAGAAGTACCGAAGCGTGCATTCGAGGATTTGCCGCTCGCAGCCCAGCGCGCCTTGATGGAAGCCGAAGAACGTCGCAAGGAAATCGACGCAAAACAAAGCGAGCTGGCGACCGAAATCGACGGCCGCGGCGGCCTTGAGCCAACACGATATGATGACTGGGAAGTCAAAGGCTTGACGTCGGATTTTTAAACTGTAGCCAGCTTTCGCACTTCTGCTGCAACGGCTTTCGCCAAGGGGGCTTGCATCTCCGCATCAAGATGCACGGAATCCACAAGGCTGACGCTGACCACTGAGCCTGCATCAAAGAAAGCCACGCCGTATTGTTGGGCTATCTCTGCATAAACGGCCTTGAGGCTTTCCGATTCCGCACGGCTCTTCTCGCAGAACATTGGAGCTAGTACTGACCCTTCAAAATCACCAAGTGGCGGCGGAGACATAAGCAGCACCTTGGGCGCTTTACCTTCCGGATCCTCTGTCGGGCGTGTTGCATACTCCAGCAAACGCGACATGGCAGACCCGATGACACCTGCAGTCATGTTGAACCGGGACTGCAGATCGTTGGTGCCAAGCATGATGACCAAAATGTCGATCGGCATATGCGTTTTGCGCACAGTCGCAAGATGAGCAAGCCCGTTCTTGTCTCCGCGAACAGGGTCTTCAAACACGGTAGTTCGGCCATTCACGCCCTCTTCAAGAACATAAAACCCGTCGCCTAAATCCTGTTGTAAAAGTCTTGTCCAGCGTAAATCATGCCCGTAACGGGTCCTCGGACCTGGCCTAAATCCCCATGTCAGGGAATCCCCAAAGCAGACGACGGAAAGCGGACCAGCAGATTTCTGCATGATTTCAAAGCCTTTTGACACAATCCAATCACCGGAACTTACCCCGGACAGAATTTGGCGCAAGATCGAATCCACGGCGCGGATATATTGGGCCATCTGCAGCTGGTTAATCAGAGCTTTACCAACAGCGCGGTAATTTAGTCATCAACATGCGTATCGAATGCCGGGACATTCATGACCCTTAGTAAATCTCAGTATCGTCGAGGCGCTGCCTTGCCGAATTCAAATCCGTTCCAGCGACTGGCAGCTCTCCTCGAAGGCGTAATGCCTGGCATGGATTCCATCGCCATGACCATTGGCGAGCCGCAACACGCAATTCCGGATTTCACGGCCAAGATTCTCAACGAGAACATGGGAGATTTTCGGCGCTATCCGCCAATCAACGGAACGCCTGCTTTCCGCAATGCAATCGCCGATTGGCTGGAAAAGCGCTATATGCTGGATGACTTGATCGACCGGAACAATGGTGTCCTGCCTCTGAATGGATCCCGAGAAGGACTGTCCTTTGGCGCGATCGCCGCCCGGGACCAACTGGCCAAGGGACTAGATCATCCGATCGTCATTCTGCCCAACCCGTTTTATCAGACCTATGCGGCAGCGGCCCATGTCGCCGATTCTGAGGCCCTGCTTCTCGATGCTGTCAACGAACGACAGTTCTTGCCTGATCTGGATGCGCTGGACCCTGAAGTGCTGGATCGGACCGTCGCTTTTTACGTCGCCTCGCCAACCAACCCGGAAGGCGCAGTGGCTGATATTTCTTATTGGCAGAAACTGATCACCCTGGCCCGCAAGCACCGGTTCTACATTTTTGCCGATGAATGCTACTCGGAAATCTACCGCAACACGCCACCTCCGGGGATCCTCGAAGCTGCGAAAGCCATGGGCGGCGACACAGCCAAGGTCTTCGACAAGATCATCGTGCTGAACTCCCTGTCAAAACGCTCAAATCTAGCCGGTTTGCGCTGTGGTTTCGCCGCTGGCGATCCTGAGTTCCTCAGTAAATGGGTGAAGTTTCGCGGCCTTGCTGCGCCTCAGGTTCCCCTGCCAAATCAGGCGGTCGCCGTTGCGGCCTATGGTGATGAAGCACATGTCATCGAGAACCGGCGGCTCTATAATCAAAAATTTGAAGCTGCAGAACGCTACCTATCCCCTCTTATGGGCAAGGTCACACCCGATGCCGGGTTTTTCCTCTGGTTGAACACCTCCCGTTGGGGGAATTCCGTTTCCGTTACAAGCAAACTTTGGGCAGACACCGGCGTAAAGGTTCTGCCCGGTGCCTATCTGGCGTCTGACCAGTCAGATGGCAGCAACCCCGGACGAAACTACATCCGCGTTGGCCTTTGTGCGCCACTTGAGACAACTGAAACTGCGCTTGAACGCGTAGCAAACTGGCTGGGAGACAAGTCATGAGACGAGCATCAGCCGTCCGCGGCCAGGGTCGCCGCGCATCCATAGATCTTTTGGACACTCAAAGCCCGGTCAAACGGTTTTTGAAGCGCAATCTGGTCGGACTTGGTGGCCTGAGCGTCATAGCTATGGCAGCAGCCTTGGCCGCAAGCCTCGCAACATGGTCAGTGACCGACCCAAGCCTGAACCACGCCACGTCGGAACCTGCTCGCAACGCACTCGGCCGCCCTGGTGCGATCCTCGCCGATGTTCTGATGCAATCTATTGGACTGGCAGCCGCTGTATTCCTGATCCCCGTTGTCCTGTGGGGCTGGCGTCTTTTGGCTGGTCACACCATGCGCATTGGCCGCAAGCGCCTGTTCGCCTGGATTGCAGGTTCTGTTCTGGCATCAGGTGCCCTGGCCGCTCTGCCAGTGCCCGACAGCTGGCCTCTGCCGACTGGCCTTGGCGGTTTCCTTGGAGACGCCATCCACACCGTCCCGGCAATGCTGACCGACAATTTCACGGCAGGCGCTGCAACCATCATAGGCGTTCTGGGCCTTGGCTTGCCTGCAGCCTTGCTGTTGATATCATCAGCTGGATGGCTTGGCAGGTCATCAGATGCAGACGCTGGCAGCACGCACTCAATACCACACGGACACGGCAAACCGGTTGAAGACGAACTCGGCTTTGATGACGATGAAGACGACACAGAGTCGCGCATCGGACTGTTTACAAGTTCCGCCATCGGCATGGTCAGCCATTGGTCCATGAGCGGCGCTGCCCTGCTTCGCCGCCTCAGCAACCCCGGCCAGGATCGTTCTGCCGAAGAAGAATGGGACGAGGAAGAAGAAGCCGAGATTCACGAACCTGTCGCTGAGAAACAACGCGGCGCATTGCGCTCATTCCGCCGCGCCCTAGCCGACCGTCTTATGCCCAACGATGACGACGGTCTCGGAGACATTCACGAACGCAACAGCCAGATTGATGAGGTCGAAGAAGATCTGGATGAGCCGGAATACCTGAACGAAGACGGCGAAGGCTTCGAGCCGGACGACCTGCTGAGCTCAAAAGCCCCACTGCCCAAGCCCATAGGCATTGCCGCCCCTCCTGAGCAATCCATACCACAGGGCCGCATCATTCCACCTGCACCACGCCCCAAACAGGGCAAGCGGGTAGTAACAGAGTCCCAGCCTTCTCTACTTGGAGCACCGGAGGAATATGAACTGCCACCATTGGCGTTGCTTTCCGAGCCCAAAACACGCGGTAGAATGCCCGGTATCTCAGCTGATGCCCTGGAGCAAAATGCGCGCATTCTGGAAGGTGTTCTGGAAGACTTCGGCGTCCGCGGCGAGATCATCGAAGTGCGCCCTGGCCCCGTCGTCACGCTTTATGAGCTGGAGCCCGCCCCAGGCATCAAATCGTCGCGCGTCATTGGCCTTGCTGACGACATCGCACGCTCCATGAGTGCAATTTCAGCCCGTGTTGCCGTTATCCCGGGCAAGAACGCAATCGGCATCGAGCTGCCGAACTCTACCCGCGAGACCGTTTATCTGCGTGAACTTCTGGCAGCTCAAGACTTTGAAAAATCCAAGTCGAAACTGGCGCTGGCGCTCGGCAAGACGATCAACGGAGAAAGTGTCGTTGCCGATCTGGCCCGCATGCCGCATTTGCTAGTGGCCGGAACGACAGGTTCAGGTAAATCCGTCTCCATTAACACCATGATCTTGTCGCTCCTCTACAGGCTCACGCCCGATGAGTGCAAGATGATCATGATTGATCCGAAAATGCTTGAACTGTCGATCTACGATGGCATCCCGCACCTTCTGACGCCCGTCGTCACGGATCCGAAAAAGGCAGTTGTCGCCTTGAAGTGGACCGTCCGCGAGATGGAAGATCGCTACAAGAAGATGTCGAAGGTCGGTGTCCGTAACATTGACGGATACAACACCCGGATCAAACAGGCGCTGGAAAAAGGCGAGAGTTTCACCCGCACCGTACAGACCGGCTTTGAGCGGGACACGGGTCAGCCGATCTACGAAGAAGAAGATCTGCCGCTCGAAACCATGCCTTATATCGTCGTCGTCGTCGACGAAATGGCCGACCTGATGATGGTGGCAGGCAAAGACATCGAAGGCGCAATCCAGCGTCTGGCGCAGATGGCCCGTGCTGCCGGCATCCATCTGATCATGGCGACACAGCGCCCGTCGGTCGACGTTATCACCGGCACGATCAAGGCCAACTTCCCGACCCGGATTTCGTTCCAGGTCACGTCCAAAATCGACAGTCGAACAATCCTGGGCGAAATGGGGGCTGAGCAGCTTCTTGGCATGGGCGATATGTTGTTCATGGCCGGGGGGGGCCGTATCCAACGTGTCCATGGTCCATTTGTTGCCGATGAAGAAGTCGAAGAAATCGTCAGCCACCTGAAGCTTCAGGGTACACCCCAGTATCTGACTTCAGTGACTGAGGAAGAGGAGGTCTCCGACAGCCCCTATGAGGGCGGCTCCGGCGGCGGCGATGAAAGCAACGATCTCTATGACCGGGCCGTGGCCATCGTGCTGCGCGACAAGAAAGCCTCCACCTCCTACGTCCAGAGGCGACTATCGATCGGCTACAACCGTGCAGCATCCCTGATTGAGCGGATGGAGGAAGAAGGCCTGATCAGCGCGGCCAACCATGCAGGAAAACGGGAAATCCTTGTGCAAAACGGCGTCGAGGACGACATCTAGACACAGTTTGCCAAAGCTTTGCCACAAGGGCGCTCTAGTATATCTGGAGCGCCTTTTTATTATCGAGATATTCGGGACACGACATGCTGCAAAAAACCGCCCTCGCCGCCCTCAAGTCCCTGGCCATTGCTGCCCTGTTTCTCGGCCTGTCAGGTTTGGGTGCAAAAGCCCTGACCGCTGACGAAACGAAGACCCTTTCCGATGTGAATGCCTATTTCAACTCAGTGAAGACCATGCATGGTGACTTCATCCAGTTCGGACCGGAGGGCGGCCAAACGGAAGGCAAATTTTACATCTCCCGTCCTGGTAAGGTGCGCTTCTATTACAACCCACCTGCCAAGCTAGACATTATCGCCGATGGCAAGTCGGTCTCAGTCAAGGATCGCAAGCTGGCAACACAAGACATATGGCCGCTCAGTCAGACCCCGCTGCGCTTCCTGCTTGCAGCCGATATTGATCTGCAAAAAGATGCCAATGTCACCAATGTGATCGTTGAACCCGACCTGGTCACCGTCACCCTCTCCGATCAGACGACCTTCAACTCCGGTATTTTGACGCTGATTTTTGACGCCAAGGACTACGCGTTGAAGCAATGGACTGTCACAGATGCGCAAGGCTATGACACCTCGGTCGCCATCTACAATGTGACAACAAATGCGCCAACCGATCCAAAGCTCTTCCAGATTGATTATCTGGCCAATACCCGACAGAATCAAAACTAGGACTTCCCTGGATGGACAGTCCAACGGTGCCTCGATCACAAGGCCCTTTAGTCCAGCGGCTTCTCAGCGCCTATTGCAAGAAGCATGACTTGACGCTTGTTCTGGACAACGCTCTTGGCCATGCCGGATACATCCAAAACCGTGCAGGCAACCGGTCATTTTTCGTTGGCACCCGCTTCGATCTGAACGCACAGGGCGCCTGCGAACTTGTCCGCGATAAAGCCTATGCGTTGGAGTTCCTCAAGCGGTGCGGTTTTTCCGTCCCTGGGGGCCTTCTCGTATCATCCCCCGCATCCAGATCAGCTCTTTCGAAAAAACACCCAAACTACACCGATGCCCTGACCGGATTTGACCAAGCCATTTCATTTGCCAACAAGGTTGGCTTCCCACTCTTTGCCAAGCCAAATAACGGGCAGGAAGGCCGCGACGTCTTTAAGATCTGCAACGAAGGCCAGCTCAAGCTCATCTTGAGCGATCTTTTCAGTCGCCATGACAAAATTCTTTTGCAGGAAACGGTCTACGGACAAGATCTCAGAGTTCTCGTCCTGGATGGAGACATTCTCTGCGTCATCGAACGCATGCCCCCCTCTATCACCGGCGACGGCCTGTCTTCAATCGAACAGCTGATGAAATCCGAAATTCTTCACTCCAGTGAAGACCCGAGGGTCCTTGCAACGCTTGAAGAACGCGGCTTCACCCTTTCTGATATTCCCTCAGCTAGAGAAAAAGTCCCTCTCTTGCCAACATCAAACCTGTCATCCGGAGGCACCGCCCGGATTGTCACTGAGTCGCTTCCAGCACCCCTTGCACAGGCAGCGATAGCCTGCGGTAAAGCGTTGGGCTTGTCTTATTTCGGTGCAGATATTTTGGTCGACAATCCAGCTTCTGAAAATCCGAATTACAGGATCCTAGAGTTAAACTCAGCCCCGGGATTGTCAGAGCTTTACCGGCAAGACGCGAAGATGGCCGAAATCGTAGTGGCAATTTACGAGATCCTCTTTGACGCACTACGCTACCAACTGGATGCGGCCCGTTAACAGCCGCACCCTCGCTTAAAACTCAAGCATTGACGTCAACAACCACACGTCCTTTGACACCACCCTTCAGGATTGCCGCACCAAGTTCAGGCAAATCACTCAGCGTCGCGGGCTGGATCATCGCGTGCAACTTGTCGAGTGGCAAATCCTTGGCAAGCCGCTCCCAGACCCGCAAACGATCTTCATAAGGCCGCATGACGCTGTCGATGCCCAGAAGATTAACACCGCGAAGCAGGAACGGCACCACGGTCGCAGGCAGGCCCGCACCACCAGCCAAACCGACCGCGGCCACAGAAGCCCCGTATTTCATCTGTCCCAGAACCCGCGCCAGCATTGGTCCGCCGACAGCATCGACGCAACCTGCCCAGGTTTCCCTTTCCAAAGGTCGCTTGATCGTTTCATTGATCTCTTCGCGAGCCACAATCAGTGTCGCCCCGAGCGATTTCAAATAGTCCGCCGTTTCCGGACGCCCGGTCACACCGGCAACCTCATAACCCAGATTGGACAGGATCGCCGTGGCAACAGACCCAACACCGCCCGCAGCCCCTGTCACCAGCACTGGTCCAGTTCCGGACGTCAAACCGTGATCCTCAAGTGCCATGACCGCTAACATCGCCGTAAAACCCGCAGTCCCGACAGCCATGGCATCACGAGTTGATAGTCCCGCAGGCAACGGCACCAGCCAATCGGCTTTCACACGCGCCTTCTGGGCATATCCTCCCCACCAGGCCTCGCCAACGCGCCAGCCGGTCAGAACCACTTTGTCACCCGGCTTGTAGCGATCATCAGAAGAACTCTCGACCGTTCCGGAAAAATCGATACCCGGCACATGCGGATAGGCCCGAACCAGTCCGCCTCCCGGACCAATACACAGACCGTCCTTGTAATTCACAGTCGAATAATCGACCCCAACTGTCACATCGCCATCCGGCAACTGATCGTCTTCCAACATCTCGACAGTCGCAGAAGTTTTCCCCTCATCGTCCTTTTCGACGACCAAAGCCCTGAATGTCATGTTCCGCTCCCAGATACCGATGTTTATCATTCTCGCCTGCTCACCCACGGAGAGCTGCGCCCACCGCAGACATTCAGACCCTAACTCAGATCCAGCACTCCACCATTGGTATAAGCGAAAAAGGTGCTGCAAAAAACGGAGAACAGGAGGGCTCAATTAAAAGGGGAATTGGTGATCCCGGCGCGATTCGAACGCGCGACCCTCAGATTAGGAATCTGATGCTCTATCCTGCTGAGCTACGGGACCACTTTGGTGCAAATACCATGAAGGTAGAGCGTTTGCGACCCCCCAAAAGTCGCCCTCATTCATTTTCAGGGCATGGCAAGTGCAAGAACCTGTCATGCGCCCGCCGCAATTAGGTTCCAAACAAACTTCCGTTTGGCTTGGACTGTCTTATGATCCGTCTGAACGGGGGGGAACGAATTGGCGTTGAATGTTGGAATTGTAAAAGACTCTGATTGCAGTGCCAAACAACCGGCAAGCTCCGCCTGCTTTCGTTTCTTTAATATCCGACTGACTTTAATGATGTTGCTAGCGACAAGTGCATCACTTCCCGCGAAAAGCTATGAGCTGCCGCCGAACCTTGCGGACCACCCTTGTCTTGCAAATGTTCTCTTGAAAGAGGCCGTTCCCGTTGGGCTGCCAACAGAGCGCGGCCTCTTCCCAGGACCCGGAGGCGCGTTTTATATCCCGGCCGATATCCAAATCTCAAATCTGACACCAGCATCACTTAAGCAAAGTTCAACAGAGCAAACACTCACGGCTTTGCCAGCCGGAGAACCCGATCGATGGGGGCACATCTCAGCCTGGATCGTGACCTCCAGCGCAAAAACTTCATCTAATGAAGCAGCCAGCCTGCTACAGGACAATTTGATTGCTGAGGGGGGCGCCATTGCCGCGCCACGGGACAGCAATCCTGCCTGCTCGGCACATTTGCTTGAAGCAGAGGAGCTGCCGCGCACAAAACGCCAGGGCCTCTGGGGCCAACGCCAGATTTACGCAACCATGACTCCAAACAGGATCGCAGAAGCCGTTGGAACCTACGCAATTGCTGAAGGTCGCATTGTTTCTCTTGGAAAAACTGCCAGTACTCGTTATCTCAATTTCGGGAGACACTGGAAAACCGACTTTACGGCAACGCTATCAGCATCCAGCGAAGCTTTGTTTCAGCTAATGCTGGAAGGCAGTGGTGTTTCACTTGATGATCTGGCCGAACGCACAGTCCGACTTCGCGGTGTGATAGAAATACATGATGGTCCCCTGATGCGTTTGACGCACCCAGGACAACTCGCAGTTATAGGCGACCAAAAGGACAAAAATTGACGTCGAAACTCTGCTCTGGACCGGACACCATAACCACTGCCCTGCGGAAATCTGCCAGTGCTCTGGTCGACATGCGCCGTTTAAGGATGATCTCTGGCTTGTCCGCCGCGCTGTTCCTGTCCAGTTGCCAGCTGCAGGGGACCGGTTCACCCGGTGGATCCATCATCACGCCCGGCTCATTGCGCCCGAACCTGGCGCAAGACATCGGAGAACGGGAACACCCTCGCGTCGTTGCCACCTACGGGGGAGTCTACAAGAACAACGGCGCGGTGAAGGCTGTCGCCAGCGTCGTAGGTCGGCTGGTCGAGGCGTCTGAGGATCCTTCACAAAGTTATAAGATTACAATCCTGAACTCTCCGGCCATCAACGCCTTCGCCCTTCCGGGCGGTTATCTTTATGTCACCCGCGGTCTCTTGGCCCTTGCGAATGATACATCTGAACTGGCGGCTGTTCTGGCCCATGAGATGGCTCATGTGACTTCCAACCATGCCATTGCACGCCAGCAACGCGCCGAGGCCAAGGAGCTTGCCAACAAGGTCCTGACCGATGTGGTACAGGACTCAGAACAAGCGCGCGCAGCAATCGTATCGTCACAGTTGTCCTTTGCACGGTTCTCACAGGTTCAGGAGCTGCAGGCAGACACCATTGGCGTCAAGACCCTCGCCAAAGCCGGGTATGACCCCTATGCGGCGTCCCGTTTCCTCAAAGCCATGGCCGATTTTTCCGATTACCAAACGGCGCAGAATCACAAAAGCACTGCACCTGACTTCCTGTCGTCCCACCCGAACACGCCTGAGCGCGTATCCCTGGCGATCCAGTCGGCCCGGCAAATCGCAGCACCGGGGATCGGCGAACGGGACCGCAGTCGCTACCTGAGCCAGATCGATGGCATGCTGTACGGCGATGATCCGCTTGAGGGCTTCGTTAGGGGCCGATCCTTTTTGCACAAGGCCCTTGGCATCAGTTTCACGGTTCCAAAGGGTTACATCCTCGAAAACTCGCAGGAAGCAGTCCTGGCAAGCAATGGCGAAGGCACGGCGATGCGGTTCGATGGAGCCGATCTCAGCGGCTACGACTCTCTAAAGGACTACATGACCTCTGGCTGGATCAATGGTTTGCTACCTGAAAGTGTTCGGGAAACCACCATTAACGGCCTCCCCGGGGTTGTCGCCGCTGCAATCACGCAAGGCTGGTCATTCCGCATTGCTGTCTTGAGGATCGGACGTACCGGGTACCGCTTCATATTTGCAAGCCGAAGCCCAAGCAACGCCTTTGAAGCTGAGTATCGCGAGACGTTGGAGAGTTTCCGGCAACTCACTCCGACAGAGCGCGCAAGGCTGCGCTCTCTCCGGATCAAGATCGTTCAGGCGAAGGCCGGAGACACCGCGCGCAAACTTGCTGTTGGCATGAACGGTGTTGAGCCCTCAAGACGTTTGGCGTTTTTCAAAGTCCTCAATGGTATCGATGCCAATGACCCAATTCCCGCGGGAACTTCAGTCAAGCTGGTCGTGGACTGAGCCTCAGATCTGTTCAGTCTCACGTCTATAGCTCATAAACGAGCAAACGTACCCCTGCCGACTACATCGAATAGGCGAGCTGGTCTGGCTGCTTGTCCAACAGCGCGCCTTTCAGCTTTTCCAACGCTCGGCTCTCTATTTGGCGAACCCTCTCTTTGGAGATCCCCAGTTTTAAGCCAAGGGATTCAAGCGTTGCTCCCTCATCAGAAAGTCGCCGCTCTTTGACGATCCGCAATTCTCTTTCATTCAAGACGTTCAGTGCTGACTTCAACCATAGGCTACGCCGTTCATCGTCAATGTTTTCCGCAACGATTTGGTCCGGCAGGGGATCATCTGACACCAGGAAATCCTGACGCTCAGCACTCGAGCCGTCAGCATCGGACAATGGCGCGTTCAAAGACGTGTCGGCACCAGATAAGCGCGCATTCATGAGTGCGACATCAGACGTCTTCACTCCAATTGCATCAGAAATTTTCTGATGCAGCTCAGAATCCGTCATGGTCGGTTGACTGCCAGAGAGCTTCGCTCTCAAGCGACGCAAATTGAAGAACAAGGACTTCTGTGTCGAAGATGTTCCTCCACGCACAATCGACCAGTTACGAAGCACATAGTCCTGAATCGACGCACGGATCCACCAGGTCGCATAGGTGGAAAAACGCACTTCACGCTCGGGATCAAATCGCGCTGCAGATTCAAGAAGGCCAACGTGACCCTCCTGGATTAGGTCCCCAATAGGTAACCCGAAGTTGCGGAACTTGTAGGCGACTGAAATCACCAGCCGCATATGCGCGATTGTTAGCTTGTCGAGAGCTTTCGTGTCGCCCTGGTTGCGCCAGCGAACCGCCAGCTCATGTTCTTCTTCACGGGTAAGATAGGGCGCTTTCATCGCGACGCGAACCATCTGACGTTTTTCAATCTGGGACGTGGACATGTACTTTCCGCTCCAGTGTTGTTTCGGTCAGTGTACGCCGCCAAGTTCAATTCAGATCATGCCTTTCAACCAGAGATAGATCGAATAGCGTCAAGCAATGCGAACTCGACTGGCAAAAAGGCGTTGTTTCACATCGCCTCGCGCATAAAAAAACCCGGCAAAAGCCGGGTCTTCTCACAAAGGCAAATAGCCCTTAAATTTTCAAACAGCGGCCTATCAGGCAGCTTCTTCCTGATCATCGTCACCAGTCGCGGTTCCTGCAGCTGCCGCGGCTGCTTCAGCAGCTGCCTTGATCCGGCTAGGAGCCTTCGCAAGGTTCTGCTCAATCTGCTTGACAGCTTCTGTTTCCGAGCACTTCTCAACTGCAGCGATCTCACGCGCCATACGGTCAAGGGCAGCTTCATAAAGCTGACGTTCGGAATAGGACTGCTCAGGTTGGCTTTCGGACCGGAAAAGATCGCGAACAACCTCAGAGATCGAATTCAGATCGCCTGAATTGATTTTCGCTTCATATTCCTGTGCACGCCGGCTCCACATGGTCCTCTTAACACGAGGGCGTCCACGTACAGTTTCCAGTGCCTTTTTAACAGCAGCCGGGTCCCCAAGTTTACGCATGCCTACAGAAACGATTTTCGCGACCGGTACCCGGAGCGTCATTTTGTCTTTTTCGAACAGGATGACCAGCAGTTCCAGAGTATGACCTGCAACACTTTGCTCTTCGATGTCCGTGATCTGCCCCACGCCATGGGACGGATAAACGATGTATTCGCCGGTTTTGAAACCCTGACGCTGCGCGGCCTTCTTTGTACCCGTTGCCATTCTCGTTTTTACTCCTGCGCAGTTGCCGGTCTGCAAGACCGTACTTGTGCTGCAATTAGCAGCTCAATGTTCTTGTCACGATGCACAGATATCTCGGTTGCGGTCCGTTGTTGGAACGCCTGTTGATATCAGTTACATCCGGGTGGTCAGCCGTTGAATTCCACTCTACAAAGTTGGTCAGTCATACGAAGCGTGTGATCTTACTCACAATCCAGCTCGGACTGTGACCGTCAGCAGCCTCCTGTTTCCAGGAAACCGGCAAGTGGTTAAACGGCTATACGGCAAATATAACACAACTCTGCACAAATTTAAAGTCTGCAGACGAATCTTCAAATAAAGTCACAGGCATGCGTCGTTTTCCCGCCGTTTTAGCCGGTCAAACAGCATCCCGAACTCGTCATGTTATCCGATCGAAGCAAGCACCTGATTGTTAACGGTGATCACGCACCGGAAGGGCCCTCAGGAGAAAAATACTCTTCAAGCTTGTTTGTCTTGCCATCAAACTCGGCAGCCTCGGGCAAGGCATCTTTTTTCTCAGTGATGTTTGGCCATTTCTCTGAATACTCGGCGTTCAGCACGATCCATTTCTCAAGGCCCGGATCTGTATCCGGGAGAATAGCCTCTGCCGGGCATTCCGGCTCGCAAACACCACAATCAATACACTCATCAGGATTGATGACGAGCATGTTGTCCCCTTCGTAGAAACAATCTACCGGGCAAACTTCGACACAATCAGTGTATTTACACTTAATACAATTATCCGTGACGACGTAGGTCATCGTAATCCTCTATGGCGACGGTTTCACTGTCTCACCTCAGCCTTCAAGCCAGAATGTGACAACACCTCTCTACCGCGTTGGGTATCGCGTTTAAGCCAGTGGCGCAAGCGACAGCAATGACGCATTACGTCTCTGCGGGGAAATGCTTGCCTCAATTCCTAGCCAAGCTGAACTTTCGTTTCAATCAGGCTCTACGAAGGCGTGTATCCGGCGGCGATCACGTTTTGTCGGCCTTCCTGACCCTGGTTCACGCGCTGCAGGCGCGAGAACAACATCCTCTTTTGGAGGCGGCGGCGGAGACAAATCCTCATACAATAAACAGGCTTCTGCGTAGGGTCCGCGCCGGGAGCCCAGAGCACGAATCTTCAATATAAGAACGCGACGCTCCAGACTGATAGTCAGAATATCATCAACCCGAACGGTTTTGCTGGCAGCAGAAATCTTGTCTCCGTTGATGCGAACACGCCCACCCGACGTTAATTTATTCGCCAACGAACGAGATTTAGTGACCCTGGCGTACCAGAGCCACTTATCAATGCGCAGTGCAGGGCCCGTGCCCTGCGGAACAGCATTTGCCGAGGTCAGGACTTATCCTTTTTACCCATGCCCTCCTTAAGGGCAAGAAGTGCAGCAAAGGGTGAATTTGGATCAATCGGCTTGTCCTTCTTAGGACCGCGCTCATTCCGGTTCTGGTCACCGCCATACGAAGGCTTGGAGACACGGCCTTTGCCAGCTTTGCCGGACCCTTTGGGTCCGCCATGCCGCCGTTCGCCGCGTTGATCACCACGCCCTTGTTCGCCTCCGGCAGGAGCCCCGCGTGCTTGGCCGCCACGTGGCGACTCGCCTTTGCGATTTTCACCACCGCGACGATTTTCACCTCCACGTTGGCGCGGACGCCGATCTGCACGGCCAGGACGCCAAATTTCTATAGTTAGTTTTTCAGTCTCGGTAATTTCAGTCGGCACATCATCAGAAGGCGTTGCTTCCGGAGAAACATTAGCAACAGGCGCTATCGCTTCGGCTGGAGAGACATCCGCTGCAGCAGCTTCTGGCACCACCGATTTCTCAGCAACACCCTCCGCTACAGCTTCTTCCAAAGCGCCAGCCGCAGCGTCTGAAGTTTCGGCAACAGCCTCAGCCACCACCGGACTTTCAACAGCTGGGTCGTCGCTATTGGCAGAATCTGTGTCCGCAGCTGGAGCAGCTTCAGAAGCAGCAACCGGACGTTCAATCTCTTTCGTCTCAAGGCGATAAGCCAAAGACTTCAGAATCGCAGTAAAATCTTCCCCCGCACAACCAAGCAGAGAAGTCATGGCAACGGTCACAGTAAATCCGCCACCCTGCGCAATCGCACCTTCAGGCGGAGCCACTTCAGCGTTTAACGGCTTCCAGGCCACAAGCGGACGAATAAGATCTGCAAGACGCTCAAGAATATCGACACGAACAGCACGCGGTCCACAAACACGGAATCCAACAACCTTGTAGAGCGCCTTGTCGATGGTCTCATCAACCGGAATGGATGTCCGTCCGGATGCCGACAGCTGCGGCAAATCAGACAGGCCATTCATATCGAATGAGCCATGCTTGAGAGCCCAAAGCTGGGCAAGAAGTTGACTTGGAGCAGGCTTCAAAAGGGCAGGGACGTAAATGTTATAAGCCCCAAAACGAACGCCATGCTTGCGCAAGGATGCGCGCATATCCTGATCAAGCTGGCGAATGTCTTCAGACACATCCTGCCGCTCAACGATGCCAAGGCCCTCAACGATACGGAATGCCACACCACGTGCAAGGCCTTCGAGGCCCTCTGCAGCCTTCAAATCGGCAAGAGGCTTCAACAGCGTTTCAATCTGAGCCTTCAGCAAAAGATCCAGCCGCTCTTGTACCTTGTCGCGGGCAGGACCGGTCAGCTGCTCATCAGCAAGAAGCATGACAGCAGGTGCCAAAACATCATCCGTCGCCGCCAATTTGGCAACAGCTTCCCCCCGCCAGCGGATTGATCCGTCAGACGTTAGGATAAAGTCAGCATTCTCGGAGCGGGACAGCTTGTCTGCCCGACTCTCGATTTCAGCAGCCAGCGCCTTTTGGGCTGCAGCCCTGAGGGTTTTCCCATCCGAGCCATCCGCTGCTGCATCAGGAGCAAATCGGAAGCCAAGCAGATTCCCGATGTGCTGACCTTCGACGAGCACATCTCCGCTCGATGTAATTTCCGCTTCCAACATGGCGTTCTCTCTCAAACGTCGCATCAATACACTTGTACGCCTGTCCACGAACCTCTGCGTAAGGCGTTCGTGAAGCGCATCAGATAATTTATCTTCAATGCCGCGGGTCACCCCCTGCCAATGAGCAGGATCTTTCAGCCAATCCGGCCGGTTCGCGACAAAAGTCCAAGTCCGGATATGAGCAATCCGGTTTGCCAGAGTGTCGA
The DNA here is from genome assembly GCF_037783265.1 of Roseibium algae. NCBI lineage: Bacteria > Pseudomonadati > Pseudomonadota > Alphaproteobacteria > Hyphomicrobiales > Stappiaceae > Roseibium > Roseibium algae. Next base: position 23,458 of record NZ_JBAKIA010000007.1, read on the forward strand.
TATCACCATCCGCGCGGTCTGCGAAGGCCAATTGACGCGTAAACCAATCATCAGCAATGGCCCCATCCTGCATTAGGTGGGTATAAATCGTATTCAAAAGCTCTGCATGATTGGCTGGAGCGATCTTACGATAGTCCGGCACCTGACACACATCCCAGAGCAATTCGACAGCTTTTGTGCCATTTGCCATGTCTGAAATGGCGGAATCACGCAGCAAATGCTCAAGCGCGTTGATGTCTCCACCAAACGGTGAACGCGCCAAACCGTCTTCGCGAGGCGCAATATCAAGAGATCTGCGCAAAATATCAGAAGATGAAAAATCCAGCTGACTGTTGCGCCATTGCAGCACTTTTAGACTGTTGAAATGATGATTTTCGATCTGATCGACCAAATCATCATCCAAAGGATCAACCCGGCCGGTGACTCCAAACGTGCCATCACGAGTGTGACGACCTGCCCGTCCGGCGATCTGCCCCATCTCTGCAGCAGTCAATTGTCTATATTGATAGCCGTCGTATTTCCTGTTTCCAGCGAAGGCAACATGATCGACATCGAGGTTCAACCCCATGCCGATAGCATCTGTAGCGACCAGATGCTCAACGTCACCATTCTGAAAAAGTTCTACCTGTGCGTTGCGCGTTCGAGGGCTCAGAGAACCAAGCACGACAGCAGCCCCGCCGCGTTGCCGCCGTAGCAATTCCGCAATGCCGTAAACTTCCTCTGCCGAAAAGGCGACAATCGCCGAACGCGGCGGCAAGCGCGAGGCTTTCTTGGAGCCAGCATAGGTCAGCACAGACATTCGTGGACGGGTGATCACATTCAGGCCCGGCAGAAGCTTTTCCAAAAGCGATCGTACGGTGCCAGCGCCCAAAAGAAGCGTCTCTGAGTGCCCACGTAGATTGAGAATGCGATCTGTAAAGATATGGCCACGATCAAGGTCACCAGCGAGCTGCACTTCATCGATTGCAACGAAGTCCGTCTCAAGATCCAGAGGCATGGCTTCAACAGTGGAGACCCAAAAGCGCGGCGCTTTCGGGATAATTTTTTCCTCGCCGGTAATCAGCGCAACGACGTCAGAACCAACACGCTCCACAACACGGCTATAGACTTCACGCGCAAGAAGGCGCAGCGGCAGCCCGATCAAGCCACTTTTGTGAGCCAGCATCCGCTCGATCGCGAGGTGGGTCTTGCCGGTGTTGGTTGGTCCAAGTACCGCCGTAACGGTTCTTGATCGTACTGCAGGCGGCAACTGCATATATGGAGAACGTGGCATGATAGAATTACTAACGTGTGCTCGGTTCGGCATGTGCCCCGGAACGCGGCCATTGCTGAAAGGTCGCCGCTATCTAGCATACCGACCAGTTGCCTGTCCCCCTTTCATTTTACGAAGCTGATCCTCAAATCAACGCAAAAGAACGCAGCTAGAACAAAGGCCGTCCGAATCGGCTACCTGAGCTGATTCAGGTTTCGTTCTATACGACATTTGGACAAAACCGCCGCCAAGGACACTAATTTGCCCCCCCCAGCGCCACCCAGCCTCCATATTTGCACAATCGACAATGGCTCTATTCAAAAGAGCGAAAGAGTTAATAGTTAAAACTAGAACCAATTTGCTTTCAGCCAGTGGAATTAATTACTAAACATATATCGAACAGAATATATACGAATCGCTGACTCCGAGTGGTTTCAGTTTTGTTCCTACCACATTTAGTATCAATTCAATTTTATCATCAACATACAGAATGAACGTGCATTTTTTACCGACATCAACCCTTCAAGAATTAACACTCTTGTGTCCTTTTGGAACACAGCAACAAAGCTTTTAGCACGCCATCCCGAGATCAGACGGCCTCTGAACCAGAACCGAGTACAAAATATGAAATACGAGCGTTTGGCTCCCGCTTTGGATTTTACAAAAACTTTTTCCAAGATCAATTCCATCGAAGACATGGCAAGCAGTCTGTCAAACCTCGCGACGAACTATGGGTTCTCCGCCTATGCTCTTGCCACATTCACTGGCCGTGGATCTCTCACACATCCTCATGCCCTTGCGTCCGGAGGAAACCCGGAATGGCGCACTCATTATCTCGACAACCAATATGTCATCGATGACCCCGTCGTCGCACGTGCAGCCCGCGGTGCAATGCCATTTGTCTGGTCAGACACGAAAAATGACCATGGCATCACAAAACGAGGCGTGGCCATTTTGGAAGAAGCACGCAGCTTTAATCTGACCGATGGTGTTTTGATCCCAGTTTACGGCTCCATTGGCTTTGAAGGCAGTCTCTTTTTGGCTGGTGACAGAGTTGATGTTACGCCTGAAGAAATGAAGGCCCTGCATCTTGCAGGCATTTATGCCTACGATCACAGCATGATGCTGACAGATAGATCGGCCTTCTCCAAACCCAACAGCCCTTCCTTGACCAATCGGGAAATAGAATGTCTGAAATGGACTGCTGCAGGAAAAACCAGCGCAGACATCTCTGATACTCTTGGAATTTCACGACACACTGCAGATTGGTATCTCAAGGAGGCAACCGCAAAGTTAAAGGCCAGAAACCGCACACATGCTGTTGCTGAGGCTTTGCGGTTGAAGTTGATCAACTAGGGTTCAGACTCACAATAAGCGTCCGATTAGGTACAGCACTTTTGCGAAAAATGAAAAGGACATAGGTGCTGCCCCTTTTATTATTCCTTCGACCCAAGTAAAAAACGTAAGGTGAACGTCGCAAGGGGCGACGGACGCAGGTATTTGGGAGAAATGCTTTTGGCAATTCGCAAGATTCTCGTCGCAAACCGGTCTGAAATTGCAATTCGCATCTTTCGCGCCGCCAATGAACTGGGCTTGAAGACCGTCGCCGTCTTCGCCGAACAGGACAAGCTGGCGCTGCATCGCTTCAAATCTGACGAAGCCTACCAGATTGGAAAAGGCCTGGGTCCGATTGAAGCATATCTGGCCATCGACGAAATCATCCGAGTTGCAAAGCTTGCCAAGGTTGACGCTATTCATCCTGGCTATGGCTTCCTTTCCGAAAGCCCTGAATTTGCAGATGCTTGCGAAGAAGCTGGCATCATTTTCATAGGTCCTAAAGCGGACACCATGCGGCGCCTGGGCAACAAGGTTGCCGCCCGCAATCTCGCGATTGAAGCGGGCGTTCCAGTCATGCCTGCAACCGATCCCCTGCCAGATGACATGGACGAGATCAAACGCCTCGCATCAGGGATCGGCTATCCGGTCATGTTGAAAGCCTCATGGGGTGGCGGTGGACGCGGCATGCGTGTCATCCCCGATGAAACAACACTCATGCGCGATGTTGTGGCAGCCAAACGTGAAGCCAGCGCAGCATTCGGCAAGGACGAGATCTACCTGGAAAAGCTCGTTGAACGGGCACGCCATGTCGAAGTCCAGATTCTCGGCGATGGCAAAGGTGGACTGGTTCACCTCTTTGAGCGCGACTGCTCCGTACAGCGCCGCCACCAAAAAGTAGTTGAGCGCGCACCTGCTCCCTATCTAGATGAAGAAAAGCGCCAGGAACTCTGCGGATATGGATTGAAAATCGGCAGGGAAGTAACCTATCGCGGTGCCGGAACAGTCGAATTCCTAATGGATAAAGACACCGGCTCTGTGTATTTCATTGAGGTGAATCCACGCGTTCAGGTCGAACACACGGTGACAGAGGAAGTCACCGGCATCGATATCGTCAAGGCTCAGATTCAGATCGCAGGCGGTGCCAAAATCGGCTCCGCTGAGAGCGGCGTTCCACTGCAGGACGAAATTCGCCTAAACGGCCACGCTCTTCAGTGCCGCATCACAACAGAAGATCCAGACCAGAACTTCATTCCTGATTATGGCCGCATCACCGCCTACCGTGGCGCAACCGGTTTCGGCATCCGCCTAGACGGCGGCACGGCATATTCCGGCGCTGTGATCACCCGTTTCTATGATCCGTTGCTGGAAAAGGTCACCGCCTGGTCCCCAAGCGCGGAAGAAACCTGCAAGCGGATGGACCGCGCCCTGCGTGAATTTCGGATTCGCGGTGTGGCAACCAATCTGGTGTTCCTGGAGAACATCATCGCACATCCCGATTTCCGATCGAACAACTATACAACCCGCTTTATCGACGAGACACCGGCCCTGTTTGAACAGACCCGGCGGCTGGATCGCGCAACGAAGCTTTTGACATACATTGCCGATGTATCAGTCAATGGTCACCCGGAGACACGGTCTCGCCCGCATCCTGCCAGCGAAGCGATGTTGCCGGAGATTCCGGATTTTGGCGACAAAAAACCAGATGGAACCCGTCAGCTGCTCGATCAGCTCGGACCGAAGGGTTTTTCCAAGTGGATGAAGGCTGAAACCCGCGCCCTGGTGACAGACACCACCATGCGCGATGGACATCAATCACTGCTGGCAACCCGGATGCGGACCAACGACATTGTCCGCATTGCAGATGCCTATTCCACCGGCATGCCAAATCTTTTCTCTCTGGAATGCTGGGGGGGCGCAACCTTTGACGTCTCCATGCGCTTCCTGACAGAAAGCCCTTGGGAACGCCTGCGCATAATTCGCGAAAAAGCACCGAATATCCTGTTGCAAATGCTGCTGCGCGGATCCAATGGCGTTGGCTATACGAATTACCCCGACAACGTTGTGAAATTTTTCGTCAGCCAGGCTGCAGCGAATGGCGTCGATCTATTCCGCGTCTTCGATTGCCTCAACTGGGTCGAGAACATGCGCGTTTCCATGGACGCCGTGATCGAGGCCAACAAGCTTTGTGAAGGCGTCCTCTGCTACACCGGCGACATGCTGGACAGCGCCAGGCCGAAGTATGACCTGAAATACTATGTCGCTCTTGCCAAAGAACTGGAAGCAGCAGGTGCACATATCCTTGGGATCAAGGATATGGCTGGCCTGATGAAACCGGAAGCGGCCAAAGTCTTGATCCGCACGCTGAAGCAGGAAACAGATCTTCCGATCCACTTCCACACCCACGACACATCCGGCATTGCCGCAAGCACAATTCTGGCAGCCGTTGAAGCGGGGGTGGATGCGGTGGATTCCGCAATGGATGCGCTGTCAGGCCTGACCTCTCAGCCATGCCTTGGCTCTATCGTTGAAGCTCTGCGTGGAACGGAACGCGAAACGGGCCTGGATCCGAAAACCATTCGCCAGATCTCGTTTTATTGGGAAGCTGTACGCGGCCAGTATCGTGCGTTCGAAAGCGACCTCCGTTCCGGTGCTTCAGAAGTCTACCTTCATGAAATGCCAGGCGGCCAGTTCACCAACCTCAAGGAACAGGCACGATCTCTCGGCCTGGAAGCACGCTGGCACGAGGTCGCCCAGACCTATGCCGACGTCAACATGATGTTTGGCGATATCGTAAAGGTAACGCCCTCGTCCAAGGTTGTCGGCGACATGGCACTGATGATGGTCAGTCAGGGCCTGACGGTTGCTGATGTTGAAGATCCAGCCAAGGAAGTTGCCTTTCCAGAATCCGTTGTGCAGATGCTACGCGGAGATCTGGGTCAATCCCCCGGTGGCTGGCCCATCGCCATTCAAAACAAGGTGTTGAAGGGAGAAACCGCGATCACGGTCCGGCCAGGTTCCCTGCTAGCACAAGCTGATCTGGAAGCTGAACGAAAAACAGCCGCGGATAGCACAGGGCGTGACATCGATGATGCCGACCTTGCAGCTTATTTGATGTACCCCAAGGTCTTTACCGATTTCGACAAGGCACAGCAGCAATATGGTCCAACTTCGGTCTTGCCGACACCGGTCTATTTCTACGGCCTGGAAGCGGGCGACGAAATACTGGTCGAACTTGAGCCCGGCAAAACCCTTGTGGTGCGCTGTCAGGCCATCGGCGAAACAAACGAAGACGGCGAAAAGAAAGTCTTCTTCGAGTTGAACGGTCAGCCTCGGATCATCAAGGTCCCTGATCGCGCCCATGGCGCTGCAGGCGCTGCGGCCAAACGCAAGGCAGAAGAAGATAACGAAGCCCATTTAGGTGCCCCAATGCCAGGCGTCATCTCAACCGTGGCGGTAAAGCCAGGTCAAAGCATCACCGCTGGCGATGTGCTGCTGTCTATCGAAGCCATGAAAATGGAGACCGCGCTGCACGCCGAGCGCGATGGCATCATTGCTGAGCTTCTGGTGGCCCCGGGCGCGCAGATCGATGCAAAGGATCTGCTGATTGTCTTTGAGCCAGGCGCGGATTGATGATTGAGAGGTCCTAACCAAGCTGGCAACGATGGTGATCAATGTCATCGGCGTCTGGGCGCTGATCTTCGCCGTAATATGGCTGACATTTTGGCTCAATTCCGGCCTCGCCTTGATCGGCAGCTATCTTCTACTGGTAAATGCAGTCTCCCACGTTGGTGCAGTCGGCATTCTCAGGAGCTACAATCCGGGCCTTGCAACGGCGGTTCTGCTGTTCATTCCCTATGGCGTATGGAGCCTCATGGCGCTCGACGGCATGATCCGCGTGGCAGGCGATAATGCGATAGCGTATCATGCGCTCGGGCTCAGTGCAGCAGTCCTGCTACATGCAACCATGATCATTCATGTGCGCCATAGAGCAAAATTAAATGCATACTGTTGAAGTAAGGGCTGCATAGTGCCGTTCGGTATTATTCCGCGGCGCTGCTAAAACTTGTGCTTACAGCCGGTGAGGTCGCCGTCCCAATCCACAAATCCATGAAGTCATCAAGCCAGCTGCGAACCGCAGCATCATAGATATAACGGCCGGCGAAGTGATCCCGGCGCATCTGCGCGCCCGGCAAACTCATGCGCGGCGCACCTTTTGTTGTCCAACGGACCAGCATCGAGTGTGTCAGTTCCGGGTGGAACTGAATGCCAAACGCATTATGGCCATAACGAATTGCCTGATTGGGATATGATGGACCAGACGCCAAAAGGTCACATCCGGCAGGCAGATCAAAACCTTCCTTGTGCCATTGATATACTTTTTTCGGCCAACTCAGCAGCTTTTCGCCAACAAGTGTCGGCTGAATCGGATAATAACCGATCTCAACCAGCTCATCCCGATGTGCCGAAACCGTTCCGCCCATTTGCTTGACCATCATCTGGGCACCAAGGCAAATGCCCAAAAACGGCTTCTCCTCGCAAAGCGGAACCTTGATCCAGTCAATCTCCTTTTGCACAAACCCATCCGGATCATTTGCGCTCATCGGACCGCCGAATATAACAGCACCAGCATGATCCGACATTGTATCTGGCAGCGTATCGTCAAACCGTGGTTTGCGGATATCAAGCGCGAAACCACGCTTCACCAGTTCCTGACCAACCCGGCCAGGAGAAGAGTTTTCCTGATGCAGGACAACCAGAATTTTGGGTGAAGGTGACGTTTCGAACGGTTCCAGTCTCATAGGGCAAACTTTAACGTTTTTTGCACATGCGTCGAGCTTTTTTGCGCTGCAGTTTTAAACAGGCTCTCCGCTTTCCGGTGCAGTCTTCGCAACCTTATGTCGCAGCGTGACCCGGTCACGTGAAGAGATGCCCAACAGCTCGGCCACGCGCCAAATAGTATTGTCTTCAAACTCATGGACATGACCATCAGCGTAAACTATCTGCCACATCATTTCGACGATGGCGAGCCGCTCAGTCTCATCTGTGGTGCGCTTTAGAACAGAGGTGAAGCCGTAAAGATCCACCGCCTCATCATCGCGCTGCTTGGCCGCTGCGATCAGTTCTGTCGTTTCCGCATCATTCAATTCGTAATGCGTCTTGAGAATTTCACGAAGCTTCTCGCTTTCGCTTTCTTCGATTACTCCGTCAACATCAACCAAATGAAACAAGAGTGCCGCCGCTGCCAACCGCGTATCGTTTTCGGCAAACTCCTGCTTGCCGCTATCGCCCAGCGTGATTTCGCGAATGAATTGCTTGAATGCAGTGAGCATATTTAGAGTCCGACTGTCATGTGAAAGTTGCAAGGAACCGATGGACCGCGTTCTGAGATCCCAGTTGATCGTAAAGCTAAGGCTTCATTCTCAAACAGGCAAATGAACTCTAACAAAAAGCCCGTTGCCTAAGGGTTTATGATTCCATCTGTTTTTCCAAAAATGTAGTTATTAAGGCAATTTCAAAGTTTGGAACTATTCTAATATATTGATATTACTCTGATTTATACTTGACTTATATAGTCATAAAATGGTTCCTCCCGAAAGGAGATTTTGGGCGCATAAGACCTCAGGAGACCCCGGCATGACCGGAATGGCATGGCCAATAGACATCGAGAAACGGGCGGAGCGGCTCGTGGTTGAAGGTGTACGTCGCTACATGGGCGGATATTCGACTGGAGACATTCGGTGTTGGGAAATGGCCTGGGAGCTTTATGCAAGTGAACTGGGCACAGAGCAGGCCCGTCAGCCAGTCTCCGAGTTGTCTTGCTACGCTAGGGCGCTCAACAAACATGCCACACGTCATTTTTGCCTCTTCCCTTATGACTGCACCAAATTGTGCCAGGACGAATGTCTGGTTACGGCTCTCGTGTCTGCGGCCCAGTCGGAAGACAGCGAAACCGTTGAGGTCATCAGCTCTGCTCTGGTCTCACCCGGCGGACATAAAGACACGATTTTCGCAGCCACGGAATTCGCTGCAGCTCTCAAAAGCTGCGATCTCATTTTGAACTCGGTCGACCTATCCAGCCTGACACTCGAAGAGTGCCCACTCAGGAAACTCGGCCAACAACACCGACGTCATTGAATTCGGAGAGCACGCACAATGCTAGGCTCCGGCAAATTGAGGAAACGAAAGATGAAATCTTTGAAGTTTGGCCTTTTGGCTGCAACCGCACTGATCGCAATGCCTGCATTGGCAGCAACGCCAAGTGAAGTACTCGATACATATGGCAATGTTGCAGAAGCGACGTTCACGGACTCACTGTCCACAGCCAAGGCGCTGAAAGTTGCGATCGACGCTCTTATCGCGAACCCAAACGAGGAAACGCTTGCGGCAGCACGCAGCGCCTGGATTGCAGCACGCACCCCATACCAGCAGACAGAAGCCTACCGCTTTGGCAACGCCATCGTTGATGACTGGGAAGGCAAAGTAAATGCTTGGCCTTTGGACGAAGGCCTGATCGATTACGTTGATGCGTCTTATGGCGAAGAATCTGAAGAAAACGCCTTCTACACAGCCAATGTGATTGCAAATGCAACGCTGAAAATCAATGGCGAAACCATTGACGCAACAGTCATCACTCCAGCACTTCTGACTGAAAATCTTCAGGAAGCTGGCGAAATTGAATCCAATGTGGCGACCGGCTACCACGCCATCGAATTCCTGCTCTGGGGCCAGGATCTCAACGGCACAGGTCCCGGCGCTGGCAACCGCCCGGCAACTGACTTCGACACTGCAAATTGCACAGGCGGCAACTGTGATCGTCGCGTTGCATACCTGCAGTCAGCCACAGACCTGCTCATCTCCGACCTTGAAGAAATGGTCGCTGCATGGTCCAAGGACGGTGCTGCGCGCAAGGAATTGGCAGAAAAGGGCGACGCTGGCGGACTGGCAACGATCCTGACCGGAATGGGCTCCCTATCTTACGGCGAATTGGCTGGTGAGCGCATCAAGCTTGGCCTTATGCTGAATGACCCGGAAGAAGAGCATGACTGCTTCTCCGACAACACGCATATGTCCCATTACAATGACGTTGTCGGCATCCGCAATGTTTACTTCGGTGCCTACAAGAGCGTCGACGGACATGACGTTGACGGTGCATCAATCGCTGACATGGTCGAAGCAAAGGACCCTGCGCTGGCCGCAGAAATGACAGCAAAGCTCGATGCAACCCTGGCGGCTCTCGAAGTCATGAAGGCGCGCGCTGAAGGCGGCGAAAGCTACGATCAGATGATTGGCGAAGGCAACGACGAAGGCAACGCCGTGGTTCAGGCCGTGGTTGATGCCCTGGTTGATCAGACCAAATCCATCGAACGTGTTGTGACGGCTCTCGACCTTGATTCAATTGCGTTCGAAGGCTCCGATAGCCTCGACAACCCGACATCCGTCTTCCAGTAAGACATCCGGGCGGCGGGCGAATGGACGCAGTGTCCACTTGCCCGCCGCTTAATTCTTGATGCTGTGGTAATGAGGGGCACACGGCGTCAGACCAGTGACGCGAACCGATTGGCCACGCAATACCATGACTTCGACCAGATGGTGTTTGTCCATGCTGCTAGCGACAGCTTTTGTGCTGCCCGCCTCAGCGGAAGACCTACTTCCCCACCGAAATGACCTGACGCCCGCAGACCGTGCCAGGGTTGCCAGCATTGTTTCGACCCCCCGTGACTTTTCAAAGCCCGAGACATTCGAATTCATGTCCGGCGGAGCAGCGACAACCCGCAAGCGCATCAACCGGGACATATTCTCTCATTCATCGGCCAACATAACCTTTGAGGAAGAACAAACCTTCAAAGTCGGCAATGGCCTGTTCAAGAAGCTTTGGGCTTCGTCCCCATCTTCAACACAGGCCTCCGATGGTCTGGGACCTCTTTACAACGCCCGCTCCTGCCAGGCATGCCACCTCAAGGATGGCCGCGGCCGACCGCCACTGCCTGGTCATGACGCTGTGTCTTTGTTCTTGAGATTATCCGTTCCGCCACAAAATGCAGAGCAGGAAGAATTACTCTCCTCCAGGGCCCTTTTGAGCATTCCGGAACCTACCTATGGCGGTCAGTTTCAGACCTTCGCTGTACCCGGTGTTGCCGGTGAAGGCCGGTTCGACATTGAATTGGAGGATATTCCCGTCAAACTTTCAGGTGGTGAAAGCGCCACCTTGCAGAAACCGACCTACGTGATCCGCGATCTCGGTTACGGTGACATGCATTCAGATGCCCTAATTTCCCCCCGTGTTGCTCCCCCCATGATCGGCATGGGTCTTCTGGAAGCTATTCACCCAGGCGACATCGAAGCCCAAGCTGATCCTGATGACATCAACGGCGACGGCATCTCTGGAAAAATCAGCAAGGTTCGGGATCCATTAACTGGCGAGCTGACCATCGGCCGCTTTGGCTGGAAAGCGTCAAATCCATCAGTTCGAGCCCAGACTGCAGGCGCTTTTTCGGGTGACATTGGTATTGGCTCACCAGACAAGCCTGCACCCTGGGGCGATTGTACAGAAACTCAGGCAGATTGCCGCAAGATGCCGAATGGCGAACAAGCACGCCTTGGCCCGACAGAAGCCCCGGATCCGGTGATGGAACTGGTAACTTTCTATTCCGAGAACCTCGCCGTTCCCGCACGCCGTGACATGAGTGCCCCCCAAGTCCTCAAGGGCAAGGAGGTCTTTCATGAAGCTGGCTGCGCGAACTGCCATCGACCCAAATACGTCACCAGCCGCAACGCTCAGAACGCCGCTCACCGTTTTCAGTTGATCTGGCCTTACACTGACCTGCTGCTTCACGACATGGGAGATGGCTTGTCAGATGGCCGCCCGGTTGGAGATGCAAACGGCAAAGAATGGCGCACTCCACCACTCTGGGGTATTGGATTGACCGAAACAGTCAACAAGCACACACGCTTTCTGCATGATGGACGTGCACGCAACCTGCTCGAAGCAGTGTTGTGGCATGGCGGGGAAGCGAAACAGTCGCGAGATCATGTTGTCGAGCTCCCCACCGAAGACCGCGCGGCCTTGATCCGCTTTCTGGAGACACTTTGATGCACAAGACAATCGTAGCCTCAGTCACTTTAGCAGCAGCCGTATTCTGCACTGCTCCAGCATGGGCCATTGATGACGACACGCCCCATGTCCAGCAAAGCATAGACGGCTATATTCGTCCGGCCTTCGCCAAATTTGCCGAAGAGGCTGCTCTTCTGGCTCCTGCAACAAATGCCGTATGCCAGGATACCACGCAGGAAAGCAAAGCAGAATTTTCTGACCGCTATCGCGCCCTCGTCGAAGCATTTGGCGGAGTCAGCTTTTTGCGGTTTGGCCCTCTGATCGATGATCACAGACTGGAGAGCCTCGCCTTCATGCCCGATCCGCGCGGCATCACACAACGCCAGATCCGCAAAATGCTGGCAGAGCAAGATGCCTCTGCGACCAATCCGGCTCAGCTGGCAGAAAAAAGCGTTGCCCTTCAAGGACTCACAGCCCTACAGCTGATCGCTTTCGACAAATCTGGAAACGTCATCCTCGGAGATCCATCAGATAAGCGAGACTACATCTGCGGCTATGCCGAAGCCATCACGCTGAATGTCTCGCGGATAACATCCAAAATCAGCGTCGAATGGCAGGACCCAGACGGCTATAGTTCTCGCCTGCTGTCACCGAGCCCGGAAACTGGCCAGATCAGGTCTTCCAAGGAAGCCATTGAGACCATCTTCAACGCCCTTGTCACCGGATTGATCGTGGTCAAGGATCAGGAACTCCTGCCAGCCATAGGGACCGAAATTAGCAAGTCCAAGGCAAACCGCCTGCCTTTTACCCGGTCAGCCGACGGTCGAGCTTATTTGATTTCCGAACTGGAGGGCATTCATGCAACCTTGGTGGCCGCAAATTTCTCACCGTCCCTCGGCAAGGAATTCGGCTGGCTGCTGAACTCGCTCGACTTCGAGTTCAACAACGGCATTACCAGCCTGAAGGCCATCAACCAGCCGCTTCGGCAATCCATCAAGGATGACGAGATTTATAACCGCCTGAACCTTCTGGTCATCACGGTCAACAGTCTGCGAGATACGATGGCGCTGGAACTTGCCGGAGCCCTTAGTCTTACCGGAGGCTTCAATGCACTGGACGGCGACTGACAGGGTTGAGGTTTCCCGCCGAGCGTTCCTTACAGGGCTCGGTGGTCTAACGGCACTCACAGCAACCGGTCTCAGCAAGGGCGCAATGGCTGAGGGATTGTTGAATCCGGCTTTTCTTGGCACGCCTCTTTTTGCCAGCGCGCGACGAGAAGCCAACGGAAACTATGCTTTGGCAATCATTGATGATGCAGGGCAAGACGTCGCACGTGTTCCATTACCGAGCCGTGGGCACGGCATGGCAGTGTCACCAGACAAACGCCGTTTGATGGCTTTCGCACGGCGACCGGGCACATTTGCACTTCTGATTGATCCTTTTGAGCAAACAAAACCCAAGATCCTGACGTCGATTGCTGGCCGGCATTTTTATGGCCATGGCTGTTTTTCGGCAGACGGCCGCCTCGTCTATGCGGTTGAAAATGACTATGAGGCCGTACGCGGTGTAATTGGTGTCTATGACGTTAGCGGGCGTGAAATCCGCAGATTGGGCGAATTCGAGACAGGCGGCATCGGACCACATGATTTGCTTCTAACAGACCATGGCCGCACCCTGGTCGTAGCCAATGGTGGCATTCAGACCCATCCTGAAAAACCACGCCAAAAACTCAACATCGACACGATGGCGCCGTCTGTTGCCTTCATCAATATCGAAACAGGCGATATCCTGGTACGTCATGCCTTGACTAAAGACCTCCACCAACTGTCTCTGCGCCACATGGCAAAAGACGGGCAGGGACAAGTCTGGATTGGCGGTCAATATGAAGGTGATGATGGCCGAACGCCGCCGCTTGTGGCGCGCATGACCCTGGACGACGCTCCCCGCCTGACGGAAATACCGGGTACAATAGGAGCTGACCTTGACGGCTACATCGGCTCAGTGGTGGCCAATGCCAGTGGCGACACCATCGCGACATCGGCCCCGCGCGGTGGAAAAATTCTGTTCTGGTCAGCAGCAACCGGCGATCTGATCGGCACACAGGATGTCATCGACGGATGCGGTCTTGCCCCCATAGATGACCGTGCCTTCCTGATTTCAGATGGCACCGGCGGTCTCAGCTATCTGGAAGATCCAACCTCTCGCCCCGACGTGCTGGCACGCCCGGCAGGTGTCGCTTGGGACAATCACATGTTCGCGCTCTAATGCGCCTCAGTAGTCGCCCAGCTTAAGGTCACGTGAATAATCGCCCGCAACTTCTTTTGTCACAGCCTGTCCACACATAGTACGACCACGTTCGGCATCAAACGTAAGGGCAGGGGAACCGGACAGCTCCCAACCATTGCTGAGGGCCTGACTGACCCGGTGGCAAAATTCATTGTCGTCCGGGCCCGTGATAAAGCGATATAATTTCATGTCGTCTCTCAAACTTGGGAACGGGCCGCAATCGCATCTGCGATCGCAATGGAACGCAGCCCCATATCCGCATGTAAACGCTCAACCATCTTCCCGTCGACCTGGATAGCACCCTTGTTGGTGTTTTCCGGTAAGGCAAACAAATCATTGATTTTGCGCGCCCAGGCAATCTCGTCTTCCGACGGGCTGAAGGCCTTATGACAGGTTTCAACCTGCTTTGGATGGATCAATGTCTTGCCATCCATACCCATCTCTGCGCCTTGCGCGCATTCAGCTGCAAAACCTTCCAGATCGTTGAAGGCATTATAGACACCGTCGAGAATATCGATCCCGCCAGCACGTGCAGCGGCAACGCAAGTCATCAACCAAGGCGTCATGATCTCACGGCCCGGATTGAGCTGCGCGCGCGTTTCCTTGGCCAGATCATTGGTACCCATGACAAAGCAGGACAGCCGAACTTGCGGATCACGGCCACAGGCCCCAATCGCGGCAGCGTTCAACATCGCGTGCGGCGTTTCCATCATCGCCCAGAGCTTGAGACTTTCTGGCGCTTGCCCAGCCGCGAGCCTATGCGCAACTCGCTGCAAGTCTGCCGGGCTATTCACCTTCGGCACCAGAATCGCGTCAGGCTTAGACTGAATGGCCGCAGCAAGATCATCATCGGCCCATGGGGTGTCCAACGCATTGATACGAATGACCACTTCACGATTGCCATAGCCTCCGCCACTGACCGCAGAGACGATCTGATCTCTCGCCTCAGCTTTTGAATCCGGTGCAACAGCGTCTTCCAGGTCCAGTATCAGGCAGTCCACATCCAGTGTCTTTGCCTTTTCAAGAGCACGAGCATTGGACCCCGGCATATAAAGCGCCGATCGACGTGGATTGTAGACTTGGATCATGGCGAAAGCTCCCGAGCATCATCGTCTATATTGCTGTGCAGCAAGCTACAGGTAGGATCCCTGCTTTTCCACTCGCCTTTCGCATAACTCAGAAGTGGAATCGCCTTGAGCAGACGAGCGGCGAAAAATCATTTCCTTGGCCGCAATTACCGCGCCAACAGTGATGGCAATACAGGCCAAGGAAACGGAAAGCGTAAACGCCCCAAAGCCGAATGCGATCAGCAATAAGGTCGAAAGCAAAGGCGCAGAATAAGCAGCAGCCCCCAAAACCTGAATATCCCCACGCTTGACGCCAATGTCCCAAGTAAAAAAGGCTAGGCCAACCGGGAAAAATCCCAGCGCTGCCACTGATAGCCATTCACTCGCTTGCGAAGGCCAGATCGTTTTTTCCAGAAGCAGATGACACAAGACGGACAGCAACGCCGTCACAATACAGAACCCGGCAACAGCTTCTGTCGGCACATTACCGAGACGGCGGGACAGAACGGAATAGGAAGACCAAAACAGGGAAGATACCACTGCAGCTCCATAACCAAGCATCGACCCATCCTCGAAAGACAGGCCTTCGCCGCCGGAGATCAACAGGACCGCACCAATAAGACCAATAATCGTTCCAACAACATGATGAAGCCGCAGGCGTTCACCCGGCAAAAATGCTGAAAACACAACAACCAGCAATGGCCATGTGTAGTTGATCAGATTAGCATCGACCGGCGGCGCATTGCGGATCGCAGTGAAATAGAAAAAATGAAAGCCGAACAATCCGATCGTGCCGAAAGCCCAGACTTTGAGAGGCTGCTTCAACAAGCCGAGACGGCCGCGAAAGCTCAGCCATACAAGCGCAAGCACTCCGGACAGACCGAAACACAGGGCGTTCAGCAGAAATGGCGGAACAGCGCCTGATCCGGCACTAAAAAGCCCAAGCGTTGCCCACATCAAGACAGCGCTTAACCCGATCAACGTCGCCTTGGAGCGGCTCATCTCCTTATTCATCGATAATCCTTAGGGAAATGCACCCCGCCCGGTAAGGCACGCGAGGAAACTGAAATGGATAAAGGCTCATTATATTCTACATATGTACCAATGGGAACTTACCCGCTGACGCTTGATTGTCAGTGCCTTTTCAGGACATCTTGCAGGTAAAGCAATCGACCGTAAAATGCCGGAGATCCTATGAGTAAAACGGACATCAGACCCCTTGGCCCGGAAGACGCCCACAAGCTGGCACCCCTGATCGCTGAGAACGCACAGGCCCTGGAAAGAGGCGCACCTCGGCGTCCGGACGAGTATTATGCCAATCGAATTCTCGCCGACAAAACGTCAGAAGTCATCGGCGCGTATCAGGACAACCAGTTGATCGGCTTCTCTGTCTTTTTCGATCTTCCGGAACTGATCACAGGGCTTCGCATCGGCCAACTTGACGACATCTATGTGCATCCGGATTTTCGCAATCAGGGCATTGGCCGTCAGATGATCGAAGTCCTTGAAAAAGAGGGTAAAAAAAGAGGTTGGCTACACTTGCGTTGGCTGGTCAGGGGCAAGGATACGCCATCCGTTGCGCTTTATGAGCGGATCGCTGAACCAGATCGCCTGAAAAGCTACATCATCCCGATTGATCGCGCCTCAGGCTCATAGTAGGCCCGCACCTTACCTCCTGCCGGTGTTAACCGGCGGGAGCACGCCAAGTGGCAAAAGACCAAGGCGTACCTGGCCTTCAGAAAGCGTAAATGGCATCAACACCTTAAGGCGCCCATCTTCTTCGTCCTGCGATTGCCGGCCAAAGGACAACGCAGCGCCTTTCATCGCTTCAAAAGTCTGCGCTTGACCCGGCATCAATTCGGACAAAAACTGAACGAAAGCTTCAATATCAAAAACGGTAAGATCAACATTTCCCGATAAGAGGCCTTGATGATCCAATCGTAAATCCCCAGTCGCCTCCAACTGTAACTCATCAGACTTCAAAGAGGACCAGACAAGCCTCAAGGGCCATGAACCGTCTTCAGCCCCTGGCAGACTTTCGAGACCCCGCCCCTTGAGAAGCACCGCCCCATTTGGCACCTGCAAATGAATCCTGCCATCTATAGGAGAAGTATCGCTTGGAAGCATAGCGGATTTCACCCCTGTCAGAGACACAAAGGCTTCCAGGGCCGTTAAATCTTCCGGTGCAATCCGTAAATTGATTTGACCAGATTGGGCGGAAAGATCAACGCCCACCCCAGCTCCTAAAGCCGCGAGGGACAGATCGTCGACAGCAAGATCAAGCTGATCCAGTCCATCGGTTGAATACAGGACACTGGAGCGCGCCAACTTCCAATCTGCAGAAGCCTTCAATCCAATCTCCGGAGCTTCGAACATATATGGGCCAGCAGCTTCGATGATCACGTGCCACGGATTATAAACCAGCGCGACAGCCAGAAGCCGCTTCAAACGCGATGTCCGTCCCACAGCATCTATGATGGAAGTATCATCGCAGCTCACTTCAAACCGAAATGGAAACCCGGCAATCTTCAGATCGGCACAAGACGCAGCCACCCCAGCTTGCTCCAGGCCATTCAGGTTCCGCTCAATCTGATTCTGCAGCTGCCCACGCATGTAAAACCAGCCGGCTGACCACGCAAAAATGGTCAGAACAACCGCGGCAGAAAGAAAAATATAGCGGATTCTCAAATTACGCTTCGGTCCTGCCTGCAAGGTCGATCTCCAATTTCCGATGCCCTTCACAGCTCAATACCCATCTTTGGCCAGCCTGTGAGTTTGCAATAAAGCCACAGCGTTGCTATTCGAGCGACAACTTGTGCAAGGTCTGGGTGGATATGAGTGATTTTTGGGTATTTGGCTACGGTTCTTTGATGTGGAACCCGGGCTTTGATCACGAAGACGGCAAACCTGCACTGTTACGCGGTGCCCATCGTTCACTCTGCGTTTATTCTTGGGTCCATCGCGGCACTCAGGAGAAACCAGGCCTTGTGTTTGGTCTGGATCGCGGCGGTGCTTGCCGGGGCATGGCCTATAAAGTCAGCTCGGAGAGCCGGAACAAGACCATCGAGTACCTGCGCGCGCGCGAACAGGTGACTATGGTTTATCTTGAGAGCTGGAGGAAAATCACGCTTCAGACTGGCGAGACAGTTGAAGCGCTGACTTACGTGGTCGACCGCAAACATGCACAATATGCTGGAGCTCTCCCACTCACGGATCAACTGGATATTGTGCTCGAGGCCGTTGGTCAGTCAGGCAGAAACCCAGAATACGTCCTGAACACTGCAGCCCACCTCAGCGAGCTCGGCATCAAGGACCATAACGTCTCCTGGCTTGCATCCCGGTTGAACGGTTAACTCAGTCTCTAAAGCCAACATGCTATTCGCCAGAGGAATTTGGCAACTTGGACAAGAGAGGCGAGGGCCGTTTTTCGCCTCGTGCCTCTTCAGACAAACGCGCGGTCACCGTTTCAATCTGGTCAACCAGAGTTTCCTGAAATTTGTCAGCAGGCATACCGGGTTGGATTGGCGGTAAAATCTCGACCAATACGGTACCAGGATACACCAGCCAGGACGCCCGTGGCCAATAAAGTCCAGCATTGAGGGCAACAGGAAGCACCGGGCAATCAAGATCCCTGTAGAGATGAGCTATGCCGTATTTGTATTTTGGCTCTGCGCCGACAGGACGGCGCGTTCCTTCCGGAAAAATCAGAATTTGCCGGTTCTCGGCAACAGAATCCTTTGCCGCAGCAATCATAGCGACAAGCGCCGCAGAACGTTTGCCACGATTGATCGGAATCTGCCGAAATTTTGCCGTGTACCAGCCAAAAACCGGAATCCAGCGTAATTCTCGCTTGAGAATATATGTAGGGTCGCGAAATTCGGGAATTAACGCAAAGGTCTCCCACGCCGACTGATGCTTCGACGCGACAATGTAGCCCCCCTTCGGTAAATTCTCGCGCCCTCTAATTTCATATTTGAGCCCCACAATCAGCCAGAGCAGTGCCAGATTGAAACGCGACCAAAAGGGAACGATCCACCATCCCCATCGACGGGGCAAGATCATCACCGGCGAGAAGATCACCATCAACACAAAGGTCGATGAATAAAACAGGATTTGGAAAATCGTTGAGCGTAGAAAAAGCATATTACCTGGCTGTTTGCAGAGAAAACGGATCCTGTTCACCGCTCATGAGCGCATCATATATTCATCGCATGGGTCACAAATATTCTGAGACGTGCGAGGGTATACTTCACATATTCCCTCATGAGAAGCAGGGATGTCTTCGGGCTGAGATACCAAGACTGAAGATCCAGACTGGAAGGGTAAACCGGATAGGGAAGCAGCAAGACTCCGGGCAACGACTCTCCGAGTTCAACCAAGGCCCTTGGAATGTGATACGCGCTGGTCACCACCAGCAAGGATTTAAAACCATTTGAACGCACCCAAGCGGCAGTCTGAGATGCATTGCCAGTCGTATTCATCGCCAACCGATCAAGATCGACACAACAATCAAACAGGGGCATCTCCGCCGACGTGATCGAGGCAATCTGCTCGGGCGTCGTTCCCGGATGAACGCCTGAAATCAAAAGACGCATTGCCCGCCCTTCTGACAGAAGGGCCACAGCTCGCTCCACACGCTCGGTTCCACCCGTCAGAACGACAATCGCATCGGCCCGCGGATCATCAGGTGACGAAACAGTTCCAACATGGTGCGCAAAGCTCAGAAAGGACAGAAAAACTGGGATCAGTACGAGCAGAGGCACCAGGACCAGCAAGACATAAATGAATCTCCCCCGGCGGCTTTCCAACGGAGCGTCTTGTTCAAGTTCAGGCTTGTGCCTGTTGTCACCAGACGCGGTTTTCACCTCGACCGGTCCTTTCTATCCAGATTGCCTATCTCATCAATATCATAGGTGATTCGGAATTTTGGAAAGCAAAGCACGACCGGTGGTCAATCCACACGTTTTAAATGGGCTTTGACTGCCAATCCGGACGTTAAGGCAGTCAAAACAGCGACCAGGAACACAACCCCAATCACACCAAGATAGCCAGGAAGGCTGACGGATACGGTACCGAACAAGGCGGATAGCTGATCAGATCCGGCCTGACCACCACCACGCCGGGTGAAAAGGTCGAGGATCAGGAACAGCATTGACGCGAACACACCACCCGAAATTCCGCCTTTGAGACCAAGCACCAGAAAATGCCTCTGGAACTCGCGTGCAATGAAACTGTCTTCGGCACCGACAAAATGCAGCACAGACACAACATCTTTGTTGCCTGCCATAGCCGACTGAGTGGCAAACACGACACTGAGCACCATCGACCCCAGAACAAGCAACATAATGCAGACTCCGCCAAAGACGACAGCACCCGCCATGGCTGAAAGTCGGGACGTCCATACCGAATGATCATCCAGACTTGCGCCTGCGACCTGTCGCTCCAGCGAGGAGCGCAACTGGGCGAGATCAAGGGCTTCGGGATCGTCAACGGTAATTTGTATCAGACGAGGAACCGGGAGACTGTCGAGGTCCAGGTTATCTCCAAGCCAAGGCTGCAACAAAGCACGCGTTTCATCGTCAGACAGGGCCCGCACAGTTTCCACACCCGGAAACTCCTGTGCCAAAGCCACGGCCTTATCGATCTCGCGCAACATATCGATCCCATCAGCAGGCCGAATTTGAATTGTCACTTCGCGGACAAGATCATTCTGCCAATCATCAGCAGCGTCCCACACAATGGAAACGCCGCCAATTGTCAGGCAAGCCAGAAAACTCATGATCGCGACAACGAGGGTCAGCGCCCGCCCGGCAACAGATTGCGGCGGCACAATTGGTGCGGCGGACCGCAATTTCACCGCGGCCTGCGTTTGCGAAGGTTTTTTCCCGTTGCTACGCCGGGGCACGGTCGGTTTAGCCGGCATGCGCAATCCCTTGATGCGGGATGCTGTCTTGCTCCGAGCGATGGCCTTCTTCACGTCTTTAACCATCGGCCCCTCAATCGAATATCTGCAGACGGCCGTCTGCCAGAACCATGCGCCGAGCATCCACTTGCTCCAGAAGAGCTATGTCATGAGTGGCAATCACCACAGATGTCCCCAACTTGTTCAATTCCATGAAAAGCCGCAAAAGCCGACGTGCCAAGGGAGGGTCCACATTTCCGGTTGGCTCATCCGCCAAGAGAACTTCGGGCCGCGTGATCAGGGCGCGCGCAATCGCAGCTCTTTGTTTTTCACCACCAGATAGAACTGGCGGCAGGACATGCATGCGATCACCGAGGCCAACCCACTTCAAGAGTTCGATCACATCAGAGCGGTATTCTGACTCTTCCTTACCTGCAACACGCAAGGGCAGTGCAATATTTTCATAGGTCGTCAGATGGTTCAACAAACGAAAGTCCTGAAAAACCACACCAATTTTACGGCGTAAGCTTGGCAATTCATCTTTTCGGATGACAGATAAGTCGCGATCAAAAACCTTGATAAGTCCGCGAGTTGGCTTCAACTGCATGAAGAGCAATCGAATCAAGCTTGTTTTGCCGGCCCCGGAAGGACCCGTCAGAAACTGAAAAGACTGCGGTTCAATCCGAAACGTCAGGTCTCGCAGGATCTCCGAACCCATGCCATATCTCAAGCCGACGTTTTCAAAACGGATCACTTGTGTCCTCCTTGGAAAGTCCGCACGCTAACGACCTCGCGTTAACGCTTCATTAAACATATGAATGTCCTTTAGAAGACTGAGTGTCAGGCTAATATCAACAGGCAGCCTATCGCTAAATCTATGCCGGATATCCACCCGCACGGCTACTCTGTGAAAGCCATCATACACATTAAGGCGAAGGGTCTTCTTACATGAAGATCAAATGTCCGGACTGCAGCACATCTTACGAGATAAAACCGGAAGCCTTAGGGTCCGAAGGGCGGAGTGTGAAATGCGCGCGCTGTGGCAACCGCTGGTTCGTTGGCCTCGAGCCAGAGGCGGAGGAAATGGACCTCAAGCCTGCGGCCTCAGCCGATGAAGAAAGCTGGGCCGAAGATGAAGCCGACGAAAATGCAGTTACTGAAGAAACAAGTTTCGCGGCAGCTGCAGAAGAAAGTCCGGCCCCCAGACCAACCGCTACAAATACGACCACACCAGCTGCTGTTGAAGCCGATGATGATGGCGACGACGACGCGCCCATCGACATTGAATCGATGGCAAAGCGTCCAAAAATCACGGTCAATCCAAACAAGTTCAAGCGCAACCGGTTTGGCGCGATCTTGCAGTGGATCATGCGCCGCAACTTCCGCCGCATGGGTGGGCTGGCTTTCTTAATCATCGCAATCAGCCTATCCGGATTTGTGTTCCTCATTCGCGACAACATCGTGAAACAAGCCCCCGACCTGGCGAGCCTTTTTGAAATTATTGGGTTTGATGTCAATTTGCGCGGTCTGGAATTCAGAGACCTGAGAACCTTCCATGACGTAGCAGAGGGAAAACCTGTGCTTGTCGTCGAGGGATCTATCCGCAATATAGAAGACACAACAACGCCGGTTCCAGCGGTCCGTCTCTCCATTCGGGGTGGCGATCTCCAGGAGATATATTCCTGGACCGTAGAACCGAGAACCAAAATGCTCAAAGCCCTGGACGAAACACGGTTCAGAACCATTCTCGCCGACCCGCCAACGGATGCAGCCGATATTCAGGTCCGCTTCATTGATCGCGACAAACGTCAGGTAGTGCTCGAATAAAATGACGATCCAAATCAACACCCTCTTCGATGAAAACGTTATTTCTGCGCGTGTCGCCGACCTGGCTGACTCCATTGCGGAAGCGAAACCGGAAAATCTTCTGGTCGTTGCGATCCTAAAAGGCAGCTTCATTTTCGCCGCCGACCTGGTGCGCGCAATGCATAGATCAGGCCTAACACCAGAAATGGAATTCATGCATCTTTCCAGCTACGGCGCGGGTACGGAAAGTGCAAAAGAGATACGGATTTTACGCGATGTCGAGAGTGACGTTAACGGGCGGGATATAATATTAGTCGATGATATCCTGGAATCCGGACGCACACTGAGCTTTGCCAAGGAACGAATGCTGAAACGGGGTGCAAAGTCAGTGCAGATCGTCGCGCTCCTTGACAAACCAGAGCGCCGTAAAGTCGCCATCAGTGCCGACTATGTAGGATTTGCATGCCCGGATAAATTCGTCGTTGGTTACGGAATGGACATGGGACACGCTTGGCGGCAATTGCCGTTCATCGGCTACGTCGTTCCCGGAGAAGAGACCGGGACCGATGGGGAGAACGAAGGAGACTGAACTTGGCTCGCATTCTTCTGACGGAAGATGACGATTCTGTTCGCAGCTTTGTGAAGCGGGCACTGGAGCTGGATGGCCATTGGGTCAAGGCAGCTGAAGATGGCGCGGAAGCTGTGGAGGTTCTTGCGCGCGAGGAGGGCAAGTTCGACCTGCTCGTATCAGACATTAAAATGCCCATCATGGACGGAATTGCACTGGCTGTTCACACATCGCGCGACTGGCCATCCGTGCCGATCCTGCTCATGACCGGGTTTGCTGACCAGCGTGAACGAGCCGGTGGCCTCGATGCCTTGGTGCATGATGTCATCACCAAGCCGTTTTCTCTGGCAGATATCCGTCGGTCTGTTCGCCATGCAATCGCTGGCGTTGTTCCGGAACAAACACGCCTCTACGCGAGCTGAAAATCCGAATCCAGGCCTTTATTCTCGATAACGCCCGGGTTTTGCTTTGCCGAAAATTCGCAAGACCGCGAAATGGCTCCGCTCAGTAGCGCTTCAAAAGGCGCTCCAGATAATCCAGTTCAAGCTTCGGCCGCGACGGGTCAGAGAAGCGGCGTCTCAGCTCTTCCAGAATACGGCGAGCCCGCTGTACATCAATTTCATCGGGAACCTTGACCTGATTGCCGAAATCTGGCCCTTCAGTCCGGCGCGGGCGTCCCAGCGGATCTTCATCACGCGGAGATCGACCTTGCGCCATTCCCGGGCCTTCGCCCTGCCCCATCATCTGCTCGGCCATACCCTCTGCACCACGGCGCAGGGCATCCAGCGCGTTGCCTTGCTGACCAACGGCCTGCTCGCCCTGCCCCTCACCAAGAGACTCTTGCGCCTGTCCCATGGCTTCACCGGCTTCGCCGAGTTCGTTGCCTTCGCCTTGGCCATTTTGCGCCATTTGATCCATCAACTGCTGAAGCTGTTGCGCCAGGTCTCCCTGTCCCTCCTGCAGCTGCTTCAAAGCCTCCGCAAGTTGTTCGGCGGTCATTGGCTGTTGCCCAGGCTGCTGTCCGCGCTGTCCTGATTGCCCCTGCTGCTGGCGTTGCCGATTCTGCTGTTGTTGCCGGTTGAGCTGATGGGTTTCATCCATGAGCTGTTGCTGTTTCTGGATCATTTCACCCAGCTCGTTGAGCATCTCCATCATTTCGCTTGTCATGCTATCGGGCGACATTTGCGGTCGCCCCGCTTGCATGTTTTCCATCATCTGTTGCATCTGCGCCAGAAGTTCGCGCGCTGCATCACGAGAACCTGTGCGGGCCAACTCCTCGATCCGGTCGAGCATTTCACTTAGATCTTGCTGGCTGAGACTTTGCTGTTGCTGCGAATTGAAAGGCTGCATTTGCTGAGGATTGCGGCGCATCTGATCCGCAAGAGCCTGCATATACTCATTCATAGCCTCGCGTAGGTTCTCAGTCAGTTTGGCAATTTCCTCATCGCTTGCGCCCTCTTCAAGGGCTTTTCGCAGAGCCTCCTGAGCGTCTCTCAAAGCCCGTTCAGCCAGAGAGAGATCACCATCCTCAATTGTTAGCGCCAGATCCCATAAGAGCGGCAAAAGCTCCCTAAGCTCATCATCAGACTGCGCATGAACGAGGCTCTTGTAAGCAAATCGCAACCCAAGGTAATCCTTTGTCGGCATCCCAAAGCTCGCCGGCGCGAGTAGCAGCGCATCGAAAGCCATCAAGACACGGGCATGATTGTTGGCATCAAGGGCAAGATTACGCCGTTGTTCAACAACAGCGCGCGCCAAGGGTTTGCGAAATGGACGTTGTGGCAATGTGAAGACATGGGGTGGTGAAACACCCTCCTGTCCAGCCTGATCGCGGGCAACCATAGTCAACTCAACATCAGATCCAGCCCATGGGTGAGACGTGATGTCCCGGATTGTTTCTCCCGTCTTGGCCGTCCCCGAGCGTGAGGGAAGTGACAGGGGAAACTGCGGCGCTTCCACCAGAGGTCTCGACGCCCCAAGCACGTTCTCAGATTTTGACACTGGCTGGATAAATGCCTCCGCAGACACCACCCCATAGTCATCTTTCACCAGATAAGAGAATTTCAACGCACCGGACAATTGCTCTTCCGGATCATTGGTCAGTCGAATTTCAGGTGCTTCATCTGGAAGAACATCAAACGCCCAGCCAGTTATCAGCGTTTCGCCAGAATAAAGCTCAATACGCCCGGAGCCTGCAAGCAAAGCACCACGCTCCACTGGCAGCTTATTTGAAGCGACCAACTCCTCGTTCGGCGCATCCTCTTCATTAGCTTCAATGTCACCAGAGACTTCCATACGAAAATCTTCTGCACCTTGGCTGCGCACGACAAAAACGGTTCCTTCAGGGACCTTGATTGGAGCGGTCTGATCCCGCAAGGCTGCGCTTTCACCCGTCAAATAAAGGGGTGGCTTGTCAGTATAGAGCGGCGGTGTCACCCAAGCATCCAGGCGGCTCGCAATCGCGGCGACATCTACGGGCGCCCGAAAGGCGGAGCCCAGCCGAGACCAGCGATCTTCCCCGCTGGACACCATTCCGACAACAAGCAGCATCAGGGCAGCGACGCGTACTGCATAGGGATCAAGCTTATAGGCGCGCGGATCCGGCGCACCGGCCCGCATAGCCTTTAGAGCTTCGGCCATACGGCGCTTATGCAGCCTCCAGAGCGCCTGCGTCGCGGGATCAGCGCGCCCAGTCGCAAGACTGTCCTCAACGGCCGTCAGAGGTCTGTGACTCTGCTTAGATGAACGTTCAATACGCGATAACGCATCCTCGCGAGAAGGCCATTTCAGAAGCAAGAGATCCCGAAACGACCAAACTGCTGCAATGGCAAAAATACAAAGCCCGATCAAACGTACCCAAGCTGGTAAAACCAGCCAGCCGCCGATCAGGGAAAATCCGATAAAAATCGCAAGGACTACAAGGCCGGGAAAGACTGCCCGCCAAAACCGCTCCAAAAACAAAGCAGCGCGACTGCGCTTGACCAAGGTTGCCAACCGGTCATTCGCCTGCTTTAGGAAAACCTGACGTTCTTCGGGAGTTTCAGTTCCCGGAATGTCTTGGGTCTTGCTGTGGGTCGTGTCGCGTCGGTCCAAACCTTGCGCCTCCGTTCATTCCTCACCCAACTAAAGTGAGGCATATAACGGGTTACGGCAAGTTGTCGAAACAACCAAATCGCGAAATTACGTTCACGAGGATTTGAGCCAGGCCGGAATCTTGTCCAGTTTAAGCAGCTCGTCATAGGTTGGACGAGGGCGAATAACAGCGAATTCGCTATCCTTTACCATAACTTCGGGAATCAACAGTCGTGTATTGTACGTGCTGGACTGGGTCGCTCCATAGGCACCAGCAGAATACACAGCTAACAGGTCATCCGCAGCCACGTCCGGCAAATCACGGTTCTGCGCCAGATAATCCCCAGTCTCACAGACCGGACCGACAACATCAGCCCTGATTCGGACCGCGTCCGGAACGGGCTCGCGAACCGGACCAACTTCGTGATGGGCTTCATAAAGCGTCGGGCGTATCAAATCATTCATCGCCGCATCAACGATGACAAAATCCTTCGCAGCACCCTTTTTCACATAGATGACCTTGGTGACCAGGATTCCCGCATTGCCAGCAATCAGACGGCCCGGCTCAAAAATAACCCGGCAATCCAGTTTGGTGACATGCTTCTTCACCACTTCCGCATAGGCATCCGGCTGTGGGGGGGGATTGTTATCAACCGCATAGGGAATACCAAGACCGCCGCCCAAATCGACGTGGCTGATCACATGACCATCGGCCCGCAGGTCCCCAATCAACTCACCCAGGCGGGAAAAGGCAGAATCAAACGGATCCAATTGCGTGATCTGCGACCCGATATGCATATCGATGCCACTGATCTTGATATTTTGAAGCCTGGCAGCCTCGGCATAGGCCATGCGTACCTCTTGCCACGGAATGCCAAACTTGTTTTCGGCCTTACCAGTCGAAATCTTCGCATGGGTTTTTGCATCAACATCCGGGTTGATACGCAGGGAAACACTTGCGGTCTTTCCCATTTCACCAGCTACCCGCGAAAGCTGTGCCAGTTCCGGCAGGGATTCAACGTTGAAGCAAAGAATGTCCTGTTCAAGCGCATACGATTGTTCGGCTTCAGTCTTGCCGACGCCTGAAAACAGGATCCGCTCGCCCGGCACGCCAGCGGCGCGCGCACGGCGCAACTCACCTTCGGACACCACATCCATGCCCGCACCAAGATCGGCCAGCGTTTTCAAAACAGCCAGATTGGAATTTGCCTTCATCGCAAAGGCGACAAGCGAATCCAAACCTTCAAAAGCTGAGGAAAACACATTGTAATGCCGCACGAGAGTTGCGGTCGAATAGCAGTAGAACGGCGTGCCGACTTCCGCAGCAATTTCCTCAACGGGTACATCCTCAGCAAAGAGGGTGCCGTTCCGGTAATGAAAATGATGCATTAAAAACCTCGAAACGTGAGCCTGATTAAATCAGTGCGTCAAGAAAAAAGCCTGATCTGGAGGGCTCCGTCGGCCTTTGAACCGCGCTACCAGCGCCCGGGGCGCTGGAATAGGGAACCACCGGAACCGGTGTCGCGACAGCAGGGGTTTCCGCCGGTGTACTTGCCACAGGAAGCTCTAAAGCTCCTCTTCTGCCACAAGCAGACAAGCCGAGCGTCAAGACAACAGCCAAGCTGCAAAGTATCACAGAATTTACGCCGCGTTTCAGTGCCATGGATCCAGCCTGTCCTGTCCGATCAATAACGTGTCTCTTCTCCTCGCATGGCAAGACGCCGACAGCAAGACCGTCAGCACCACACCAAGCTCAGAAAAGAGGACTAGTCCTTTGCCAGGTCTTTCAACCAGCGGCGCGCCTGCTTGCGAACATTCACCGGCGAAGTACCGCCATAACTGGTACGCGACCGGACAGATTTATCGACCGAAAGAACCGAGAAGACTTCTTGCGTGATCTTCGGCTCGACGGCCTGCATTTCATCAAGAGACACTTTATGCAGCTCGATGCCCTTGTCGACCGCAATACCAACAATCCGGCCAGTGATATGATGAGCATCGCGGAACGGCAAGCCAAGCACGCGCACCAGCCAGTCAGCAAGATCGGTAGCAGTGGAATAGCCAGACCCAGCTGCTTTCTTCATCACCTTGGTGACAGGCTCCAGATCCTTGATCATGCCGGTCATCGCCGCCAGAGCCAGGGAAATGCTCGCCAGCCCATCGAAGGCCTGCTCTTTGTCTTCCTGCATGTCCTTTGAATAGGCCAGCGGCAAACCCTTCATCATCGTTAGCAACGCATGCAAAGAGCCATAGATACGGCCTGTCTTGGCTCTGACAAGTTCGGCTGCATCCGGATTTTTCTTCTGCGGCATGATCGACGAACCGGTCGAGAACTTGTCCGACAACTTGATGAAGCCGAATTGCGCAGAGCACCAAATGACAATTTCCTCTGCCAAGCGCGACAGATGCATGGAACAGATCGATGCAGCAGACAGGGCTTCAATGACAAAGTCACGATCAGAAACACCATCCAGGGAATTTCCCATTGGACGATCAAAGCCAAGCGCTTCGGCTGTCGCCTTGCGATCAATCGGGAAAGACGTGCCGGCAAGAGCCGCAGAGCCCAGCGGGCTTTCATTCATCCGTTTTCGTGCATCGCGCACACGGCTGCGATCTCGGGAGAACATCTCAACATAGGCAAGCAGATGATGGCCGAAGGTCACCGGCTGAGCGGACTGAAGATGCGTGAAACCGGGCATGACGTCGCCTGCATGGAGCTCTGCCTTTTCGGACAAGGCCTGCATCAAGTCCGTCAACTGCTCATCGAGCGTGTCCATCGTATCGCGTACCCAGAGGCGGAAATCTGTCGCCACCTGGTCATTGCGGGAACGCCCCGTATGCAAACGCCCCGCAGTCGGGCCGATCAATTCGGCAAGCCGCGCCTCGATGTTCATATGAATGTCTTCAAGCGCACGGGAGAACTTGAACTCGTCATTTTCGATCTCTAACAAGATCGTGTCTAGACCTTGAGCAATCTTCACGGCATCGTCAGGTGAAACAATGCCCTGAGCTGCCAACATGGCAACATGGGCTTTCGAACCCGCGATATCCTGCCTATATAGCTTGCGATCGTAATCGATAGAGGCGTTGATTTCCTCCATGATTGCGTCTGGTCCTTCAGCGAACCGACCGCCCCACATGCGATTGCTCATGCCCTGTTCCCTAAGAGATGCCCCTTGCGAGGTCTTGAAGAATGACAAACACGACCGAAACCGGACAACGCCCAAAACGCAAATTATTCGTCGCAGGCATTGCCGGCGCAGTGGCCGCTCTTGCGGCGGTATACGTGATCGTCAGCCCAAATGGCAACTCAATCGGTGCCACTAGCTGTACGCAAGCGCTGAAAACAGCCCAAAACGTCAAACCATTCGCCACCGGAGAGGTCGCAGCGTTCCTGCCAGCGCAAAAACCGCTGCCACTGTCAGAACTGACCTTCAAGAATCCAGACGGCACTGTAGCGACTATGTTGGATTTCAAAGGCAAGACTGTGCTGATGAACCTATGGGCAACATGGTGCGCACCATGTCGTAAGGAAATGCCTGCGCTAAATGACCTGCAGGCTGACCTGGGCAGCGAGGACTTCGAAGTTGTTGCTGTCAATCTGGATCGAGGCGGATTGGACAAGCCGAAAGCATTTCTAGCTGAAATCGGCGTCGACAATCTAACTCTCTATCACGATGGCACCAATAAGCTCATGACGGACCTGCGCTCAAAGGCAAGGGCCACTGGTTTGCCAACGACCATTTTGGTCGGCCAGGACGGGTGTGAAATCGGAACGATGTATGGCCCCGCAGAATGGGCATCCGGCGAGGCTAAAAAACTTATTGAGGCTGCATTGAAGTCAGTCTCCGGGTAGGCAATCCGACCGAACTCATCGCCAGCTCAGGCGCTAATGTCCACCGCATCGCCGAGACCCGGTATCTTGCGGGTTTCACGCCGGTCTTGCTGTGTGATATCCTGAGATTCTTCCAGTCGATCAACAACCTGACGCTCCTGAGCATTAGAGTCCTTGATGGCATTCGTCGCCAGCTCACTGCGCACACTATAGGCGTTGCTGGCAGCTCCTGCGGCCCCTGAGATTTCTGACATACTGCGCTCTCCTGTGGCGATGGGGTTGGATGCAAATCAGATACTGATGTCAAGCCTGTTGCCGAGACCTTGTTCGGCTTCTCGCGTTTGCACGCGGCCTTCTATTTGTTCAGCCTGACGGGCAAGTACTTCAGCCCGGTTGCTGCTTAGATTTGCCTGTCTTTGAACAGTCTCGGCCACGGCCTTGTCCTGCTTAACGTCAGCCTGCTTCAGTTTTTCTACTGTTTGATCCGGGCTGGCAAAGCCCTCTCTAGGGTTTAATGCCTGCGCAGAACCGTATCCTGTAACTTCAGGCATGTTGGTATCCACTTCTTGAACCAAAAGCTCATGCTCAATATGGTCCGAAAAGAAGTAAATAACAGTAAATGCAATTATTTACTTAGAGTTAGAAATAACAAAGCAATAACATATGAAGTATATATTTAAATAAAATTATAGCAAAATCCGTGTAAGACACTGATAATGAATAATTTTTATAATTACCGGAAAATAATCACTTGGGGCAGGATCAGACTGAAACGTCGACGCTGCCGCCCAAACCGGGAGGAGGTGCGCTGGAGGTTGAACCTGCAGCCTGAAGGCTTTGAGCTCCGGATTCAAGAAGATCAACTACACTGGCTTCAGTAGCCGCTGCCATCTTCATCATTTCATTTTGAAGTGCCATCCCGGTCTGAGCCTGAGATGTTGCTGCAAAAGTTGTTGCGATGCCAACCGAATCCATGAAGACCTCCTGTCCTGAAAAACATATTGAAACGACAGCAATTAAAACAATCTTAACAAAAGATTGACGTGGCATTCAAAGCAGCGCTTTACGCATGATCTTGCCGGAAGCTGTACGCGGCAGTTGATCTACGAACCGATAGGCTTTCGGACGTTTGTAGTCAGCCAGATGCACAACGGCCCAATCCGCCAGAGCTGTCTCATCGCCAAATGCCGGATCAACCGGCACGACAAAAGCCGTGATCAGACGGACTCCAGGGCGCATCTCGACTGCCGTAACTGCAACTTCAGAAACTTCAGTATGCGCAGCAAGGCATCGCTCGACTTCTTCTGGAGCAACCCGGTAGCCGAACGCATTCATCAGATCATCACAGCGGCCTTCATACCAATAGTAACCGTCTTTATCCTGACGCGCGCGGTCACCGGTGAGAAACCAGCCAGCACGAAATACCGCTTCAGTTTCCTCAGGGCGGTTCCAATAGCCAATCATCAGACCGGGCTCGCCCTCATGAATCGCAAGCAGCCCAGGTTCGCCAACCGGCGCAAAAGCCTCGTCGTCATCGCTCTCACTCAGAATCGCAATCCGACGACCCACCTGTGGCTTGCCTGAAGATCCCGGACGGGTCGGAACATCAGGTCCACTGGAGAGATAAGTCGAAATCTCGCTCATCCCGAGAGCTTCATAAAGCGGACGACCGGTACGCTCGGTCCATGATTGGTGAAGATCAGCCGGTAAAGCCTCTCCGGCGGTCAAACCATGGCGAAGGGCTGGAAAAGACGTTGGCGACACATCTCCATACTTCAAAATACGACGATAAAGGCTTGGTACAGCCGCAAACAGCGTTGCATCGCATTGTTCAATCAGCTCTGGCCAGACATCAGGGTCTCTAGGACCATCATAAACAATGCTGGTTGCGCCATTGGCCCAAGGATCCATCAGGCCAACGCCCAATGTGTAAGTCCAATTGAAGGCTCCAGCATGCAACAGACGATCAGAACTCCGAATCCCATACCAGCCTTGATACATGGGAGCACGGCCACTGGCAGCGCGCTGCGCATGCAACACGCCTTTCGGTGTTCCGCTGGTTCCAGATGTGTAAATCAGAAAAGCTGGATCATCCGCTTGGGTATCAGCGTAGGAACCCGCTGCGCCTGCTTTGAGGCGAGCAATATCATCGGGCCCGATCAGAAGCCCCGCGCCCTCAGGCAAAACAGTCTGACCATCGTGAACAACTGCCGTCGCCCCGCTATCCTGAAGGATCGCGCCAGCCTCGGAGGCTGTCAGAAGATCGGATGTTGGAACCGGAATGTAGCCACCAGCAATCGCTCCAAAGTAAAACAGCGGGAAATCACTGGAATGACCTAGCCTCAGCAAAACACGGTCAAAACGCTTTAGACCCAACGCACCAAGTCCAGCGGCAATTCGAAGAACCATGTCTTCAAGATCACCATAGGACCAGATCTCCAGCTGAACCCCGCCAGCCCCCACCACTTCCAATGCCGTGGCGGAGTGATCCACCGCAGCATTGGTCAAGCAGTAACGAGCAAGGTTCATTGCGCCAGAACTCTAACGGGTCGGCACGGGCTCATCGCCACGATAATCGTAAAATCCGCGCTGGGTTTTGCGACCAAGCCAGCCAGCTTCAACATATTTGACCAGAAGAGGGCAGGGGCGATATTTGGAATCAGCAAGGCCTTCATAAAGAACCTGCATAATCGAAAGACATGTATCGAGGCCGATGAAATCAGCCAGCTGCAAAGGTCCCATCGGGTGGTTCGCACCCAGGCGCATGGCCGTATCAATGGATTCAACCGAGCCAACACCTTCGTAAAGAGTGTAGATCGCCTCGTTGATCATGGGTAACAAGATCCGGTTGACCATGAATGCCGGAAAATCTTCGGCGACAGCAACCGTCTTGTTGATTGTCTTGACGAAGCCTTTTGCAGCCTCGAAGGTTTCATCCTCGGTGGCAATGCCGCGAACAAGCTCCACCAGTTCCATGATAGGCACCGGATTCATAAAATGGATACCGATGAACCGTTCCGGACGATCTGTCGTCGCTGCAAGGCGCGTGATGGAGATTGAGGATGTATTGGTCGCCAGCATCGCTTCTGGCTTCAGGATCGGGCACAGCTGAGCAAAGATCTTCTTCTTGACCTGCTCATTTTCAACAGCGGACTCAATCACCAGATCAACATCGGCCAGAAGGTCTATGTCCCCGCCCGCAGAAAGGCGGCTAAGCGCCTCAGAGCGCTGTTCTTCCGTGATCTGACCCTTTTGAACCTGCCGAGCGAGATTGCCATTGATCGACGCAAGGCCTGATTCAATGCGATCCAGCGAGAGATCGCTCAAGATCACTTCAAAGCCGGACAAAGCGCATACATGCGCAATTCCGCTGCCCATTTGACCGGAGCCTATGACACCGATTTTCTTGATTTCGACCACCATCGTACAATCCGATCTTTGAGTAACGATCCCTGCGGTCGTCTTAGCTCAACCATTCTTGGCAAGTCTGACGCGATCCGACAAGCACCTCGGGACGAAAAACACACTCTCCGCCCCGAAGTTAATTCAATTTAGTCGACAGGCTTATTCAACAGCAGCCTTTAGATCAGGCAGCACTTCGAACAAATCTGCAACGAGACCATAGTCGGCAACCTGGAATATCGGAGCTTCCTCATCCTTGTTGATCGCCACAATGACTTTGGAATCCTTCATGCCAGCCAGATGCTGGATCGCACCTGAAATGCCGCAGGCAATGTAAAGATCCGGAGCAACCACCTTGCCGGTCTGGCCAACCTGCCAGTCGTTCGGTGCATAGCCCGCATCAACAGCTGCGCGTGATGCGCCGACAGCCGCGCCGAGAGCATCAGCCACAGGCATGATAACTTCCTGGAACTTTTCTTCAGATCCCAGAGCACGGCCACCGGATATGATGATCTTTGCCGACGTCAGTTCAGGCCGATCCGAACTGGACAGCGCTTCGCCTGCGAACTCGGAAAGCCCGGTCGCTGCTGGAACGGTAACATCCTCGATAACAGCTGAACCGCCCTCTTCTGCCGCAGCAAAAGTCGCAGTCCGTACAGTGACGATCTTTTTGGCATCAGAGGACTTAACCGTCTGAATGGCGTTGCCTGCATAAATCGGGCGTTCGAATGTCTCGCCGTCAATAACAGCTGTGACATCTGATATCTGCATCACATCAAGCAAAGCTGCCACGCGTGGCAGTATGTTTTTACCGTTGGCTGTTGCAGGCGCAACAATCGCATCATAGCCAGCCGCCAGCTCAACAATCAGAGCAGACATGGTTTCTGCCAAATGATGAGCAAGCTCGTCGTTGTCCGCAACCAGCACCTTGGAAACGCCGGAAAGCTTTGCAGCAGATTCAGCAATGGACTTTACGTCCTTGCCAGCAACCAGCACATGAACATCCGAGCCGAGAGCAACAGCAGCGGTGAGGGCCTTGGCAGTGGCATCATTGAGAGCGCCACCGGCATGTTCGGCCACAAGAAGTGTCGTCATGGATAAATTCCTCCTACGACGGGTCCTTAAAGGACGCCAGCCTCGTTTTTCAACTTATCAACCAGTTCGGCCACGGAACCAACCTTGACGCCTGCCTGACGGGAGGCTGGCTCGGCTGTGGACACAACACTCAAACGCGGTGTGGTATCGACGCCAAAGTCATCCGGTGTCTTTTCGTCGATTGGCTTCTTTTTCGCCTTCATGATGTTCGGCAAGGAAGCATAACGCGGCTCATTGAGGCGCAAATCAGTCGTGATGATCGCCGGAAGCTTCAGCTTGACTGTCTGAAGGCCACCATCAACTTCACGGGTCACATCAACTGTGTTTTCACCAAGATCGACCTTGGACGCAAAAGTACCCTGAGCCCAGCCCAGAAGCGCAGCCAGCATCTGACCAGTCTGATTGCAATCATCATCAATCGCTTGTTTGCCAAGGATCACAAGACCCGGCTCTTCAGCTTCAACGATGCCCTTGAGGATTTTGGCAACTGCAAGAGGCTCCGTCAAAGCGTCTGTCTTCACCAGGATGCCGCGGTCGGCGCCCATGGCAAGGCCTGTACGCAGAGTTTCAGTCGCCTGCTGCGGGCCAACTGACACAACGATCACTTCAGTCGCCTTGCCAGCTTCTCTTAGACGAAGGGCCTCTTCGACGGAGATTTCGTCGAATGGGTTCATCGACATTTTGACATTGGCCAGATCGACGCCTGAGCCATCGGGCTTCACACGTACTTTGACGTTATAATCGATTACCCGTTTCACGGGCACAAGGATTTTCATAAGGTTCAACCTCCGCTTGGGCGACAAACATGCCGCGCCGCACCATTTGGCTTTGCCGACAAAACGGCTGAGGAGCCAAAATGGCTGTATTCTGCCAGTTCTTGCGCGTCCGGCGGGACGGTAAAGATACCGCCTTCCGCTGTCAACGATGGCGCGGGGTATCTTGAACGAATTACCAAATCGGCGGAATGACCTCGTGACGAGCAGGAATAATAATATCTATAATCCTCGGTCAAAAAGACCCACGCCGCGCCTGCGAAGGACTACAACAAAAACGGCCCCGGCAAGCAGCCCGCCGATATGAGCAGACCATGCAACATTGCCAGATTGCGAAAACAGAGCATTGAAAACCTGATACAGCACCCAGGCGCCAAGCACCCATTGAGCCGAAAGACGCAGAGGGATCCGGCCCAGCGCAAGAACCCAAATTTTCACCTTCGGATGAAGCATCAGATAGGCAGAGACCACTCCAGCAACTGCCCCGGAAGCCCCCACCAGAGGCACATCGGATCCGTAGTTGGCGACCATATAGGCAAGTCCACCAGCCGCAGCACAAAGCAAATAGAACAGCAAAAATCTAACGTGCCCCATCGCGTCTTCGACGTTGTCCCCGAAGACCCACAGAAACAGCATGTTCCCGCCCAAATGCATGAAACTACCATGCATGAACGCATATGTGATGATGGTCGCTCCGTCCGGAATCATCTGCAAATCAGATGTCAGATCCTTCATATCGAAGAAAACAGTCGGAATCAGACCATAGGAATATGCTGATGCGTTCACCGCATCGCCAAATCCGGCATTTTGCATCAGAACAAAGGCCAGAGCATTCACAATGATCAAACCCCAGGTCACCAGAGGTTTTTTGACGTGTTCAAGACCATTGTGATCGTGCAGGGGAATGAACATCTAGAAACTCCGGCGATCCGCCAAGACGATCAGCGGTTTTTGCCCGGAACCCATAGCACGTCACCCTCGCCCTTGGCATTCAGGAAGCGGGAAGCAACGAAAAAGAAATCCGACAAGCGGTTCATATAACGGACGGCCGGAGGCGTTACCTTTTCGCGCGCAGCAAGTTCAACCATCAACCGTTCAGCCCTACGCGAGACTGTTCGCGCAAGATGCAGATACGCAGATGCCGGGCTCCCGCCAGGTAAAACAAATGACCTCAGTGGAGAAAGGTCAGCGTTGAAAGTATCAATCGCGTCTTCCAAAGAGGTGACTTGACCATCAGTGATCCGCAACGGCTCATAGCCCAGATCCTCCCCCGTATCCGGTGTCGCCAGATCAGCTCCAAGATCGAACAGATCATTTTGGATACGGCTTAAGACAGCATCAAGCTCGGGAGCATCCTTTACTGTATGAAGGCGTACCAGCCCAACCACGGAATTGGTTTCATCCACTGTGCCGTAAGATTCAATTCGTAGGTCACTTTTGACACGCCGCTCGCCGGAGCCCAGCGCTGTTGTGCCATCATCACCCGTCTTCGTATAAATCTTATTCAGAACGACCATTTTGCTTGCCTCAGCGCCCAGGGCCAAAAAAATACAATCCGCCCATAACGAGCACAACGACCAGGAACTGAAGGCCAACGCGCCAACGCATCAACATCTGTGATTTGTTGCCGGGACCGCCACGAAACATGTTCCAGATGCCCATAAGAAGCACAATCACAACTGCCGCCATCCCTATTGGGATCAACACATTCCAAAACTCAGCCATTTTTTAAGTCCTGTTGGTCAAGGCATCCGGATGCCCACATAATTTCCAAAGCCGTCATCGATCTGATGACCGAGCCGAATTCTATTCTTCAGAGTCCGCTGCCCGGATCAATACCCGGTCCAGAACCCGCGTGCTCAAGAACCGCTTTGCAACACCCAGCACAGTTGTCGGGATAGTCACATAGTAACGTGGTTTGGGCTTTTGAGCCTCAAGAGCATGAATCAAACGTTTTACAACCGCTTCAGGCGGTAGTTTGAATGGACCAGGCTCACCCTTTTCCATCCGACTGCGCCGTTTTTCATAAGTTGTACGATGAACCGAGCTTTCCAGACCTGCAGGTCCAATCCACTGATCAAAGTTCGCGAGGGAATTTGGCGTGAACTCGGTCGCGATCGGTCCCGGTTCAATCAACGAAACCTGGATGCCTGTGCCAGCAAGTTCCTGCCGAAGCGTATCGGAATAGGCCTCAAGAGCAAATTTGGACGACGTATAGGCCCCACGGTATTTCATCGCAATGAAGCCGAGGATCGAAGAGCATTGAACAATACGGCCAGATTTTTGGGTCCTCATCACCGGGATCACCTGCCGAGTGAGGTCATGCCAGCCGAAAAAATTGGCCTGAAACAGGGTCTGCAACCCTTCGACCGGCATATCTTCCAGCGCACCGGGAATTGCATAAGCCCCATTGTTGAACAGCGCGTCCAGCTTGCCTTCTGTCCGCTCGAGCACCGTGCCTAATGCTGTTTTGATTGTCTCCGGCTTTTCATAATCGAGCAAAAACGCCTCAAAGCCATTTTGCCTCAATCGGTCAACATCCGCCTGCTTGCGTGCTGTCGGAAATACGCGCCAGTTACGGCCGCGCATCAGATGAGCAGCCGTCAGTCCAATTCCCGTCGAACATCCCGTCATCAAGACAGAACGGGGCGTGGTGTACATCAACGTCTCATCAAACATGCGCGGTGAATCTCGCCCTTTAAATCGGTTCGCCAGAAAGCAGCTTTGGAGCAGGACCGGCAAAGCCGGCTGCTTCCTTGATGAATTTGGACTTCAGGCCGGGCATCCGGTCGACAACGCCAAGTCCGAAACTCCGCGCAGCACGCAAAATATCATTATCGTTCGAGAACAACCGGTTCAACACATCCGTCACGACCCCCATCTGGAAAGCATCGAAACGACGCCAGCGCTGATAACGCTCCAGAACGTCAAAGGATCCGACATCCTGGCCCAAACGGCGTGCTTCAACCAATACCTCAGCCAAAGCAGCGGCATCCTTGAAACCCATGTTAAGACCCTGACCGGCAATCGGATGAATGCCGTGTGCCGCATCACCGGCCAGCGCAAATCGTGGCTTGATGAAATCACGCGCCAGTGTCAGCCCGAGCGGATAGGCGTTGCGAGCCCCATCCAGCTCGAGTTTGCCAAGATGATGGCCAAAGCGGCGCTCCAACTCCAGTTCAAAGGTGAATTCATCGCTCTCCACCAGCCGTTTGGCATCATCCGTCCGCTCGGTCCATACAAGGGACGAGCGGTTGCCGGTTAACGGCAAGATGGCAAACGGTCCAGCAGGCAAAAAATGCTCTTCCGCGCGTCCGTTGTGCGGCCGCTCATGCTTGACCGTCGTGACAATGCCCGACTGGCCATAATCCCAGTGATTGGTACGAATACCCGCCAAATCACGCAGTTTCGACCGTACACCGTCTGCTGCAACCAAAAGCTTGGTCGTGATCGCCTTACCGCTGGCAAGCTCGACCCTGACCTGATCCGGTGTGGAACGAAATGTCGAGGCGCTGTCAGGAGCGGCAAACTCGACACCAAGATCCCTAGCTGCTTCATAGAGAGCCGGAAGCATGGCCCCATTGGGCATCATATGGGCGAAGGGCTCACCATCAGGTGTCTCACCGCCAAATGTCAAAAACACAGGCCGCACCACATCGCGCAGCTTGCTATCAGTGACAATCATCTCATTGATGGGCTGGGCCTGGTCCTTGATCTGCGACCAGACGCCAAGTTGTTCCAGCATCAAGCCTGCTGCTGCGGCAATAGCGGATGCGCGAGGATCCTTGCCCAGGATTTCCATCGGCTTGGGATCAATCACCACAACTTTCATTAAGGCATCACCCTTTTTTAGGGCAAGCGCCAAGCTCAATCCAACGTAACCGCCACCGGCAATAGCGACGTCAAATACAGAACCAGCTTCAGTGGCCTTGGCCATCATCTTCTCCTGGGCTTTGAAAGCACCCATTCCCTTTGGGCAACTTGACTTAAACATCAAGTCACGTCCAAGTCTGCACCCGGTTGTCCTGGGATCATGTCCCCGGATGGGCCAATCAATTCAAACCACGACCTATTTAACAGGGATCGCGTCGATGAACACAGCCGTTGACAACCTTCTTCAAATTCTTGACCTAGAACCGCTCGAACACAACCTGTTTCGTGGTCGCAGCCCACAGGTCGGTTGGCAGCGGGTTTTCGGCGGGCAAGTCATCGGGCAGGCCCTTGTCGCTGCGTCACGAACCGTGGTTGAAGATCGTCAGGTTCACTCCTTACATGGGTACTTCATGCGGCCCGGCGACCCCACCGTTCCAATTATCTACGAAGTGGATCGTATCCGGGACGGTGGCAGCTTTACCACCCGACGCGTTGTCGCCATCCAGCATGGCAAAGCAATCTTCTCCATGTCTGCCTCATTTCATGTACTTGAAGTCGGACTGGAGCATCAGATCGACATGCCTGATGTTCCAATGCCCGAAGATCTTCCAGATGAACAGGAACTGAGTGAAAAATTCCTGAAATTCGCGCCAGAAAGCGTCCGTAAATATTGGGAAAGGCAGCGGCCCATTGAGTTCAGGCCGGTGGATCTGACCCATTACGTCTCCGACAAGCCTTTGCCGCCAACTCAGCATGTTTGGGTTCGGGCAAACAGCCCGTTGCCAGATGATCCCCGCATCCATCAGTGCGTTCTGGCTTATGCATCCGACATGACCCTTTTGGATACGTCTCTGTTTCCGCATGGAAAATCTGTTTTCAGCGCAGACATTCAGGCCGCCAGCCTCGATCATGCCATGTGGTTTCATAGGCCATTTAAGGCCGATGAATGGCTTCTCTATGCCGAAGACACGCCTTCTGCCTCAGGATCGCGCGGCATGAACCGCGGCTCGCTGTACACCCGCGAAGGCATACTTGTTGCTTCAACTGCGCAAGAAGGCCTGATCCGTCAGCGGACCAAGCCCAAATCTAGCGATTAATCGCCTGGATCACCCACGCGAGGGGCTCGTGAAGCCGGAGATCGCCAGTGGATTGTCCGTCATGACTTTCGGGTCCGGCGTATCCGGCAGCAACGCGCCTGAGAAGGCCTCGAACATCCGCCTCACAAACCCTTCGGGCAAATCATAGGTAATGAACACCATGCGGGTGCGGTGGTCATCGTCTGGCCAGGCTTCAAGTGTCGCAGGTGGATGGAATACATGCTGCACTCCATGGATGACCACCGGACGGTCTGGATCCTCGGCGATCTGCACGATACCTTTGACCCTGAGCAGCTTCGGACCATGTGCCGAGCGCAGAAGATCCAGAAACATCTCCAGTGCTGATGCAGGAATTGGACGATCAGTGGAGAGTGTGAACGCTCTAATTTTATCGTCGTGCCGATTCACATCATGAGCGTGCCCATGCCCATGGTCGTGGTCGTGGTCGTGGTCGTGGTCGTGGTCGTGGTCGTGAGAATGAGAGTGCTGCCCGTGACCTTCATGCGGATCGTCGTAAGCTTCTGCATTCAACCATTTTGCCACGTCTGGAATTTTGGACTTGGGATCATAAAGCCCTGCATTGAACAAATGATCCGGCTCTGCCTCGCCAGCCTGAGCATCTAGCCGAAGGGCACCGGGGTTCAACTCCAGAAGCCTGGCGGTCAAAGCAGATGGCCCTGCCTCACCTTCAGAAGCATCAAGCAGATCTGTTTTGGTCAGAACCAGGCGATCGGCAACGGCAATCTGTCTGCGGGCTTCTTCGTGGGTGTTGATTGTGTCCAGTCCATTGAAACTGTCGACCAGCGTCACGACACTATCCAGCCGATAGCGCATCACCAGATAGGGGTGCAGCATGATCGTGTGCAGGATCGGCGCGGGATCCGCCAGTCCGGTCGTTTCGATCACGACACGGGCCAATCTGTCCATTCGGCCATTGTCGACCCGTCGCAACAGATCTTCCAGCGTTATCACCAGATCGCCGCGAATGGTGCAGCACAAGCACCCGGACGACAGCTCAAGAACGCCATCGCTTGCCTGATCGACCAACAGATGATCCAGCCCGATCTCGCCAAATTCGTTGATGATGACCGCCGTGTCAGCCATGGTCGGGTCTTTCAAAATCCGGTTAAGCAGCGTCGTCTTGCCTGAGCCAAGAAATCCGGTGATCACAGACAGCGGAATAGGTGGCTTCGGCCCGCGCTTGGGAGGCGCGCTCACATCTGGAGATGTCGAAGGGGTAATTTTTGTTTCGGTCATGCCAGCACCTGCGATCAACAACCGACGTCAATCGTCAGCGTGTCCTTGACCTAAAACGGCAGGCGAAAAAAATCCAGTGCAGTCAATTAAGACAGCCTCAACCGTCAAGCGACTGCAGAAGTCAAAACGTGATCCCAATCAAGTCATCAGGCCGAAAGATCGCTCTGCATCTCACCCTCGTTCCCAGCCTCATCAGCCGCTTCGATCTCGGCATCCAGATTATCTTCCTCGGCCGGAATAACGGAGCGAACAGCCAAAGCTGCGGCACGAAGGTTCTCGATGACCTTCTCAATGGAATTTCCATCCTCAAGCTGTTTGGCTGAAAGATCAGCAAGTTCAGCCAACGCAAGAATAGTCGCGGAGCTTTTCGGTTCCACCATCATAAAGGACAACTCCCGATAAAGCGGCGGCGTTTCAGCCTTGTGACCCGCGGTTTCAAGCAGTCGGGCAAACCTGTTCATGCCAAGGCACAAAATGCCTCGGCAGAGGTGACCGCTGTCTGTGTATTGTCGGGATTTACAGTTAATAAACTTTTAAAACCACTTGAGTTCGTCGCGTCATTTTATTGCACAGGACGCGCCCTGGGTTCAGGAACGGGAATGGAGAACCCCAGCCCCTTTCTGAACAGAGACCCAGGGGCGGCCTCATTGGTTGGCCCTGATTTAATAACTGATGCCCCAACGGAAGATTCAGACGCATTCGTTGGAGCCGTCACTTGAGACCCAGCTAAACGCATTGGCTTCTTGTTGGGCAGCGGGACGTCATTCGCCACGATCGGAGCAGGAGCAACATTGGCCGCAGCAGGAGGCGGCCTTGATCCATTGGGCACACCTGTGGTCACGGTGATTGGCGCATAGGCAATGCGGCGTGGACCGATGGTCCGGTCCATCACCTTCGCCCAGTCAACCTTGCCGTTGGCACGTTTGACCGAACCACCGGCCACGGTCTGAGGCTCTGCAACAACCTCTCGGCCCGGCATGATGATCCCACCCTGTTTCGGCTCCTTGGCATACGCCAACACACGACTTTTGCCATTCTGCATGTCGTAGAGTGCCATGATGCCATCAACGCCCGGCTTGGGATTCCGCTTGCAATATCCGTCGGCAGGCGGATTACCGCCAAAGCCTCTCAGCGACACGAGATTTGTTCTACCCGAACGCGTCTTAAAGGCCTTGTCCAGCGCATTCCGAGCAAAAGCGAGACGCTCAAGTCCGGACGCAGCGCCAAGAACAACCACAATGATCGTACGACCTTTCCGGGTTACAGAAGAGGCTACATTATAACCAGAATTACAAATATAGCCGGTCTTCATGCCGTCAGCACCGGGCACCCTCATCAGGAACTCACGATTGGCAGACCGCAGAGTTTTCTTACCGAACTTGATACCAGGATGCTTGTAGTAGGTCCGTGCCTCTGGATAGTCGGACCGCAGCGCAAGGGCTAGAATCGCCATATCTCGCGCAGTCGTAACCTGCCGATTGTCAGGAAGCCCGTGCGGATTGACGAACACCGTGTCGCGCATGCCAAGACGCTGCGCTTCCGCGTTCATCATGGCAATAAAACCAGCTTCCGAACCCGCAATCGCCTCCCCAAGCGCAACCGCAACATCGTTCGCAGATTTGATCAAAATTATCTTCAATGCCGCATCAACCGTCAGCTGGGTTCCAACTTTAAAGCCCATCTTGCTCGGCGGTTCAGAGATCGAATTCTCAGACTGAACAACTGCAGACGTCAGCGACGCCCGTCCTTCGCGAATAGCCTTGAAGGTAACATAGGCGGTCATCATTTTGGTCAAAGACGCAGGATACCACTTCCGGGTGGCATTTTTTTCATCCAGCACTGAACCCGTTCTTGCATCGACGACGACATAAGCCCCGATTTCTGCGGACGCAGGGCTACCAACGACCAGACTTACGAACACGCAAGACAAAACACTAAAACGGCACACTAGGCGACCAAACATACTCACGAACTCAATGTCCTCGCTATTTCCCGCCTAAAATCCAGGGCCAGGAAATCAATACATAACCGATCCCCCGTCAGCTTTGCAAAAGATTCCATAGATGTTGATTACGATAGGGAAAGCACGTCAATTAAGCAGGTGCATATTTATTGATCAGAAGTTTTCGTTTGCACTCAAAATACCCTGGATAATGCAAGGTCGAACCAGGCGCATTTACTGGGCATACTGCCATCCAACAGACATGCGCCATCCAAGCCAAGAATGGCCTTCGGATTGCATTATAACATGATCTGGCCTTGCCTCGGCAAACCGTACGATCAAATATAAAATCGTTTCGTACTGGCCAATAGACCTTTGGCCACCAGACAGCCAAGTCCACATCCCGAATCCGGGGTAGCAAAAAATGAACAACGCCAGGCCTTTAATACATGTTTGACGCTGCAGTTACTCAAACTTCTCAAGCCGAAGCAGCGCCCATGCAACGCGCGCTAGGAGAAGCTTGCGTAACCTTCAAACATGATGGCTCCAAGACACGGCTTGACGACCTCTACCAATGCGGATCCGCAAAGTTCCGTCTTCCGATTGTTTATGACGGGATTCCCGTCGCCGTTCTGATCAACACCGCAGGCGGAATAACAGGCGGAGACATCTACAAATACGACGCCCGCGTTGCCAGCAACGGACACGCAATCGTGACCAGTCAGGCTGCTGAGCGCGCCTACCGACGGTCCGGAGGCATCGGAAAGATTGCTGTAACCCTATCCGCAGGCGAGGGAGCCACACTTGAGTGGTTGCCGCAAGAAACCATCCTGTTCAACGCATCTGCCTTGCATCGCTCCATGACGGTCGACCTTGACGAAACGGCCCGTTATATGGCGTTGGAATCCGTGGTTTTAGGACGTACGGCTATGGGCGAGACCATCGACACTGTATCTTTCCGGGACAGCTGGCGCATTCGTCGAAACGGAAAACTCATCTTCGCCGATGATGTTCGACTGGAAGGCGACACAAAA
Source organism: Roseibium algae (assembly GCF_037783265.1). Taxonomy (NCBI): domain Bacteria; kingdom Pseudomonadati; phylum Pseudomonadota; class Alphaproteobacteria; order Hyphomicrobiales; family Stappiaceae; genus Roseibium; species Roseibium algae. Next base: position 68,109 of record NZ_JBAKIA010000007.1, read on the forward strand.
GACATTCTGAAGGGAACCGCAACAACCGGCGGAGGTCTGGCATTTGCCACTCTGGTTGAATGCGCGGCTGATGCAGACAATAGGCTCGAGTTGGCCCGCCAGGCTCTTGAACCTTTCACCCATGGAACCAACGTTCGCGCAGCGGCCAGCTCCTGGAATGGGGTATTGGTTGCCCGTTTCGTCGCAACAGATGGCCGGGCCTTGCGCGACGCATTGATGATATTTCTCGAAACGTATCGTTCAGCACCGCTGCCACGCGTCTGGCACTGCTAAATGCCTCAAATCACCAAAGGGAGGTCCTTTTGAATCTCACACCACGCGAAAAAGACAAGCTTCTGATTGCCACCGCCGCCATGGTCGCCCGCCGTCGCCTTGAACGGGGCGTCAAACTGAATCACCCAGAGGCCGTTGCTTTGATTACCGATTTTGTCGTCGAAGGTGCCCGGGACGGCCGTACGGTTGCCGACCTCATGGCAGCTGGGGCGAAAATCATCACCCGCTCACAAGTCATGGACGGTATTCCGGAAATGATCCACGACGTGCAGGTCGAAGCAACATTCCCCGATGGCACCAAACTCGTCACGGTTCACGAACCAATCCGGTAATTTTCAAAGGAGGTTTTCATGAATAAAGTCATTCTCGGTCTATCCGCCTTCGCTGTCTCAGCAAGTTCAGCCCTGGCGCACACAAGCCTTCAGGACCATGCCCACCCGCATACGGACGCATCAAGTTACTTCACCGTTGAAATGCTAATCATTTTTGCGCTTGGCATCTCTCTCGGCGGCACACTCGCCTGGGTTCGCCGTCGCAAGGAAGGTGGCAAATGATCCCTGGAGAGCTTTTTCCCGCAGAGGGCCACATTGAGCTGAATGCCGATCTTGAAGCGATCACCTTGGACGTTTCCAACACCGGCGACCGGCCGATACAGGTTGGAAGCCACTACCATTTTGCTGAAACCAACGAAGGCTTGTCCTTTGAACGGGAAGCGGCCCACGGCATGCGCCTCGATATTCCTGCCGGCACAGCGGTTCGGTTCGAGCCAGGTCAAAGCCGTGCTGTCCAACTGGTGCCTTACCGCGGCGATCGGACAGTTTACGGCTTCAACCAGAAAGTCATGGGCAAGCTCTAGGTTTATCCATCACGGCTCGGGGAGGGCATCATGAAACAGTGGCACGTCCTATTAGCCCTATTGGCTCTGATCGGATCAGGAGTCTTCGCAAAAGCTCAAGATAACATCGACTGCGGCTATCCGCTCACTCAGATGGAACTGACCTATTGTGCTGGAGAATCCTGGAAGCAGGCCGATGCCGAGCTAAACGTCGCCTATAAGGCGGCCATGACAAGCATGAAACAAACCGACAGCTATCTGGACGCTGATATGAAAGGCGCAGCCGATGCCCTGCGTGACGCCCAGCGCGCATGGATTCCGTTCCGCGACAAGGCCTGCGACAGCTATGGCTTCATGGCCCGCGGTGGATCGATGGAATCCATGCTGGTTCTCGGTTGCCGCACCACTCTGACCAAACAACGCACCGACGCTCTCAATGAAATCGCCCAAGGCCTGGGCAACTGACGATCCGCGCGGGGCTCAAGGCCCTCGCTGCGACTAGGAGGTTTTAAATGCCGTATAAAATGCCCCGCGCCGCCTATGCAGACATGTTCGGCCCGACCACCGGCGACCGTTTGCGGCTAGCAGACACGGACCTCATCATCGAAGTCGAAAAGGACTTCACCACCTATGGCGAGGAGGTCAAATTCGGCGGCGGCAAGGTCATTCGCGACGGCATGGGACAATCCCAACACCCACGCTCCGCCGGGGCTGTTGACACAGTCATCACCAACGCCCTGATTGTCGACCACTCCGGTATCGTCAAGGCCGACATAGGCCTTAAGGACGGCCGAATAGCCGCCATCGGAAAAGCTGGTAATCCGGATGTCCAGCCAGGCGTAAACATCATTGTCGGACCAGGCACTGAGGTAATCGCAGGAGAGGGCAGAATTCTCACTGCAGGGGCCTTGGATGTCCATATCCACTTCATTTGCCCGCAACAGATCGAAGACGCCTTGACCTCCGGCGTGACGACCATGCTGGGCGGCGGCACCGGTCCTGCAACAGGAACAAACGCAACCACCTGCACACCCGGTCCGTGGCACATCACCCGCATGTTGCAGGCTGCTGACAGTTTCCCGATGAACCTCGCCTTTGCGGGCAAGGGCAACGCCTCGCTTCCCGCCGCTCTTGAAGAACAGATCATCGCTGGGGCATGCGCCCTCAAGCTGCACGAAGACTGGGGCACCACGCCCGCGACCATCGACACATGCCTGTCCGTTGCCGATGAATACGACGTTCAGGTGATGATCCATACCGACACCCTGAATGAGAGCGGGTTTGTCGAAAACACCACAGCGGCCTTCAAAAACCGTACGATCCATGCCTTCCATACAGAAGGTGCTGGCGGTGGACATGCTCCGGATATCATCAAGGTTTGTGGCGAAACCAACGTCATTCCGTCATCAACCAACCCGACGCGGCCTTATACGACAAACACTATAGATGAGCACCTCGACATGCTCATGGTTTGCCACCATTTGGACAATTCAATTCCGGAAGATGTTGCCTTCGCCGAAAGCAGAATCCGTAAGGAAACCATCGCTGCAGAAGACATTCTCCATGACATGGGTGCTTTCTCGATCATAGCGTCAGACAGCCAGGCCATGGGCCGTGTCGGTGAAGTCATCATCCGCACCATGCAGACGGCCCATAAAATGAAACTCCAGCGCGGTCGTCTGGTCGAAGAAACCGGCGAAAACGACAATTTCCGGGTCAAACGCTACATTTCCAAATTCACCATCAATCCGGCCATTGCACACGGCCTTGATGAACACATTGGTTCTGTTGAAGTCGGAAAGCTCGCCGATCTGGTGCTTTGGGATCCGAAGTTCTTCGGCGTCAAACCGGACATGGTGATCAAACTCGGTACCATTGCCACAGCCCCAATGGGTGATCCGAATGCCTCGATCCCGACACCGCAGCCGGTTCATTACCGACCCATGTTCGGATCATTTGGCAAGGCCATGACCCAAAGCCGCGTCACCTTCGTATCCAAGGCAGCTTATGATCACGGGGTCAAGGAAAGCGCCGAGCTCGACAGTCTGGTTTTGCCGGTCAAGAATGTACGTGGTGGCATCTCCAAGAAATCCATGATCTTCAACGATGCCACACCGGAAATCGAAGTCCATCCGGAGACCTACGAAGTACGTGCCAATGGCGAACTGCTGACCTGTGAACCAGCCGACGTGCTCCCCATGGCCCAGCGCTACTTCTTGTTTTAGCTTTCGAGGAAAACACCTTTACAAACAGAATGCTAAAACAATTGACCGGGGAAGAAACAGACCATGTACAAAGTCATTGGTACGCCGCAGTCGCGGGCACTACGTGTAATATGGGTTTTGGAAGAGCTTGGGGAAGACTACACGCTTGATCCAGCTTTTCCGCAAACAGACATCGTTCGGGCCAACAACTCCACGGGCAAAATCCCGGTTCTAATTGACGGGGACGACATTCTCACGGACTCCATCGCAATCTGCACCTATTTGGCGGACAAACATGGGAATCTCACCTTCCCTGCAGGTTCAATTGAGCGCGCCCGACAAGACAGCTTCACACAGTTCGCAGTTGATGAACTGGAAGGAGCACTTTGGACGGCAGCCAAGAACACATTCGTTCACCCAGAGGACATTAGGGTTCCGGCCGTCAAGAACGTCTGCAAGATTGAATTTGCAAAAGCACTGAAAACGCTGGAAGAGCGTCTTGGCAACAAGCCTTATGTCATGGGCAATACATTCACTATTGCAGATATCATTATTGGCCATTGCTCCGGCTGGGCCACATCCGCCAAGTTCGATTTGCCCGAGACAGGCACAATTGCTGACTATTTTCAGCGTCTGCGTGAACGCCCTGCCTACCAGTCTCTATTGGAAAAGATGAAGACGCCTTCATGATCCGCGTTTCCGAAATCTTGCCAGCGGGCACATGGGATGGCCCGCCAACGGACCAGATCACACTCGATCGGGAAGATCGCCATCGCCGCCGTGCTGCAATGACAGGGGAAGGGGGACTTGCCTTTCTGCTGGACCAGCCCGCAGCCATTCATTTGCGTCATGGCGACGGCTTGAAGCTGGAAGACGGCAGCATCATTGAAGTGATCGCAGCACCAGAAGAGTTGGCCGAAATCGAGGCCGATAACATGGGGCATCTTGTGAAGATCGCCTGGCACCTGGGCAACCGTCATCTTCCGACCCAATTGATGGGGACCACTCTGCGCATCCGCCGCGATCACGTCATCGAAGATCTGGTCATCCGTCTTGGCGGCAAGCTGACTATCCTGCAGGCCCCATTCGATCCGGAAGGCGGAGCCTATGGCCATGGCCAAACGCATGGGCACGATCATGGCAACGGCGAACAAAGCCATCAGCACAGTCATCATGATGGACACTCTCATGACCACTGATATAGTGTCGTCTGCCGCTCTGTATCGACTGCTTACCTTCCTGTCGCCAGCCTTCCCAATTGGTGCCTATACCTACAGTCATGGGCTGGAGCAGGTGATCGAAGACGGCGACGTGTCAGATGCGGCAAGCCTTCTCGCATGGCTCGAAGACGTGTTGCGCTACGGCGCAGGGTGCAGCGATGCCATTCTCGTCAAGGAAACCATGCTTGCTGTGCAAGCCTGCAATGAGACCGCTGTTCGAGAGCTGATTGATCTTGGGCTTACTCTACAGCCCTCCAAAGAACGCTATCTTGAAACCAGCGCGCAAGGCACCGCCTTCATCGATGCAGTGACAAAAGCCTGGACCCCGGAATGCAACACCCCAAAGGGGACACTCTTTGCAAAGCTCACAGACCCAACGTCACCGGACACGCCAAAAAGCTGGCCCTATCCAATTGCTGTGGGACTAACGGCTGCGGCCTGGAGCATTCCGGTTGAGGCAACCCTGACAGGTCTGCTGCACGCCTTTGCGGCCAACATTATCTCCGTCGCCGTTCGCGCCGTGCCACTCGGTCAAAGTGATGGCCAACGGACACTGGCAAAGCTGGAACCCGCAATTGAAGATGTCACCAAACAAGCCCTGGTCGCAGACCTCACGGATCTGGGCACCAGCACGTTTCTGACCGACATTGCCTCCATGGCCCATGAAACCAAATATTCGAGGTTATTCCGCTCATGAATTCCCCAAACGGCCCATTGCGCGTCGGCATCGGCGGCCCGGTCGGCTCCGGCAAGACCACCCTGACTGATCGTCTGTGCAAGGCCATGCGCGAGCAATATTCTCTCGCTGTCATCACGAACGACATTTACACCAGCGAAGATGCAGAAGCGCTGATGCGCTCACAGGCTCTGCCCAGCGCGCGGATCCGTGGCGTAGAAACCGGCGGATGTCCCCATACCGCCATCCGGGAGGACGCCTCGATCAATCTGGCTGCAGTCGCGGACCTCAATCAGGCCTTCCCCGATCTCGATCTCATATTAATTGAATCCGGCGGCGACAATCTGGCCGCCACGTTTTCACCGGAACTGGCTGATCTGACGATCTATGTCATCGACGTTGCCGCTGGCGAAGAAATTCCGCGCAAGGGCGGTCCCGGCATTACCCGGTCGGATCTTCTTGTCATCAACAAAACCGATCTTGCACCCCACGTTGGCGCTGACCTGAATGTCATGGACCGGGATGCCAGGAAAATGCGCAAGGATCGGCCCTTTGTCTTCGCCAACACAAAAGCGGGGGAGGGCCTGACTGAAATCGTAGAGTTCATCATTGAAAAAGGAGGGCTTTGACGAGACTACGCGCATCCTTTACCAACTGGGGCCGAGGCTTATGAAGGGGAGACACTTTACATGATGTTTGATGGCATCAACCTTTTAGGCGTTCTGCTGGCTGCGGTGGGGTCATTCATATTCGGCGCTGTCTGGTATGGCGCCCTCGGCAAAGCCTGGATTAATTCAGTAAAGCTCACTCCGGAACTGACCAAACCAACCCCTCTGACCATGGCAATCGCTTTCCTGTGCCAACTCTTCATGAGCTTCGTTCTGGCCGGCTTGATCTACCATCTCGGCGGAGGATTAACGGCAGGCCTCATTTCTGCATTCATGATCTGGAGCGGTTTCATCCTCACCAGCCAGATCGTCAATCACCGTTTTCAAGGCGCTCCTTGGTTATTGACCCTCATCGACTGTAGCCACTGGTTCGGTGTTCTGATCATTCAGGCCATCATTCTCAGCTATTTCAGCTGACTAGAACGCTCAAGCAGGTCGGCACATAGCAAACTCAACGAAAGTACCATCGCGCTCTGTATGGACGCTGAGAAACAGCATGCGCATAATAGCGCAGACAAAATTGGGATTACCATTTGAGCATAAAGCTCAAACTGGTGTCTGGGAGGTAATCAGATGTCGGATAGTATTTTTCCCGTGCCTGCAGAGGTCGCGGCCCACGCTCATGTAGACAATTCAAAATACCTAGAAATGTATCAGCAGTCGGTTGAAAACCCCGACGGCTTTTGGGGTGAGCATGGCAAGCGGATCGACTGGATCAAGCCTTATACCAAGGTAAAAAACACCTCCTACGACTACCACAACGTGGACATCAAGTGGTTCGAGGACGGCACGTTGAACGTCTCTGCCAACTGCGTCGACAGGCATCTTGAAACTCGCGGTGATCAGCCAGCCATTATCTGGGAAGGCGATGATCCTTCTGAGAGCAAGGTGATCACCTACAAGCAGCTTCATCATGAGGTGAACGTTTTCGCCAATGTCCTGCATGCACAGGGCGTCAAGAAAGGCGATCGCGTCACGCTCTACATGCCGATGATCCCGGAAGCAGCCTATGCAATGCTCGCTTGCGCACGGATTGGCGCAGTTCATTCCATCGTCTTCGGTGGGTTCTCGCCGGACAGCCTGGCCCAGCGTATTGAAGGCTGCACCAGCAAATGCATCATCACAGCCGATGAGGGCCTGCGCGGCGGTCGTAAGGTCCCGCTAAAGGCCAACGTCGACAAAGCCGTTGAGAAGTCTCCCGTCGACAGCGTGATTGTGGTCAAGCGCACCGGCGGTGATATCACCATGACCAGTGGCCGTGATGTCTGGTACCACGAGGAAGCTGATCGGGTCTCCGATCATTGCGAGCCTGTGGAGATGAATGCGGAAGACCCTCTGTTCATCCTCTACACGTCCGGTTCGACAGGCCAACCAAAGGGCGTATTACACACCACCGGCGGCTATCTCGTTTACGCATCAATGACCCATGAATACGTCTTTGATTATCACGAAGGTGACGTCTATTGGTGTACGGCGGATGTGGGCTGGGTCACTGGCCACAGCTACATCGTCTATGGCCCGCTGGCCAATGGCGCGACCACGCTGATGTTTGAAGGCGTCCCGACGTACCCGAGCCCAAGCCGCTTCTGGGATGTGTGCGACAAGCACAGCGTCAACATTTTCTACACAGCACCAACAGCGATCCGGGCCCTCATGGGAGCTGGCGATGAACATGTCACCAAGACGTCACGCAAATCCCTGCGCCTGCTCGGCTCTGTCGGCGAACCGATCAATCCGGAAGCCTGGAACTGGTACTATAATGTCATTGGCGATCAACGCTGCCCGATTGTAGACACCTGGTGGCAAACAGAAACCGGCGGCATCCTGATCACACCACTACCTGGCGCAACGGCTCTGAAGCCGGGATCCGCAACACGGCCATTCTTCGGCGTCCAGCCAGCCATTGTCGATGCGGACGGCAAGTTCCTCGACGGCGCAGTAGAAGGCAATCTGGTGATCACCGACAGCTGGCCCGGCCAGATGCGCTCGGTCTACGGCGATCACGAGCGGTTCGTGCAAACCTATTTCGCCACCTACAAGGGCCTTTACTTCACAGGCGATGGCTGCCGCCGCGACGAAGACGGCTATTACTGGATCACAGGCCGGGTCGACGACGTCATCAACGTGTCAGGACACCGCATGGGCACAGCAGAGGTCGAAAGCGCTCTGGTGGCCCATCCAAAGGTCTCTGAAGCCGCAGTCGTCGGATATCCCCACGACATCAAGGGCCAGGGCATCTACGCTTATGTCACCCTGATGGAGGGCGAAGAACCAACCGATGCGCTGAAAAAAGAACTGGTAACACACGTCCGCTCTGAAATCGGCCCGATTGCTTCGCCAGACCTGATCCAGTTCTCGCCGGGTCTGCCAAAAACCCGCTCCGGCAAGATCATGCGCCGCATCCTGCGCAAAATCGCAGAGGACAGCTTCGACAATCTGGGCGACACCTCAACCTTAGCCGACCCAGCCGTCGTCGACGACCTGATCGACAACCGTCAGAACCGGGGTTGATGGATGGTCCGCTAGAGCTATCTGAATACCCAAAACCACAAAAGGCGCGTCCCACGACGCGCCTTTAATTTTAGGTAGAGTTCCAAACTGCTCGATTATCGCTGCACGGATTTGGAAACGAACCTCTACAAAACTACTTCGACAAATAAATCGCTTGAATTTTCTTGGCGATGTTTCCAAAAGCCTCAATTAAATTCTCAGGAGAGGTTGCTTCATAGTAATTATCTTCATCACTTGCACAATAATCCATTAACTTCGGACCATAACCAACAATTCCTGTGTCGAAATAAATTGAAAAAATTTCAATTTCTTTTTCCTTCATGGCATCACAAATAGCGCGTGCTCGGACCGCAGGAGGGTCATCATAAGTCGATTTCCACAAGTAGGTTTCATCCCAATAATATCTTGAAACACAATCCTCAACCCAGACCTGCTTCGTTCCTTTCACCATACGTCGGTAGCGCCATGACCAATACGAATACTCTTCGGTTTCATAGTGTCCATTGGTACAGTCTTGCGTCCAAGGGTTAGTATCTTCGACATAATCATAATGTTCATTGAAATCACCATCAGTCATAATTACAGCGAATTTCAAGACATCATCATCACTATAGGGTGCAGGGTCGCTGTCCGAGGGCCATAAATTCGTCCAGTCGGGCGACAAGGTATACCACCCCCAGGCGATCCCAACCTGCCCAGCAGTACCGTTATCAGCTTGTAGCTTTTTGATAGCCTCAAGCAAATCATCACGATCCGAAGTCAGAGGCATCAATGGATTTACTGGTGGACATTTTGTATCGCCTCCACCAAAGAAAGTTGTAACGGTGGGATCGTCACCTTCAACATCCGATCCATAATTATATGGTAAGTCCTTGAATTGTCCGTCTCCACCTCGCTCGGTAACGCAATTGTCCTCGGCAGTGCCGTTGGAAACCAAAGCCGCATCAGATCCCAAGTTAACTCCTTGGCTATAAGGCACAACCGAGATCCTCACTTTGCTGTCAGACTCTGGAATATCCTCCGGAAGTAAAACATTCACCAAATCTGAAGAGGCCTTTCGGAGGGCTTTTATATCATTCTCATCTTTGCCCATCGACCCCGTCACATCCAGAACCAAGGTCAATTCCACATCAAACTTTGAATACGTCACCTCCGAATTCACATCGACATCAAGATGATCGGGGCCAATGCCGCCAATACCGATAAAATAAGTTGGAACGGAGATGGTTGAACTGACCTTGATCAAACCTTCATTTGGATCGACAGCAAATTCCAGATTGGTAACAGCCAATTTTTTCAAGTTCAATGAACTCAAATTGGCTTCAAAAACCTCTTTGAGCATCTTACTGATTTCGTCATCATCCATGACTGTTGTCGACAATTGACTGGCGACGGCCAGTGACGCTGCATCCATTGCATTCGCCATCACCTGCTTTGCGTTAACAGCGCGCGCATAATCGATACCGGATCCGGCAATCACAAGAATCAGAACGGACATCAGCGCAAAGATAGGCAGGACTGCGCCCGCTACATCGTTTCTGAACTTGCGGCAAATGAGCTTGAAACGGCAGGCCAAAGCCATGAGCATGAAACCGGTCTCCAGAATAATCCTAGGAAACCATTACAAGGGTGAGCTTTCTGTTTCGTAAAATCTTAGGAATAATTCCGAGGAATATGGAAATATTGACGTGACCCCAATGCTCAACTGACACAAAAGACAGCTTACGGTTCCAGCTCCGTATCCCAATAGAGGAAATCCAGCCAGCTCTCGTGCAGATAGTTAGGCGGAAAACCACGGCCATTGCTGTGCAGATCTTGGATCGTTGGCTGAAAAGGCATATGCATCGGCCACATGTTCAGCTGCTCACAGGACTTGTTGGCCTTCTTCAAATTACAAGGCGAACAAGCAGTAATCACGTTTTCCCATGTGGTCTGACCGCCCTTGGACCGTGGAATGAGGTGGTCGAAAGTCAGCTCTTCCTTTGTGCCACAATATTGGCACTGGAACCTGTCGCGCAGGAAGAGGTTGAAACGGGTAAAAGGCGGGAAACGGCTGGGTTTTACGAAAGTCTTGAGGCAAACAACGCTGGGAAGCTTGAACTCAAGGTTTGGGCTTCGAACAGTGGTATCATATTCGTGCACGATATTGACCCGGTCCAGAAAGACAGCCTTGACGGTGTCCTGCCATGACCAGAGAGACAAAGGATAATAGCTCAGGGGCCGGTAATCCGCATTGAGCACCAATGCCGGGTGAGCGCCCGACGAAACCGCAATCGTCACCTTCCGCTCCTCATGCCTGCTGAATAGCCTGCCATCCGGTCATTCGGGCGACAAGATCAGTCTTCATAAGACAAGAGTATTGTAGAGCGCTGGTGACACTCTTGTGAAGCCTGCAATGCGCCTGTTGGATATTTGCCGACTGGTGATGAAACCACGGCGTTAATAATGCTTAACCTTTTGACTTAAATTGGAAATTGCCGAAGCCCGCAAAGCAATGATCTTACAACTTGCACACAAATAAAAACGGGCGCCCAAAGGACGCCCGCAGAAATCATGAATTATGCGGCGAATCAGGCTTTAGGCCATTCGCGAATATCAACGAAGTGACCTGCGATAGCCGCCGCCGCAGCCATGGCCGGAGACACAAGATGCGTCCGCCCCTTGAAGCCCTGACGGCCCTCAAAGTTACGATTGGACGTGGAGGCGCAGCGTTCACCCGGCTTCAATTTATCTGCATTCATCGCAAGACACATGGAGCACCCTGGCTCGCGCCACTCAAACCCGGCATCCTTGAAGATTTTGTCGAGACCTTCAGCCTCGGCCTGTGCCTTGACCAGTCCAGAGCCAGGGACCACCATGGCAGACACACCGTCATGAACCTTACGGTCGCCGATAACTTCAGCGGCGGCGCGGAAATCCTCGATACGCCCATTGGTACAAGACCCGATGAACACCCGGTCAACCGGGATATCGACCATCTTCGTGCCAGGCTTCAAATCCATATATTCCAGCGCACGCCACTTGGACTTCCGTGTGTTTTCTTCCGGAATATCGTCAGGATTTGGCACAGTGCCCGTAACCGAAATCACATCCTCAGGTGAAGACCCCCAAGTGACAATTGGCGGCAGATCGGCAGCATTCAGCGTGATAACCTTGTCGAAATGCGCACCTTCATCGGTATGCAGGCTTTTCCAATACTCAACTGCCATGTCCCAGGCTTCGCCCTTCGGCGCCTTGGGGCGGCCTTCGATATATTCGAACGTCGTGTCATCCGGTGCGATCAAACCGGCGCGAGCGCCACCCTCAATCGACATGTTGCAGATGGTCATACGACCTTCCATCGACAGGCTGCGAATAGCCTCACCAGCATATTCGATGACATAGCCGGTGCCACCGGCAGTACCGATCTCACCGATGATTGCCAGGATAATGTCCTTGGCGGTCACGCCTTCAGGCAAAACACCGTCCACCTGGACCAGCATGTTCTTGGCTTTTTTCTGGATCAGCGTCTGCGTTGCCAGAACATGCTCTACTTCGGAAGTGCCAATCCCATGCGCCAGAGCGCCAAAAGCGCCATGGGTGGATGTGTGGCTGTCACCGCAGACGATTGTCATACCCGGCAGTGTGAAACCTTGCTCAGGCCCAACAATGTGAACCACACCCTGGCGCTTGTCGTAAGCATCGTAGTATTCGATACCGAATTCGCGCGTGTTTTCAGCCAGCGCTTCGATCTGCGTAACGCTCTGCGGATCCGGGTTCGGAAGGCTGCGGTCAGTGGTTGGAACATTGTGGTCAACAACAGCCAACGTCTTGCTCGGCTGGCGCACAGTGCGACCTGTCATGCGAAGGCCTTCAAAAGCCTGCGGGCTGGTAACTTCATGCACAAGATGACGGTCAATATATAGCAGGCCGGTTCCATCGTCCTGCATGTCGACCAGATGGTCATCCCAGATTTTATCGTAAAGCGTCCTGGCTTTGGTCATGAGTACTCTCCTGAAACCTGGGCGGGCCTTTTTCTTTTTCTCACAACGATGCGTCACACGCTGCGGAATTTGGCTGGACCGTCCCTGACATCTCGGAAAACGCAGGCAGCGCCCAGTCTTCCAAATCTCCAGCAATTCAATGGCCCATCACAGGCGCGAAGGTCAAGCGTCTTGACTTGAGGTTTTGTCAAGTGAGCGTGAAACGACATGCGCCGGGCCAAAGGATCTGCTTCAGCATAAAAAAGGCGGGCTCAATGGCCCGCCTCTTAAAATTCAATAAGCTGCCGACCCTTAAGCCAGCAACACAGGTCTTATTCAGCAGCAGAAGCAGTAGCTGCGTCTTTTTCAGCCTGCTTTTCAGCAGCCTTAGCCACCTTGACAGCCGCAATATCAGCACGGGTCGCATCATTAAGACGTCTTGCACGTGCATTTGTAGCTTCAATAATACGAGCAGACTTACCGCGACGGTCGCGCAGGTAATAAAGCTTCGCGCGGCGTACTTTACCGCGGCGGATCACTTCAACGCCTTCAAGCATTGGGGAGAAGATTGGGAACACACGTTCCACGCCTTCACCATAAGAAATCTTACGAACAGTGAAGCTCTCGTTGATGCCGCCACCGGAACGGGCGATGCAGACGCCTTCGTAAGCCTGTGTACGGGTACGAGTACCCTCTGTAACGCGAACGTTGACCTTAACGGTATCGCCAGGAGAAAATTCTGGCAGCGTACGCTTGGATTCAATCTTCGCCATTTCTTCGGCGTCGAGCTGAGCAATAAGGTTCATGGCATTGTTTTCCTTTTAAATTAGCAAAGAGGTCAGAGCGCCAAACTTAAAAAAGCAGGGCGAATTCACCACTTCTGGCCATGTTGACATTTCTGCGGACCGAATTGGCATTCACCAGGAACAAGCCATACCAAAAGGCACGGAGGCTCCCTATCCGATCTAGTCATCGCGCGTGATACAGGAAGACCAAGGCTTTGTCATGCGATATTTGAAGATCAGCCCTTCAAATATCGCGCCCATAGATCCGGACGCCGCGCCTCTGTCAACCTTTCAGCCTGTTCTAGCTGCCATTCGGCAATCTTCTTGTGATTGCCCGACGTCAGTACACCCGGAATTGTCCGGCCTTCAAATTCAGCTGGACGCGTATATTGCGGATGCTCCAAAAGCCCGGCTTCAAAGCTCTCCGTATCCGCACTTTCCATATTGCCCATAACACCGGGTATAAGACGAACAATCGCATCAAGCAGGGTGATCGCACCGATTTCACCGCCAGAAAGGATATAATCACCGATGGAAACTTCCTCGAGGTTCCGCCCATCAATCACACGCTGATCGACGCCTTCAAACCGACCACAGACGATAATAGCGCCAGGCCCCTCAGCCAACTCATGGGCTTTTGCCTGAGTAAATGGCTTGCCGCGCGGGCTCATCAGGATCCTTGGACGCGGATCATCTGAAGGCGCTGCAGCATCAATAGCCTTGCCAATGATGTCAGCTCGCAAAACCATGCCCGCGCCCCCGCCGGACGGCGTATCATCCACTGAGCGGTGCTTGTCAGTTGCTGAGTCGCGAATTTGCCGCGCTTCAAGCTCCCACAGCCCATTATTCAGAGCGCGCCCTGACAGACTTTGCCCCAAGGGCCCGGGAAACATATCCGGATAAAGCGTCAGTATGCTCGCCTTGAAAGTCATGAATTTCCTTTCGTTAAATGGAAGACCAGAACCCAGCATCAGAGGCGGCCCCTACGTTTTGTTAACTCTGAATTTTGTTTTTACAAAGTTCTGATGATCAGAATGCCTTTCGTAGCACCCCGTTAATATTCAACACAGAAGATGCTTGTGAAGATTATCAGGGATAAAGATTTTGCCACGTTTGCGTCTAAAATTACCGAAGTTCATTCAGACGCGTGTTAACCAGCATTACCTAGATATATCGCTCAACAGGCTTTTGCCACTCATTGCCTTACTGACCTTCGGCCTGCTGGCAGGGCTGGTTTTTAACACCGGTGTAGTTGCTCCCTACGACAAGATTCTTCATGTGGGATTTTACGCGCTTCTCACGCTTTCAATCCACTCGCTGTTTTGCTGTCGTTTGAGAATATCTGCAATCGTCGCATTCTCGCTTGGATTACTCGGAGAGGGCGCTCAAGCGTTTCTGCCACATCATGAAGCGTCGCTGCCAGATGCTTTTGCCAACGGCATAGGTGTCGCACTGGTCGTGGCTGCAATTGCTCTCATGCGCTCTGAAAAGCGTCAAGCTGTCCGCAGTCAACCGGTAGAATTTGACTATCAGAGTATGGGGCTGGAGCCATGTCAGTCTGGAGTTTCGTCCAAACGCTCTTCGGAAAAATAATCTTCTGGCAGGTCGACCGTTACCATGCCCGCGTCCAGATCAATGACAGGCACAATCGCTTTGGTGAACGGGATATAGAACGTCTTGCCGAGCAGCGGTCGGACTTCCAAAAGGTCTCCAGCACCGAAATCCTGCACCGAGATCACTTTTCCAAGTTCTCGCCCACTCATGTCCTGAACAGGCAAGTCGGTCAAATCGGAATAGTAGAACTCGTCTTCTTCAGTTTCCGGCAACTGATCGCGTGGCACGTATAGATCCAAGCCATTCAATGCTTCGGCCTGATTACGGTCCGAAATACCCTTGAATTGGGTCACTGCGACCGTTTTTTGCACGCGCGCCCTTACCACTTCAAACGACCGTAAGCCGTCCTTGGTGGTCAAAATCCCATAATCGGTGAAGGACAGCGGGTCATCGCCAAATGGCTTGACCCGCACTTCCCCGCGAATGCCATGAGCCGCGCCAATGCGGGCCATGAGGACCATGTCTTTGTCGACATCACCCATGGTGTGGTGCCATCCTCATCGCCACTTGGCGCAAACTCTTGTGCATCTTATTCAGCAGCAGCTTCAGCGGCAGCAGCTGCTGCATCTTCTTCAGCCTGCTTCTTCTCGTCCAAGCGCTCCTGTGCCTTCTGACCAAGCTTCGCTTTATTTGGATTATTGCGTGGTTCACGCTTCATCAGGCCAGCAGCATCAAGAAAACGAAGAACACGGTCCGTAGGCTGTGCGCCTGTGTCGAGCCAATACTGAATGCGCTCAACATTCAGCTGTACGCGGTCTTCAGAATCTTTCGGCAGCATAGGGTTGTAGGAGCCGATCTTTTCGATAAAGCGACCATCACGTGGTGCACGAACGTCAGCAACAACGATACGGTAATAAGGACGCTTCTTGGAACCACCACGTGCAAGACGGATTTTAGTAGCCATACTTCAATTCTCCAGTTTGTTTATTTGCCGGCTTCAGCGGCAATAGCTTCATGGTGCCGAATGACTTCCTTCACGATGAAGTTCAGGAATTTTTCAGCAAAATCAGGATCGAGATTTGCATCATCAGCGAGCTTTCGCAGGCGTTCGATCTGAACTTTCTCCCGTGCCGGGTCAGCCGCCGGCAGGTCATTCGTAGCTTTCAGAACACCCACTTTCTGGGTGCATTTGAAACGTTCTGCGAGCATGTAAAGGAGCGAGGCATCAATGTTGTCGATTGAGGATCTCAACGCTTTAAGTTCCTCAATAGCAGCGGTTTGACCCAACTGGCCTTCAGCATCACTCATGCTCATTTCTTTTTCCCCTTGCCAAAGCCTGGCAGGCTTCCGAGGCCACCTGGCATTTTGGGACCTCCAAGGCCGGGAAGACCCGGCATTCCGCCGCCCATGCCCGTTGGAAAACCGCCTGGAAGGCCCTTCGGCAACTCCATGCCACCAGGCAGCTGTCCGGACTTGGACATTTCTTCAAGCTGTTTGGGATCGACATTTGGCATTCCGCCCATGCCGCCAGTCAGGCCGCCCATCATTTTGCCGAGCATGCCCTTTTTCTTGCCCATCTGCTTCATCATGTCCGCCATCTGGCGGTGCATTTTCAAAAGCTTGTTGACTTCGGCAACACCAACACCAGCACCAGCGGCAATGCGCTTCTTGCGGCTAGCTTTCAAAAGCTCGGGTTTGCGCTTTTCAATCTTGGTCATCGACTGGATGATAGCGACCTGACGCTTGAACATCTTGTCATCGATGTTCGAAGCTTCGATCTGCTTCTTCATCTTTCCGACACCTGGAAGCATGCCCATCATGCCGGACATGCCGCCCAGTTTTTCCATCTGCTTAAGCTGCTCGGCCAGATCATTCAGGTCGAAGTGACCCTTCTGCATCCTGCGCGCCATTTCGGCAGCTTTTTCAGCATCAATGGCTTCAGCAGCTTTTTCGACCAGCGATACGATATCGCCCATGCCGAGAATACGATCAGCAATTCGCTTGGGATGGAAGTCTTCCAACGCATCGGATTTTTCACCGGTACCAACCAGCTTCACGGGCTTGCCAGTCACCGCATGCATGGAGAGCGCAGCACCGCCGCGACCATCACCATCCATACGGGTCAGGGCAATACCCGTAATCCCGACCCGTTCGTCAAAATTCTTGGCCAGATTAACTGCATCCTGACCGGTTAGCGCATCAGCGACCAGCAGGATTTCATGAGGCTGTGTCGCTGATTTGACATCGGCCATTTCCACCATCAACGGCTCGTCGATGTGGGTACGGCCTGCCGTATCAAGCAAAACCACGTCATAACCGCCAAGCTTCGCAGCCGTCATGGCGCGTTTGGCGATGTCAACCGGTCCCTGACCTTCGACAATCGGGAGCGTATCAACGTCGTTCTGTTCGCCGAGAACCTTCAGCTGTTCCTGCGCCGCGGGTCGGCGTGTATCCAGCGAGGCCATCAACACCTTGCGTTTATCACGCTGGGTCAAACGCCGGGCAATCTTGGAAGTCGTTGTGGTCTTACCAGAGCCCTGCAGACCAACCATCATGATGGTCACAGGTGCTGCAGCATTAAGATCGACGCCCTGGCTTTCTGCACCCAGCATTTCAACGAGTTGATCATGGACGATCTTGACGACCATCTGGCCTGGCGTGACCGACTTGACCACTTCAGCGCCAACAGCACGATTGCGAACCTTATCCGTAAAGGAGCGTACGACAGGCAATGCAACGTCAGCCTCAATAAGCGCACGGCGAATTTCACGCAGCGCTTCATTGACGTCGTTTTCCGACAGCGCACCGCGGCCGGTTAGCTTGTCGAAAATTCCGCTCAGTCGATCGGACAGGCTTTCGAACATAAAAAAGTCCTTCGTTGCAGTTCCGGGATAAGCACCCGACCATATGGAAATGACAGACCAACACGCAAAGCAGAAAATCACCCGAGGGCGCATCGCGCTGTCGGGTGATGACCTCCGGGAACTCTTTACACCTTTACGGGTCCCGGTCGGCGGCTCGAAATGTCGTCACTCATATGGAGTCGGATGCTTAAATGACTCAAGCTGGCCAGTGAGTCAAGGATAAGCGCTGATTTACTGTGATACCATCTATGCAGTTGAACTTAGATGCGCTCTTGTATTAGCGCTATGTTGAGCAGATATACGTTGACCTCGAATACCGCACCAGACGGAGCCAGGAACTGGCTTTTGGCTGCGGAACAGGACACCGGGACATGAACTATCGCGCTGTTGCGCTTCCTATAGGCAGGCTTATGATCCTCATAGCCGCCTTCATGCTCATACCGGCAAGCGCCGATTTGCTCGCCCAGAATCCGGACTGGAAGGTCTTTTTGGCCTCCGCCCTCATTGTGGGTGGCATAGGTGCGCTTACATCTGTTGCCCTTTCCGGACAAAACCTCACTCTGCGGCGGCGTGAACTCTTTCTATTGGTGAATGCATCCTGGGCCGCATTCTGTTTAGCCGGAGCTCTCCCGCTCTACGCAAGCGGCCTTGGCATAAGCTTTACAGACGCTTTTTTTGAGTCAGCCTCGGGCTTGACCACAACAGGCTCTACCATTTTGACAGGTCTGGACCACCTGCCACCCGGGATATTGCTTTGGAGATCCCTACTGCAATGGATTGGTGGCATAGGCATCGTGGTCATCGGTATATGGCTGTTGCCGGGCCTGCGGGTTGGTGGAAGCCAGCTGTTTGCTCTGGAATCTTCTGAAAACACGACAAAGCCCTACGGCCGTATTGAACCCTTTCTGCTGCGACTGCTGACCCTTTATGGTGGGCTCACCTTCGCCTGTACCACTTTGTATCTGCTGTGCGGCATGAGCCTGTTTCAGGCCATCAACCACTCCCTGACGACGGTCTCCACCGGAGGATATTCGACATCAGACAGCTCATTCGGGCAGTTCGGCGGAACAGCAGTTTATTGGGT
The DNA here is from genome assembly GCF_037783265.1 of Roseibium algae. NCBI lineage: Bacteria > Pseudomonadati > Pseudomonadota > Alphaproteobacteria > Hyphomicrobiales > Stappiaceae > Roseibium > Roseibium algae. The sequence goes on from NZ_JBAKIA010000007.1 coordinate 86,745, forward strand.
TTCCATCGTTTTCATGCTGGCGTCCAGCATACCGTTCCTGTTTTTAATCAAAAGCTTTGAAGGCAAGATTTCCGATGACCGGCAGCAAATTACTTATCTCGTAATTATTGTCGTGGTTGCCAGTTTTGTCATTTTCCTGAGCCAACGATGGGCACAACACGACACCCCATTTCATCTCTTTACACTGTCTGTGTTTCATGTCGTCTCGGTGATCACGACAACAGGCTATGCGGCAACAGATTATCTGGAATGGGGCACTCTCGTCATATGCATATTCTTCATGCTGACGTTTTTGGGCGGCTGCAGCGGATCAACCGCAGGCGGCTTCAAGATGTTCCGGATTGCCCTGCTCCTGAGTTTCATCCTGTCGCTGCTAAGGCGGATGATCCATCCGAACCGGATAAGTCCGACACGCTACGGCGGAAAGCCGGTCAATACCTCCGTCATTGAAGGTGTTCTGGTTTTCGCAGTCCTTTATGCGGGAACCTTTGCCCTTTTTGGACTGGCATACGCCTGTCTGGGATTGGACCTTCTGACAGCCTTCAGCGGTTCCATCACGGCCCTGGCAAATGTTGGGCCAGGAGTTGGTCCGATCATCGGCCCCTCGGGTACGTTTCAATCCCTGCCAGACATCGTCAAATGGCTCCTGTCGATCCAGATGATCCTCGGTCGCCTTGAGATCATCGCAGGTCTTGTCATCCTAACGCCAGACTTCTGGAGCGAGAGCTAAAAACAAAAGGACTTGCCGACCGCGTCCGGTCGGCAAGTCCTTTTGTTAAAACAGCCCATTTTCAGGCACATTCACCTGAAGAGAGGCAGTTCTCCTAGAGAACCGTTAAAGGCTCATTGCGGAGAACTCATCAGGGCTCAACATCAAATCCTGATTGGCATCCGCACCGTTGAAGACCTCTTCCGTCGCTGATGGCACCGCCGCAGAAAGCTCGGAGAAGGTCACGAAACCATCCTGATTTCCGTCCACTGCTTCGAATGTCACTCCTTGGGCAAGTGCTGCACCAGACGCGATCAAGGTACCGAAAACGAGCGTTGCTGTAAGACGTTTAGTCATGGATTTGACTCCCACTAACAGGTTTAGGTTTTCATCCCGCCACCCTCAAGTCGACTGACCTGACGATGCGGAACACTCCAAACTCTGCTATCAAATCAGGCCAGCGAAGTGACTGATCCGTGTAAGTCCTGTGATCTTATCGTGTTCATGATGCCCCTACGGTCACATGGAGAACAATTCAGTGTCGCTTTCAATCGGTTTTGTCCGAAATGAGGCATGGATTGCACAATATCAAAATACACTCATGTATTTTAACCTAGGGGAAATTTTAAGCTGGATAATCACGATGTCCAAAAATGGCAGAACCAACACGAACATGGGTCGCACCAAATCCAAGAGCTGTTTCATAATCTGACGACATGCCCATAGAGAGAAGTGACAGGCCATTGCGATCCGCCATCTTCTGCAGCAACGCAAAATGCGGTCCCGGTGCATCTTCGACTGGGGGAATGCACATCAAACCAACAACCTCCAGTCCGATCTCATCACGACAACGCGCAACAAAGGCATCCAGATCATGCGGTGCAATCCCTGCCTTCTGGGGTTCCTCGCCGGTATTGACCTGAATAAAACAAGGCAAATTTCGATCCTGCTTATCCATCTCCAGCTTCAGAGACTTCGCAATCTTCTCGCGATCAATAGTGTGAATGACATCAAAGGTCGCAACAGCCTCTTTCGCTTTATTTGACTGCAACGGCCCAATCAAATGCAGTTCAACACCTTCATAGTCTTCCCGAAGGCCAGGCCATTTGGCCATGGCTTCCTGAACACGGTTTTCCCCGAACACCCGCTGCCCCGCGGCCAAAACCGGTTGAATGTCTTCAGCCGGAAATGTTTTTGAAACAGCGACAAGAGTCGCCTCGCCTTTAACACCGCCATTTTCTTGTTCAGCAGCGTAAATGTCGCTGAGAACCCGGTTCAGCCGATCAGGTGCCGTATCCGCCATGTCGATATTCCTTGTCCATTTTCAGTGCCGCTTCAGACAGCTCCTGATAAGGTCTACAAAGCGAAAAATGCAAGCATTCCAGTCTCGATAACGAAAATGCTGACATTTTCCTGCAATCATGTTGACCCCAAGGCTGATTTCTGGTGACAGTCCGCCAAACACCTTAACAATATAAGCGCTGCTGGACAGCGCCTCATGAAACGGCAAAATTAATGGCAACGGAACGGTATAACGCCCGCGAAGTCGAAGCGCGCTGGCAAAAGGTCTGGACTGACAAGGACGTTTTCGTCACCTCCAACGAAGACGAGCGCGAAAAATACTACGTCCTGGAGATGTTCCCTTATCCGTCCGGTCGGATTCACATGGGCCATGTCCGCAACTACGCCATGGGCGATGTTGTTGCACGCCATAAACGCGCCAAGGGCTTCAATGTTCTACACCCAATGGGCTGGGACGCCTTCGGTATGCCTGCCGAAAACGCCGCCATGCAGAACAATGTCCACCCCAAGGACTGGACCTATGAAAACATCGCATTCATGCGCGAACAACTCAAGATCATGGGTCTATCACTCGATTGGAGCCGGGAATTCGCGACCTGTGATGTTGAATATTACGAACAACAACAGCGCCTTTTCCTGAAATTCCTCGAAGCTGGCCTGGTCTATCGCAAAAACGCCAAGGTCAACTGGGACCCGGTCGACATGACCGTTCTTGCCAATGAGCAGGTAATTGATGGTCGCGGCTGGCGCTCTGACGCGCTTGTTGAACAGCGCGAACTAACTCAGTGGTTTTTCAAGATCTCCGATTATTCGGAAGAACTTCTGGAAGCGCTCGACGGTCTGGACCGTTGGCCTGACAAAGTCCGCCTGATGCAGAAAAACTGGATCGGCAAGTCAGAAGGCCTGCGGGTTCGCTTTGAATTTATCGAAGCTGCTCCCACCGGCGATCAAGTGCTCGAAATTTTCACAACCCGCCCGGACACGCTCTTCGGCGCGTCCTTTATGGGTCTGTCTCCAGATCATCCGATTTCGACCAAGCTCGCCGAATCCAATCCTGAGCTGCAAGCCTTTATCGAAGAGTGCCGCCGCATTGGCACCACGGCTGAAGCCATCGAGACAGCGGAAAAGAACGGCTTTGACACCGGCCTCAAGGTCAAGCATCCGCTGGATGCCTCGATCGAATTGCCAGTCTATGTCGCGAACTTCATTTTGATGGACTATGGCACAGGCGCTATTTTTGCCTGCCCGGCCCATGATCAACGCGATCTGGACTTCGCTCACAAATATGACTTGCCTGTCAGGCCAGTCGTCTTGCCAAAGGATGCCGACGCAGCAACCTTTGAGGTAACCAATGAAGCCTACACCGACGATGGCACCATCTTCAATTCCGGTTTCCTCAACGGGATGAGCATTGGCGCAGCTAAAAACGCTGTTGCCAAAAAGCTCGAAGAAATAATCATATCGGATGAACCACAAGGCGAGCGCCAGGTAAACTATCGTCTACGCGACTGGGGCATTTCCCGTCAGCGTTATTGGGGCTGCCCAATCCCAGTCATCCATTGCGATGACTGTGGCGTGGTTCCGGAAAAAGACGAAAATCTGCCGGTTGAATTGCCGTCAGACATCAATTTTGACAAACCGGGCAATCCACTTGATCGCCATACGGAATGGCGCAGCACGAGCTGTCCTGCCTGCGGCAAGCCCGCCTTGCGCGAAACTGATACAATGGACACCTTCGTCGACAGCTCTTGGTACTTCGCCCGCTTCACGGCCCCGCGCTGCGACCAGCCAACCGACCCGAAGGCTGCAAACCATTGGCTTCCGGTAGATCAGTATATTGGCGGCATCGAGCATGCCATACTGCACCTTCTCTATTCTCGCTTCTTTACCCGTGCGATGCAGAAAGTCGGCGCTCTCGATATAAAGGAGCCATTCAAAGGTCTCTTTACCCAGGGCATGGTTACACACGAAACTTACAAATCTTCTGATGGAAAATGGCTGAACCCAGCTGACATTACCTTTTCTGAAACCGATGGCAAACGAACAGCCATCCACACAGAAACAGGTGGCCCAGTGACCATTGGCTCCATCGAAAAGATGTCGAAGTCGAAGAAAAACACAGTCGATCCGACCGACATTATCGACACCTATGGTGCCGACACTGCGCGCTGGTTCATGCTGTCGGATTCCCCTCCAGAACGTGACGTCATCTGGACCGAAGAAGGCGTTCAGGGTTCCTGGCGCTTTGTCCAGCGCGTTTGGCGCCTGGTTCAGGAGATCGCGGACGGCACAGAGGCCCGCAGCAACGAAATCCCTGAGATGACCGGCAAGGCCCTCGATCTTCGTCGCGCAACCCACAAAACAATCGCTGCCATCTCAAAAGACTTGGAAAGCCTCGGATTCAATCGTGCAGTTGCCCGAATCTATGAACACGTCAACCAGATCGGTAAAGCTGCCCACGATGGAATGAGCGCACCCGAAATGGCCTACGCTGTTCGCGAAGCTGCAGAAAGCCTGGCTCAGATGATCGCCCCCATGATGCCCCATCTGGCTGAAGAGTGCTGGACAAAACTTGGCATGTACGGCCTGATTTCTGAGACGGATTGGCCGCATGTGGATGACAGCCTGCTTGTTGAAGACACCGTCACATTACCGATCCAGATCAATGGCAAGAGGCGTGGCGAAATTACTGTTGCACGAGACGCTTCCAAAGAGGTCGTAGAAGCGGCTACGTTGGAGCTGGATTTCGTGCAGCGTGTTCTCGAAGGACGCGCCCCGCGCAAGGTTATCGTGGTGCCGCAAAGGATCGTGAATGTCGTTGCTTGACCTGAAAACGCGCAGCCGTAAGGCGCTCTTTCCTCTGATGGCATCTCTTGTCTTCGCTGGACTTCTGACTGGCTGTCAGGTTCGCCCGCTCTATGGATCTTTGGACACATCATCCAGAACCGGCACAACTGTGCAAGCTGAGCTGGCCGCCATCGACATAGACCCGATTTCAGACAAACACAGCGATTCTGATGCCACACGTACACTCTACAATCAGCTTACGTTCAACTTTGAGCGTGGTGCTGAAGGACCTGAAAAACTGTACCGACTCAGGGTCTTGATGGATCTCAACGAGGCTGAAGTCGGCGTGGAGCGCCTTGCTGATGTTCCCGCAGCCTACACATTGACAATGAACACGACCTTTGTGCTTTCAGATCTGAATACGCAGAAAACCTTGATGACCGGCAAGTCTTTTGCAACTGCATCCTATGATTTCTCGAGCCAGCGCTTTGCAAACATTCGCGCCAAGCGTGATGCAGAAGAACGCGCTGCAACGGCGATTGCCAGCGACATCCAGGCTCGGATTGCCGGTCATTTCGCCTCTAACCGTTAAGGACTCATATTCGTGACTGCGCTCAAGGCTGGCGATATAGATCGCTTCCTGTCCAAGCCTCCCACCGGGGGCAGCGCAGTGCTGATTTATGGCCCGGACACCGGCCTTGTGACGGAGCGGGCCGCCATGCTCGTGTCCAAGGCATCTGAGGGTGATGAGGATCCATTTACGCTTGCCAAGATCGATGCTTCAGAGATTGTTTCCGATCCGAATCGGCTTTTAGATGAAGCGCTTACGATCCCTTTATTTGGCGGACGGCGGATCCTCTGGATCAAGGATGCCGGCGGGAAAAACCTGTCTCCTGCCATCACTCCACTGCTGAAGCTCAATGATAATCCGGCTCTTATTGTCATCGAAGCCGGTGATCTGAAAAAGGGCACCGGCCTTCGCAAACTGTTTGAATCTGATCGCAGAGCCGTAGCCGTTCCCTGCTACGCGGATACTGGCAGAGACATTGATCAGCTGATTGATAATGAAACCCGGGAATCCGAGCTCACAATCTCCCGCGAAGCCAGAGCCGCCCTGCACAGCCTTCTCGGAGCTGACCGCCTGGCCAGTCGCGGCGAACTGAAGAAGCTCTGCCTCTACGCATTGGGCAAGGGCCGCATTGAAAGCGATGATGTTGAAGCCATCATTGGAGACGCATCAGCCTTCGAGATGTCAGAGCTAATAGATTCATCCGCTCTTGGTAATCTGGAAACACTTGATCACGGCCTTGAGAGGCTAGATGCTCAAGGATCAAATGCCTCCGTCATCGCGGGACAAGCATTAAAACACTTCCAGTGGCTCCATAGAATGAGGGCCGAACTCGACCGGGGCACGCAGTCTCAGGCAATTGTTGATGGCCAACGCCCACCTGTCTTTTTCAAACGAAAGGCCGCCATCGCCCGTCAGATACAAATATGGTCCACAGACGACCTGTCGAAGGCCACAGAGCGCCTTCACGAGGCAATGAAGATCTCCAGACTTAATGCAAGCCTCGGCGCTCCAGTACTCTCTGAAGCACTACTGACGCTTGCCCGCGTTGCGAGGTCTCGCGCCGCTCGTCGTCGCTAGATCAAAATCCCACAATTGGAATCAGCCCAGTTCCGAACAGAGAGATTGGTTTGCTCGTCGTTTGAAACGCTCTGGCCTTTACCCAGATCTTGCAAACACTTGAGAGTGTGATATTCAAGAATTCCGGCTTACCTGATTAAAGGAACACTCAATGCCGGATTTCTCCACACTCATTCTATTTACCAGCACTTGCATCGTTCTGACCGCAACACCCGGACCAGATATGCTCTTGATTGCCTCACGGAGCATCAGCCAGGGCCGGAAAGCTGGTTTCATGACCTATGCGGGTATCGCCACGGGAAGTTATGGCCATGCCTTGGCAACAGCATTTGGCTTGTCGCAACTGTTTCTGACAATCCCAATGGCCTACGAAATCATTCGCTGGGCGGGCTGCGCCTATCTTCTATATCTGGCTTGGAAAACCCTAAGGTCAACAAACCAGGCGTTTTCGCCCATAGAGTCTCTCAAGCAAATGTCAGCATCAAGGGTCTTTAGCGAAGGGCTGTTCACCAATTTGCTAAACCCCAAAATGGCTCTCTTCATGCTCGCCCTGTTCCCGCAGTTCATTCACCCGGAATCGGGCTCAATCGTTGTCCAGACATTGGTACTCGCAACGGTCCTCAACCTGACAGGCTTTCTGGTCAATGGATCAGTAATCCTGCTCAGCAGCGAAATTAGAAATAAGGCCCGCAGATTGAACCGTTTCAAAAAGCTGCCGCAATATTTTCTTGCCGCCGTTTTCACCGGCCTCGCATGCCGCATTGCCCTTGGGTCCAGAAACTAAATCGGATAGACAAGAGTCATAAAAGCAAAATGGCCGGACAAAAATCCGGCCGTTAAACATTTCGTCTTCGAATCAACGCCGTCTTTTACAAGCGTTTAGCGTGTTTCCACGCCCAACTTTCGGCAGAGCTCGTCTAGTTGTTCAAGCGATGTGTATTTGATTTTCAGATCGCCGTTTTCCTTACCGGGCTTATGACCCACCGTTACCTTGAGACCGAGCGTATCAGCCAAACGCTGTTCAAGCGCTTTGGTGTCAGCATCTTTCTGTGGCTTGGAAACCTCGTTCTTGGCCCCGCTGAGCAATTTGCTCAGGGCTTCCGGATCCTGCGCCAATTTTTCCGCATCGCGAACGGTCAGGCCTTTTTCAACAATCAGATCTGCAAGCGCGGCAGGATCTTCGACCGTGATCAACGCCCGTGCATGACCTGCTGTCAGAAGCCCTTCGGCAAGATAGTCCTTAACCGAATTTGGCAACTTGAGAAGACGCATGGTATTGGCAACATGACTGCGGCTTTTGCCGATCACCTTGGCCAGCTCTCCTTGGCTGTAACTGAACTCCGCCGTCAGCTGATCATAGCCCATCGCCTCCTCAATCGGATTGAGATCCGCACGCTGAACATTCTCGATAATGGCCAACTCAAGAGCTTCCTGGTCAGTCACATCCCGAATGATGATTGGCGCATCATGCAGTCCGGCCTTCTGCGCAGCTCTCCAACGACGCTCACCCGCAATGATTTCGAAACGGTCCTGCTTTCCAGCCGCTGGGCGAACAAGAATAGGTTGGACGATCCCTTTCGCCCTGAGCGATTCCGTCAGATCCGCGAGATCCTTCTCAGAAAAGGTCTTGCGAGGATTACGAGGGTTCGGCTCGAGATGCTCAATTGGCACCCTACGGCTGTCGCGCAAGCCTCTCTCGGGCGCAGAGGTATCCTGAACTGCCGAATCCCCGATCAAAGCCGCGAGACCCCGTCCAAGACGCTTGTTCTTGCTACCTTCTTCCGCCATACCGCACCTTTTTTTCTTTTTTGTATTATATCAATGACTTAGACGAATTTTAATCGTCATCAACGCTGGAAGGCCCCAATCCAGCTGAACTCAGAGGCGACAGACAATAGCCCATCGCAGATCTCTTTAATGAGTAAATCTCAGGCAGCAACCCTACGAAGGTCGCGCTCTCGCTGAATGATTTCAGACGCAAGCCGCAGATAGGCTTGGCTGCCGGCGCACTTCAGATCATACAGCAGCGCCGGTTTGCCATAGGACGGCGCTTCGGAAATTCGAACATTCCGTGGAATGATCGTTTCATAAACCGCATCGCCCATTGTTTCCCGTACATCGGCAACCACCTGGCTGGAAAGGTTATTCCGGCTATCGTACATGGTCAAAACGATACCATGTATGGTCAGCTCTGAATTCAGAGCATTACGAACCTGCTCAACCGTGCTGAGCAACTGGCTAAGACCCTCAAGTGCAAAGAACTCGCACTGCAATGGCACAAGGATCGAATGCGACGCAGAAAGTGCATTGATCGTCAGAAGGTTCAAAGACGGTGGGCAATCGACCAGAACATAAGTAAAGCCAATTTCCCGGAACAACCGCGATTCACTCAACTGCTGTATTGCCGCACGCAGGCGGAAAGCCCTATCGCCTGAAGACGCGATCTCAAGTTCCAGACCAAGCAGGTCCATTGTTGATGGTGCAACCCAAACCCGCGGCACTGCCGTGTCCTTGATGGACTCATCCAATCCGCAGTCGCCACTCAGGACATCATAAGTCGACAGACCACGATCGCGGCGCTCAATACCAAGACCCGTGGACGCATTGCCCTGCGGATCCAGATCGATCACCAGTACTTTTTCGCCAATCGCGGCAAGAGCCGTTCCAAGATTGATGGCCGTCGTGGTTTTCCCAACGCCGCCCTTTTGGTTGGCGAGTGCAAGGACACGTGGAGATTCTGGAAGCATGCTCATTAAAAGGAGGCCTTCCTAACTGCGCCGGGAGATATTGGAAAGAAGAAGCATCCGGCTCGTTGGATCAATAAGACTTTCCTTTTCTACCAGATCGAAAGACCAAGCGTGAGACGCTTCGTTAACTTCTCGCTGAAAATCTTGACCTTTGTGGAAAACGCCCTTCGCACCAGCTACAAAAAAAGGCTCATTCAAGTCAAACAGCAGACCAAGAGCCGCTAAAGCCCTGCCAGAAACAGCATCAACCTGACCATGTGGCCATTCTTTCGCTACCGATTCGATCCGCCCGGCATGTACTGTACCCTTAGTGCCCGTCTCACGTAGCGCCGTTCGCAAGAACGCTGCCTTACGCTGATTACTCTCGATCATATGCACATGAGCACCAGGATCATCGGCCTGAAGAATCGCAGTCACCACGCCTGGAAAACCTGCTCCACTGCCAACATCTACCCATATCCGAGCGTCTGGCATGCTCCACTTTGTCTGAAGGCTATCGGCAACATGCCGTGTCCAGATATCAGGGATAGTCGATGGCGCAATGAGATTTTGCGCTGGTTGCCATTTCAAAACCAGATCGACATATATTTGAAGACGTTCCACAGTTTCACGTGAAACATCCCCATAGTTATACACAGACTGTGCAGTTTCGTTGAGCCCCATAGACGATCTCATCACGCGGCCCCTTTTCTGCCCTGACGTCGTATATGGGACAACAGCAGCGTCAATGCTGCCGGCGTCATGCCGTCCATGCGGGAAGCCTGGCCAAGCGTGGTTGGCTTCACTGTTTCAAGCTTCTGCTTCACTTCATTGGACAGGCCGATCAGCGCCTGGAAATCAAATCCAAGCGGTATTGCCAAGGCCTCGTCCCGCTTCAAGGCCGCCACGTCTGCCGCCTGCCGCTCGAGATAAACAGCATAAAGCGCATCGGTTGCGACCTGTTCTGCAATACCTTTGTCCAGGTCAGACAGCTCAGGCCAAACATTCAGCAGGTCGGCGAACGAAATATCCGGATAGGACAGAAGATCAAACGCGGACCGACGCACGCCATCCTGATTGACTGGCAGCCCCTTTTTCTGGGCTACAGCGGACGTCACTGTCAGCCGCTCCAGAAGAGCACGCCCTGTATTGATTTGCTGCATCTTCGTTTCGAAAGCGACTCGACGTGTTTCCGATATACAGCCCAGATCAGCACCGAGCGGTGTCAGTCTCTGATCTGCATTGTCAGCACGAAGAGACAGTCTGTATTCTGCCCGAGACGTGAACATCCGATAAGGTTCAGAAATACCGCGGGTGATCAGGTCATCAATCATGACACCGATATATCCTTGGCTTCGGTCTACCGTGAATGGATCGCGTCCCAGCGCTTTAAGAGCGGCATTCAAGCCAGCGACCAGCCCTTGCGCGCCGGCTTCTTCATAGCCCGTCGTGCCATTGATCTGACCAGCCAGAAACAAGCCTGAACAGCGCTTTGCTTCTAGGGTCGCTATCAGTTCACGGGGATCGACGTGATCATATTCAATGGCATACCCAGGCTGAATAACTATAACATTTTCCAGACCCGGAATGGTCTTGAGGAAAGCCATTTGAGCATCCTCGGGAAGCGACGTCGAAATGCCATTCGGATAGACAGTGTGATCATCCAGCCCTTCCGGCTCCAGGAAGATCTGGTGACCGTCTCGATCACCGAACCGGACAATCTTGTCTTCTATCGACGGGCAATAGCGAGGTCCACGACCCTTGATCTCGCCTGAGTACATCGCAGACCTGGAGAGATTTTCCCGGATAATACGATGAGTTTCAGGCGTCGTCCGCGTAATATGACAAGGGACCTGAGGTGTCTCGATCTTCTCCGTCAGTGTCGAAAACGGGATCGGCTCATCATCACCAGGCTGTTCTTCCAGCTTACCCCAATCAATCGTTCGACCATCCAGACGGGCTGGCGTTCCGGTCTTGAGCCGCCCGAGTTCAAAGCCGATTTCTTCAAGAGAAACCGAAAGGCCCATGGCCGGTCCTTCCCCCTGACGACCTGCAGGGATCTTCTTGTCACCGATATGGATCAAACCTCGAAGAAAAGTTCCGCTCGTCAGGACGACTGAAGCACAGTCGATGACCCGACCATCGGCAAGAGCGAGACCAGCGATAGCTCCATCCTGAAACACAAAACGATCTGCCTCGCCTTCGACAACGTCCAGATTATTGATAGCCGATATCTCTGCCTGCATCGCTTCGCGATAAAGTTTTCGATCCGCTTGCGCCCGAGGCCCGCGCACGGCTGGCCCCTTGCGGCGGTTCAGCATCCGAAACTGAATCCCCCCCTTATCGGCGACCCGGCCCATCAACCCATCCAACGCGTCGATTTCACGAACGAGATGGCCTTTACCGAGCCCCCCAATTGCGGGATTGCAAGACATAACACCGATGGTATCAAACCGATGAGTCACCAGAGCGGTTCGGACCCCAAGGCGCGCAGAGGCCGCCGCCGCCTCGCAACCTGCATGACCACCACCGATCACCACCACATCAAATGTCATATTTGCCTGGGTCATCTAATTTCATCCGTCGGAGGCACATCCGTTCCTTAAGAGAGAGATGCAGCCAAAACATAAAAGAAGAAAAGTCGAACTGAAACGGAGTGCTCTTAGGCACCATTCCTGAAACAGCTAGCTCCTATGAGAACTGCCCAACGACTTTCGTTGAGTGTCTTATAAAATGCATGATGTAGACGGTCAAAAGAAAACGGGATTTGCCGACCTCTGGAACTGGCAATCGTGAATTAATCAAGGGACCTGAACCAAAAATGATTCACGTGAAACATGTTTCGTTCATGAATCGATATATGAAAACCCTGATGGATTCACGTGAAACAAATTCATTTACCCACACAGAAATCCCGGAAGATCACATCGAGCAGATCTTCAACATCGATGCGGCCCGTGATCCGGCCGAGGGCATCAGCCGCCCGTCTGAGATCCTCAGCACGCAATTCCCCTGGCAAGTGATCCTGTGCAATTCCCTGTCTCAGAGCCGACTGGCATTCACACAGATAATGTCGGTGACGCTGCCGGGTCGCCAAAGGCGCTTCACCGACCGATATCATTTCATGTGCGAAACCGGAAAGCTCTGCCAAGAGCAGATCCATTCCCTCTGTATCAACCGTTGAACAAGGGATTTCCTGCTTTATTCCGGAAGAGTCTCGTTTCGGAGGAGTCTCAAGATCTGCCTTTGTATGAACGATCCAAACCGGAACCGTCTCGAGAACATCGGCGCTCAGACCGGAGGAGATGTCGTCAGGAGCGTGCCCTTCTGGCTCCATTGCCCAAAGGATCAAGTCCGCTGCATCCCCGCGTGCCCGTGCTCGGCGAATACCTTCTTGCTCCACCAGACCATCCGTAACCCGAAGCCCTGCTGTATCCACGAGTGTCACCGGATACCCACCAAGGTCGAGATGAACCTCAATCGCATCACGGGTGGTTCCGGCTTCCTCTGTCACGATGGCAACCTCCCGCCCCGCAATCGCATTCAGCAAACTGGACTTGCCAGCGTTCGGCGCGCCCATCAGGACCACCTGAAGACCAGACCGGAGCCGCTCACCGCTTCGAGACTTATCCAAGTGTACTCCAATTTCCGCGGCCAGCGCTTCTGCCTCAGTCCAGACCTGATCCGCGACGCTGCCTGGAATATCTTCTTCATCAGCGAAATCGAAATCCGCTTCAATCATCGCCCTCATATGAATCAGCTGCGTCCGCCATCCCTCGTAAAGCCTCCCAAGTTCGCCGCCCATTTGCCGGAAGGCCTGTTTGCGCTGAGCCTCTGTTTCAGCCGCTATCAAGTCTGACAGGCCCTCAACCTCAGTCAGATCCATCCGACCTCGGTCAAATGCCCTGCGTGTGAACTCGCCAGCATCCGCTGGCCGCAGACCATCAAAGCCAGAAAGCACCTCGAGAATGCGCGCGACAACTGCCCGCCCACCATGGCATTGCAGCTCGACAACATCCTCCCCGGTGAAACTCGATGGTCCCTTGAAGAACAACACCAGAGCCTCGTCCAGAACGTCGCCCGTAGTAGGATCCGTCAAGCGTCTCAAAGCCGCATTACGTGGCAATGGAACAGCGCCACATAGATGGATGAGAACCTGTTCAACAGAGGGTCCAGACAAACGAATAACAGCCACGCCGGATGGCAAGGCTCCACTGGAAAGGGCGTAGATCGTATCTGACATCATTCTCACATCAACTGTCTGGAGCGATCCGACAAGTCCAGCTTGCACTTGTCGCTAATTTGCTAAACCCTAGGGCAAATCTATCCTTGAAGGACCATAGTTTCCAATGAGCGAAAACCGCCTTGCAAAGTCGACTAGCCCGTATCTTCTCCAGCACAAGGATAACCCGGTTCATTGGTACACCTGGGGCGAAGATGCGCTTGCCGCAGCCGAGGCCGAGAACAAACCCATTCTTCTGTCCGTCGGATATGCAGCCTGCCACTGGTGTCATGTCATGGCGCATGAGAGCTTTGAAGATCCAGGAACTGCAGAGGTAATGAACCGCCTGTTCATCAATATCAAGGTGGATCGTGAAGAGCGGCCGGATATCGATCAAATTTACATGAAGGCGCTGCATGCCTTGGGTGAACAAGGTGGCTGGCCGCTGACAATGTTCCTCACACCGGAGGGCGAACCTTTCTGGGGCGGAACCTATTATCCCAAGGCGGCACAATGGGGTCGCCCCTCTTTTGTCGATGTACTGAATGGCGTGTCCGATACCTTCGCAACGGATCGGGAGCGAATCGACACCAACAGCCAAGGCCTCATGGAAGCGCTTAAGGCAGAGATCACGCCAACCGCCCCCATGGATCGCAGTTTGATGTCGCACGCCGGAGATCGCCTTCTTGGCCTGTTCGACCAGGAGCATGGGGGGATCAAGGGCGCGCCAAAGTTCCCTCAGGCTTCCGTCATGGATCTCATCTGGAGAACTGGCCTGCGAAGCGGAAACGACACGGCGAAGGAAACCTATCTTCACACACTGCGCCAGATCAGCAACGGCGGCATCTATGATCACCTTCGCGGCGGCATTGCCCGGTACTCGGTCGACCACCTCTGGCTCGTCCCGCACTTTGAAAAGATGCTCTATGACAACGGACAATATCTCAGTCAGCTGGCGATAGCGTTTCAGACCACAGGTGAAGATCTGTTTCGTCGTCGAATCGAAGAAACGGCAGATTGGCTGATCAGCGAGATGCAGTTGCCCGGTGGTGCATTTTCCTCAAGCCTCGATGCCGACAGCGAGGGCGACGAAGGCAAATTCTACGTCTGGACCTCAGATGAAATCTCGGAAGTCCTCGGCGATGAAGACGCCCTGATCTTTGCCAAGGCCTATGATGTCCATCCAGCTGGCAACTGGGAAGGCGTTACGATCCCGAATCGTCTGAAGACACCGACTGTTTCTGCCCGTGAAGAAGCCCGCCTAACCAAGCTTCGCGCAAAACTTCTGGCCAAGCGCACAGAACGCGTCCGGCCTGCCCTGGACGACAAAGTCCTCGCAGATTGGAACGGCTACGCCATTGCAGGGCTTGCGCGTATCAGCGGACTTGTTTCACGTGAATCATATCTGAAGGCCGCCCAGCAGGCTTATACCTTCGTTATGATCGAAATGATGAAGGACCACCGCCTCGGTCATTCATGGCGCAACGGAGAACTTGTCTATCCAGGTTTTGCCACAGATCAATCCAGCATGCTGCTCGCAGCCCTGGCACTCGCTGAGGCTGATCCGGCAAATGCAGAGCGCTATATCGAGGATGCAGAGACACTCGCAAAAGCCTTGGAAAATCATTACCGCAGTAACGAAGGCGCCTATTATCTGACAGCGGACGATGCGCCCGGCCTGATCACACGGCCCTACAGTGTCGCTGATGAAGCCACACCCAATGCCAATGGTATGACGGCAGAAGGCTTGTCCCGGCTTTATCTACTGACTGGCAAAACCCATTATCGGGACCTGGCAGACAAACTTCTGATCGCCCTCTCCTCAGAGGTTCCCAAAAACGTATTTGCGACTGCGTCATTGCTCACAGGATTTGACACACGCGTGAATGGTCGACTTGCTGTCATCGTTTCTCCGGAAGGATCGGATCCGAATCCATTCCTGAAGATTTTGAACAAGGCCGTTGATCCAGCACTCATGACAATGGTTGTTCAGTCAACGGACGATTTTCCGGACGGACATCCAGCCAAACTCAAGAATGCGGTTGATGGCACATTGACCATATATCTCTGCCGCGAGGGCGCCTGTTCGTTTCCGATTCAATCTCGCAAGGATCTTGAAACAATACTCCAGCGTATTGACTAGCGGACCGAAGTGTCACGCCAAGTGGATCTCTTCAATCGGTAAAGAACATGTGCTTCAAGCGGATGTCCTTCTTCCAATGCTGGATGGAGAAAATCGTCAGCGGGATTATGAACCATACCGATCCGCTCCATGACACGCCTCGATGGTTGATTGGTCACCGTGGTGAAAGATACAATTTCTTCAAGATCCAGAACATCGAAACCATATTGAAGCCAAGCCTGGGCAGCTTCGGATGCATAGCCTTTTCCCCACGCTGATCGATCCAGCCGCCAGCCAATTTCAATACAAGGATCAAACGGCAAAGGCTTGTTGTATTTCGGACGTGACAAACCAACGAAACCCAGAAATTTTCCGGTGAGTTTTTCTTCAATCGGCGCAAAACAGACACCGTCTGCTTCCTGTTTAGCCATAGCCCTATTCATAAGGGCATCACTCTCTTCGCGAGACAGAGGTGAAGGAAAATAACGCATAACTTCAGGATCAGCATTCAAACGCGCCAAAGGGGCTTGATCAGCTGTCTGCCAAGACCGAAGGATAAGACGTTCAGTTTCAAGATAGATCATAAAGGATATCCTGATCGATAACGAATCAACCAGGAAGCTTCTAAGGCTGATTCACGTGAAACACTTACTTAACAAAAAGTAAAAGCGCGACAGTTTAAAACCATCACGCTTTTTTATAAACAAATCGGAACCGAATCCGATCAGGTGTTCATACTGTCGAAGAATTCATCGTTAGATTTGGTCTGCTTCAATTTATCGAGCAGGAACTCAACCGCATCAACTGTGCCCATCGGGTTTAGGATCCGGCGCAGCACGAAGGTCTTCTTCAAGCGTTCAGCAGGAACGAGAAGTTCTTCCTTACGCGTACCTGACCGCTGGATATCAATAGCAGGATAAACACGCTTGTCGGAGATCTTCCGATCCAGAATGATTTCCGAGTTACCTGTTCCCTTGAACTCTTCGAAGATGACTTCATCCATACGGCTACCCGTATCGATCAGCGCAGTCGCGATGATGGTGAGTGACCCACCCTCTTCGATGTTACGGGCCGCACCAAAGAAGCGCTTCGGACGTTGCAAGGCATTGGCATCAACACCACCGGTCAAGACCTTGCCCGATGACGGAACAACCGTGTTGTAGGCACGGCCAAGACGCGTGATAGAATCCAGAAGGATCACAACATCGCGACCATGTTCGGTCAGGCGCTTTGCCTTCTCGATCACCATCTCAGCAACCTGTACGTGACGCGTTGCCGGTTCATCGAATGTCGAGGAAACCACTTCGCCTTTCACTGTTCGCTGCATGTCAGTCACTTCTTCCGGACGCTCATCGATCAGGAGAACGATCAAATAACACTCGGGGTGATTGGTCGTAATGGACTGTGCAATGTTCTGCAGGAACATTGTTTTACCCGTACGCGGCGGAGCAGTGATCAGCGCACGCTGACCTTTTCCAAGTGGTGCAACCAAATCAATAAGACGGGACGAAAGATCCTTTCTGGTAGGATCTTCGATTTCCATCTTGAAGCGTTCATCAGGATACAGCGGTGTAAGGTTATCAAAATGAACCTTATGACGCGCTTTGTCCGGATCTTCAAAGTTGATCGTGTTGACCTTCAGAAGAGCAAAATAACGTTCGCCTTCTTTTGGGCTACGAATTTCACCTTCAACCGTATCTCCGGTTCTCAGGGAGAATCGACGTATCTGGGAAGGTGAGACGTAAATGTCATCCGGTCCCGGAAGGTAGTTCGCATCTGGCGATCGCAAAAAGCCGAAACCATCCTGCAAAACTTCAACAACACCTTCGCCGATGATATCGACATCCTGAACCGCTAAGTTTTTCAGGATAGCAAACATAAGTTCTTGTTTGCGCAGGGTGCTCGCGTTTTCAACCTCAACTTCCTCTGCGAACTGAAGCAGCTCGGTAGGAGTCTTTTTCTTGAGATCTTTGAGTTTCATTTCCCGCATTGAGTTGGGATCAATCATGTGGATTCAATATACCTGGATGGTCTTCTGAATACTCTAATTCGAAACTTGTATTGCAGAAGAGATAGGAAGAAGGATTGAGGACGCCAGATGGTCTAGGTTCAGACATGGCCCCGGTTATCAATGTAGGCTTAATGCTACACAACAGCTCCGGGATAAAGTTGGCGAGACCATAAGGGATTCGAAAAAAAACTGCAAGTAGTCATAAAGGCGTAGATGGCAGTTTTCCCCGCCATCTACCGAGAATTCGATGTCAGAATGGTTTTCCAATGACAAGAATTACAATGAAAATCATCAAAACGGTCGGAACCTCATTGAGAAGCCGATAGAACTTAGCTGACTTCTTGTTGTCATCGCGAGCAAAACGCTTCACGCAGCCAGTCAAGTATCCATGTACAGCAGACATCAACACTACAAGGGTCAGTTTCGCATGAAACCATCCCTCACTGAATGCGCCAATGTCATAAGCCGCCCACAGACCGAATATCCAGGCAGAGATCATAGCCGGATTAATGATCGCCTTCAGAAGCCGACGTTCCATGACTTTGAAGGTCTCAGACTTATCGGAGCCAACTTCTGCTTCAACATGATAGACGAACAATCGGGGCAAATAGAGCATACCTGCCATCCAGGCGATGATCGAAATGACGTGAAGTGATTTCACCCAATCATAAGCACTCATGCCTAGCCCCTCTTCACACGCTCAACCATACGCGCAACATTGTCCGGATCTGCATCCGGGGTCACACCGTGACCGAGATTAAAGATCAGCGGCCCTTTGTTAAAGGTTCGAAGAATATGATCAACGCCATCATCTAAAGCCTGTCCGCCAGCAACAAGCCGCATCGGATCCAGATTACCCTGGATCGGGACCTTCTTCTGGATTTCAAGCGCAAGGCTGTCAGGCGCTGTCCAATCAAGGCCAACTGCATCAACGCCTGTTTTGGCGATGTAGGTTTCCATACGCGCTGCTGATGATTTCGGGAAACCGATAATCTTGGCATTCGGCCGTTCAGCCTTAACGCCTGATACAATTGCCTTGGTTGGCCGAATGGACCATTTTTCAAAACCGGCATCATCCAGAACACCTGCCCAGGTATCAAAAATCTGAACCGCATCAGCACCCGCATCCAGCTGACGGATCAAATACCGTATGGAGGCTTTCACAAGATGTTCAATAAAGCGTTCAAGCAATTCTGGGTGCCGGTAAGAACCAACACGAGCTGCGATCTGATCCGGTGTTGTGTGACCGGCAACGGAATAACAGGCAACAGTCCAGGGAGCACCACAGAAGCCCAAGAGTGTGGTTTCCTTGGGCAGTTCAGCTCGTAGGCGAGAAACAGTCTCTATGACCGGTTTAAGATGATCCTCCGCCCGTTCCTGTTCCAAACGATCGACAAGATCAGATGAAAGAGGCTCCAGCACTGGACCACGCCCTTCTTCAAATCGGACTGGATACCCTATGGCGTCCGGTACGACGAAGATGTCCGAGAACAAGATGCTTGCATCAAAGCCATATCTGCGGATCGGCTGAAGGGTCACCTCGGTTGCAAGATCCGGATTGTAGCAGAAATCCAGAAAATTAGGTGCCTTTGCCCTGACTGCCCGATATTCTGGAAGGTATCTGCCAGCCTGTCTCATCATCCAGATCGGTGGCGGCCATATTTTTTCTCCAGCCAAGACTCGCATCACGGCACGATCTTTGGATTGCATAATGCGGAGTCCCTTTTCCCTTATATTAACTAAATAAGATTCTTAGTTTGGATCTGTTTCTTATTATTGTGAGTGGATTACCGGGATCATTTAACATTCACAATCTCTTACCGTCATATCCGATCCGGGATAAATCGTCGCGTGTTCTGGACAAGTTACCCTCCACAGGAGTCGATAACTCTGAATTTCTTTCAATTATAATAGCTTGGAAGGATTTTTACACTTTGTTAACGAAATTGGCAAAAGTGGATAACCTGTCCATGGCAGCGGGTCAGTGTGTTAATCCACATGCAGGGAAAGTCGTTTCGTGTGGAGTCATTTAAGAACTCGCTTCTGTTCATAAAAAACCGTCAGCGGGGATCAAAATGAGCCTGAATGGTAAATCAGGTGAATTCTCCCGCATTATCAACAGGGTTGGGGATGACTGCGTGAACAAGTCGAGGAATTATTTTCATCTTCATCTGGTGTCGGATTCAACTGGAGAAACGTTGATGACGGTCGCCCGTGCGGCAACGGTTCAATATGAAGATGTTCAGGAAATCGAGCACGTCTATCCGCTTGTTCGAACGCAAAAACAGCTGGATCGGGTGATCAGTGAGATTGAATCTGCGCCAGGTATCGTACTTTACACTCTCGTTGATCAGGGCATTTCAGATAGGTTGGAGCGAACGTGCCGTGACCTTGGTGTGCCTTTTGTCAATATCCTAACACCTGTGTTTTCAGTGTTTCAGTCCTATCTGAATGTTACGCAAACCCATCGCATTGGTGGTCAGCACGAACTTGATGCTGAATATTTCAAACGCATCGAAGCGATGAATTATACGATGTTGCATGACGACGGTCAGGTCTGGGAGGATCTGGAAGGTGCAGATATCGTTTTGGTTGGGATTTCTCGCACCTCAAAAACGCCGACCTGCATCTATCTGGCAAACCGGGGCATCAAGGCGGCAAATGTTCCCCTGGTTCCGGATATCCCTTTGCCGGCACATTTGTTGAATTTAAAAAAGCCGCTGGTCGTTGGACTTGTGGCAAGTGCCGAACGTATTCAACAGGTTCGCCGTAACAGGGTTCTGTCTTTACAGGCAGAAAACTACAACGATACCTATGTTGACCGGAAGGAGATCGCTCGCGAGATCAATATGGCCCGAAGGCTTTGTTCCGATAATGGTTGGCCATTGATTGATGTCACAAGGAGATCAATTGAGGAAACCGCAGCCGAAATAATGGCGCTTTACCGAACCTATAAGGCTGAAATCCCGGGGATCACGATCTGAACCTTGCGGATGAAAATCACTAGATGAAAATATTGGGAAGGGCCGAAATGGCACTGGTTCTGGCAAGCGGGAGTAAAATTCGCGCTGAATTATTAAAGAACGCCGGGCTTGAGATCGAAATTGATCCATCTGATGTGGATGAGCGGGCAGTTGAGGCTCCCCTGATTGAGGCTGGCTTTCTGCCCGAGGATTTGGCAACTGTTCTGGCTGAGGCCAAGGCGAATGATGTCAGCTCCCGCCGTAAAGGTGATCTTGTGATTGGCGCAGATCAAATCCTCGCCTATGAGGGAAAACGCTATACCAAGCCGGATGATATGGAAGCAGCGCGGCGTCAGCTCTTGAGCTTTTCCGGAAAGACCCACGAGCTCTTGTCTGCTGTGGTTCTATCCTACAATGGCGAAGCGATCTGGCGGCATGTATCAACAGCGCGGTTGACCATGCGCGATCTGACACCGGCATTCGTTGGAAATTATCTGGGAAATGTTGGCGAAGTAGCGCTCAGCAGCGTGGGTGCTTATCAGCTCGAAGGTCCCGGAATTCAGCTGTTTGAAAAAATTGATGGCGACTATTTTACCATTCTTGGTTTGCCACTGATGCCGCTGTTTGAAGAATTGCGGCGTCAGGGAGTGATGGCAACATGAGCATTGTCCGCAAAGCGGCTATCACCGGCTGGCCGGTTGCGCATTCTCGCTCGCCGATGGTTCATGGATATTGGCTGAAAAAATACGGCCTAGAAGGCGAATATGGTCGCCAGGCAGTTGACCCGGACCTTGCGGAAAAATTCTATTCAGATTTCTCAGGTTCGGGATTGGTCGGCTGCAATGTGACGGTGCCGCATAAAGAAATCGCGGCAGCAGCTTGTGATGAGCTTGACGATGCGGCTGCGGCGATGGGCGCGGCAAATACGCTTTGGTTGGATGGAACCGGCAAGCTTTGCGGTGCAAACACGGACGGAATTGGCTTTCTTGGCAATCTCGACCAGCTCGCGCCTGGTTGGGATTCAGATGCCGGAACCGCGATTGTTTTGGGGGCAGGTGGTGCTGCGCGCGCGATTGTCTGGTCTCTTTTGTCTCGGAATTTCAAGAGTGTGCATATCTTCAATCGAACTGTCTCAAAAGCAATCGCTTTAAAGGAGGAGTTCGGTACCAGAACGATCGCTCATCCTTGGGATAAGCTTGTGGATTATCTGGGACAAGCAGATCTGCTGGTCAACACCACATCCCTTGGCATGACGGGCAAGGCAGCGCTTGAACTCGACCTTTCGGACTTGCCTAAATCGGCGTTGGTAACGGATATTGTCTATGTCCCGCTAAAAACAGATCTTCTTCAACAAGCAGAAGCGCGGGGAAATCGAACAGTCGATGGCTTGGGCATGTTGTTGCATCAGGCTGTACCTGGCTTTGAGCGGTGGTTCGGTATTCGACCTGAAGTGGATGAAAATCTGAGGTCGCTCATCCTGTCTGATCTGGAGCAAGATGGATGATTAGGATTGGCCTGACGGGTTCCATCGGTATGGGTAAATCGACGACTTCCCGGATGTTTGCAGCTTGTGGTGTTGCCGGACATGATGCTGATGCCGTGGTGCACATGCTTTATTCTGGTCGTGCGGCAGCTCTGATTGAGACCGAGTTTCCGGGTACTGTGATTGATGGAAAAGTCGACCGGACATTGCTCTCTCCGCATGTGCTCGGCAAGCCTGATGCTATAAAACGGCTGGAGGCCATCGTTCATCCGCTTGTGCGCGCTGAAGAGGCAGCGTTTTTGGCGAAAGCCTCTGCCGAGGGGCGCCGTGCTGTTCTGCTCGATATTCCGCTGATGTTCGAGACCGGAGGGGATGGCCGGGTGGACGTCTGCGTTGTTGTTACGGCAGATGCCGTGATCCAGCGCGCGCGCGTTCTTGCGCGGTCGGGAATGACGACGGAGAGGTTTGAGGCAATTCTCGCCCGGCAGATGCCAGATGCTGAAAAGCGCCGCCGTGCGCATTTCCTAATTGATACCGGGCTAGGTCTTAAGGCGACAAAAAGATCCGTCGAATGCCTTTTGAGAGCCATTGCCGCGCTGCCCTGACAGATAGGCCTGTAAAACCTGGCATTCTCGGGGAAAAGTTAGCCTGGCTGCTTGCCCCTGCCGCCATGGTCAGCAAATTTGAACTAAGATTATTGGTAGGGCGGTGATATGCGCGAAATATCCTTTGATACGGAAACAACAGGTCTGTATCCGCGCGGCGGCGACCGCTTGGTTGAAATTGGCGGTGTGGAGCTGCTCAATCACATTCCGACTGGCAATATTTATCACGTCTACATTAATCCTCAGCGCGACATGCCAGTCGAGGCTTTCAATGTTCATGGCCTCTCAGCAGAGTTTTTGTCTGACAAACCTCTGTTCCCACAGGTTGCTGATGAGTTTCTGGAATTTGTCGGCGATGCCACTTTGGTGATCCATAATGCGGCCTTTGATATGGGCTTTATCAATATGGAGCTGGAGCGGGCTGGGCGTAAGCCTATTTCAAACGATCAGGTCTTCGATACGCTGGGCCTGGCGCGGAAAAAGCATCCGTCGGGACCAAATTCCCTTGATGCTCTTTGCAATCGCTATGGGATCGACAGTTCGCGTAGGGTAAAGCACGGCGCGCTCCTGGATGCTGAGATCCTGGCTGAAGTCTACCTTGAGATGATGGGGGGCAAGCAGACCGCCCTTAGTTTGACGCCAGAAGAGGAAAAGAATTCTTCTTCAGAAGGAGCTGTGGCAAGTGATCAAGATGGGTTGGGCCGATTTAATGCCCGCCCACGGCCATCTCCGATATTTTCCTTGAGGCAGGACGCTGAATTTGCAGCTCATAATGCTTTTGTTGAAGGCATGGGTGACAGTGCGATCTGGAAAAAATACCAGCCTTGATTGCTGCCTTTGACGCGCTGAAAAGTTATTTTCCGAGCAGCCAGCGAACTGTATCGTAATGCTGGTCGCCAAAGTCACTGTCAAAACTCCATGCCATCGTCTGTGCGATGGTCCATCCACGTGCTCGTTCCCGGTCCAGACCTAAATCAGTTGATAGTCGGTCTAGACGGTTCAGCGCTGCTTGTCTGGAATGGCCAAATTCAAAGCTGCGAACGATTGGGGCCAAGGAAAAGGCCTTTTCGCCAGCCAGTGGCTTTGGATCAATCACAAGCCAAGGCTCTCGTTGCGCTGATATAATGTTGTGACCGTGCAAGTCCTGATGCAAGAGGACCTGTTCACTTTGGCTGCTGCCAAGGTGTTTAAGATGATCGAGAGCTGCTTCTACCAGAAAAAATTCGCAAGGCTTTCCGGCTTTCTGCCAATCAATCGGCATTTGCGATGCCCATTGATGTGCGATCTCCATGAGGCTTGGGAAAGGCTCTGATGCTGGCTTCCAAAGCCTTGGTAGAAGGTCAGTGATTACAGTCAATGGATCGGCAGTCTTACTGTCGGCAAGATAAAGACCTGGCTGGCATCGCTCCAGTAATAAGGCAGAGCGTTGAGGATTGTGATCCAGCAGCCTTATAGCACCGTTTCCGTTCCAGACAGAGAGTGCTGTTGTTTCATGCAGGCATTCAGGGGAAGGGAATTGAATTTTTAGAACGACCGGCTGGCCATGCTGCTCCGCTGGAACAGCAAGTGAAACGTTTGAACCGCCGAAAGGCTGGCCGAGATGACTCAGGTCCCAACTTTCAACGCACCTTTCGAACAATTCAGGAAGCCCTGAAAGCCAGTCTGACCCGCCGGGATAAGATTGAATGTGGGCAAGGCTGTCCGGAACGATCATACGCAACCCTGCCCTTTATTTTTCAGCTTAGAGCATCGATGGCAAAACACGGTCGGGTGGTCTATGGCCGTCCATGAATGTTCTGATGTTGATGATAACCTTTTCACCCATTTCGATGCGGCCCTCGATTGTGGCTGATCCCATGTGGGGTAGCAGCAACACATTGGGTAGTTTGACCAGCTTCGGATTTACGGCAGGCTCATGCTCGAAGACATCAAGACCCGCTCCGGCAATGTCACCTGCTTCTAGCAGTCGAATGAGAGCGTTCTCGTCAATGACTTCGCCGCGAGCCGTATTGACCACATAGGCGTCCTTTTTGAGGAGCTTCAAGCGCCGCGCGGACAAAAGGTGGAATGTGCCGGGCGTATGCGGGCAATGGATAGAGACAACGTCCATCCGTGCCAGCATCTGATCAAGGCTTTCCCAATAGGTGGCTTCCAGCGTTTCTTCTACATCCGAGTTCAGACGCCGGCGATTGTGGTAGTGAATGGACATGCCGAACGCCTTTGCACGGCGTGCAACGGCCTGGCCAATACGGCCCATACCGATAATGCCAAGGCGTTTGCCCCAGATTCGGTGACCCAGCATCCATGTTGGCGACCAGCCGGACCATTCTTCTGTTTCCAAAGCCTTGATACCGGCGGCAATCCGCCGCGGCACAGCCAGCATGAGCGCCATGGTCATGTCAGCGGTGTCTTCAGTCAGAACACCAGGAGTGTTCGTGACGTTGATGCCTCGGTTGTTGGCGGTCGACACGTCTATATTGTCGACACCATTGCCGAAGTTCGCAATTAATTTCAGGTTTGGTCCAGCCTGGGACAAGACTGCGGCATCAATCCGATCCGTTACTGTTGGGACCAGAACGTCAGCGGTTTTTACTGCTTCCACGAGTTCGGCTTGGCTAAACGGTTTGTCACTGTCATTCAGCCGTGTCTCGAAGAGCTCGCGCATACGAGTTTCAACCACATCCGGAAGTTTCCGGGTTACCACCACCTCAGGCTTCTTTTTCGCCATGCCACATGCCCTTTGCGTATCGTTGAGGTCTCGTTAACCACAACGGTCCCACCATAGCGCACCTTGCGGAGAACACGCACGCCAACCTTCTTTCTCCTTACCGAGATGGCAAGATAGAAACAAGGGCATGCGATTATCCCTGCTTTCCAATGCTCCGAATCGAACGGAGCTGGTTTTCGGGTGCCGGTTTCGATATTGATTTTGAATGATGTTGCTCAAACTTAACAATTGGACAAGCGAATAACATGGTGCGATTGATGACCCGGTTGACGGATATCCTTGCAACCGTCTTTCTGTTAACGGTTCTGTTGCTTGCGCCTTTTGAGGCAGCTGCACAGGGAACAACGACGGGTGCGAGCGGTTTGCCAGTCCCTCGTTTTGTGAGTCTGAAGTCAGATCGGGTCAATGTTCGCATTGGCCCATCGCGTGATCATGACATTGGGTGGACTTTTGTTCAGTCCGGACTACCTGTTGAAATCATACAAGAATTTGAGAACTGGCGTCGAGTTCGTGATTGGGAAGGCAAGGAAGGTTGGGTGTTTCATTCCTTGTTATCCGGACGGCGTACAGCTCTTGTAACACCGTGGGATCAAGGTGGAAAAACACCACTGCGAGCCGATTCAAAGTCAGATGCTGAGATGGTCGCCGAGTTGGAAACAAACGTCCTGGCAACGGTGGATAAATGTGCCAGTGGTTGGTGCCGGGTGCATGGGGAAGGCTATGACGGCTGGATTGATCAAACCCGTTTGTTTGGTGTTTATCCAGATGAAGTGGTTGATTAGACAAAATTCGGTCATTCAAGTCGTATTGAATTTAAAAAAAGGCGGCCGATTTGGCCGCCTTTTTTGTAGTCATTGTTCAGAAAAACAAATCAGCTGTCTCTCTCGTCATCTTTCAACACGTCAAGGCGTGGCATCGACATGATGTTGAAGCCACTATCGACAAAATGGATCTCACCGGTCACACCGCCGGAAAGGTCAGAAAGCAGGTAAAGACCGGTTCCGCCGATTTCTTCAAGGGACACGGTTCTTGTCAAAGGCGCGTTGCGCTTTTGATAGTTGAACATGACACGTGCATCCGAGACGCCGGAGCCAGCCAGGGTACGCACTGGACCAGCTGAAATCGCGTTTACACGGATGTTCTGGTCCCCATAGTCAGCTGCCAAATACCGAACCGACGATTCAAGTGCAGCCTTTGCCACTCCCATGACATTGTAATTCGGCATGACCTTCGTGGACCCGCCATAGGTAAGCGTGATCATCGATCCGCCATTTGGCATCAATTTAGCGGCCCGCTTTGCAATCTCGGTAAAGGAGAAGCAGGAAATCATCATGGTGCGGGTGAAATTTTCCCGCGATGTATCTGCATATTTGCCGCGCAGCTCCGACTTGTCGGAAAATGCAATAGCATGAACTACAAAATCGATTGTACCCCATTCTTCCTTGAGGGTGTCAAAGACCGCATCAACCGTTGAAATATCTTCGACATCACAAGGTAACAGAAGCTTTGATCCGACCGAATCAGCCAATGGCTTGGTGCGTTTTCCGAAAGCTTCACCTTGATATGTAAAGGCAAGCTCTGCGCCATGATCAGCGAGTGTCTTGGCAATACCCCAGGCAATGGAATGATCGTTCGCAACGCCCATGATGAGGCCGCGTTTGCCCTTCATAATATCTGACATCTTATTGATCCTCAGCCGTGGTATCGTGACATGGCGAGGGAAGCGTTCGTGCCTCCGAAACCAAAGCTGTTGGAAAGAACCGTATCCAGACCGGCATTATCGACCCGTTTGGTAACGATTTCGTCGGCCTTCAGAGCTGGATCCAGCTCTGTGATGTTGGCAGATGCGGTAATGAAGTCGTTTTCAAGCATTAACAGGCAGTAGATGGCTTCCTGAACACCTGTTGCTCCAAGGCTGTGGCCTGTGAGAGACTTGGTGGAAGAGACAGGTGGCTGATTTTCGCCGAACACGCGACGTACCGCTTCGACTTCACCGATGTCACCGACAGGTGTCGATGTTCCATGAGCGTTGATGTAATCGACTTTGCGATCACCCAGAGTGGATGTCGCAATGCGCATGCAACGTTCGCCGCCTTCACCAGAAGGGGCAACCATGTCATGACCATCGGAATTGGCGCAGTAGCCGGTGACTTCCGCGTATATTTTCGCGCCGCGGGCCTTGGCGTGCTCTAACTCTTCCAGCACGACAACGCCGCCGCCACCTGCGATGACAAAACCATCACGGGTTGCGTCATAGGCGCGGGAAGCTGTTTGCGGAGTGTCATTGTATTTCGAGGACATTGCACCCATCGCGTCGAACAGACAAGACAATGTCCAGTCCAGCTCTTCTCCGCCGCCGGCAAACATGACGTCCTGCTTGCCGAACTGGATCTGTTCTGTGGCAGAGCCGATGCAATGTGCAGATGTCGAACAGGCAGAAGTGATGGAGTAGTTGATGCCCTTGATTTTGAAAGGTGTCGCGAGACAGGCTGAGTTCGTCGAGCTCATGCCGCGTGTGACCATGAATGGCCCCATGCGCTTTGGCGCACCCTTCTCAAGAACGATCTTGTGAGCTTGGAACAGGTTTTTGGTCGATGGGCCTCCGGAGCCCATGATCAGGCCGGTGCGCTCATTGGATACATCGGTATCCTCAAGGCCGCTGTCCTCGATAGCCTGCTGCATGGCGATAAAATTGTAAGCTGCGCCATCGCCCATGAAACGGAGATTGCGCTTGTCGACCAGCGATGGAATGTCGATGGTCGGCATGCCGTGTATTTGGCTTCGGAAACCATGCTCTGCGTAATCTGGTGCAAAGCTGATGCCCGACTTGCCTTCACGAAGGCTTGCGAGAACTTCCTGAGTGTTGTTGCCGATTGACGACACAATACCCATTCCGGTGATGACCACCCGCCTCATCGCGATCTCCTATTCAATCATTTCTTGCCCGGTTTGGCTGGTATGGCCATCCGGTTCTGTTTGTTTTCAAAAAGGCACCGGCGCCTGTGGCGCCGGATATGACTTGCAACAATGGTAAGTCGCGAAAAAACTGTAAGGTTTTCGCAAACCAAAGAGCGCTTTAGCTTTTTGCGAGGCCAACGCGCAGGTCTTTCGCCTTGTAGATAGGTTCGCCATCGGCTTTTAGCCAGCCATCAGCAATCCCGAGAACAAGGCGACCTTTCATGACGCGTTTGAAGTCGATGCCGTATTCGACCTTTTTTACTTCAGGTGTCACCATGCCCTTGAACTTCACTTCGCCCGTAGACAGAGCCATGCCTTTACCTTCAAGACCTAGCCAGCCGAGATAAAAGCCAGTGAGCTGCCACATGGCATCAAGGCCAAGACAGCCTGGCATCACCGGGTTGCCCTGAAAGTGGCATGGGAAAAACCAGAGATCCGGCTTGATGTCGAATTCTGCGCGAATGAAGCCCTTGTCGTATTCGCCGCCGGTTTCGGAAATTTCCGTAATCCGGTCGAACATCAACATGGGCGGCAGAGGCAGCTGTGCGTTGCCGGGTCCAAAAAGCTCGCCGCGTGCGCAGGCGAGAAGGTCTTCATAGTCGTAACTGGAGCGCCGCTCGGTCATTCGAGGTCCGTCAATCTGTCTAGCATCCGGTTTGCAGTCGTTTTTGGCCGGATGTTGGGTTTGATCACATTGTTTAGAAGTTCTTCCTATCACAGGGGAAACGCCTTCGAAAGATCAAGTCGCTGGGAACTTTGAGCCTAAATCCAGACTTTCCTTGCTGATAATTAGGATCTTCATATCGTTTGGCGTGGTGTTTTGAGAAGCTCCGTCCCAGTTAAAACTTGCATGTTGTAGCCAACAAATGGCAAAACTAGGTGTGATGTCTGGATTGTTTGCCAATTAACGCGTCAAACACTAGATTTAGGCATGATGCAAAAGCGCGCTATAATAAATATAGTCTACGGGAACGAGATCTGGGAATGACCGACACGATGACGATACATCATGCCGAACATAATGTGCCCGATATGCTTCGGGGTGCCGGATTGCGTCCAACGCGTCAACGCGTGTCGCTGGCAGAGATCCTCTATTCCAAGGGAGACCGTCATATCTCCGCCGAGCTATTGCATGAAGAAGCAGTTGGGGCTGATGTCCCTGTGTCTCTTGCCACAGTCTACAACACGCTGCACCAGTTCACCGAAGCAGGGCTTCTGCGCGAAGTTGTGATTGATGGAAACAAGACCTACTTCGACACAAATATCTCAGACCACCATCACTTTTTCATTGAGGGTGAAAACCGGGTTGTCGATATTCCAGGTGAAGGTGTGGGCATTGGACAACTGCCACAAGCGCCGGAAGGTATGGAAATCGTTCGCGTTGACGTTATCGTCCGTGTTCGGAACAAAATTTCATCCTGAATAGCCTAGCGCCTTCCAGGAAAAAACCTCGATCGGGTCATTTGTTGCAGGGTAAGTTCTGCTGTGCGACCATGAAAAACCGATTGCTTTCAAGAGCTTGATCGACCGGTCGTTATCGGGGCTGACGATGGCGCAGAGTTCTTTAAACCCAAGATTATGCTCGGCATGAGCCAGAGTTGAGGTTGCAGCCTCGCGTGCATACCCTTTGCCGTGATAGCCGGATAAAAAGGCATACCCTATATCTGGAACGTCAAATCCGTCCCGGCGGTAAATCCCGCTGAAGCCGAGGAGTTGGCCGTCGCTTTTGCGTTGGGCCACATAGGATCCAAAACCATTAACTCGGTAACTTTGGAGTTGATTTATCTCGATATAAGCGGCGGCTTTGCCAACATCTGTGATGTCTTTGTTACCGATGTACGCAAGGTACCCCGGCTCATTCATCAATTTGAGGTAGAAGGCCGCATCGTCAAGGCAAGCCTCCCGAAATGCCAAACGTTCTGTGTTGTCAGGAACTTTTATCATGCGTCCAACCGTGTCTTGCCGGCGGTAATCCATCCAGCCACGCGCTCTGCTAATTCTGGAATGGCGTCTATCTGTTCTTTTTCCGTGCTCCGGCAAAGATCATAAATCACACAGCGTTTGCACTCTGGCTTTCGCGCCTTGCAAATATAGCGCCCGTGCAAAATCAACCAATGATGCGCATGCAGGCCGTATTCTGCTGGAACAGCTTTCTCCATGGCCTTTTCAACATCTAGCGGCGTTTTGCCGGGGGCGATACCAATCCGGTTGCCGAGCCTGAAAAGATGGGTGTCGACTGCTATGGTCGGATGACCGAAGTAGATATTCAGCACGACATTGGCGGTCTTGCGTCCGACACCTGGCAATTCTTCAAGCGCTTCCCGGTCATCGGGCACTTCTCCGCGGTGGTCACGGATCAGTTGCTCTGATAGCCGAACAACGTTTTTTGCTTTGGTCTTGAACAATCCGATGGTGCGGATTTCTTCCCGAACCCTGTCTTCTCCAAGGGCAACCATTTTTTCAGGCGTATCGGCGATTTGGAATAGGGTCTTTGTGGCACGATTCACGCCAACGTCGGTTGCTTGCGCAGACAGAACCACGGCGACCAGCAGCGTATAGGCATTGACATAGTCAAGTTCACCTTCCGGTTCCGGATTATCCGCATGGAACCGCTGGAAGATCTCATAGGCCTCGGCCTTGCTGTAACGCGAGCGCTTCAGAACCTTGCCTGGATTGTCAACGGACGGAGATTTCCGGGCCGGCTTTTTCTGGGCTGCTGGTTTCGGCGTGGCAGCGCGACGCTTTGTGGTCTTTAAATCTGTCATGCCCCCTCTATAATATCTCTTCATGACCACAGACAATCCGAAACCAGAGACTGTGCCAAAGATTGGGCCAACTAACGGAGGCGATGCAAAAGGCATTGAACAGCCGTTTTTTTCTGCTGTTCTCACCCCTTACCGCTCGTTGAGTCCCCGCGGCTTTATGGTCTTCATGATCTGTGTGGGGCTGGTCAGCTTCGTGTCGGGGATCGCCTTTCTTTCAATAGGCGCTTGGCCAGTGTTCGGGTTTTTTGGCCTCGATGTTCTACTGATCTATCTGGCATTTAAGCTGAATTACGCCTCGGCCCAAATCTATGAAGAGGTCTCTATTTTTGCGCATGAGATCGTCATTCGTAAGGTTGGACCTGGAAAACGGTATTCTGAGGTGCGGTTCAATCCGGTTTGGGTGCGCGTGTCCATGACGCGACTGATAGACGAAGGCGTGACTAAATTGTCGCTGACGTCTCGTGGTGAAACGGTGAGCCTGGGTGATTTTCTCAACCCGGACGATAGAACGAGCTTTGCCGGAGCCCTAACGAATGCTCTTTCGACTGCAAAGGCTGGCGGGCCTGGATAAGTGGCATCAATATTGGGCTGGTCTGGGTTTTATTTAAGCACGTTTAACGTGCTTATTTGAGATATACTCCCTGATAAAAATCTGCATCCAAACCTTATCAAGGGAATTGTCATCATGCCTGAATTCAAGCTGCCTCTTTCTGGCGATGTGACACAGTCCATCAATCCCTGGTCCGACATGTTCAATGCTTACGGCAGTCAATTCGGCCTGATCAACATCAATCTTGGCCGTTCATCGTCTCCGCAGATCGAACAAGATATACTTCGCGAAGTGGGCAGCTATGGACGCCAAATCGGTAGGATGGGAGATGCCTTGACTGTGCTGATCGACAAGCTGGAACCAAAACTCGGCGACCTGTCAAAGGAAGAGCGCCTCGCCCTTGATGTGTTCCGCGTCATGCAGGTTGAAATTGACGGGATCAAATCTCATCATCAGAAAGCGGACTAAAAGCCTGTCGAGGGACCTTTCGGGTCAGCATCAGCACTATGAACGCCATGCAAGCGGCGCCCACAGCCACGTAGACGACTGCGTGATAGTCGAATGCGCTGGCAATCATGCCCATTGACACTGTTCCGACCAAGCCGCCCATGAAAAGACTGTTTGAATAGATTGCAGTTGCCCGACCCGGTGTCTTGGGAATGAAGCTTTGGATATAGGTAATGCTTACCCCAGCAAACAGGCCGTAGTAGAAGCCCTCAAGTGCGGCAATGGTTGATGCTTGCCAGACTGTTGTGACCTGGGCCATCAATGTAAATGAGCAGATTGCCAGAAGGGACGCCGCTATCAGCACAGGGCGTGCTCCAAAGCCTTTTGCCAAGTGGGCGGCAAACAGAATAGAGAATACCTCGACAAGGCACTTGATGCTGAGCAAAAGTCCTGGCGTGAAGCCCGGCAGACCAACCTGTTCAATGAAGTATAGCGGTGAAACCGAGAGAAAGAGTACGTTTCCAAGGGCGAAAAATGTGCAGGCCAATGCTGCGAGCCAAAGAGCCCAGTCTGTACTTTGAAGTTGCTCGGTTTGCGGGCTTTTAGGCGGCGCTCGAAAATTACGAGTAACGATGAAGTACCAGGCTGTGAGCCAGATAAGGCCGAGGCAAATCGAAACAAGGTAGGTTTTCTGAAATCCGATCTGTGAAATCAGAAGGAACGTCAGAGCTGGGCCAAACATCCAGGCAATGGAGATGCCCATGCGCAGCAACGCATTGAATTGACCAGCGTCCAAGTCATGTAAGTTCGCATACAGTCGCCCATAGGTCAAAGTGGTTGCGGTCGCCCCACTTGAAAGAGCCATAAGGGGCGCGCCCAACACCACAAGAACAAGAAAATCGGGTGTGCTGGCAAGCAAGCTGGCAAACAGAAGATAGCCAATAACCGAAACGGCTAGAATTCTGCGGACCGGAACAGAGTTATCGATCAATTGTCCAACTTGTCGATTGATCAGCATGGAAAGTGGCGCAACCAAGCCGCTGAACAAGCCTATTTTCCAGGGAGGTTGATGCAAGCCTTCAACAATGAAATATCCCATCGCCGGGATCAGTGATGAAGTTGCTGTTGAGCCCAGGATCAGCAGAAATATGATCTTGAAACCCTGCGCAGGCAGTGTTGGAAAGGCAATCATGGGATTTTCCGAAAGATGTGCGTGGACCGCACATCAAGAAGTAAGGAGCACCATTATATTAGCTGGAGAATGCACCAATGTCAGTTTTTTGGGCGCTCTCATCAGCCTGCCTTGCCAGCATTTCTTGACGCTTTGAGGCGATAAAGCGCTTCCAGTGCCTCGCGGGGCGTCATGTCATCCGGATTGATAACGTCAAGTTCTTCTGCCACAGTGTCTATAGGATTGATAGCGCCATCGGCTCCTGCTGCATTGGTCTGGGCAAAGGCCGCAAACAGCGGGAGTTCATCAATCATGGATTTCGCCGGAGACTGACGGTCCTGTTCTTCCAACTGGCTAAGAACGGCCTTCGAACGTTCTACAACGCTGGTCGGTAAGCCTGCGAGTTTGGCCACCTGAATACCATAAGAACGATCCGCTGCCCCGGGGACGATCTCGTGAAGAAAGACAACATCACCTTTCCATTCCTTGACTTTCACAGTGGCGTTGGACAGCCGATCAAGCTTTTGGCTCAGTGCCGTAAGTTCATGATAGTGAGTTGCAAACAGGGCGCGTGATTTGTTGATCTCATGCAGGTGTTCTATGGTCGCCCAGGCAATGGAAAGCCCATCAAAAGTTGCGGTACCACGGCCGATTTCATCCAGAATGACAAGTGATCTGTCCCCAGCCTGATTAAGGATGGCTGCTGTTTCCACCATTTCTACCATGAAGGTCGACCGGCCACGCGCAAGATCATCTGCAGCACCAACACGCGAGAACAACCGGTCGACAACGCCAATATGTGCTGAGGCTGCTGGCACGAATGCGCCCATTTGGGCCATGACGGCAATCAGGGCATTTTGGCGGAGGAATGTTGATTTACCAGCCATGTTTGGACCGGTTATCAGCCAGATGTTGCCGGTCGGATCGTCGCTTTTGTCTGGCCCGAGGTTGGCATCATTGGCAACGAAGCTGTCACCACCAGAGACTCTCAGGGCTCGCTCGACCACCGGATGACGACCGGCCTTGATGTCAAAAGCACGGCTTTCATCGACCGTTGGCCGGACATGGGTCTCTTCCTGCGCCAGTTTGGCGAGGGCGGATGATACATCAAAAATGCTCAGGCCCTGCGCGGCTGCCTTGATCGCCTCCCCGGCTGCAACGATTTCTGCGGCAAGTCGCTCAAAGATCTCCATTTCGATGGACAGGGAGCGTTCCCCGGCGCTGGCAATCTTGGATTCCAGAGCGGCAAGTTCCGTCGTGGTGAAACGCATGGCACCAGCCATGCTCTGGCGATGAATGAATCGGCCCGGATCAGCAACCATCTTGTCGCTTTGTGCGGTTGGCGCTTCAATGAACCAGCCGAGCACATTGTTGTGTTTGATCTTCAGCGAGCGCACGCCCAGCTCTTCGGCAATCTCAGCCTGCAGCCGTGCAATCACTTTTCGCGATTCATCGCGTAATGCCCGGAGCTCATCCAGATCGCTGTTATA
The DNA here is from genome assembly GCF_037783265.1 of Roseibium algae. Lineage (NCBI taxonomy): Bacteria > Pseudomonadati > Pseudomonadota > Alphaproteobacteria > Hyphomicrobiales > Stappiaceae > Roseibium > Roseibium algae. Next base: position 121,432 of record NZ_JBAKIA010000007.1, read on the forward strand.
ACCCGCTGCAACGAAGTTTCCGTCCCGCTTTAGCAGGGGCGGGTCTTCCTTGAGAGCCTGAACCAGTTCTGCGCCAAGTTCATGTGGGGCCGCTTCCAGGCTAGCACGTGCAGTGGTGACTTCAGCGGGGATAGAACCCTGAATGCTGCCGGTTTGTTCCAAAGCTTCGCGTGCTGCTGACAAACCTTGGGCAATGGATAAAATGTCTCGCGGGCCGCCGCGCTGCAAGGCAATGCGAGACAGGGCTCGGGCCATGTCTGGCGCGCCCTTCAAGGTCTGGCGCAGGCCTTCGCGCATCATCTCGTTTTCGAGAAAGAACTCAACGGCATCGTGACGACGGGAAATTTCATCCGGGTTGACCAAAGGTCCGGCGAGACGGCTGGCCAAAAGGCGAGATCCACCGCCCGTCACAGTTCGATCCAGGGTAGCGAGCAGACTGCCTTGCTTTTCGCCGCCAAGTGTTCGTGTCAGCTCCAGGTTCGCACGGGTCGCCGGATCGATCAGCATACGTCCTGCCCCGGCTTCCCGGGTGGGCGGATCGAGGGGCGGACGTTCGCCAAGCTGCGTTTTTTCAACGTAAGCCAGAATGCCAGCCGCTGCGGACAGTTCTGCACGCGAGAAAGTTCCAAACCCATCCAGGGTTTTCACGCCAAAATAATGCGCAAGCCGGTCCGCTGCCGTCGCGCTGTCGAAAAAAGCGCGCGGGACAGGCGAGAGTGAGCCGCCGGATTGTTCGGCCGTCTGGCGAATGTCGTTTTCCTGCAGCAAGCTGTCTGGGAGAATGAGCTCGCGGGGGGCGATCTGGGCGAGATCAGCTGCCAAACGTAAATCATCGGTCTCGGAGACCTGAAATGTGCCGGTCGACATGTCGATCCAGGCAAGACCATAGACGCTGTCGTTGTTGAGAGACCCGCCGCGCAGCCGCGTCATGGCGGCCAGATAATTGTTGGAGCCGGAATCAAGCAGCCTTTCTTCTGTCAAGGTGCCTGGAGTGACCAGCCGAACAACATCACGGCGCACAACGGATTTGGCCCCGCGTTTCTTCGCTTCTGCCGGATTTTCTGTCTGCTCGCAGACAGAAACGCGATGGCCCAGGGAAATCAGTTTCTGCAAATAATCATCGGCGGCGTGAACCGGTACGCCGCACATCGGGATATCTTCGCCCTGATGTTTGCCGCGTTTGGTTAGCGTGATGCCCAGCGCACGGGCCGCAATTTCAGCATCCTCGAAAAACATCTCGTAAAAATCACCCATCCGGTAGAACAGCAGGCTGTCCGGATTGGCGGTTTTGATCTCGATGAACTGGGCCATCATCGGTGTGACGCGGGCCTCAGCCGGAGCTGTTTTGGCTGACTGATTTTGTGACATGGTGTGAAACTAGCAAACCCTTTTCATGCTTTCACAAATGCTATGCAAGATCGCGCCTTGAGTGGTCAAATTTCAGGGGATAAGCTCTGCGTCCCGATTGGGGCCTTTTGGACCCAACCAGGTAAGAAGGCTGCAAAAGGAAACGCCAAGATCATGTCCGCCAAAGACAAGACGTCCAAGACCTCAGTAAGCTTCACCGATCAGGAAGCACTCCAGTTTCACCAGGAAGGTCGGCCCGGCAAGCTCGAGATCACCCCGACGAAGCCGATGGCGACCCAAAGGGACCTGTCGCTGGCCTATTCGCCAGGTGTTGCGGTCCCTGTTCGGGCAATTGCCGAAGATCCAAGTCGTGCTTTTGATTACACAACACGCGGCAATCTGGTCGCGGTGATTTCAAACGGAACCGCAATTCTGGGCATGGGCAATCTTGGCGCATTGGCTTCCAAGCCGGTGATGGAAGGTAAGGCGGTGCTGTTCAAGCGCTTTGCCGATGTCGATTCCATCGATCTTGAAGTCGATACCGAAGACGTCGAGGAGTTTATCAACTCCGTTCGTTATCTTGGTCCGTCCTTTGGCGGCATCAATCTCGAGGACATAAAGGCCCCTGATTGCTTCATCATTGAGCAGCGTTTGCGTGAATTGATGGACATCCCGGTCTTCCACGATGATCAGCACGGCACCGCGATCATCGCTGCGGCGGGCTTGATCAATGCGCTGCATCTGACGGGCCGCGACATGAAGGCCACAAAAGTGGTGTGCAATGGCGCTGGCGCTGCCGGCATTGCCTGCATTGAGTTGATCAAGGCCATGGGCATTCCGCATCAAAACGTCATTTTGTGCGACACCAAGGGCGTGATCTACAAGAGCCGCCCTGAAGGTATGAATCAGTGGAAGTCGGCCCATGCGGTGGAGACCGATGCTCGCTCGCTTTATGACGCCTTGAAGGGCGCTGATGTCTTCCTGGGTGTGTCTGCAAAGGGGGCCTTGACCCACGATATGCTGCGGGCGATGGCTCCGAACCCGATCATTTTCGCTATGGCAAACCCGGATCCGGAAATCACGCCGGAAGAAGCAGCTGAAGTGCGTGATGATGCGATTGTTGCGACAGGCCGGTCTGATTATCCGAACCAGGTCAACAATGTTCTCGGGTTTCCCTACATCTTCCGCGGTGCGCTGGATGTGCAGGCCACGACGATCAACGATGCAATGAAAGTTGCCTGCGCGGAAGCGCTGGCAAGCCTGGCGCGCGAGGAAGTACCGGATGAAGTGGCCGCTGCTTATCGCGGTAACCGGCCCAAGTTTGGTCCGGAATATATCATTCCCGTGCCGTTTGATCCGCGATTGATGTCGGTCGTTCCGCCTGCGGTTGCTCAGGCGGCGATGGATTCTGGGGTTGCTCGCAAGCCAATCGTCGACATGGATGTCTACAAACAACAGCTCTCTGCGCGCCGTGATCCGGTTGCTGGAACCCTTCAGCGGATTTTCTCCAAGGTTCGCCAGATGCCGAAGCGGGTTGTGTTCGCCGAGGGCGAAGAGGAGCCGGTGATCCGTGCAGCTGTCAGCTTCGTCAATCAGGGCCTTGGCGAAGCAATCCTGATCGGGCGTGAAGACGAGGTGAAGTCTGTCGCACTTGCTGCAGGCGTGGATATCAACCGGGCTGGCATCTCAATTCAAAATGCCCGCCTGTCCAATCGCAACAGCGATTATGCTAATTTCCTGTTTGGCCGTCTTCAGCGCAAGGGTTATCTCCTGCGCGACTGTCAGCGCATGGTCAACAATGACCGAAATTACTGGGGCGCCATCATGGTGGCTCGGGGCGATGCGGATGCGATGGTGACGGGCCTGACACGAAATTATTCCGTTGCGCTGGACACGGTCCGGTCCTGCATTGACACCAAGCCTGGTCACCGGGTGATTGGGGTTTCCCTGGCTTTGGCGCGTGGTCGTACGGTTTTGATCGCAGATACAGCTGTAATCGACATGCCGTCATCGGAAGAACTTGCTGATATAGCAGAAGAAGCCGCTCATGTTGCCCGCAAGCTCGGTTATGAGCCACGGGTTGCCATGCTGGCTTATTCCACATTTGGCCATCCGAAAGGCGAGCGGTCCGAAAAGGTGCAGGAAGCGGTGAAAATCCTCGACCGTCGCCGAGTTGATTTCGAGTATGACGGCGAAATGGGAGCCGATATCGCGCTCAACATGGACAAGATGAGCGCTTATCCGTTCTGCCGCCTGACTGGCCCTGCCAATGTTCTGGTCATGCCGGCTTTCCACTCAGCTTCCATCTCGACAAAGATGCTTCAGGAGCTTGGCGGTTCCACGGTTATAGGGCCGTTGCTCGTCGGCCTCGACAAGCCGGTTCAGATTGTGCCGATGGGCGCAAGGGACAGTGAAATCGTCAACATGGCCGCGATTGCAGCGTTTAATGTGACTTAAAGAGCGAAAGACGAAATGGCACCTTCGCGGTTCGATCCGCGAAGGTTTTGCTATCAAAGCTACGATGTGGGGGGCCGCTAACACAGCGGCATTATTCATAAAGAGGTTTGGCAAATCGGCGCGTACCAACTAAGTAAATAACAAAGACCGATGCTTGCTGTTCTGTGAAAGACCCCATGACCGATAATTTGATCAAAATCTGCGGCCTGTCGACCGAAGAGACCGTGCAAGCTGCACTGGACGCTGGCGCAGATATGATAGGGCTAGTCTTCTTCCCGAAGAGCCCGCGTCATGTCGGATTATCCGAGGCCTGCAAATTGGCGGATATGGCGCGCGGCAAGGCTGATATTGTCGCTCTGACGGTCAACATGGATCTGGACGGATTGTCACGGATCAATGAACTGGTTGCGCCGGACTGGTTCCAGTTTCACGGGTCAGAAACCCCGGAAGCCTGCGCTGCTGCCAAGGTGATGTACAAAAAGAAAATCATGAAGGCTGTTGCGATTTCGGAAGCGGCAGATCTTGAACAGGCGGTGTTCTATTCTATCGTTTGTGACAGGATCCTGTTTGATGCCAAACCGCCGGAAGATTCCGATGTGCCCGGCGGCAACGGAGTTTCCTTTGACTGGACCCTGCTCAAGGGTCTTGACCTTGCAAAGCCCTTCATGCTTTCGGGTGGATTAAATGCGTCCAATGTGGCTGAAGCCATCGCTTTGAGCGGGACAACAGCCATTGATGCGTCTTCCGGTATCGAGCGGGAGAAGGGCGTCAAGGACAGTGAACTCATTCGCGCATTCGTGGCAACCGCCCGAAGCGCTCAAGTTGTGTCAGGGGAGTAACTCAGTTGACCACTATCGCAAACACCATGCGGTCCGGTCCGGACGAACGCGGCCATTTTGGTATTTTCGGCGGCCGCTATGTGGCCGAAACGCTGATGCCGCTGATTCTGGACCTGGAAAAAGCCTATCAGGACGCCAAGAACGATCCTGCCTATTCGGCTGAGATCGAAGACCTCAACAAGAATTACACGGGTCGTCCTTCGGCGCTGTATTTTGCTGAACGCTTGACCGAGCATCTCGGTGGCGCGAAAGTCTATTTCAAGCGCGATGAGCTGAACCACACGGGTTCTCACAAAATCAACAATTGCATCGGCCAGATTCTGCTGGCCAAGCGAATGGGCAAGACCCGGATTATCGCAGAAACCGGCGCTGGGCAGCATGGCGTGGCAACGGCCACGGTTTGCGCGCGCTTTGGTCTACCTTGCGTTGTGTATATGGGTGCGGCGGATATAGAGCGTCAGAAGCCGAATGTCTTTCGCATGAAGTTGCTCGGTGCTGAGATCGTTCCGGTCACTGCTGGTGCGGGCACTTTGAAAGACGCCATGAACGAAGCGCTTCGGGATTGGGTCACCAATGTCGATGACACCTACTATCTGATCGGCACAGCAGCTGGTCCGCATCCCTACCCGGAAATGGTGCGCGATTTCCAGTCTGTGATCGGCAAGGAAACCCGAGAACAGATGATTGCCGCAGAAGGCCGTCTTCCGGATGCTTTGGTTGCGGCCGTTGGCGGTGGATCTAACGCCATTGGCCTGTTCCATCCTTTCCTTGATGATCCAGACGTTAAGATTTATGGCGTGGAAGCAGGCGGCCGTGGTCTGGAGGGCGAAGAACATTGCGCATCACTGACGGCTGGCAAACCAGGTGTCCTTCATGGCAATCGTACATATCTGCTGCAAGATGATGACGGCCAGATCCTCGAAGGCCACTCTATTTCCGCAGGGCTTGATTATCCGGGCATTGGACCAGAGCATTCCTGGCTAAAGGATACTGGCCGCGTGACATATGTTCCGGCCATGGATCATGAAGCGCTTGAGGCGTTTCAGATGCTGACAAAGGTCGAAGGCATTATTCCGGCGCTCGAGCCAGCTCACGCCCTTGCCTATGTGGCGAAATTGGCTCCGACCATGGACAAGGACCAGATAATCGTCATGAACCTGTGCGGTCGCGGCGACAAGGATATCTTTGCTGTCGGCGAGATTCTCGGTTTCGATCTGTAAGCACAAAAAGTCCGATTGAAAACACAAAGCCGCCGACTGCATCAGTCGGCGGCTTTTGTTTGTCTATTTGCAGGCAAAGGTCTTTAGCGACCGCCCATTCCCGTTGCAGCGATACGTGCGATCAGGAAAGCCTGACATCCGCGTGCATCTGTCCACAGTGGCTCTGCGGAACGTTTAGCTTCTGTAGTTTTTTCAAACAGGCTTTCGGTTGGCTTGTAAATCGGGACATAAGCTTTGACGCGTGTCCAAAAAGTTGAGCGTTCGCTTCTTGCGTTCAATTGAGGGGCTGGGGCCATGGATTTTCCTTTCTTGTTTGTTTTGTAACCTCAATATAAACGTGCACTGAGTGCATCACAACTACAAATCTGGGATGCAGGACTGCGTTCAGAGCATGTCGGATTTAGCGCCCCCCCGCTGCATGGCTTGGAATTTGCTATGCTTAAATTGCATTGCTGCTGCGCAACATGGTATGTTGCATTGCAAATAAGCAGGCGTATTATTTGAGCATAGACAAACAAGGCAGCGCCCAAATGGGATCAACGCGCCGGTTCACCTGAAGCTTAGAAAGACAATACAATGGCCATCTCCATAGTTTCTTCGCCTGTTGAATATATCTCCAGCGCATTTTCTTCCGCAGCACGCAGCTTTTTGACAGTTTGTGAAGAAATTGGCCGAGCACGTGCAGCCAAGGTGCTTTATCATGAGCTGTCTTGCATGAGCGACGAAGAGCTTGGAGAACATGGTCTGAAGCGCAACGATATCTCTCGCACTGTTTATTCCAAGGTTTATGACGTTCGCTGAGTGTTTCTGCGCCATTGGAGATCTTGGGGCCGTTATTTCATGGCTTCGGATCATCAAGGCGGATTGACATGAGGTGATACTGCCCCCTACATCCAAGCGGAACAAAAACGCTGGTCGCTCCAGCGTTTGGAGCGTAGCAGGGTAGGAACAGCATGACGGAAACCCGTATAGATCGCCGCTTTAAAGGCTGTGCAGATGCAAATCGCCCGGCTCTGGTGACTTTCATCACTGCCGGTGATCCAGACCTGGAAACCTCCAAATCTGTTTTGAAGGCTCTGCCGGCTTCTGGTGCGGATGTGATTGAGCTTGGCATGCCGTTTTCCGACCCTATGGCGGAAGGCATTCCAATTCAGCTCGCCAATCAGCGCGCGCTTAATGCTGGTCACACCATGGATAAGACGCTGCAGATGGTGCGCGAATTCCGTGAAGGTGATCAGGATACGCCGATCATTTTGATGGGTTACTACAACCCCATTTACATCCGTGAACCGAAGAAGTTCGTTGTTGAGCTTAAGGAAGCTGGCGTCGATGGTTTGATTATCGTCGATATACCGCCAGAAGCTGATGACGAGCTGTGTATTCCTGCTTTGGATGCAGGATTGAATTTCATTCGCCTTGCTACGCCAACGACGGATGACAAGCGCCTTCCTGCGGTCCTCGCCAACACTTCCGGATTTGTCTATTATGTCTCGGTCACGGGCATCACCGGGTCCGGTGCGCTCAATGCGACGAATGTTGCGACTGCGGTTAAGCGCATTAAGGGACATACAAATTTACCAGTTGCTGTAGGTTTTGGTGTTAAGACAGCCGAAGATGCAGAAGCCATCGGCAAGGTCGCGGACGGTGTCGTCGTCGGCTCTGTGCTGGTAAATGCTATTCGTGACAGCCTTGATGATGCCGGATTGGCAACGCATAGGACTGTATCTGCAGTAACAGATGTGGTTTCATCGCTTGCTGGCGGTGTAGCCCGCGCACGTAGCGCTTGAATATGGCGGCCCTTGGTCACTAGACCGGGCCTCTGAGTATTTGTGTAACAGAACGGACGCCCCTCGTGAATTGGATCAACTCCCTCGTTCGGCCTAAAATCCGCGATCTCCTGAAGAAGCGCGAAGTGCCGGAAAACCTCTGGATCAAGTGCCCTGAAACGGGTGAAATGGTGTTTCACCGGGATCTGGAAGCCAATTTATGGGTTGTGCCGAATTCCGGTCATCACATGAGGATGCCGGCTAAGAAGCGTCTTGAAGCGTTTTTTGACAGCGCTGCATTTGAGAAGATTGATACGCCTGAAGTTCAGGCTGATCCGTTGAAGTTTCGCGATACCAAGCGATATTCTGATCGGCTGAAAGAAAATCGCTCTAAGACCGGAGAGACGGACGCTGTGCATGTTGCACGCGGACAGGTCAATGGTGCGTCTATGACTGTTGCTGTTCAGGACTTTGCCTTTATGGGCGGTTCTCTTGGCATGGCAGCCGGTGAAGCCATTCTGACAGGAATGCAGGCAGCGGTCACACATCAAACCCCGTTTGTGTTGTTCGCAGCTTCCGGTGGTGCGCGCATGCAGGAAGGCATTTTGTCCTTGATGCAGATGCCGCGCACAACTGTTGGTGTTCAGATGTTGCGTGAAGCAGGACTGCCGTACATAGTTGTGCTGACGAACCCGACCACTGGTGGTGTTTCTGCCTCCTATGCGATGCTCGGCGATGTTCATATTGCAGAGCCAGGCGCGCAAATCGGTTTTGCCGGTCGACGTGTGATTGAGCAGACCATTCGCGAGAAGCTTCCTGAAGGTTTCCAGAGCGCTGAGTATCTCCTTGAGCATGGCATGGTGGATATGGTTGTCAGCCGGCATAAGTTGAAAGACACGATTTCACGTGTGTGTGGTATCCTGATGAAGCGCGAAATTGAAATTCCGACCCTGCCAAGCCCTGATGATGCGGATGAACAATTAGATGCCGCTGCAGTGGCAGCTGAAGCCTGAGCGATTGAATGACGCGCGGGGACGTTTTGGATCAGATCACGGCCATTCTGGATCGTTTGCTTGCGTTGCATCCGAAAGAGATCGATCTTTCTCTGGGCCGGATGCAGCGCTTGTTGAAAGCGCTGGGTTCGCCTGAAAAGCAACTTCCTCCGACAATCCATATTGCTGGCACCAATGGCAAGGGGTCTGTTACAGCCACAATGCGTGCCATGCTTGAGGCAGGTGGCAAAAGCTGTCACGTCTATACCTCGCCGCATCTTGTTGCCTTCAATGAGCGCATTCGCTTGGGTACAGATGGAAAGTTTGTCTCCGACGCGAAGCTGCTTGAAGCACTCTATGCCTGTGAAGAGGCAAATGCCGGCGAGGAAATCACTTTTTTTGAAATCACCACAGCTGCAGCCTTTTGGTTGTTTGCTGAGAATCCTGCCGATGTTTTGCTGCTTGAAGTGGGTCTAGGCGGGCGTCTTGATGCTACAAATGTGATTGACGCTCCGCTCGCGACGGTTGTCACGCCGGTTTCGATGGATCATGAAAAATTCCTGGGCAATGCGATTGCAGAAATCGCGTTTGAAAAAGCCGGAATTTTTAAGCGTGGGTGTCCGGTAATTGTAGCCCCACAGGACGATGAAGCTCAGAGCGTAATTGAGCGTCAGGCTGCCCGTTTGAAGGCTCCTGTCCATTGGTTTGGTCAGGACTTTAGCGCCTATGCAGATCAAGGCCGTTTGGCCTTTCAGGATGAGGCTGGGCTTTATGACTTGCCTTTGTCCTGCCTGATTGGAAATCACCAGGTCGTCAATGCGGGACTGGCGATTGCAACGCTGAAGGCAGCAAATCTCTGGCCAGGTCAACAAGCGGCGGCTGAGGGGCTGAAATCTATCAATTGGCCCGGTCGCCTGCAGCCGCTCATTTCCGGTCCGTTGATTGATCAGTGTCCGGACGGCGTGGAAGTTTGGCTGGATGGCGGACATAATCCCGGTGCGGGGCTGTCGATAGCAGCTTTCATGGGGGAACAGGAAGAGCGCAGTCCAAAGCCGCTTTATATGATTTCCGGTATGCTGACGACCAAGGATCCTATTGGTTTCTTTCGACCTTTTGTCGGCCTTGCACGTCATGTTTCGACCGTGCCGATCTCAACGACAATGACGGCTCGAGATCCGTTGGAACTGGCTGAGTTTGCAAAGTCTGCCGGTTTGGATGCGACACCGTGTCTATCCATCGAGAAGGCGATTGCCGATATTGTAGCTTGTGCTCTAGAGGACTGTGAGCCGCCGAGAATATTGATTTGCGGTTCGCTTTATCTGGCTGGGGAAGTGCTTGCTGCCAATGGAATGCCGCCCGAATAAGGTATATTTATATTATTAAGTAGCGATAGGATCGACGATGAAGGCTCTTCACTCCCTGTCTGCCATAGCTATCACAGCAAGTTTGGTCTTTGCATTAGCGCCGATATCCCAAGGGCATGCTCTTTCTGACACCTTTGAAACCGCACCTGAGCAAAATGCAGACGTGGTGCTTGAGGGCAAGGACGCTGGCCCTGGCTACCTTGTGCTGTCTCCTGTGCGAAGCAACGGCTTTCTTCGTCAGTATGAGGTTCAGGCAGATCCGGGAATTGAGCGATTGTCGGGCGATGGTCTTTTGAAGCTTCGGCTGCATGAGTTGGAAGTGCTCTCTGCTCTGGCAAAGCTTGAGACGGAAAAGAGCTTTCTTGATGGCCTTACCGAAGCTGCAAAACGTCCGGTTGGCTTTGTTGAAAGTACAGTGACTGACCCAGTCGGTACCGCGAAAAATACGATTTCGGGCGTTGGCCGAGTGTTCGGACGGATTTCCAAAGGCGTAGAGGAAGCTGTGTCTGGGAATGCGGGCTCTCCTGCAGACTTGGCCAAGTCTATTACAGGTCAAGCCAAGGCACGACGTGAGTTGGCGGTTAAACTGAACGTTGATCCCTATACCACCTACAAACCGCTTTCGGACAAGCTGGATCAAGCCGCAAATGTTTCCACCGCGGGCAGTCTCACGGTGGGAGTGGTTCTGTCATTGGTGCCCGGTGGCATGATCTCTCAGGTCGCGAGCACGGCAGAGAGCTTGAGGACATCCCTGATTGACAGCACACCGACTGAGCTTGCGGAGCGCACGGCACAAACACTGAGAGACGATGGAATATCCGAACAGGTCATCACGCAACTGATGCATAACGAATTTTATACGCCGACAGAACGGGCTGTCATTGCGTATCAGCTGCGCCAATTCACGACAGTGGAAGGACTTGAGCTTCTTGCTGCCAAAGCTGCCAGCGCAGAAGGGCGCGATGTGGCTTATTTCCAGCTGCGCCGTGTGGTTTTGACGCAATATTATAACGAGAAGATTTCCGGGTTGGCGAGTATCAAGGATGTCGCTGGATTTCCTGTTGCCATCCGCCGCGATGGCGTTGCAGCTGTGATCATGCCTATGGACATGGTGGCTTGGACCGAAAGCACGGCTTCGACTTTCTCCAGCATCAACGAAGGGTTGTCGGGCCTGCCGTTTCCGCCAACTTCTGTCGATTTTCTCATGACGGGTGATATCACCGACATGGCAGCCGAGCGTATCGCCTCATTCGGATGGGGGATAACTTCGAACCAGCCAATGCCTGAAGGTGTTGTCTATTAATCGCGGGCCGACAACCGTTCAGGAATACCCCAAGCTCAGATGATGGTACCCTTGCCCTGTGGAATTTCCAGAATGGGGCCGCTTACGCCGCTTTCCCAGCCAAGCAGAGCGCGTTTTCTCGTGACACCCCAGTGGTATCCGCAGGCTGTGCCATTTTTGCCCAAAACACGGTGACACGGAACCACAAAGGAAATCGGATTGCGGCCTACAGCAGATCCGACAGCGCGTGAGGCTTTGGGTTTGCCAAGGTTGCGAGCGATATCGGAGTAAGTGGTCGCCTTGCCCATTGGGATCTTCAAGAGCGTTTGCCAGACCCTGATTTCAAAATCCGTTCCGATCAACACCACGTTCAGCGGCGTGTCTTTTTCCCATTTTTCTGGGTCGAAAATCCGTGAAGCATAGGGTGCTGTTGCTGCTGCGTTCTCAACGAACTGCGCGGCCGGCCAGCGGTTGCACATGTCTTCCAGGGCGCTGTCTTCTTCTCCCGGATCGGCGAAAGCCAGTCCTGCTAGCCCCTTGTCGGTGATCATCAGCAGCACCTGCCCAAAGGGGCAAGGATGAAAGCCATAGGACACCGAAAGACCGGCTCCGCGTCCGCGATAAGCGCCGGGGGTCATGGCCTCATGTGTCACAAACAGGTCATGCAGCCTGCTGGAGCCTGACAGGCCGACTTCATAGCTGGCTTCCAGGACACTGGCCGCATCGCGCAGCAGCGCCTTGGCGTAGTCCAGTGTGATTGCTTGCAGAAATTGTTTGGGTGTCAGCCCCGCCCAGCGCGAGAACACCCTCTGCAGCTGGATAGGCTGCAGATCGACCTCTTTTGCCAATTGCTCAAGACTCGGCTGCTCGCGCCAGGTCATTGTGATGCGCTCAAGGGTCTGGCGCACAAAGCGATAATCTGTCGCGGCTTCCGAGCCGACGGAGATAGGCTGGATGTCTGGTGCAAGACTGCCGGGGGTCAAGATCTTGGTCATGTGTCTCTACATCTGGAAACGGAACTTGAGTTGAGACTATGCCAGCCCCCAGAATCCTGCCACCCGATTTGCGAGTGGGAGTCCGCCAATGTGCATGATCACGTGATCAGCCAAAATCGGACGCAGGGATAGCCGGGCCTTTGCGGGTCGACAAAAGCAGGTTTGTTTCTGACCCGGAGATACCTTCAATCAGTCGAATCCGGTTCAGCACATCATCAAAAGCGGCAAGATCGCGGGTCGCAATGTCGAGAACCAGATCCCATTTGCCGTTTGTGGAGTGAATGGCGCGAATTTCTGTCAGGGCCGATAGTGTGCGGCTGACAGCTTCGGTTTTTCGGCCTGCAACTTCGATGAGCGTGACAGCCCGGATGGGCAGATCTCGCCAGTCATCACGCAAGACCACTGAAAATCCGAGGATCTCGCCGGAGGCCTGGAGTTTTTCCATCCGCGCTCTGACCGTGGCGCGTGACACCTTCAGATCGATTGCCAGATCAGAGACCGAACGGCGTCCATCGGATCGTAAGGCAGTGATTAGCCGAAGGTCCATATCATCCATGCGATTATCCAATATGATTAAATAGAGTGATCATTATGATACATAATGGCATCAATTTGATCAATCATCTGGATTTATCCTGCCTTCCGAAACGTGCACTCTTCTCCTCACGGTTTGAAATGCTTTTGAGTGAGGCTCCGCAGTGACACTGAAGAACATCACCTTGGTCGGTGCGCCTGTTGATGTTGGGGCCGGACAACGAGGCTGCCTGATGGGGCCGGATGCCTATCGCACGGCAGGCCTATTCGAAACGCTTGAGACACTTGGGCACATGGTCCGGGATCTCGGTAATCTTTCGCCGGAGGTGGTTGAACAAGCAGTGCTGCCCAATGCGGTCGTGAAGAATTTCTCTGAAATCGCTAGCTGGACGCGGGCGCTTCATGCCTATGCCAGAAAATTAGGCCGGGAGCCGGGTGTGCCAATCTATATGGGCGGGGATCACGCCTTGGCTGCAGGCACGGTGACCGGTCATGCTGCGGCAGCCCATGAGCTTGGCAGGCCACTTTTTGTTCTCTGGCTGGATGCGCACTCCGACTTCAACACTCTCGAGAGCACAGGAAGCGGAAATCTGCATGGAACCCCCTTGGCGTTTGCATGCGGGTTACCGGGCTTCGACGGGTTTCTCGGCCACCCTCTCAAACATCCTCTCAAGCCTGAGAATGTCGAGGTCTTGGGGGTTCGCTCCATAGACCGCGAGGAACGGGAGCTGCTTGTCAAGCACTCCGTTGGCATCAGCGATATGCGGATGATTGATGAGACCGGCATCGGGGCCCTTCTCTCGCCGTTCCTGGACCGCGTGCGTGCGGCCAATGGCCTGCTGCATGTCAGTCTGGATGTCGATTTCCTAGACCCGGAAATAGCACCTGCAGTGGGTACCACGGTTCCGGGCGGAGTGACTCTGCGCGAGGCTCATCTGGTGATGGAGATGCTGCACGACAGCGGCCTCGTTTCGTCACTGGATCTCGTCGAACTCAATCCGTTCCTTGATGACCGGGGACGCACGGCCCGGCTGATGGTCAATCTCGTCGGGTCCCTGTTTGGACGCCGGGTATTCGACCGCATCACCCGCAGTTTTTGAAATCCGGTTTCCTGTCAGGAGATAAATCCATGAATGCCAAGATCGCCAGCCTATCACCGTCCGAGCTTGCTTATGTCCCCTTTGTCAGTGTGGATCACATGATGAAGAACGTGGCGGCCATCGGCATTGAAAACTTCATCAGAGGATTGGCTGATTACATCAAGGATGATTTTCTGCGCTGGGAAAGCTTCGACAAGAAGCCGCGCATTCCGGCTCACGCCCCGCAAGGTGTGATTGAGCTGATGCCGACCAGCGACGGGAAGACCTTCGGCTTCAAATACGTCAACGGCCATCCGGACAATCGCCGCGATGGTTTGCAGACGGTGACAGGCTTTGGCGTTCTGTCTGATCTTGCGACCGGATATCCGCTTTTGTTCACTGAAATGACCATTTTGACAGCACTGCGCACGGCAGCAACTTCGGCTTTGGCGGCTACATATTTGGCTCCCAAGGGCGCGAGGATCATGGCCGTCATCGGCAATGGGGCCCAATCCGATTTCCAGTGTCTGGGGTTCAAGGCCCTTGTGGGGATCACGGACATCCGCGCCTATGATCTCGATCCGAAGGCAAGCCAGCGGTTGGCCCGGAACCTTGCCGGGTCGGGTCTGAATGTGACGATCTGCAAGAGCCCGGAAGCGGCCATTGAAGGCGCTCAGATCATCACGACAGTTACCGCAGACAAGAAAAATGCAACGATCCTGACCGACAACATGGTTGGGCCGGGCGTTCATATCAATGCGGTCGGAGGCGATTGCCCCGGCAAAACGGAGCTGCACAAGGACATACTCCTGCGCTCGGACATCTTTGTCGAGTTTCCCGAGCAGACCCGCATTGAGGGCGAGCTGCAGCAGCTTCCCGCAGATCATGAAGTCACAGAACTATGGGAAGTCTACGCAGGCAAGAAAGCGGGCCGGACGTCTGAGTACCAGATTACATTGTTTGACAGCGTGGGCTTCGCAATCGAGGACTTTGCAGCTCTGCGTTTCATTCGGGATCTTCTGCCGAAAACCGGCAATTTCATCAAGCTGGATCTCCTGGCTGATCCGGATGATCCACGCGATCTTTACGGCATGGTTCTGCGGTCTCAGAAAAGCGGTAAGGGGGCAGCGGCTTGATGCTGCCAAATAACCTAAAACCCACTTGATCAGCCACTTGATCGGGCGGGTTGCCTCGACCCGTCTTTCTCACGCGTGTATGGATAGGCTTTAACTGTCTATGTCGCTGAGGAGAGAACGTTGGATTGGGCAAAATTGCTGGACGGCCGCCGTCTTCAGGACACACGCTATGAAGAACGGCCCAATCGTCCATCTTATCTGCAAGACGCAGATCGGATCACGTTTTCTGCTCCCTTTCGGCGTTTGGCCAACAAGACCCAGGTTCATCCGCTCTATGAAAACGACCACATTCACCACCGGTTGATCCACAGTCTGGAAACCAGCAGTGTGGGGCGCTCGCTCGGCATTGAAATCGGCGATTGGCTTGAGGAAAACAAAAAGGTTGAGGCAGGTGACCGGCACAGGATTGCCGGCATCGTCGGAGCCGCCTGTCTTGCTCATGACATTGGCAATCCGCCGTTCGGTCATTCAGGTGAAGCGGCCATCGG
Organism: Roseibium algae; assembly: GCF_037783265.1. Classification (NCBI taxonomy): domain Bacteria; kingdom Pseudomonadati; phylum Pseudomonadota; class Alphaproteobacteria; order Hyphomicrobiales; family Stappiaceae; genus Roseibium; species Roseibium algae. The sequence goes on from NZ_JBAKIA010000007.1 coordinate 136,931, forward strand.
TCAGTGGTTTGAAGACAGGTTTTCAGAAGGGCGTGCGCTATTTGCTGAGCTGGAACCGTCGCTACAAGCAGAATTCAACGAGTTTGAAGGCAACGCTCAGGGATTTCGTATAATCACCAGACTGGAGATGCGCCGCAACAAGGGCGGCATGCGACTGTCTCGCGGTGTTCTCGGAGCTTTCACCAAATACCCGGTGACGGCGAGCGTTAAAAACAGACTTGAAAGCAATTACTGCGGTCTCAAAAAATTCGGTATTTTCGAAAGTGACATGCCGCAATTTGAGGAAGTTGCCAGCGCTGTTGGCTTGCCGCAGGTGATTCATGAGAAAGGCACCTCGTGGCGGCGTCATCCACTTGTGTTCCTCGTCGAGGCTGCTGACGATATTTGCTACAATATCCTGGACATGGAAGACGCGCATACGTCGGGAGATTTCTCCTTTGATGCCGTTTTCAAGCTTCTGGCACCGCTGGCGGAGCTCGACATGGACTACGTCAAGGACATGCTGCCCGAAGAAGCGATCGCCCTTGCCCGGGCACTCGGCATTGGCAACGCGATCATCGCTTGCGTCGAGGCGTTCAAAGAGAACTATGCTGCGATCATGGACGGCACATTCTCCGGCGCCCTGATTGATGTATCCAGCAAGGCGGGTGAGTTTCAGGAGATCAAGATCCTTTCCAAAGAGCGTCTGTTCACATCACCGCGAAAGACGGAGCTTGAGGTTCAGGGCCGCAACGTTGTGCACAAGGTTCTGGACGGTGTCTCTGAAATCTACGAGCAGCTTCAGGCAAATGGCTGGCAGGTGACGAACCTCAGCTCCTATCATCGCCAGTTGATCAAGGCAGCGGGCGTCGATATTCGAGATGTGGACAGTCCCTATACTGCCTTGCACTCCCTGGCAGATTTCACCTCCGGGATGACAGATCGCTATGCGGTCAAGGTCGCCCGGATGCTGTCTGGCGGGTAGCGCTCTGATACTCAGAGCGCAGCGTCGATTTCAGAAATGATGGCCTCGGCCGCTTTGCGCGGATCCGGGGCCTTTGAAATCGGGCGGCCGATGACAAGATAGTCGCTGCCTGCGCGAATGGCATCGCCCGGTGTCATGATCCGTTTTTGGTCACCAGCGTCACTGCCTGCAGGGCGAATGCCCGGCGTGACCATGACCAGCTCCTGGCCAAGAACAGGACGCATGGCACTGGCTTCCTGAGGTGAGCAGACAATCCCTCCCATACCTGCCTCGCGAGCGTCCTCTGCCCGTGTGGACACAAGCTCGGCGACCCGGCCCTGATAGCCTGCAGCCTTGAGGTCGTCATTGTCCATGGAAGTCAGAACGGTCACACCCAGAAGGCAAAGATCCTTGGTTCCCTCTTCCTTGAGGGCATTCACCGCAGCGCGCATGGTTTTCGGATAGGCGTGCAGCGTCATGAAGCTCATGCCCATTTTGGCGACATTGCGCACGGCATTGAAGATGGTGTTGTCGATGTCGTGCAGCTTCACATCGAGAAAAACCTTGTGGCCTTCAGCGGCCAGTTGTCTGGCCAGTTCCAATCCGCCTGCGAACTGCAGCTCCATGCCGATCTTGTAAACACCGACCACGCCGTTCGTTGCCTTGACCAAGGCCCTTGCGTCTTCAACAGTCTGAACGTCCAACGGCAGCATAAGGCGATCCGTGGCGGTGTTAGGGCGAAACGGGCTGAGGGTCATCGCTAGGTCCTTTGGAAACGGCGGCAGAGGGAGATCTGCCAGTGCTTACCATCGGTTTTCCGTCCAGACCAGAGGCTTCAGGCTTGAAGTTCTGGCTAAATGATGAGCTGAAAGCTCCATTGTTGAAATATTGAAACCATCAGATAATCCTTTGACGTCTGATAAGTATTCCCATGTTAGGGGTGGGCTGCTAAAACGACGCCGTTTCGCCGAGAAATTTCTCGGCTGCCAGGGAAGGAAAACAGATGCGCACAGCGAAGATCGCGCGCGACACCAAGGAAACTCGCATTTCCGTTGAAATCAACCTGGATGGAACGGGCGCATATGATGTTGCGACCGGCATTGGGTTTTTCGACCATATGCTTGAGCAACTTGCGCGACATTCGCTGATCGACATCACAGCCCGTGCTGATGGCGATACGCACATTGATTTTCATCACACCGTTGAAGACACCGGAATAGCGCTGGGTCAGGCGATCCGTCAGGCTTTGGGCGATATGGCGGGCATCAATCGCTATGGCGACACCCATTTGGCCATGGACGAGGCACTGACCCGCTGCGCGCTGGATGTGTCGGGTCGACCATTTCTGGTCTGGGACGTGAATTTTGACCGGGACAAGGTCGGGGATTTCGACACGGAGCTGTTTGAAGAGTTCTTCCGTGCCTTCACAATGAATGCAGGGATGACGCTCCACATCGCCAATCTGTATGGCTCCAACTGTCACCATATTGCTGAGACGTGTTTCAAGGCAGTGGCTCGGACCCTGCGAACGGCCATTGAAATCGACCCGCGACAGGAAAACCGGATACCGACCACGAAGGGCCAGCTCGGCGGCTGAGGAACTAGAAGCACATGAGCACTTATTACGTTATGGCTCCGCCCGATCTCAGAGATCCGGTCGCCAGCCCTCATGAAGCAGACCGGCTGGTTTTCATTCCGGACCGGTTTTCATGGGGCGCTTTCGTCTTTTCCGTGGTCTGGATCATCTGGCATCGCTTGTGGCTGGTTCTGCTCGGATATCTGGTTTTGACTTTGGCGCTTGAGCTAGCAGCGGTCTTTGCCGGTGGTTCAGCGCTATTCGTAGCGGCCTTTTCCATGTCATTGCTATTTGGCTTTGAGGCCAATGGCATTCGGCGTTGGTCCATGGAGCGCTCTGGCTGGCGTCTTTTGGGCCTGGCAAGCGGCGCGGATCAAACCGAGGCGGAACTTCGGTTTTTTCACGGCTTGCAGTCAGAAGCTTCTGGTTTGCCAGCTGCAATAGACACACCTGCACCGATTGTTCGCCCGTCAAGTATCATTCCCCGAATTGGGACTGAATCCGTGGTGGGTTTGACCCTTGGTCAGGAGACCAACCGTTGAGCATTGCAATAATCGACTATGGCTCGGGCAACCTGCGCTCTGCGGCAAAGGCATTTGAGCGGGCCGCGTTGGATCATGCTCTGAGGCCTGATGTTTTCGTGACATCAGACCCGGAACAGGTTTTGAAAGCTGACCGTATAGTCCTGCCCGGCGTTGGCGCATTCGCAGATTGTAAGCGCGGACTTTTCTCCGTCGAGGGCATGGCGGAAGCTCTTGAAGAGACAGTCCGTAAACAAGGTAAGCCGTTTCTAGGCATTTGTGTTGGCATGCAGTTGATGGCAACCCGTGGGCTGGAATTCGAAACAGTCGATGGTCTCAACTGGATCGAAGGCGATGTGTCGGAGATGAAGCCGTCTGATCCGGACCTCAAGATCCCGCATATGGGCTGGAATACAATTGATGTGCGCCCGAATGACCATCCAGTGTTGAAGGATCTGCACACGGGCGATGATGGTCTGCACGCCTATTTCGTTCATTCCTATCATTTCGCGACCGTTCGGGATGAAGATCGTCTGGCAACCTTCGATTACGCCGGAACTTTCACGGCGATGGTCGCTAAGGACAATATGGTCGGAACGCAGTTCCACCCGGAAAAGAGCCAGAAGCTCGGGCTTGGTCTGATCGCGAATTTTCTGGAATGGACACCGTAATTTGCGAAAACGCTTCGCTCGAAACGCATTAAAATGGGCCATTGCCCTTATAAAATGAACAGACGATGGGAAACTTATAATGGCAAAAGGCTATTGGATTGCGCGCGTGGATGTTCGGGATGCGGACGGATATCCAGCCTATGTTGAAACCGCGAAACCAGCCTTTCAGCGGTTTGGGGCCAATTTTCTTGCACGTGGCGGCAAAACCGATGCGATTGAAGGACCTGGCCGGGCGCGGAATGTCGTCATCGAATTTCCAAGCTTCCAACATGCTGTCGATTGTTATAATTCCCCAGAATATCAGGACGCGGTAAAGATCCGTCAGCAATGTGCCGATGGCGAAATCGTCATCGTTGAAGGAAGTTAAGACGATATGATCCTGTTTCCCGCCATCGATTTGAAAGACGGTCAGTGCGTGCGCCTGAAGCTCGGTGACATGGAGCAGGCAACGGTTTTCAATGACAATCCCGGTTCCCAGGCAAAGACCTTTGAGGGTCAAGGGTTTGAGTGGCTGCATGTGGTGGATCTGAATGGGGCCTTCGCCGGTGAAAGCGTCAATGGTGCAGCGGTGGATTCCATTCTGGCCTCGACGAAGAACCCTGTTCAGCTTGGCGGCGGCATTCGCACGCTGGAGCATATTGAAGCCTGGCTCGAAAAGGGCATTAGCCGCGTTATTTTAGGGACTGTCGCTGTTCGTAATCCGGAGTTGGTGAAGGAAGCCTGTCGCCGGTTCCCGGGCAAGATCGCTGTCGGCATCGACGCCAAGGGTGGTTATGTCGCTGTAGAAGGCTGGGCTGAGACCTCTGAGTTGACCGCTGTCGATCTGGCAAAGCGTTTTGAAGATGCAGGCGTTTCTGCGATTATCTACACGGACATTGATCGCGATGGCATCCTGAAGGGGCTTAATATGCCTTCGACGCTGGAACTGGCCAACGCAGTCTCTATTCCGGTGATTGCATCTGGCGGGTTAGCGTCCATCGAGGATGTGAAGCAATTGCTTCTGCCTGAGTGCGCTATTTTGGAAGGTGCCATCTCCGGACGTGCGCTTTATGATGGCCGCTTGGACCCACAAGAAGCCATGGCCTTGATTAAATCTGCGCGCAAGGAAGCGTCATGACACTGAAAGCTCGCGTTATTCCCTGTCTCGACGTGAAGGATGGACGTGTCGTCAAAGGCGTGAATTTTGTCGATTTGATCGATGCTGGCGATCCGGTGGAAGCCGCCAAAGCCTATGACGCTGCCGGAGCGGATGAGCTTTGCTTTCTCGACATCACTGCAAGCCACGAAGGTCGCGATACGATTTATGATGTTGTGCGCCGGACAGCGGAGGCCTGCTTTATGCCGGTGACGGTTGGCGGCGGCGTGCGAACAGTCGAGGACATTCGCAAATTGCTGATTGCAGGCGCCGACAAAGTCTCGATCAACACTGCAGCAGTGACAAACCCGGATTTCGTGCGTGAAGCGGCTGAGAAATTCGGCGCGCAGTGCATTGTGGTGTCCATCGATGCCAAGCAGGTCAACGCTGAGGACGAGCCGGATCGGTTTGAGATCTTTACCCATGGTGGGCGCAACGCGACGGGCATTGATGCGGTTGAATTTGCCAGGAATGTTGTCGGACTGGGTGCTGGTGAACTTCTCGTGACCTCTATGGACAGGGATGGCACAAAGTCTGGTTATAACATTGCCCTGACACGGGCTATTGCCGATGCTGTGCCTGTTCCGGTGATCGCATCTGGCGGTGTTGGTACTCTTGATCATATGGTTGAAGGCATTCGCGACGGTCATGCAACGGCTGTGTTGGCAGCCTCCATTTTCCATTTTGGTGAGCACACCATTCATGAAGCCAAAGCGCATATGAATGCCTCTGGTGTGCCGATGAGGTTGGATGACTGATACGGGATTTGCCGTGCTTCGGGTGATTCGGGTCAATGCCGATGTCTCGGCGGAAAGACTAAACCAATGACGAAATTTACACTTGCTGATCTGGACGCAATCATCGCAAAGCGCGCCGACAGCAACGATGAAATGTCCTACACGCGCAAACTGATCGGCAAGGGCGTTGCCAAATGTGCTCAAAAGCTGGGAGAAGAGGCAGTTGAAGCGGCGATTGCAGCTGTTCAACAGGACCGGGACGAATTGACGGGCGAAGCCGCAGACGTCCTTTATCACCTTCTTGTTGTTCTCAAGGTTGCGGATGTTGCGCTTGAGGACGTCATGGAGGAATTGGCAAGACGAACCGGCCAGACCGGCCTGGAGGAAAAAGCCTCCAGACTGCAAGACTAGGCAGCCCAAGTGGGTTATCGATCTTTTGCAGCAGGGGTTGCTAAGGGTATGGATCAGAAAATCGAATTGAAACGGGACATGGATCTTTCCCCTTACCGCGTCTTCACAGAGCGTGAATGGGCGCGCTTGCGAGCTGATACGCCGATGACGCTGACGGGCGCGGAAGTTGCTCAGTTGCAGGGTCTGAATGATCCGATGTCCATCGAGCAAGTCGAGAAAATCTACCTTCCGCTTTCCCGCCTGCTCGCTTTTTATGCGGAGGCAACTGTCGGGCTTCATCAGGCAACTCAGGATTTCCTGGGTATTCGAGATGGCAAGACGCCTTTTATCATTGGCGTTGCCGGATCGGTTTCGGTTGGCAAATCTACAACGTCTCGTGTGCTTCGGGAGCTTTTGACACGGTGGCCGGCAAGCCCCAAGGTTGATCTGGTGACCACCGACGGCTTCCTCTATCCCAATGCGGTTCTGGAATCTGAAGGCCTGATGCAGAAGAAGGGGTTTCCGGAAAGCTTCGATCGACCTAGGCTTTTGAAATTCCTCTCTGATATCAAGGCTGGGCGGCGTAATGTGCGTGCGCCGGTCTACTCTCACTTTTATTACGACGTTATGCTAGGGCACACGGTTACGGTGGACAATCCGGATATTCTGATTGTCGAAGGCCTCAACGTGCTTCAAACGCGTGAGTTGCCCAAAGATGGTCGAGCTGTTCCGTTCGTGTCCGATTTCTTCGATTTCTCAGTCTATATTGATGCTGACGAGAGCCTGTTGCTTGGCTGGTATGTGGAGCGTTTCATGCGGCTGCGCGAAACAGCTTTTCGGGATCCTGGGTCCTACTTCCATAAATATTCGCGGATTAACGACGCCGAAGCGCTCGAAACGGCCCATAAGATCTGGAATGAAATTAACTTGTTGAACCTGCAGGATAACATCCTGCCGACACGCCCACGGGCTGATCTGATCCTGACCAAGGATGCCAGTCACAAGATTGCCAAGGTTGCTCTTCGCAAAATCTGAATTTGGCTTTTGAGCCATGAAAAAACCGCAGAACTTATGTTCTGCGGTTTTTTATTTCGGGCTATTTTGAAGCTTAGGCTGCAGATCTCTTTCGTACTTCCGATAGGAAACCGGAGACGGTCTGTTTGAGGAGGTTTGCGTTGTCTTCCAGATCGCGGGCCGATGCATCGACAGTTTCAGCCGTCGATTTGGTGTTCTCGGCTGCCAGAGAGACGTTTTCGATATTGGTGGTCACTTCAATCGTGCTGCGGGAGGCCTCAGTTGCATTGACAGCGATCTCCTGTGTCGCGGCGCCCTGCTCTTCAACAGCGGAGGAAATCGAGCTGGCAATTTCATTCATCTGATTGATGATCTCGGTAACCGAGGAAATCGCATTAGCAGCCTGTTGTGTCTCACCCTGAATTGCCGAAATCTGGCTGGAAATTTCTTCCGTCGCCTTGGAAGTCTGAGTCGCGAGCTCTTTAACCTCCGAGGCTACAACCGCAAATCCTTTACCCGCTTCACCAGCACGGGCGGCCTCAATAGTCGCATTCAGGGCGAGCAGATTGGTTTGCTCGGCGATTGCCTGAATGAGGGTAACGACTTCACCGATACGCCCGGCGGCACCTGACAGGCCATTCATACGCTCGTTGGTTGAGCTTGCCTCTGCAGCAGCCTTGGCAGCAATCGCGCTGGAAGACTGGACCTGGCGACGGATTTCGTTGACCGAAGCAGACAGTTCTTCCGCCGCCGCCGCCACGGTTTCCACATTATGCGCAGCCTGAGAAGAGGCTGAAGAGACGAGGCCTGTCTGCTTATTCGTGTGCGATGCGCCATCTGCCATTTCTGTAGAGGCATTTTGAAGGCTATGAACCGATGTTTCGATGACATCCATCATTTCCATGACGCTACTGTCGAAGTCGCCACACAGGCTCTGGATCTCCTCGCCGCGCTGAGCGGCTGCCTCCCGCGTTGAGCGTTGATCGTTTTCCAGGGCTTTCCGGCTTCGTTCGTTTTCGACGAAGACCTCCATAGCGGCTGCCATTTGACCAATTTCATCGCCGCGATTTGCACCTGAAACACTAATGCTACAGTCACCTTCGGCCAGGCTCTTCATATTGCCGGTCAAGGCGGAAAGAGGCGAGGCAATGCTTTTGATCGAAATATACGCGATTGCAAATGCTATGGCTGCACCGACTGCTGCGATGAAAATAATAATTAGAGCCTGATTCCAATAGGCCGATTTCAGATCATCGACATACACACCCGTGCCAATCATCCAGTTCCAAGGCGCAAAACCTTCAGCCCAGCTGTATTTGTCTATTGGCACGTCACCACCAGCGCGTGGCCATTGGTAGAGCAACTCACCGCCGCCAGCTTTTGCCTGAGCGACGAGGCCTGTAATAACCGGAACGCCATTGGAGTCTTTCAGTGAACTCAGGTTTTGGCCGATAAGCTTCTGATTGGCATGAACCAGAGCCACTGCGTCGTAATCAAAGACAAAGACATAGTTATCGCCTTCATATTGCATTGCGCCAATGGCGTCTTTCGCCAGGGCCTGAGCTTCATCTTGAGTCAGCTCTCCAGCAACCTGTTTGGCATGGAACGATGCTGCGATGTTCTGTGCCGTGGTTGCAATGTGCTCGATTGTCGTAATTCGTTCTTTCAGCATAGAGCTGTAAAGAGAGGTCAGGCTAGTGTAGCCAAGAATGACCGTGAAAGCGAAAATCGTGGCAACTGGTATGGCAATCTTCCAGACAACGGGAAGGCGGGTAAAGTTCATTTCGATTTTCCATCCAACTAGAGTTGCCGTAAGGATAAATACGAATAACTTAAATGTTTATGTACCGAAGATTGCCTGGATATGTCATTGAAATTGGAAGTTCTATTAAATTCAATTACTTGGTGCGGTGCATCAAGTAATATAAAATAATATTGGAGTGCAGCTGAATTAAATTTTCGGAATTATTCTAGCGTCATTTGTGAAAACTTTGAGAAATCTTCGACTCTTGTCTGTCTCATTCTGGAAATCAGAAGTGAGTAAGAACTGATTCGATATGCGTTTTCAGCAGCCCTGACAAATTGAATTGGGCGTGCAATGCGTTGCGTATTTTCACATCAGCGCATTGCGCAGAACACATCTCGAAGGCCCGGGCGTGTCCATGTCGCATTCTGAAGCTGTCCTTTGAGGGCGAACCCCTGCCCAGCATACTGGAAGCTCGATGCTCCACCCTGACGCGGCAGTGTAACAACACCCTGGCCCATTTCAGCAACCGTGGCTGTTGAACCATCTGTTGCGAACGTCACCTGAAGGTCCACGCCTGCTGTGCAAAGATAATCTGCAATGCGTCCGTTGGGTGACATCGAGGCTGAGCTGCGGCTCTCAAAGGAAGGGGCGTTCATTCCGCCGATTGAACCCGGTGGGACCGGACCTGCTGGTCTGGTTTCTTGTGGGAAGCCGAAGGATTGTTGGGGGGCCACGGGTGGAGCGCCGTTCGTGATGTTCACTTCCCTGTAGGGAGAGCGAATGGCGTAGATGCCAAGGCATTGACCACGCATGCTGCGTACCATCCAGGCGTGGGATACATAAGTCTGTTGTTCGAGGATCTGACCTGGTTCCAGGCGGGCATAGACCCGCTCTCCGCCATTGTAATCAATCCAGTTTACGTCAACTGCTTCCCGGCTTGTGTTGCGGAACACGATTTGACCAGGTCGATTTCCATCCATGGACTGGATGCGGCCAGCCTGACCGCACGAAACATCTGAATCGGCGACTACACTTGCACCGCCAGCGCCAGACAAATCATTCTGCCCGAGAATTTGTTGAGGCAACGCGCAAGTTGCTGCAAAGAGCCGTATTGGCTTTGCACTGCCCTTCAGCGACACAGCGTATGCGGGCGCACCCTGGATCTGGATGGTCAGAACCGACTGCGAAATCATCGCCTGCCAGAGTGGGTCCGTCAACGGCAGGGCGATTTGTGGAAAGGATTGCCCATACTGGTTGTTTGTGCTGCCGCCGATTGCTGTGTATGTCGCGGAAAAGTCACCTGCTGTGATTTGAACCGGCTCTGTAATCCCTTCGGCTGTGGAGGCCGAAGTTTGGCTGAAGACGATGGTTGCTTCGCCAGATTGAGTGCGACAGGCCGAGATGAAATCACTGTCGTCCGTTTCAGGAACACCATGCATAAGATCCATACGCGCCCCAAGGCCGACGCCGTTGGTGCGCGTGCTCCAAATCCGGGTTTCAGATCTTGCGATATCAACGCCGTTTTGTGAGCCGTTCAGATTGCCGAATGTACCCTGTTGCCCAGTAAGGTCAGGGGAATTGTTTGAAGTTCCGTCGATATTGACCTGCTCAAGTGGCTTGAAAAGCCCGTTATCCTGTGAGCCTGCCGCGTTTGGGGCCGTTATTGTCTGCTGAGTGTTGGAAAGTGTTTCCGTCGGTTTTGGCAAGGTTGTGCTCGGGCGACTTGTCGTGGCCGGTGTCAGTGCAGTCGAGCTTTGGGCTGAAACGGCCCCTGATGTCCCGCCGATCACTCTCGCTTTCCCCGGTTTGCCATCCGTCGTGACATCGACCACAAGGGTTCCGCCAGAACACAGATCAGCGCTCCGATAGAGGACGCGGCTGTTTTCCAGTGTGACTGCAAGTTCTGATGCGCACGGCGGCAGCTGTGACGCGCTGCCCAGCGTATCGATCACAACACCTTCGTCGTCCCGACTAATGATCGGCCGGTACTTCTTGTTAATGGTAACAGACCGGATCCCGGGCTTGGCCGGCTCAACGTTAATTCTGAGTGTTTCCGGTGGCGTTTGTGCCATTGCGGTATGAAGCGCGCTCAGCAGAAATGCACTCGCAAGGCCCGTAAGAAATAGACGGGAAGGGCCGACAGCCGAAAGCGGCATGGGCAGTCTCCGTAAGATGTCAGGAACAGGTCATGTTATAAGTTCGGCACGTTACTCAAAACAGAGGGAAAAGGGCAAGTAAAGCTTTGAAAAATGCCGCCGACATACTCGCTATCGAGGCGCGCGCTTTGCAAGTATCCGTTGTAGCGTACGCCGGTGCATGCTCAAGCGCCGAGCCGTTTCCGATACGTTGCGATCACACAGCTCATAAACACGCTGGATATGCTCCCATCGAACCCTGTCTGCAGACATAGGGTTTTCTGGTGGTGGTGCCTTGTCTGAGCTTTTGCGGGAAAGGGCTGCCAGGATATCGTCCGGATCGGCTGGCTTGGCCAGATAATCAACTGCGCCGAGTTTAACGGCCGTAACAGCCGTGGCGATGTTTCCATAGCCTGTCAGAATAATTGCACGAGAATTGGGTCGTTTTTGATGGATGGCTGAAATCACATCCAGCCCGCTACCATCTTCCAAACGCATGTCGACAATAGCAAAGGCAGGGGCTTTGAGACCAACCTTCGCGACAGCATCTTTCACACCGTCGGCAGTTTCGGTTTCAAAGCCGCGCTTTTCCATAGCTCGCGCGAGGCGTTGCTGAAAAGCCTTGTCATCATCGACAATCAAAAGGCTCTTGTCAGCAGCAGCTTCCAGATCCGGCAGTAAGTCGGTCATGGTCAGGATCCTGTTTCTCTATCCTACGTCTGCATTTCCGTTTTGGTTTACTGGCGGCCGGCAGCAGATCCAACTTCCCTATTTCAGTTCTTATGCAAGGAAAAATCTTGCCCGTCCATATGCCCCAGCGACTCAATTGCCGCACGAGACCAGGTGACTCGTATATGTGCGCCATGATCTGGGGGAGCACGATTTTCGAGGAAAAGCTTGGCCTTGGTGCGTTCCAGTAGTGTTTTGGCAATGAAAAAGCCAAGCCCTAATCCTCCTCCGGTGTCACTGCGTGCGGTTTTGCCGCTGCGGACCGAGACATAAGGGTCACCAATCTTTGCAAGGATTTCCAATGCAAAACCTGGTCCGTCATCACGAATGGAAATGCTGACAGTTTTTTCATCCCATACCGCAGTCACCTCGACCCGGCTGTTGGCAAAATCGACTGCATTCTCCAGCAAATTACCCAGGCCATATCGGATGGCGGCATTTCTCGACCCAACAGGTTCAGGGCCTTTTCCCGATGCCGACACGGTAATGTCGACGCCAAAGCCGCGGTGTGGGTCGATAACGTCTTCCAGAAGCTGAGATATCTTCATGTTCTGAAACATGGTGTCTTCATCGCTCGACAGGCTTGTCAGCTTGCGCAAGATGTCCCGGCACCGCTCAGACTGAGATCGTATCAGGCTTATATCTTCAGCGCGTGGATCATCCTTGTCGAACTCGTCGCTCAGTTCTTTTGCAGCCAGGAAGATTGTTGCCAAGGGTGTGCCCAGTTCGTGGGCCGCAGCCGTTGCCAGGCCGTCCAGGGCATTGAGATGCTGCTCTTTAGCCAGAACCAGTTCGGTTGCGGTAAGGGCGTCCGCCAGCTGGCGGGCCTCCTCGGCGACACGAAAAGCGTAGATGGCCATGAAACCGAGCGTGGATACGAGCGCAATCCAGGTTCCGATGGAGTAAATCGCTGGCAGCGCGAATTCCGGGCTGTTTGACCAGGGCAGCGGCAAATGAAGGACCGCCAGAACAGTGGCGCATAAAGTTGCCAATGTACCGAGGGTGATTGTCTTGCGTGCCGAAAGGGCCGTTGCAGATACCATCACCGGTGCAATCAGCAGGAAGGCGAAGGGATTGTCGAGGCCCCCTGTTAGGAACAGCAGGCCGCTCATCTGCAAAATATCATAGCTCAGTTGAAGTGTGGCCGCACTTTCCGAGAGTCTGAGTGATGCAGGTGAGCGAATTTTCAAGATGATGTTTAGCCAGGCAGATAGCGCGACCAGGGCGAAAGCAGGTCCAACTGGCAAAGGATAGCCAAATCCGACATGCACAACTAGTAGCGCTGCGGTCTGCCCGCCGACTGCCAGCCAGCGAAGACGGACCAGTGTATCAAGCCTCAGGCGTCGGTTCGGGCGGGTTGCATTGGTTTTTGGAAGATCAATCATCTGCCAGTTTTGAATCGGATTCTGGTCCTTGGCAAGGCCGAAGCCCTTGTGTGCTGCGGCCCTAAATGGTAGCCACCGGCACAGATAGGTTGTGTGGTGTAAAGCGGGCCGCCCAGCCTGATGCTGTTCATTATCGCGAATGGCTGTCCTGAAAAGCACCGCGAAACGGAATTGAGATACGATGAGCGATACGAATGACGCCGGCGCACAGCCGCAGGCAGGAACAGCGCCCGCCGCACCGGGCATGAATATCCTTGGTCAGTACATCAAGGATCTCTCGTTTGAAAATCCGAATGCACCAGGTTCACTGCAGCAGGGCGAACAGCCTAAGCTCGACATCAATGTGAACGTGAATGCTCAGCCAGTTGGTGAAGGACAGTTTGAAGTTGTCCTTACCCTGAACGCCAAGGCAGAGCGTCCGGACATGGTGATGTTCAACGTTGAGCTGGTCTATGCTGGCTTGTTCCGCATCACTGGTGTTCCGGATGAGCACATGCACCCGTTTGTGATGATCGAATGCCCGCGCATGATTTTTCCATTCGCGCGCAACATTCTGGCTGAAGCAACGCGCAATGGTGGCTTCCCACCGCTCCTGCTTGATCCAATTGATTTTGCTCAGCTCTACCGTCAGAACATGGAACAGCAGCCGGCAAAGCCGAACTGATCCATCGTTTGATGTGAGAATTATGAAAGGCCGCAGTATTTTCTGCGGCCTTTTTTTATTCAGTACAGAATTTGCTTACGCTGGATCAGGCTTCTTCCAGCATGTTTGCCCATGTCTTCGGAGTATCGCCGTGGAGGGGGTTTTTTCTTGAGCGCTTGTAGCGGATGGTTTCCATTCGGAAGGCCCTAGCATCAAACATCATCAACCGTCCGACGAGGCCTTCGCCTGCGCCGGTGATTTCCTTGATCACTTCCATAGCCTGCATGGATCCGATAATGCCGGTCAGCGCACCCAGAACCCCTGCCTCGGTACAGGTTGGCAACAGGCCGTCTCGCGGACGGTCCGGAAACAGGCATCTATAGGTTGGATGCGGATTGCCCTCAGAATCTCTCTCAAATGGACGAAGAGTTGTGATTGATCCGTCAAACTGGCCAACAGCTGCCGTAATCAGCGGCCTTTGCGCAAAAAAGCAAGCGTCTGAGACGAGATAGCGTGTTGCGAAATTGTCAGAACCGTCAGCGACCAAGTCGTAATTGGAGATTAACTGCATGGCGTTGTGACCGCCAATACGGGTCGGATAGAGGTTTACTTTGACGTTTGGATTGAGGCGGGCGATGGCTTCGGCAGCGCTGGCGACTTTGGGTTCTCCAAGTTGACCGGTGTCATGGATGACCTGACGCTGTAGATTGGACAAATCAACGCAGTCATCATCAATGATCCCGATGGTTCCAACGCCAGCTGCCGCCAGATACTGCAGAAGAGGTGCGCCCAAACCACCGGCTCCAATCACGAGAACGCGGGCGGCTTTCAGCTTTTGCTGCCCTGGTCCACCTATTTCTTGCATGACGATGTGACGTGCGTAGCGTTCAAGTTCGGCAGGCGTAAGCATATGGGTCTGTCCGCTTTGCGAAAGTTCAAGGAATGATTTCAAATGGAGTGATGCGATGAACGGTTGGGAAGCGCCACTGCCATCACTTCAAAATCCGACTGATCAGCTTTGCCGTATAGTCGACCATTGGGATCACGCGGGCATAATTCAGTCTGGTTGGGCCGATAATCCCCAGTACGCCGACGATCCTCTGGTTGCTGTCGCGATAGGGGGACACAATGAGCGAAGATCCGGAGAGCGAGAACAGGTTATTTTCGGAGCCGATGAAAATTCGAACGCCATCGCCCTTTTCAGCTAGGCCAAGCAACTGGATGACATCGCGCTTGTTCTCCAGGTCATCGAATAGAAGCCGGATCCGTTCGAGATCATCCGATGCTTCCAGATCGGTCAAAAGGTTTGAGCGGCCGCGTACGATCAGTGTTCCTGGCTCTTGAATCGCATCTCCGCCCCAGACCGCAAGCCCGGCATCCACGACCTTCTGGCTAAGTAGATCGAGTTCTGCCAGATCTACATCGCGAACCCGCTCCAGCTCCTTGCGGACTTCGTTTATGGTGCGTCCCTGCAGGTGGGCATTTAGATAGTTTCCCGCCTCCACCAGCGCTGATGGCGGCAGGCCTGCGGGCAGGTCGACCACACGGTTTTCCACCTGACCATCCTCACCGACAAGAATTGCCAAGGCCTTCAAAGGCTCGATGCGAACAAATTCGATGTGTTTGAGCCGCATATCGGACTTGTGAGTCAAAACCACTCCTGCCCCGCTGGACAGTCCGGACAGCATCTGGCTCGCTTCCGTCAGGACCTGCTCTGCAGAGTTGGCCTGTTGGGATGCGCGAACCTGAACGTCGATCTGTTGACGCTCTTCCTTACTCAGATCGCCAACTTCCAACAGCGCGTCGATGAAGAACCGCAAGCCGACTTCTGTTGGCAAGCGTCCGGCGCTGGTGTGTGGTGAATGCAGCAAGCCCATGTGCTCAAGGTCAGACATGACATTGCGGATCGAGGCCGGGGACAGGGACATGCCCAGCGCGCGCGAAACATTGCGTGATCCGACCGGCTCGCCGGTATCCAGATAGGATTCGACGATGGACCGGAAGATTTCCCGCGAACGTTTGTCGAGGTCGCTGAGGCTCAACGAAGGCACTCCTTGTTTGCCTAACCCGGAAGGGAGAGGAATAATTTCATAAGATCTACGACTAGATATAGCCGCAAAAACCGCTCTGGTGGCAAGCAGGCCTTTACGTTGTCCGGCCTCAAGGTCTACAAGGCCGATAACATGCGCGGTAAACCGGGCAGAAAGTTTGAAACTGATGGCTTGAGGCCATTGATTGAGGGAACCCATGATGCGTCCATCCAAACGTGCAGCCGATGAACTTCGTGCCGTGACTCTTGAACGCAGTGTTTCCAAACATGCTGAAGGATCTTGTCTGGTCAAGTTCGGCGATACGCACGTACTATGCACTGCCAGTCTTGAAGAGCGGGTTCCGCCGTGGCTTCGTGGCCAGCAACGCGGTTGGGTGACGGCAGAATACGGCATGTTGCCTCGGGCCACCGGAGACCGGATGCGTCGTGAGGCAAGTGTTGGCAAGCAGTCGGGCCGGACTCAGGAAATTCAGCGGCTGATCGGCCGGTCCTTGCGGGCGGTTGTTGATCTGGAAGCTTTGGGCGAATGCCAGATTTCGGTGGACTGCGACGTCATCCAGGCCGATGGCGGAACACGCACTGCCGCGATCACAGGTGCCTGGGTTGCCTTGCGGGACTGCATCGAATGGATGCGCGCGCGCGAAATGGTTAAGAAGCAGGTCCTTAAAGACCACATTGCCGCGATTTCCTGCGGCATTTACAACGGCACACCGGTGCTGGATCTTGATTACGCTGAAGACAGCAACGCGCAAACGGATTCCAACTTTGTCATGACTGGTTCTGGCGGAATTGTGGAGATCCAAGGAACCGCAGAAGGCGCGCCATTCTCTGAAGAAGAGTTTGGCCAGCTTCTCGGCCTGGCCAAGACAGGCATTGGCCGTCTCGTTGATTTGCAGAAAATGTCCATCTCTTGAAGAGAGTCTCATGAGCAATCGAAAGCTTGAACCAGGTCGCCTGGTCGTTGCCAGTCACAACAAGGGCAAGATCCGCGAGATCAACGAACTTCTTGCGCCCTACGGCTTTGACGTCGTGTCTGCTGGCGAACTCGATTTGCCTGAACCCGAAGAGACGGGAACAACTTTTGAGGCGAACGCGGAATTGAAGGCAGTGGCCGCCGCAAACGCTTCGGGGCTTCCCTCCTTGGCCGATGACAGCGGGTTCTGTGTGGCGGCTCTGGACGGTGATCCTGGCATTTATTCAGCGCGCTGGGCGGGGCCTGATAAGGATTTCGCCATGGCTATGCGTAACGTGGAAGAAAAGCTGCAGCAAAAGGGTGCTATGAACCCTGATCAGCGCCGCGGATCTTTTGTGGCGGTTCTTTGCCTGGCTTGGCCTGATGGTCACACGGAATTCTTCCGAGGGGATTCGGAAGGCCAAATTGTCTGGCCGCCTCGCGGAGAAAAAGGTTTCGGCTATGATCCGGTATTTCAGCCGGATGGCCATGAGCGGACATTTGGGGAAATGACTTCTGAAGAAAAGCACGGCTGGTCGAAAACCGGACCTGCTTTGTCTCATCGTGCACGGGCGTTTCAGCTGTTCTCCAAAGCCTGCTTGGAGGATTGATGTCCGACCGTCTGATGACATCCCGCGATAGCGGGTTCGGCATCTATGTGCATTGGCCGTTCTGTGCGGCCAAATGTCCTTACTGCGACTTCAATTCCCATGTGCGCCATCAGCCGGTGGATCAGGATCGTTTCGTTGCGGCCTTTGAGCGTGAACTGAAGCATTTTGCCGACCTGACCAAGGGAAAAACCGTCAATTCGATCTTTCTGGGCGGTGGCACGCCATCATTGATGGCTCCGAAAACCGTCGAGCGTATTCTGGATTGCATCTCTGGCCTCTGGTCCATGGATGACAATGTGGAAATATCGATGGAGGCCAATCCGTCCAGCGTTGAGGCGGAACGGTTCCGGGGCTATCGATCTGCTGGGGTAAACCGGGTGTCGCTTGGTGTTCAGTCCTTGCATGACCGCGACTTGAAACTTCTTGGGCGATTACACGACGCTGATACGGCTCTCAGAGCTATTGAAATGGCACGAAATACCTTTCCGCGACTTTCGTTTGATCTGATTTATGCCCGGCCCGGTCAAACCGCTGAAGCCTGGCAGAGCGAGTTGGAGCGTGCGATCTCTTTAGCAGCGGACCATCTCTCGCTCTACCAGTTGACGATCGAGGAAGGCACGCCGTTCTACACTTTGTATCATGCTGGCAAGCTCAAGATTCCGGAGCCGGAACTTGGCGCAGAACTCTATGAGTTGACCCAATCAGTGACTGAAGCCCATGGACTGCCCGCTTATGAGGTGTCCAATCACGCTAAGCCGGGTGCGGAATGTCGTCATAATCTGGTTTATTGGCGCTACGGTGACTACGTCGGCGTTGGCCCAGGCGCGCATGGTCGCCTTTCTGTTGGTGTTAGCAGATTGGCTACAGCGACTGAGCGTCATCCGGAAAGCTGGCTTGGAGATGTCGAAGTCAATGGTCATGGCGTGATCGAAAACGCAGGTCTGAGTGAAGAAGAACAGGGCGACGAATACCTCTTGATGGGGCTCCGTCTCGTTGAGGGAATCGACGTCGCGCGATACGAAGCACTTGCCCATCGGAAGATTGACCCGGGCCGCCTTGCTGTCCTTATTGAACATGGAATGGTTGAGGAGCTGGCGGGTAACCGGCTTCGCGCGACACCGAATGGCTTTTCCGTTTTGGATGCCGTCGTCGCCGACTTGGCAGCATAGTCACCTCAATATCGGCGGTTTTATCTTCTAAATCATGGGTTTAACGTATGATCGCTATGCTTGTGGACTATTGACCAGATCAATTTTTTATAGATAGACGCCTAAAAATTCTTAATTATTAGCAGTATTGCTACGTATCGTGTGTTTGGTTTATTATGCTGCAATGCAAAAAAGCGTCGCAGACGCTGACCGGCATTTGCGCCGGGGTGAATTCGCAAGGAGACGTGCGCGTGCCGTACTACCATCTCTACGAACTCAATCATGCCGCAATGAGCCCTGTCAGGGCAATTGCTGACATGACACGGCTTTACTTTCAAAACCCGCTCAATCCGATGGCCCACACAGAATACGGCCGGTCAGTTGCAGCAGGGTGTGAAGTTTTGGAGCGTGTAACCCGCCGCTACAGCAAGCCAGCTTTCGGGCTTAAGGAAACCACGGTCAGCGGAGTTAAGGTTCCGGTCACTGAGGACATCGTTTGGTCGAGCCCATTCTGCAACATGATCCACTTCGATAGAGATACGGATCGCGGCAAGGATGATCCGAAGATTCTGGTCGTTGCCCCGATGTCTGGACACTACGCAACGCTGCTGCGCGGAACTGTTGAAGAGCTTCTGCCGCGCGCCGATGTGTATGTGACCGACTGGATCGATGCGCGCATGGTTCCCTTGAGCGACGGCAAGTTCGATCTTGACGATTACATCGACTACATCATCTCGATGCTGCAGTTTCTGGGTCCTGATACGCATGTTCTCGGTGTGTGTCAGCCATCTGTGCCGGTTTTGGCCGCAGTCGCTGTGATGGAAAGCCGAGATGATCCGGATGTTCCGGCATCAATGACCTTGATGGGTGGGCCTATCGATACCCGCGTTGCGCCAACTGCTGTCAATGATCTTGCCATGGACAAAGGCATTGAATGGTTCAAGCGCAATGTCGTGGTGAAGGTTCCCTTCCCGCATGCAGGGTGCATGCGCGACGTTTATCCCGGCTTCCTGCAGTTGACCGGTTTCATGTCGATGAATCTTGATCGCCACATGACAGCTCACAAGGATTTTTTCCAGGATCTGGTCAAGAATGATGGCGATGGCGCTGAAAAGCACCGTGACTTTTACGATGAATATCTGGCTGTGATGGATTTGACGGCTGAATTTTATCTTCAGACTGTTGAGGCCGTGTTTATTGAGCATTCCTTGCCGATGGGCACCTTGATGCACGATGGTACTTTGGTGGATTGCAGCAAGATCCGCCGGACCGCGCTTTTGACTGTAGAGGGCGAAAAGGACGACATTACAGGCCGTGGTCAGACAAAGGCTGCTCATGCGCTTTGCAACAATATCCCTGATGCGATGAAGGTTCACTACGAGCAACCTAATGTTGGCCATTATGGCGTTTTCAACGGCTCTCGTTGGAGATCTGAAATTTGCCCACGGGTGATGGATTTCATCCAGTCAAATCGCGCGGGTAAAAAATCGTCAACTGCAAAGCCGGAAACACCGCCTGTAAAGGCGACCCCTGAGCCAGCAGCAAAGGCTGTGGTTAAGCCTGCTGCAAAGACTGGCAAGAAGGTCGATCCATTGGCCAAGATTCTGCTGTCCAGCCCACGTGGGGTTTCTGATGATCTTAAGGCGATCAATGGCGTGGGCCCTAAACTGGAGGCGACCTTGAATGAAGCCGGGATTTTCCATTTTTGGCAGATTGCGAGCCTGACAGCTGAGCAAATTCAGGAATTGGATGACAAGCTCAACCTCCGTGGACGTCTTTTGCGCAATGGCTGGATTGAACAGGCTCAGAAGTTGTCAGAGGCTGTAAGTTAAAGGTTATTCCTGCTTATAAAACAATTATTTGAAGTCGAGGGGCCATGCATTTCAGTAGTGGTCCCTTTTCTTTTGACTAAGCTAGTTAGACACTTCCTTGCGCCTAATTTTTGCCGTTTTTGCTTGAATTGCCGAATTGCACCCCCCACCTGATCTATTGTGGATGTCAATCATGGGTGAAACAATGACGACAGCAAGTTGTAAGATTAAACCTGCATGGACCCCGGTGACTATCGGTCTCATGGTCCTTGGCTTCATGGCATTTTGGCCTCTGGGTCTCGCCATGCTCGCATATATTTTGTGGGGTGATCGTTTTCAGGACATGGCACAGGATGCGCGCGCTCAATGGCGCTCTAGTTCTATCAAGGGAGCAATGGACAACATGACTACGGGAACTGCTTACGCTCGCACCGGCAATGTCGCTTTTGACGATTACCGGGAGAAGGAGCTGAAACGCCTTGAAGAAGAGCGTGATAGGCTTGATCGTATGCGCAGTGACTTCGACGATTATCTTCGTGATTTGCGCAAAGCGAAAGATCAGGAAGAGTTTGATCGCTTCATGAATGCAAAAAACCATGGAGTACCGAACACATTGTGATCGGAAGGCGACTTCTGCGAACTGCATATGTGACGGAGAGCGGCGCACCTAATGCGCCGCTTTCGTCGTTTAAGGCCAGCAAGTAGACTGCCTTTACCCTGATTCGAAACTGGCGAATGAAGCTTATGTTACTGCGCCCGCGCCGAAAGTCGGTGCTTCCAGACCACATTGAGATTGATGGAGACGGCGCTCCCCTCCGTATTCGCCTGAGGGCGGACCCGCGTGCAAAGCGTTACCTATTACGTTTGCCAGCAGACTATTCCGGCCCTGTGCTGACCATCCCCGGAGGTGGTGATCTTGCCCGGGCTGAACGCTTTGCCCGACAGCATGTCGACTGGTTGCTGGAGCGGTTGGACAAGCGCCCGGATCATGTCGCTTTGCGCCCCGGGGATGTCATACCTTTGCGCGGTGAGGATCATCTCATCGTTGCAACGGGAAAACTTCGCGGCCTCGTGGATGTTCGAGGTGGCGACCAACCTGAGATTCTGGTGCCAGGGGCAGAGGGGCATATTCCGCGCAAGCTGACGGCCTGGTTGAAAAACCAAGCCAAAGTCGACCTCACGAGGGCATCGCATTTCTATGCGGCGAGACTTGAAGAAGAAATCGCTGCTATTTCCATTCGCGACACGAAAAGCCGGTGGGGCTCCTGCGCGTTAAATCGCAGGTTGTCATTCTCATGGCGCTTGATCCTGGCCCCGCCAGATATTCTCAACTACGTCGCAGCCCATGAAGTGGCTCACTTGCGCGAAATGAACCACTCTCGCCGTTTTTGGCGGGTGTGCGAAGAGTTGGCACCCAATACGAATGAAGCGCGCAAGTGGCTTAAGGAGAACGGTGCCCGCCTGCATGGCTATGGATAAGGTGACAGTAGCAGCACCAGTTAACCGCCAAATAGGTTTTTCAGCAGGTTAATCGGTCCGCCGGTTCCCTCGCCGGCCGGTGGGCGGATGATATCCCCACCCGATCCGACGTTGGAACGTGGCGTGGGAGCCTTGGCACTTGGCGTGACGGTTTGTAGCCCGTAATTGGAAACGCCGGGAAGATTCACAACCGCCATGTTCTTATGGGCCGCTTCCATGGTCTCTTTCCAGATCACGGCTGGCAGAGATCCGCCGGTAGCTTTCTTCGTTGGTGAATTATTGTCGTTGCCGAGCCAGACCGCTGTTGTCAGATTTCCAGTATAGCCGATGAACCATGCATCCCGGAAATCCTGACTTGTACCGGTCTTGCCACCAGCCGGACGGTTTTGGGTCAATTGGGCCTTTTTACCGGTTCCGGTGAGCAGTGTTTCAGTCATCATTCGGTTCATTTCACCGACATTCTGGCGGGAAATCACACGCCCTCGACCGTCCCCTTTTCGGGAGAACAACAGTTTTCCGTCGACGGTTTTGATTCTGCGAATCACATGCGGGAGAACACCGTAACCGCCGTTGGAAAAGGGTACGTATGCTGACGCGATCTCCAGTGGAGTGACTTCAGATGTCCCAAGTGCAATGGAGAGGTTTGGCTTCAATTCCGATGAGATGCCCATCTTTTTTGCGGTTTTAATAATTGCGCTTGGCCCAACTTCATAAGCCAGTCGCGCAGCGACCGTGTTGAGCGAAAGGCTCAGCGCTCTGGTCAGGCTGACGTTTCCGTAGTGCTGCTTCGAATAGTTCTGTGGCGACCAGCCTTTGATGGTGATCGGCGCATCTTGCCGGATCGTGTCTGGTGTCATGCCCTTTTCCAGAGCGGTCAGATAGACGAAGGGCTTGAACGCTGAGCCGGGTTGACGTTTGGCATAGACGGCCCGATTGAACTGGCTCTTGGAATAATCAGCACCGCCGACCAGTGCTTTGACGGCTCCGGCGGTGTCTAGCGTAACAATTGCACCCTGGCTGACACCCAGTTTCGTCCGATTGTCGGCAAGTGCTGTCTTCAGAGCGCTTTCTGCTGCGCGCTGAAGGGACGTATCAATGGTGGTGTCGACGATGATATCTCTATCGAGAGATCCGACGTAATGGGGAAGAACGTCCATGACCCAGTCTGCAACGTAGTTTGAGCTTGCTGTTGTGTGCCGGCGCACCGCTGTTGCAGGCGATGCCAGCGCGGTTTTGGCTTCCTCGGCTGTGATGTAATTTTCGTCATGCATGGCAGCCAGCACCAGTTGCGCACGTGCTTTGGCAAGATCCGGATTGTTGGCTGGTGAGTAGCGCGACGGAGCTTTCAAGAGCCCGGCCAGTGTTGCAGCTTCAGCCACTGTGACAAGGCGCGCTGATTTTCCGAAATAGCGTCTGGCCGCAGCATCCACACCATAAGCACCTGATCCGAGATAGACCCGGTTCAGATACATTTCCAGGATGTCATCCTTGGAGAATTTTGCTTCCAGCCAAAGGGACAGGACGAGTTCCTGCATTTTCCGCTTTAATGTTCGGTCCGGCTCAAGAAACAGGTTTTTCGCCAGCTGTTGGGTCAGCGTGGATCCGCCCTGCCTCAGGGTTCCTGCGGTCAGGTTGATGTAAACTGCCCGAACCAGGCCTATAGGATCCAGCCCAAAATGAGATCGGAAGCGCCGATCTTCAATGGCAATAACCGCATTGGGAAGATAAGACGGCAATTGCTCTAGTCGCACGGCCTCGCCGCCTGTGTCGCCACGGTTGGCCAGCAATGAGCCGTCAGCTGATACGATTTTGACGTTTGGCGGCCTTTGCGGCACCTGCCACTCTGATGTGGGTGGCAAATAGGCGGCGTAATAGCCAAGGATACCGACAACGAAAATTCCGCCCCAGATACCCAGAACGCAGCCCCAGTAAAGGGCGCGTTTTAACAATCTGATTGGCCAGGCCTGTGCTCTGTTCGTTGATTTTCTCCCGCCTTTACGGGTTCCGCCTCCCCGGCCTTTGCCAGAGCGTGGGGGCTGTCGGCGGGACTGGGTTTTTGCTGCAGCTTTCGGCGAAGGCTTTGATGTTTTTTTTCGGGGCTTTTTGGCGGCGGGCTTGGACGATCTGTCACGCTGGGTCACGCGCAAGTCGAGAGAAGACGGCGGTGCTTCATTTTCAAACTTTGGCTCGATCCGCTGCCTGCGCGCCATCTGTTATATTTTCCCATGAAAAGCGACGGATATATCGCCGCCAGAGCTGATGTAGACAATAGCTGGGGTCAATTTAAGACTGCGTTAAGGCAAGCCCGTTCCGGGCAGTGTATTCAGGACTTGTTGACCGACTTGAAAACCGGTTAGTCAGATGCATGGAAATGGAGAAAAAATGACCAAGGCTTATTGGGTTGCTCGTGTCGATGTCGACGATTTGGAAGGTTACAAAAGCTATGTAGCTGCAAATGCAGAGGCATTTTCAAAGTATAAAGGAAAATTTCTGGTCCGCGCCGGGAAGTTTGAGACCATGGAAGGTGAGGCTCGGTCACGAAATGTCGTCATCGAGTTTCCGGACTATGCCACGGCCATGGCCTGCTATAAATCGCCAGAGTATTCCAAGGCGAAGGCTCTGCGCGAAACGGCGTCAGAGGGAGATGTCATTATCGTTGAAGGATACGATGGTCCACAGCCAGGTGATTGATACGGACGCTTATGGGCCGCTTCAGCTCGCATAACGGCTGGCGTCGGCACCATAATAATTCACATAACGTGAATTCAGCTCTGACACGGGCATGATGATCAATACGTCAGTCGTCCCGAATTGGTGATCAACCACTGCGCCATCCCCAATGTAGGCGCCTAGTCGCAGGTAGCCTTTGACCAGAGGCGGCAGTGCTCTAAGAGATTCCTTGGGTTTGAACTCGTCAGTGCTCTGCCTGTTCATCTCCACATAGCGTTCCGATAAAGCACGAACCCGCCAGTCTTTTGGCGCTCTGGCGTTATGGTGCAGAAAGGAAAGCTGATCTGCGATTGTATCAGGATTGGTGCCTTCGATTGAGGCGCAGCCGATCATGACATCAATGCCGTGTTGAAGCACATAGGCCCAGATTCCGTGCCACAGGAGTTCGACCGTCTTCTTGTTGCGATAAGGTTTCAAAACGCAAGACCTGCCGAGCTCCAGAAAATTCTTGTCTGGATTGGCATCCAAAAGAGTCTGGATGTCGAATTCGCTGGCGGTATAGAAACCGCCTTGGCTGTTGGCAACATCCTGCCGCAGGAGTCGATAGGTGCCGACGATTTCCGGCTTCAATCGGCCAAGCTTGTTCCGCTTCATGGAGGAATGATCGATCACCAGAAGATGGTCGCAGAAAGCGTCAAACGGATCTGCGTCACGGCGAGTAGCCTGGGTGACGGCATCGGCAACGGCAGACATTTCTTCGTAAAAAACCTGATATCGCAGACGTTGGGCTTTTTTTACTTCCTTTGCATTGCGTGCCAGACGGACCTCAAGGGGGCCAATACGCCCCAGGCTTTCCGGTCTGGGGTTTGCCAATTCGCTTGCCATGTTGGCTTTTGCGGTAAGTGGCATCCAGTGTGGCAGCGGGCGTCCGTTTGGCGTGAATTTTTGTACGAGTTTCCGTGGTGAAAACATGCCTGACCGCATCATGGATGTTCGGCCTCTATTTTGTTTTTCGGTGTCTGGCATTCGTTTTCTCGCCGAACGGATTGTTCTATTTTACATTTTACCTTTGCCGGTAAACGACCAAGTAAATGCAAGATACATCTGTAATTCTGCTGTAGACCATAGTTTTCCGACAAATCAATGACGGTGACCAAATGCTCAGGTTTTTCAGTTGAATGGCATGTTAAGCTGGCAAAAGATAGACGTTGGTGAGCTTGGCAAGGGCTTGCCGGGGAAATTTCAAGACGACGTCAGGTTTCAACGGGGATCGACGAAAGCCTAGTTTGCATCCATTTTGGTCTGACCGTCTGCATTGCTCATAGCAGCCAATGCGTCCCGGATCGCATCTGCTGACAGTGGCTTGGTGAGATAACCCGCTGCCCCAGCAGCGGCAGCCTTGTCTCGCGCATCCTGCATGACATCGGCGGTCACCATGAGAATGGGGACATGTGAGTGGCCCTCTGCCGTCTCATGTGCCCGGATTTGGTGAATGGCACCGATGCCATCGAGACCGGGCATATGCAGGTCCATAAGGATGGCATCGAATCTTGTATCTGCTGCGGCTTCGACGGCTTTTTCCCCATCAATGACCATGACAGGTTCATGTCCAAGTTTTCGCAGAAGAGCCTCACTGAGAAGCCTGTTGATGTCGTTATCCTCAGCAACAAGCAGCCGAAGGGGGCGTGCTGGAGCCAAATCGGCTTTCCGCGATTTTCCAATTGGCAGAGCGTCACTATTGACGTCCCAAAAATTATTATCTGTATCGTCTTGCAACAGCCCGGTGATGGCTTGCGAGAGGCTTTCCATACGAACCGGGCGAATGAGGTAGGCGGCGTAACCGGCTTCTCGAAGGCGCGCGAGGCGATCGCGTTCAGGTGGCGAAACCAGAACAATTGCAGGAGCTTGGCATCCTGCCAGGCGTGCAGAAGCGAGCCATCCTCCACTATCCGGAAGGGACGCATTTTGGACGATCACAAGATCGGCAGACGTAAGAAGGTCTTGCATTTCGTCAGCACCAGGTACGGCCAGCTTGACGTTAAGGCCCTCTGCGCGCAGACGGCCGGCAAGTAAGGGGACTTCGACTTGGCCGCTGCTGATGATCGCAATCGTTTTTGCTTGAACTTCGGGTGCCGGGATTTCAGAGAGCTGCTTCAGAGCCTCGGGCACGGGCAGAGCCAGTTTGAAAACGGCACCTGAGGTTTCATCCTGCTCCGCAGAGATCGCCCCCCCCATAAGACCGGCCAGTCGTTGGGCGATGGCGAGGCCTAGGCCGGTACCGCCGAATTTTCGGGCGGGTCCATGATCAATCTGCTCGAATTCCATGAACAGACGATCTGCCTGGGCCTTTTCAAATCCAATCCCGGTGTCGCGAACGCTGATGTCCAGGAAACAGCCGCCTTCCGGGTTCGCGCGTCCATCGATCTCAATGGAAACACCGCCAAAGTCTGTGAATTTCACCCCGTTGCCCGCTAGGTTGAAGAGGATTTGCCGAACCCTGGCTGCATCTACAGTGACCTGATCTGGCAGGGCCGGGTCGATCCGTGTCCCGATTTCCAATCCTTTTACGTGGGCTTTGGGAGCGAGAAGTTCGACGACGTTTTCTGCCAGCGCCGCCAGAGGCGTCAATTCGGCCTGGATCTCAAGCTTTCCAGCTTCCACTTTTGAGAAATCCAGCACTTCGTCGATCAAAAGAAGCAACGTCTCGCCAGAGGTCTCCAAGGCTTCAATATAGGCGGTTTGTTCCTTGGTTACCCTTGTATCGCGCAATAGTGCGCCCATCCCCAGGATGCCGTTCAGCGGTGTGCGGATTTCATGGCTGACGGTAGCGAGAAAGCGTGATTTGGCTTCATTTGAACTTTCTGCCGAATGTCGGGCGGCCAACAATTCATCCTCAACCATCCTGCGGTCGGTCACATCACGCAAAACGGTCTGGATCAATGGCTGATCCGATGCGATTTCGCGCACGCTGATGTCAATGCGCGAAAACCATCGTGGTCCCCGGTTTGTCTGCAAGAGCAGATCTCCGAAGCCGTCATCTGAGTCTATGCCATCCTTTTTGTGAGTTGGCGTAGCCTGTGTTGCGCGTGGCAAGGTTAATGGAAATCCGGTGAGTACATTGGTTTGTGATCCAAATGCCTCCAAAGCTGCGGTATTCGCATAAACCACGGTACTTGATGTGTCGCGCCGAATGACGATGTCGCCGAGTGTGTGGAGAATATTGGCATGGCGCTCGTCGCTTTCGCGAAGCTCCCATGCACTGTCTTCGAGTTCTTCACATCGGCCCGCCAGCCGTTTCACTCTGGCCTGGCTGTGCTCGAGAGCCTCAGCAGCCCGTTTTTGGTCGTCCGCAACAAGGCGCCAGACTGCCATTGCTCCGGCAAAGAAAGCCAGCCCGATCGCCAGCAGTTGGGTTGATGGGGAGCTAACAAGAAGAAATGCTGCCAAAGCGCCGCCAGCTGCACCAACGGTGGAGAGTATCAGCAGCGGTTTTGAAGGGGTTTTCAAATCAAGTGGCCGGAGTACAGGGCCTTCTTCCAGGTTATCCTGGTTCGGGACTTTGGTTGTTGTTGGTCCGGTCGGCCAGACCAGCGTTTTCAAAGACGGTCTCTTTTGCGCCAGCTCTTCAGACGGTGTCTGAGATGCCTTATGCGATACGTCGCCGTGTTTTGTGTTCTGGCTGCCCAAGACCGATACTCTCTACTACGTCACGATTTGGCACCACTATGTTTGATAAGCTTTGAGAAACCGTTTCTTTTGAGGATTGGTTTGCAATATTCAAGGTCGGGCAAACATCAGGCAGCCTGTCGTGACAGGTCCTGACCGCGATAACTCAGAGCCTCGGCAAGGTGGACCCGTCCGACTGTGCTTAGCCCGTCGAGATCAGCCAGGGTCCGCGCGAGCTTCATGACCCGATGATAGCCACGGGCGCTCAATGCCAGACTGTGGGCAGCCTCGTGTAGAAACTGCAGTCCAGCGGCATCAGGGGCAGCAATTGTCTCAATCACCGAGGCGGGGGCTTCCGCGTTGGTCAGTGCGTTTATCCCGCATTCAACAAATCGCTCCCGCTGAATATCACGTGCTTTGCTCACACGTTCAGCCACGATCGCTGAGCTTTCCGAGGTTCCCGGCGTGATCAGGTCGGCGGCGGTGACCGCAGGCACATCAATTCTCAGATCAATCCGATCCAGAAGCGGTCCCGAGACACGGGCTTGATAATCTGTCGCACACCTTGCGCCGCGCTTGCATTGATGTCCGGGTTCGCCTGCATATCCACAGCGACACGGGTTCATGGCCGCAATCAGCTGGATCCTGGCCGGATAAGACACCCGGTGGTTTGCGCGGGCGATCACAGCTTGGCCGCTCTCCAGTGGCTGGCGCAGACTATCCAGCACCTGGGGATTGAATTCGGGAAGTTCGTCAAGGAACAGCACGCCGTTGTGCGCCAGCGAGACTTCTCCCGGCTTTGCTTTTATGCCGCCGCCGACGAGAGCTGCCATGGAGGCAGAATGATGCGGCGCGCGAAACGGACGGCGATCTGTCAGTCGGCCGTCGGCCAACTCTCCTGCCAGTGAGGCAATCATCGAGACTTCCAGCAGTTCGCGCGGGCGCAAGGGCGGGAGGATCGACGGCAGTCGGCTTGCCAGCATGGACTTCCCCGCCCCTGGAGGGCCGCACATGAGGAGGTTATGCCCGCCAGCTGCCGAGATCTCTAGCGCGCGTTTGGCGGTCTCTTGTCCCTTGACTTCGCTGAGATCCGGCAGGGAATTGGGAGCATTTTGAAGTCTTGGCGCTGGGCGAGACAGAACCTGTGTGCCTTTAAAATGATTGGCGAGCTGGATCAGGGAGACGGGAGCCAAAATGTCCATGTCTGCGTCCGCCCATGCTGCTTCCGCACCGCTGGCGGCGGGACAGATTAAGCCTTTGCCCAGTGCATTGGCCCCCATAGCTGCAGGAAGGACACCCGCAACTGGAGCCAACATACCATCAAGCCCCAATTCCCCGAGTACCGCATAGCCTGCGAGCATGTCAGCAGGAATGGCGCCAATCGCTGCCATGACCCCGAGGGCGATTGGAAGGTCGTAGTGGGATCCTTCCTTGGGCAGATCTGCGGGTGCGAGATTGACGGTGACGCGCTTGGCTGGCAACGCCAGGCCTGAGGCATGCAATGCGGCGCGGACACGTTCGCGACTTTCGCCAACCGCCTTGTCCGGCAGGCCAACCACTGTGAAGGCAACCATCCCCGGACCGACTTGCACCTGGACGTCGACAGGCAATGCTTCAATGCCTTGAAAAGCGACCGTTGTGACACGGCTGACCATGGCTAACTCCACCCTTGATTGCATATGATGCTAAAGCACTTACATGAGTGAGGCAAGAACATAAATAGAACATGACCAAAGAGCACGGAGTGGTGTTGTTTTAAATCAGCCAAAAATCGGGTTTGGGCGTTGATATATGGCTGTCAAACCGGTGATTTTGCATTTGGAGCGCTATCTCATGGGAGTATTTTGCAATGTTGCTGATTTCTCGCTTTCACCTAGCGGCATTCCGGGTATGCTCAAGACTTCATCCCAAAATGATTGGAATTGAATCCATGGCTTACCCGCCGCGCCGTACCACAAGTGCCATTGACCGTGCTGAGGCCTTGTTTAAATCCGCGACCACCAAGCCCGTTGCAGAAGCTCCAAAATCAAACACTCTGTCCATGCCCGTGGGCAAGGAATCCGTCTCTATTCGTCTCGACAATGAGGTCCTGGCATTTTTTCAGGAAGGCGGTCCCGGTTGGCAGGCGCGCATCAACACGGCTCTGCGCAAAGCTGCCGGGCTGGAATAACCAGCCTGCTCGAAACTTTAATGCGCCTCGTCCCAATTGTCCGCAGCTCTGGCGTCGACCTGAAGGGGCACGGAGAGTTGGAGCACAGGCTCACAGGCTTTTTCCATGACCTCGCGAACGAGTGAAATAGTCGCATCAACCTGGGACCCGGGCACTTCGAAGATCAGTTCATCGTGGACCTGCAACAGCATCTGCGCATCGAGCTTTGAGGCATCTAGCCGGTCTTCCATCCGCACCATGGCGCGGCGCAGGATATCGGCGGCTGAGCCCTGGATCGGGGCGTTGATGGCGGCCCGCTCGTAAAAGGCGCGCATGTTCGGGTTCTTGGTGTTCACTTCCGGATAATGCGCCTTGCGTCCGAAAATGGTGCTGACATATCCGTTGGCGTGAACGTCTTTTTTGATTGCTTCCATATAGTCCTTGATGCCCGGAAAGCGTTCGAAATAGGTCTTGATGTAAGCGCTTGCCTCACCGCGTCCGATACCAAGCTGGTTGGCAAGGCCAAAGGCTGAAATACCGTAGATGATACCGAAGTTGATGGCCTTGGCCTGTCGGCGGATCATCGGATCCATGCCTTCAATCGGCACACCGAACATCTCACTTGCGGTCATCGCGTGAATATCGAGACCGTCCTCAAAGGCTTTTTTCAGCTGTGGAATGTCCGCCATATGGGCGAGCACACGCAATTCGATCTGGCTGTAATCGGCAGAAATCAGCTTGTGGCCGGTCGCTGCGACAAAGGCCTGTCGGATTTTTCGGCCCTCTTCTGTCCGCACCGGAATGTTCTGCAGGTTTGGCTCAGACGACGAGAGACGCCCGGTGGTCGTTGCCGCCAGAGAATAGGACGTGTGAACCCGCTTCGTATCCGGGTGAATACGTCCCGGAAGTGCATCGGAATAGGTGGATTTGAGCTTGGAGAGCTGACGCCATGATACGATGCGGGACGGTAATTCGTGACCCTCCACAGCCAGATCATCCAGAACGGAGGCCGACGTTGACCACGCACCGGTCTTGGTTTTCTTGCCACCTGGAAGGTTCATCTTGCCGAACAGAATGTCGCCAAGCTGCTTGGGCGAGCCGATGTTGAAGCGCTCGCCGGCCAGCTGATAGATTTCATCTTCCAGCCCTGCCATGCCCTGGGCAAAGTCGCCGGATAGCCGGGATAGCATCTGCCGATCAACCGAGATGCCGCGTTTTTCCATCCGCGCCAGAACCGGCACCATTGGCCGTTCAAGCTTTTCATAGACGGTTGCCATGCGTTCGCTTGCCAACCTTGGCTTCAGCACCTGCCAAAGGCGTAGAGTGACATCGGCATCTTCCGCCGCATAGGCCGATGCCTTGTCGATTGGCACCCTATCGAAGGTGATCATCGACTTGCCAGAACCGCAGATTTCCTTGAACGGGATTGGCTTGTGGCCGAGCCAGCGCTCGGACAGCTCGTCCATGCCGTTTCCGCCCTTGCCCGCATCCAGCGTATATGACAGCAACATGGTGTCGTCGGCAGGGCTGATGTCGATGCCGTGGCGGGTCATCACCAGCCAGTCGTATTTGAGATTCTGGGCAATCTTTAGGACGCCGCGGTCTTCCAGCATTGGCTTCAGTGCAGCGAGCGCCTCGGCCATTGGAATTTGCCCTTCGACCAGACCGCCACCACCCAGAAGATCGCCTTCACCGTCCACATGGGCAAGCGGCACATAGCAGGCTTTTCCGACTTTCGAGCAGAGTGATAAGCCAACAAGGTCTGCCTGCATGGCATCAAGAGATGTGGTTTCTGTGTCGAATGCCACGTAGCCAACTTCATAGGCTTCTGCGATCCAGGACTTAAGCTGCTCCAGTGTCGTGACGGTCTCATAGTCGGAAGCATCGATTGGGGCTGATGCAGCCGCATGTGCACGGGCTGTCGCAACGGTCTGCGGCACCATCATGCCATTTGGCAAAGGTTCTGCGCCGGGGGCCGTGCTGTCAGCGGAAAGTGCAGCAGCGGGGGCAGCATGTTCGACCATGCGCCCCTTGTGATCGGGAATATGCCAGCCAGGAACCTGAAAATCGTCCGCTTCGATATTCGCGGCTTCCGCACCGGTTGTCTCGGCAACCCGCTTTGTTAGCGTGGTGAGGCCCATGGCTTTCAGGAAGCCGACAGCTTTCGGGCCATTGAGATCAGTGACCGACAGATCGGTGACGGGAACATCAACCGGTACGTCTTGTTTCAAAGTCACCAGCTGCTTGGAAATGCGGGCCTGTTCGGCAAATTCAATCAGGTTTTCCCGGCGCTTGTTCTGTTTGATTTCGCCAGCGCGAGACAGCAGTGTTTCCAGATCGCCGTATTCGTTGATCAGCAAGGCGGCGGTCTTCAGGCCGATGCCCGGAACGCCCGGCACATTGTCAACGCTATCGCCTGCTAGCGACTGAACCTCAATGACCTTGTCCGGACCGACGCCGAATTTCTCAAACACTTCCGGCTCGCCGAAGATCTTGTTCTTCATGGTGTCGATCATGCCGACGTTCGGCCCGATCAGCTGCAGCAGATCCTTGTCGCCTGAGACAATTGTCACTCGTGCGCCCATTTTAGCGGCCTGAACGGCATAGGTCGCGATCAGATCATCGGCCTCAAAACCTTCCTGTTCTACGCTATGGACGGAAAAAGCCTTTGTCGCTTCTCGTATCAAACCGAATTGGGGAATCAGGTCTTCTGGCGGCGGTGGACGCTGCGCCTTGTACTCGGGATAAATATCAGAGCGGAATGTCTTCGAAGAATGATCAAAAATCACCGCAAAGTGTGTCGGTTCATCGCCTTTTTCCGGTGTGAGTCCCTCCTGCAGCAGCTTCCACAGCATGTTGCAGAAGCCGGAGACCGCGCCAATAGGCAGCCCATCAGGCTTGCGCGTCAACGGCGGCAGCGCGTGATAGGCACGGAAAATGAACGTGGAACCATCGACCAGAATAAGGTGGTCGTCAGCGGTGAGAGCGGGGATTGAAGCATTATTAGACATGGCGCGGATCATGCCCCTAAGGGCCTTCCGAGAAAAGGCCTAATGCGGCCTTTCCGCAGTCGATTTAGGCTATTCGGCTGGCTGGTGGGTGCTGGAACTTCCAAATGTGCCTTTTAAATAAGCCCAACCCGGTCTTTTGAACAGGAACCAGCCGAGGTCTGTCTTCTGGATCAGCCAAAGAAGGATGATCGGACTAATGACCGACACAGTGGTCACGACGAGAGACACAGTGCCGATGTCCAAAAACCCGAGTTTCAGCAGGACGATCCGCATAACGCCCATTGGGAAGAAGAACGCCAGATAGATGACGATGGAGTTCGCGCCGAAGTAAGGCAGGAAGCGCAGCTGCCCAACCTGGGCCAGCAGCGAACTCGTCAGGATAATGGCGATGGCACCGGCTCCACCGAGCACAAGGGTCACAATTGACAACCCAGACCAGCCAAGGGCGACGAAGCTGCCATTGACCAGTGCCCAAAGGGCCAAAATCGCGAGGCAAAGCGCTAATCTGGAGGAAGCCCAGTCGGCCAATTCAAAGATTTTCGGCGCAAATACATAGCCTGCATAGAAGAACACGAACCGGGAAGCGAGCTCATCGATGATGAGCGAACCGGTGTGGATCGGTGCAATGTGCAACAGCGCGGCAACGCCCAGCATAGCTTGCCAGGGCAAGCCTTTGTCATGGGCGAACTTTGAAATTACGAAAAACACGGGGAGCATATAGATGAACCAGAGCGTGCCAAATGGCTGCACAAAGCCGAGAAGATAAAGCCCCGGAACCGCGGCCCAACCATCTTCAGCGGCAAAGAACGGTGCTTTGAACAGGAATTGGATGCTCATCCAGAGAATGTAGAAGTAAGCGAAATGGACGACCTTTCGGTCAAGGTAGAGCTTCCAGTCCCGTGCGATGACGTTGGACAGGAAAAGGCCGGATATCAGGAAGAAGTCCGGCATCCTGAAAGGGGCAGCGAAAGCGACAACGGCATGCATCCAGCCGACCTGTCCGGCTGCTGCCTCAACGCCCAGAACGGAATGCATCATCACAACGAAAATGATGCAAATCCCCTTGGCAGTATCCACCCACTCAACGCGTGATGAAGTCACCGCTGCTGCCCCGCTTTTTTAAAACTCGGCACGTTTTACGTGAAAAGTGACAGCAATGGGTTAAACGACGCCGTAAAACTGCCAATCTCACGGTCTGCAGGGTCACGATGCTGTGAGGCGTTGTATCAAGTCTTGGGTTTGTCGTGGCCGGACCACGGGCTGATGCG
The DNA here is from genome assembly GCF_037783265.1 of Roseibium algae. Classification (NCBI taxonomy): domain Bacteria; kingdom Pseudomonadati; phylum Pseudomonadota; class Alphaproteobacteria; order Hyphomicrobiales; family Stappiaceae; genus Roseibium; species Roseibium algae. The sequence continues at coordinate 171,372 of NZ_JBAKIA010000007.1, forward strand.
TGGGGTCTCGCCGGTTGGCTCTGTATCATCCGAGCTGCGCGACCAGTCGCCTTCATCAAGGTCAACGAAGTCATCTTGAGGGCGTCTCTGATTTCCGCGAGCCGTACCGCCTTGAACAACGGTTACATTCGCCCGGGCAACAATGAACCTTGCGATTGCAACGCGGATCGGTGGAATGAACAGCAGCAGGCCAAGGGCATCGGTGATGAAACCGGGGATGAGCAACAGCAGGCTAGCAAGAACGATCATTGCGCCATGCATGATGTCTTCGCCCGGCACACGTCCGGCATTCATTTCCGACTGCATGCGCATGATCAACGACAGGCCTTGCTGTCGCAACATGATCGTACCGGCAACGGCTGTCAGGATGGTCAGGACAATGGTCGGCAAAACGCCAATGGCGCTGCCAACTTGAATGAAGACTGCAATCTCTGCGAGAGGCAGCAGAATGATAGCTGCAAGAATATAAAGGGCCACGAAGTTTCCGTTGTCTTTGTGTTACTCTGGCTAAAGGTAAGCATCTAGGCTAGGGATTGCGAGGACTTTGAGGCTTTGAAATGCGCCTTTGATAAATTACCGACTTGCTCTTGCCTCTGGATGCTGGTTCAAGGACGCTTATATAGGACTAATCGAATGCACTTCGGGTGCGCTGCCGTCAATCTGTCTGGCGCCGTCCAATGTGCAAAATAAGGTAACTGGGCCCAAACAAGGTAGCTGGTAGTTTGAAATGAACGAAGTTTTCGACTTTACTAACCTGATTCTGTTGGGTCTGGCCGTATTCATTCTTTTCAAGTTGCGGTCGGTGCTGGGTAAGCGCACGGGCAACGAACGTCCGCCGTTTGACCCCTATGCCAAATCCGAACGCAAGGAAACGGACGAAAACGCTGGGCCTAGCGACAGCGACAATGTCATTCCGCTCCCAGGCCAGGGAGCTTCACAGGCTCCATCAGCAGAGCAGCAGAAAAAGCGCGATGATGTTGTCATCGAGAAGGTTGCGCCTGCAGGCTCAGCCCTCAATGAGGCCCTGCGCAAAATTCTGTCTGTGGATCGCAGCTTTGAGCCAGAGCCATTTCTTGAAGGTGCTGGATCAGCTTATGAAATGATTGTCATGGCATTCGCCGCTGGTGATCGTAAGTCTCTGAAAAACCTCCTGTCCAAGGAAGTCTACGATGGCTTCGTCTCAGCCATTGATGACCGTGAAAAGCGCGAAGAAACAATCGAATCCACATTTGTTGGTATCGATAAGGCTGAAATTGTGGAAGCCGCGCTGAAAGACAATCAGGCCCAAGTGACCATCAAAATCCGCAGTCAGCTGATTTCAGCGACATTGGACAAGTCTGGTGAAGTTATCGACGGCGATCCGAGCAAGGTCACCGAGGTCATCGACATCTGGACGTTTGCCCGCGATACAACATCCCGGGACCCGAACTGGAAGTTGGTCGCGACCGAATCTGCAGAGTAATGTGGTCTGTGCGCGCAAGGTGCCACCGGATCAGTATGCTTGCGTTGTATCTGGCACTTGGGGCGGTGTTCGTTTTGGCAGAAAATATCTCTGCAGAAGCAGCGGCAAGCGGCTCATCTGGCCGGACCGTCAAAACGAGCTATTCCGCCTTGGAGGGCTGGGCTGAGGACGATCACCGGGCCGCCCTTCAGTCGTTCCTGAGATTTTGCAAGACACCCAAGGCAGGGTTTTCCAACGGGCCGTTTCGCTTGTCGAAAAGCCGTGTAACGGCCCTCTGTCAATCAGCGACAGCTGTATCGACTGTCGATGGCCAAGCGGCCCGGCAGTTTTTCGAGACTGAATTCGAACCCCATCTCATAGAAGCAAAAGGGTTCGTGACCGGCTATTATGAGCCCGAACTGTCTGCCTCCAGAGTGAAAACAGCTGAATTTTCAGCTCCTCTGTTGAAGGCGCCAGATGGACTGGTTCGCATCACAAGTAGCAATCGTCCTAAAAACTGGCCGGACAATCTGAGTCATGGGCGCAAGACCAGTCGAGGAATTGTCCCGCTGCCTGATCGCGGTGCAATCATGGACGGTGCCTTGGCAAATGAAGCGCTGGATCTGGTCTATTTGGCGGATCCCGTCGAGGCATTTTTTGTTCATGTGCAGGGGTCTGCCCGTTTGAAGCTGGTCGATGGCTCGGTGATGCGCGTCGGGTATGCTGGCAAGACAGGCTATCCCTATTCATCAGTGGCTCGTATTCTTGTTCAGCGTGGCGAAGGCACGCCGGAGCAGCTGACAATGGAGGGCTTGCGTCGCTGGTTTGCGAAAAACCCTGAGCGCCGTGATGAGCTTCTGGCACAAAATCGTTCTTTTATCTTTTTCCGCGAAGTCGATATCGAAAACCCGGCTGATGGCCCGATCGGGGCTGCAGGACTGCCATTGGTTGCCGGGCGAAGCCTGGCGGTCGACCTGGATCAAATAACCCTTGGTCTGCCGGTTTTTGTGCAGGCGGACCTGGACGATCTTGTTGATCTGAAACAGCATGGAACTGGTAAACTGGTCATTGCCGACGATACGGGGTCTGCGATCAAGGGCGCGGCGCGCGGGGATTTATTTATCGGCTCCGGCCTTGAAGCTGGAAAGCTGGCCGGCGAAATTCGCCATCCAGCTCGCATGACAGTGTTGGTACCTAAGCCTTTAAAGGCCCGGACCAAATGAAGCCGTCGAAGAAGCGGAACAAAGGGCAGCTTTCTTTCGAGGATCGGGAACTCTGGTCGAAAGTCACCAAGACCCTGACGCCTTTACATACAGAACGAGCCAAGCCTCCCGAGCCTGAAAATTTTGCGGAATTATTTGAGGGTAAGCCCCTTGAGAAAAAGCAGCGTGCCAAGACTGAAACTGCGATCAGAGCGCCCGAACCGGTCGTGAAGCCGCCTTCTCCGCCGCCGCTGCATCAACTCGAGCATCGCTATCGGAAGAAACTTGTGCGCGGCGTCAAACCGATCGATGCCCGCATCGATTTGCATGGAATGACACAGCACCAGGCTCATGAACGTCTGCGCGGTTTCATTTATCAGGCACAGGCCTCGGGTCATAAAGTGGTGTTGGTGATCACCGGTAAGGGAAAACGCGGTGAAGGCGGCGCATTTACGGATGAGCGAGGCATTTTGCGCCGTGTTGTGCCACAATGGCTTGGGATGTCAGATATGCGTTCACTGGTGGTTGGTTATGAGGAAGCTCATATGAGCCACGGTGGCTCTGGAGCACTCTACGTGCGTATTCGCAGGCGAAGGTGAAAACGTGACCCCACTTGGAGCTAAAATCCGCGAGCTAAGGCAAAAGCGCGGCGTTTCCCTGAAAGAAATGGCCGCGGCCTTAAGCGTTTCGAGTGCTTATCTGTCTGCGCTGGAGCACGGAAAACGTGGCAAGCCGACCTGGTTTCTTGTTCAGCGCATCATTACGTATTTCAACGTGATCTGGGATGAAGCGGAAGAAATTCAACGCCTTGCCGAGCTATCAGATCCCCGCGTGACCATCGATACATCTGGGATGGACCCAAAAACAACGGAGCTCGCTAACCGTTTGGCCAATAACATTGGCGGCTTGTCGGCGGAATCCTTGTCTCATCTCCTGCATCAATTGCGTGTTGTTTCGGCCAAGGATGGCGTTTAGACGTTCTCTACCATTGCATGGCCTTTACACAGCATTATCCCCCGGCCCTTTATAATGCGCGATGCGAACCGGCAGGTTCGGCGCTTTTTTAATGCCAAGACGGAAGACAGCCCGACTCATGAAGCTCCCCCACGACAGCCTGACCGGGCTTATTGACGCTGACGCTCTTCGCCTGCGCCTGAGTGACCTGACCAGGGCAACGGATGGCGACGGATCGGATCTGGCAATTCGCTCGAAGGTTCTTGCCGAATTGAAAGAGGCGAAGAAGGCCGGGCGCGTTCTGGCAGAGAAACAGCTTAATGAAGACGGGGGTGGCTTTCTATGCGCAAAGCGTTTGTCTCATCTTCAGGATGAATTGATCCGCGTAATTTATGACTTTGCAGTCTGGCATGTCTATCGGATCACCAATCCGTCTGCTGCCGAACGTATTTCTGTTGTGGCGGTCGGCGGGTATGGCCGGGGTACGCTTGCGCCGGAGTCGGACGTCGATCTGCTGTTTGTCCTGCCCTACAAGCAGACCCCTTGGGGCGAGCAGGTGGTGGAATACATCCTCTACATGCTCTGGGATCTCGGCCTGAAGGTTGGCCATGCCACCCGGAACATCGATGAGTGCATTCGGCTGGCCAGACAGGATATGACGATCCGCACGGCGGTACTGGAATCACGCCATATCTGGGGTGATGAGGCGCTCTTTAAAGAACTCGATCAGCGGTTCAATGATGAAGTGGTTGCAGGAACCAGCTCTGAATTCATTGCTGCGAAGTTGGAAGAGCGCGACGAACGGCATCGGCGTCAGGGAACATCGCGTTATCTGGTGGAACCGAACATCAAGGAAGGCAAGGGCGGCCTACGCGATCTGAACACCCTGTTCTGGATTTCCAAGTACCATTTTCAGGTCCGGCGTCAGTTGGACCTGGTGAAAAAGGGCGTCTTGTCGAGGTCGGAATACAATCGCTTTATCAAGACGGAAGACTTTCTCTGGGCTGTTCGCTGTCACTTGCACTTTCTTGCCGGGCGGCCAGAAGAGCGCCTGTCCTTTGATGTTCAGCGTGAAATCGCAATTCGTCTTGGCTACACGCAGCATCCGGGCATGCGGGACGTCGAACGTTTCATGAAGCACTATTTCCTCGTTGCCAAGGATGTCGGTGATTTGACCCGTATTTTATGCGCAGCGTTGGAAAGTCAGCACGTCAAGGAAGCGCGTGGCCAAGGAATTTCGGGGTTGATGCAACGCTTCAGGCTTGGTCGCCCAGTCGGTATGGCAAAACCTGTCGAAGGTTTCCCCGGGTTTACAGTTGAAAACAATCGGCTGAAATCCAATTCCGACACAGTTTTCAAAAGCGATCCGATTAACTTGATCCGGGTGTTTCAGATCGCTGACAAGTACGGCTATCATCTGAATCCGGAGCTCACCAAGCTCATTCGCCGTTCGTTGAAACTGGTCGACAAAAAACTGCGTAACGACCCATTGGCGAACAGGTTGTTCCTGTCAATCTTGACCTCGCGGAATAATCCTGAAAAGGCCTTGCGGAAGATGAATGAGGCGGGCGTTCTAGGCCGCTTTGTTCCGGACTTCGGCAAGGTCGTCGCGATGATGCAGTTTAATATGTATCATCACTATACGGTGGACGAGCACTCGATCCGTTCAATTGGTATTTTGTCTGAAATCGAGCGTGGCGATAGCGAGGATGATAATCCGCTGGCAACGGAGTTGATCAACACGCTGAAAACGCGCAAGGTTCTCTATGTGGCGATGTTCCTGCATGATATTGCCAAGGGGCGCCCGGAGGATCATTCCATCGCCGGTGCGAAGATCGCACGCAAGCTCTGCCCTCGGTTTGGTCTGAACGCATCTGAAACAGATACGGTCGCCTGGCTTATCGAGCATCATCTCGACATGAGCACCATTGCGCAGTCCAGAGACTTGTCCGATCGCAAGACGATTACCGATTTTGCCCATGTTGTGCAATCAATGGAGCGTTTGAAATTGCTCCTGATTTTGACAGTTGCGGATATTCGCGCTGTTGGGCCAGGGGTCTTCAACGGTTGGAAAGGGCAGTTGTTGCGGACGCTCTATTATGAGTGCGAGCCGCACCTCAGCGGAGGCCACACCAAAGTCTCGCATCGCCAGGCCGTTGAAGAAGCCAAGCAAACGCTCCTTGCTAAACTGGATCACTGGAGTGACGAGGCCAAGGAAGCTTATGTCAATCGGCTTTATAAGGCCTATTGGCTTCGCATAGACCCGCAGCGCGCACTGGCCCACGCAGAGGTCATTCGCAAGGCAGATGAGAGCGGTGACAAATTGGCTTTCGAGGTGACGCCTCATTCCTTTGAGGGTGTGACTGAAATTACTGTCCTTGCTCCGGATCATCCGCGGCTTTTGTCAATCATGGCTGGGGCCTGTTTCGTCACAGGGGCCAATATTGTTGACGCCCAGGTCGATACAACAACGGATGGTTTTGCGCTGGATACAATCTTTATCAGCCGAGTTCTGCCCGATGATGCAGATGAAAAAAGGCGTGGTCAGCGGATCACGGATCTGATTGGCAAGACCTTGCGCGGCGAAGAGAAACTTCCGGAAGATGTTGCAAAGAAAGGTTCCGTCAAAGCGCGCATGAAAGCGTTCAAGGTGGAAGCCGATGTTCTCGTCAACAACTCCTGGTCTGATGAGTACACGGTTCTGGAAATAACGGGTCTCGATCGGTCCGGGCTTCTGTTCGATCTGACCAGAGCCATTGCCACATTGAATCTCAATATTGGCTCAGCCCATATCTCCACATTTGGCGAGCGTGTGGTTGATGTGTTTTATGTGACGGATTTGATTGGGCAAAAGATCGCCAATATCAGTCGTCAAAAAATCATTCAGGAACGTCTGTCAGCTGCCGTTGATGGAAAACTTAACATGAGCTCGGCTGCATCGGTTTCCCGTTAAAGCTACTGGGTCCTGACCTAATTACACTTCACAGTTGCCGGGTGGTCCCGGGCCATGAGATTTGAAACATGAGCCTTTTGAAGAACTTCGCGACTGTTGGTGGCGCTACGATGGCAAGCCGGGTGCTTGGCTTCGTACGGGATGTGTTATTGGCAGCGGCAGTCGGAACCGGGCCTGTGGCCGAGGCGTTTGTGGTGGCCTTCCGCTTACCCAACCTGTTCCGCAGGCTGTTCGCGGAAGGTGCATTTAATTCGGCTTTTATTCCCCTGTTCGGACGCGCTGTTGAGGAAGACGGCGATGAGGGAGCCCGGCGTTTTGCTGGTGAAATTGGTTCCGGCTTGCTCTTCTGCTTGCTGATTCTGACAGCGTTGGCCCAGATTTTCATGCCTGCTGTTGTGTGGGCACTGGCTCCGGGCTTCGTCGATGACGTTCTGAAATTTGACCTGACTGTCCTGATGTCGAGGATCGCTTTCCCCTATTTGGTGTTCATGTCCATGCTGGCCTTCATTGGCGGTGTTTTGAACACGTATCAGCGCTTTGCCGCTGCGGCCTTTGCGCCTGTGATGCTGAACATTGTGATGAGCATAGTTCTGGGCAGCGTGATCTTCTATGGCGTCGAGGATGCAACGACATTGGGTATCATCCTAACCATGGGTGTCGCGGTTGCCGGTGTTGCCCAGCTGTTGGTTGTTATCTGGGATTTGAAGCGATTGGGATTTCGCATCCCGATCTATCGCCCTCGCTATACCAAGTCGGTGAAACGCCTCCTTGTTTTGGGAGTTCCTGGTGTGATCGCTGGCGGCGTCACCCAGATCAATATTGCTGTCGGGATGATGATTGCTTCGCTCCAGGACGGCGCAAATGCACTGCTCTATTACGCGGATCGTCTCTATCAACTGCCGCTCGGCGTGATTGGTATTGCCATTGGCGTGGTTCTCTTGCCCAGCCTGACCCGGCAACTTCGTGCCGGAAATGTCGATCAGTATCAACGCAGTCTCAATAATGCCCTTGAGTTTTCTCTTGTTCTGGCGCTGCCATCTGCCGTGGCGCTGGCGGTGTTGCCGCGTGAAATCGTCTCGGTTCTTTTTCAACGCGGCCAGTTTGATGCAATTGCGACGCAGGGCACAGCTGCCGCCTTGACGGCATTTGCTTTTGGGCTTCCGGCCTTTGTGTTGAACAAGGTATTCTCACCGGGGTATTTCTCTCGCGAAGACACCAAGACGCCGATGTGGTTTGCGGCCATTGGAATGGCGGTCAATGTCGCGCTGTCTTTGGCCTTGTTCCCATTTTTGCAGCATGTCGGCATTGCAGTTGCCTCAACGATTGCCGGTTGGATCAACACTGGTCTGCTGGTCATCGTTCTTTGGCGGCGCGGGCATTTCCAGCCTGATATGTCGGTGGTTCGTAAAATTCTGCTGATTTTGGGTGCAAGTGTGATGATGGGAGTTGTGCTTCATTACGCATCTATCGGGCTTGAGAGCTGGATTTCGGCTTCCAATTTGCTGAGCCGCATTGTTGGGCTGGGCGGACTGGTCTTGATCGGCATGGCGGCATTCGGCGTGTTTGCGCAATTGTCCGGGGGCAGCGACCTCATAGCTCATGCCAAAGCGTTGAAGCGGCGCAACACCTGAGCTGTGAATTCACCATGAGAGAGCTGAGTGCTTGCATGGCCTTCGGTCAGTGCCGTATGACCTTTTCATTGATCATTCCAAGAGCCATTCCAACCGGCTTCTTGCGCAAAAGGACAGAATATGACGGCGATTCAACCACGTGTGTTTTCCGGCGTTCAGCCAACCGGAAATCTTCATCTGGGAAATTACCTTGGCGCGGTTTCCCGCTGGGTGCCTCTTCAGGACCAGATGGAAACCATCTTCTGCGTTGTTGACCTTCATGCGATCACGGCGGGCTTTCCGGCTCCTGGTGAACTGAAGGCGGCCACACGTGAAGTCACTGCCGCGTATATTGCGGCAGGTATTGACCCGAAAAAGTCGATCATTTTCAATCAATCCCAGGTGCGCGAGCACGCCGAACTGGCTTGGCTGTTCAATTGCGTCGCCCGCATGGGCTGGCTGAGCCGGATGACACAATTCAAGGAAAAGGCAGGCAAAAACAAGGAAAACGCTTCTGTTGGCCTGTTTGCCTATCCGAATCTGATGGCTGCCGATATTCTGGCGTATCGGGCAACCCATGTGCCGGTTGGTGATGATCAGAAGCAGCATCTTGAGCTGACCCGCGACATTGCGCAGAAGTTTAACAATGACTTTGCTAATCAGATCAAGGAACTGGGGATTGGCGTGCCAAATCCGACCCCGTCTCCTGAACTGCCGGAACAGATCTATTTCCCGGTGACAGAGCCAATGATTGCCGGCCCTGCAACGCGCATCATGAGCTTGCGCGATGGCACCAAGAAAATGTCCAAGTCTGATCCCTCGGATCTCTCGCGTATTAATCTGAAGGATGATGCTGACGCGATTTCCAAGAAGATCAAGAAAGCAAAGACGGATCCGGAAGCTCTGCCAAGCGAAGTCGATGGCCTGAAGGATCGCCCGGAAGCGGACAATCTCGTGGGCATCTATGCTGCATTGTCGGGTAAGACGAAGCAGGAGGTTCTTGGCGAATTTGGCGGTCAGCAGTTCTCCGCATTCAAACCGGCCCTGTCAGACCTTGCCGTCGAAAAGCTGGCGCCAATGACCGGTGAGATGCGCCGATTGACCGACGACCCGACCGAGATTGATGCAATTCTCAAGATTGGCGCGGAAAAAGCGTCTGCTATCGCAGAGCCCGTCCTCAAGGACGTCCGCAAGATCATCGGTTTTCTCGACGTTCGCTGAGGGACCTACAATTGAAACTTCCAGGCGGTCCGCCAGGGCTCGAAGATCAGCTGACAAATAAACGCCCAGGGTTTTCCTGGGCGTTTTTCGTTTGAATTCCAGGGGCGTGGTGATCGTTTCTAAATTGGAGATCGCAGACGTCCTTCACACTGGCGTTGGATAATAAGAGCCTTCCTTTCGCAAGCTGTTTCACCAAAAGCAGATTTTGCTCTAGCATCTCTTCAGGGATCGCAAAGAAGGGCCAAATTTTGACAAAACACGGTTATGAAAGCGGGCGGTTAAATCTGCCCTTTGTTGGCATTTGCACGTTCGGAAAGTTTCCCTATCAAGCCGATTGGGATGCGATTGATGCAGACGTGGCGGTGTTGGGTGCGCCTTACGACATGGGTACCCAGTGGCGCTCCGGTGCCCGGATGGGGCCGCGCGGCATCCGTGAGGCATCGACGCTGTTTTCATTTGGTCATGCCGGGGCTTATGATTTTGAAGATGACGTCACCTATCTTCCTGCGGAAACAACCCGCATCGTAGATATCGGCGATGCAGATATCATTCACACCGATACGATCCAGAGCCATGCCAACATAGAAGCGGGAGTGCGCAAAATTCTTGCCGCGGGTGCGCTGCCTGTTGTCTTGGGGGGCGATCATTCGATCAATATTCCCTGCATCAATGCCTTCGATGGGGAGGGGCCGATCCATGTTGTGCAGATTGACGCCCATCTCGATTTTGTGGATGAACGTCATGGTGTCCGTTACGGTCATGGCAATCCGATGCGCAGAGCGGCTGAAAAGCCCTATGTCACTGGCTTGAGCCAGATTGGCATCCGCAATGTCTCGTCAACGGCTCGGGACGGTTACGAGGATGCACGAAAGATGGGCTCCGATATCCAGTCGGTACGCCACTTCCGCAAACTCGGTGTTGAGGGCATGTTGGAGCGCATTCCAAAAGGTGCACGGTATTATCTGACCATCGATATCGATGGGTTTGACCCGTCGATTGCACCGGGAACAGGTACGCCGAGCCACGGCGGTTTTTTATATTATGAAGTTTTGGAGTTCATCGATGGACTCGCAAAGCGTGGCTCCATCGTTGGTTTGGATCTGGTTGAAGTTGCTCCGGATTACGACCCGACCGGCTCAACGAGTACTTTGGCCGCTCAGATCCTGATGAATACCCTTGGTCGTATTTTACATCATCGATGAATTAAGGCAGTTTCAGTTAAAGATTATAGGTATCTTGATCGCTGTGAATGCTGCGATTATCTCGTAGCGGAAACCTCCGCCACTTTTGAACAAGGGTTAAACATGCGTTGTTTGGGAATTATCTTGTCGTGCGTGCTGGCAGGTCCAGTTCTGTTACAGACGGCTACTGCCCAGGATTTCTGGAGCTACAAGGATTGGAATGTTTCGGTTGAGAAAGTCGAATCGGTAGAAGACGATTTCAAGCAATGTGTGATTTTCACAGGCGGCGATGGCCTTCCCACTGTTTCCGCAACATTCTTCACCGGAGATGCTGGCCCTCCGTATAGCTTTCCGGATGTCACGGCTACAGAGCGGGCCATACGCGGCCACTCAACGCTCATGAAAAATGATGAGGCGGTCTTCTTTACGTTCGATGATGGCGACAGCATCAAAGGCAAGGTAGAAGCCGGGTTTGACGATGAAGGTTTTGCCTTTGCGAATGGCCGCGTGTCTCAGGAGGATAGCCTTATGGTGCTCCAGGCCATGCGGCGTAATGGTGAATTGACCGTCACCACTCCAAGTGGCCTTTTGGTCACCGCATCGCTGAATGGGTTTTCGGCTGCCTATTTGAAAATGGCTGAAGTCTGTGAATTTTCAACAGAAGGCGTGCTCGACTAGGAGCCACCTCCCGAAATTAACGGCAGGAGCGGCTTTGGTGCCTCTCCTGCCGTTGTATTTTTTCATTGCCTAGCCCTTGTTTCGAGCAGGTGAGCGCTTAAAGCCCTTCGAAAAGTGCTGTCGAGAGATAGCGTTCGGCGAAGGACGGGATGATCACGACAATGGTTTTGCCAGCCATTTCATCCCGCTGACCGACCTTGATCGCAGCACTCAGTGCAGCGCCGGATGAAATTCCGACGGGAACACCTTCGATGCGGGCAACTTCCCGGGCCATGGCGAAAGCGTCGTCATTGGCGACGGTGGCTACTTCATCATAAACTTCTGTGTCCAGAATGCCTGGAACAAAGCCAGCACCGATACCCTGGATCTTGTGAGGGCCGGGGTTGCCGCCGGACAGGATCGGGCTGTCGGTTGGCTCAACAGCAACCACATGCACATCGGGCTTGCGGGCTTTCAAAACCTGGGAAACGCCAGTGATCGTCCCGCCGGTTCCAATGCCGGAGACAAACACGTCGATGGCACCTTCAGTGTCGTTCCAGATTTCTTCTGCAGTTGTATTGCGATGGATTTCCGGGTTGGCCGGATTTTCGAACTGTTGCGGCATCACGGCATCTGGAATTTGGTCGACCAGTTCCTGGGCGCGTGCAATTGCCCCCTTCATTCCCTTGGGGCCTTCGGTCAGTTCCAGCTCTGCGCCGAGGATTTTGAACATCTTGCGGCGTTCAACGGACATGGTCTCCGGCATTACCAGAATGAGGCGATAGCCCTTGGCAGCCGCGACAAAGGCAAGTGCAATGCCCGTGTTGCCCGAGGTTGGCTCCACCAGAACAGATTTTCCAGGCTCGATTTTGCCATCCTGTTCCATGGCTTCAACCATCGCAACGCCAATACGATCCTTGACGCTGGAAATGGGATTGAAGAACTCCAGCTTTGCAAGAAGATTGGCCTTCACGCCATGGGCATGGGCCAGCCTGTCGAGACGTACGATAGGCGTGTCGCCGATGGTTTCTGTGATGGAGGAGTAAACCCGCCCCCTACCCGGCTTCTTGTCGGTCATTGTCGTCTCCCAATTCAGTAGCCTTTTGAGGCTTGTTCAATCTTTGGAAATTACTGGCAATCAGTTGGAATTGCGAGGAATTAGAATCCGCTTTTGTGAGGTATCACGAAATCAGGAGCTCCGGCAGGGCGCTCATTTTGTCAAATAGAACCGCGCCTGCGTTGCGCATGGCTTGTTTGTCGCAGGCTGGGTCGGCCGTATATCCGTAAACAGCCATTCCGGCACTGCGCGCAGCCATAACGCCGGGTAGGCTATCTTCAATCACAACACAGGTTGCAGGGTCTGCACCCATGCCTCGGGCGGCGAGAAGGAAGATGTCGGGAGCTGGTTTGCCAGTTGCGCAGTCCTGGGCGGAATAGAGAACATCCTTGAAGACATCCAAAAGCCCGGCGCTTCCCAGTGTCGCGTGCATTTTTTCGTATTTTCCTGAAGAGCCAACGCAAAAGGGTATACTTCGGTCCTTCAAGAAGCCGATAACGTCGCAGATGCCTTCAATGGGTTTAATCCCGGCGGCAAAAGCTTCAAGATCCTTTTGTCGGATTTGGTCAGGCCAATCCGCAGGTAGCTTTTGCCCGCACATGCCCTCTGCCATCTGCTGGACAGATTCCAGTGTGCGTCCCATGAAGGTTCTCTGACAGGCCGGTCCGTCCATTGGAACCCCAAGGTCTGTCATGACCTCTGCCAGCACCCGGTTCGCAACGGTTTCCGTATCCACCAGAACGCCGTCACAATCGAAAATCACAAGGCCAGGAGTTGTCACGAGCTGGTTCCTGTCGAGCCAAACCCACCGACCCCGCGTTTTGTATCGGACAGGTTTTCGACTTCATGAATATTAGCTTGAAGCACCGGTGCGATGATCATCTGTGCGATCCTTGCCCCGCGTTCGATGGTGAACGGCTCTTCCCCGAGGTTGATCAGGATGACTTTCACTTCTCCTCGATAATCTGCGTCGATGGTGCCCGGTGTGTTCAGTACCGTGATGCCGTTCTTTGCGGCGAGACCTGAGCGTGGGCGTACCTGGCCCTCATAACCGTCTGGTAGCGCCATTGAGAGGCCGGTTGGCACGAGTGCGCGTTTTCCCGAATGAAGAACCAGTGGTGTTGTGACGGCCGCCAGAAGGTCCAGACCAGCAGCCTGATCAGACTGGTAGGCAGGCAGGGGCAGGTCAGCGCCATGGGGCAGGCGTTTCAGTTCAAGGTGAACAGTCATGGAGGCTCCGGCTCAAGAGGTTCTGAATGTGTGTTCACACATGCTTTTCAAGGGGTTCTTGTCAAGCATATGGTGATTACGCCCCCAGCTTTGAAACTTTCCTTGCGTCATGGTGATTGTGGTGAAAAAGTGACCTGGATATTTTATCGAAGTGAAACGGGAGTTTAATGTATGCGGAAATTATCAATTCTGATTGCCGCGGGAATTATGGCGATGTCCGCCATCCCTGTATCGGCTCAAACAGTTGGTTTTGCAGACGCAATCAAAATATTGGCCAACAGTTGTGGCAAGGATATTAATACGTATTGCAAAAAGGCAAATCTCGGCAACAACGAAATTGGTCTTTGCCTTCAAGAGAACCAGTCAAAAATATCAGCTCAGTGTAACACGGACCGGGTTGCCGTGACTGCTTTGCTTGAGGCGCGCTTTTTGGCGCAGGCAGCCGTTCCAGAGTTGTGCAACAGAGATATTCAGCAATATTGTAAGTTGGTGAAGCCGGGCAATGGCAATCAGCTGCGCTGTATTTTGAAGGCTCAAAAGGTCGTCAGCAAAAAATGTAACGAGGCTATCGACCTCGCTGGTTTCCGTTAAGGCGACTCGCCTTGTTTGAGGATATGTCATGACATCAATTTCGCTCCGTTCTACAGGCCTGGCAGTCTTTGCCATTGCTCTATGCATGAGCCTGTCTGCCCCATTCGCCCAAACCAAATTGTCGCGCAACGAGATCATCAATTCTCTGCAGGGTGCGCAGCAAAAGGTTGAGATCACTGCTGATCAGCTGCGTCAGGCTGCTGCTGACCAGATCAAGAAGTATCCGGGAGACAACTCCACTGAAGTGCTGCCGTTGGCCGCGAAATTGGCACAGCTGCGTCAGTTTAATCTCGAAGTAACTTTCGACTTTAACTCATCACGTATTCGGCCAGCTTCTTATGAGACTGTCGGCCTTATCGCCGATGCGCTGCATACACCCTATCTCGCTGGTCAGAGGTTCTTCGTTGTGGGTCATACTGACGCGAAAGGAGACCGGATGTACAATCTTGAGCTTTCACAGCGCAGGGCAGATGCCATTCGCGATGCTCTTATCACGACCTTCCGGGTTCCAGCAGGGCAGCTTGCTGCTGTTGGCTTGGGCGAAGAGCAGCTTCGCGATCCAGCCAAGCCTGATTCCGAAGTCAATCGGCGCGTTCAGCTCATCAACATTGGCTTCTGATAGTTTGTTGATGTGAGTTTTATGCCGTCGCGGGTTACCTGCGGCGGCATTTTTTTGAAGTCTTGGCCGCTAGTTTGATTGTTCAGTTTATGTGAACTATTCTATTGAGAATAAAGGCCTTCTAAGTCTGGGGTAATGGCCCCAATCTCTATCAAGATAGGCGATGCGCTGCATCGCTGTCTCAGATGGAGAAAGCCATGACTGGCTCGCGAAAAATAACCGACAGGGCTGAAAATAAGCAGACTGGTGCTGTTGCGCCGCTGTTTCTTGCTCATGGGTCGCCCATGCTGGCACTCAGCGACATCCCAGCTCGACGCTTTTTGCTTAAACTGGCAAGGGATCTGCCTAACATTCGCGGTATCGTCATTCTTTCACCGCATTGGGAGACCCGCGGGCAGCGCGTGTCTGCTGCGGGCAAGCTGAAGACGATCCATGACTTTCGCGGTTTCCCGCCTGATCTCTATGAAATTCAATACCCTGCCGAAGCCAACGCGGATCTGGTGTCTCTTGTCATGGACCAATTGCGTGGTAGCAAGATTGCTGCACGCGAAGATGCAAGCTGGGGGCTGGATCACGGTGCCTGGGTTCCGCTCAGTCTTGTCTATCCGGAGCTGTCTGTGCCGGTTGTTGAATTATCTGTGCCCTTTGGCAGCACGCCAGAAACAATTCATGCCCTTGGTCGAGGCCTTGCCCCTCTTGCTATGCAGGGCATCCAGATTATCGGATCGGGTAGTACGACGCACAATCTGCGCGAGATAGCTCCAGAGGGCTCCGAGCCGGCTGCCTGGGCGGTTGATTTTGACGCTTGGGTTGATGAGGGTTTGGCAGCAGCTGATATCAGCTGGTTTTCAGATATTGAAGCCGTGCCCGGTATTCGCTTGGCTCACCCAACAGAAGAGCATTTTCTCCCCTTATTCTTCGCCATGGGAGCTGCAGGAACCAATGTTCCCGCCGAGCTGCTTCATCGTAGTTATTCTCACGGTTCCCTGAGCATGAGCTATTTCCGCTTTCCGGTGGCAGAAGCAGTCTGATCTAGCTCTTTGCGGGACCAATGTGTGTGGCTATGCGCGAAACAAGACGGCGGGCGACTTCAGTCTTGTCCAGAGCAGGCCAGTCTTCAACGCCATCGGCGCTGACAATGCGCACGGTGTTGCGATCACCGCCCATGATGCCCGTTTCCGGGCTGACGTCATTGGCGACAATCCAGTCTGCGCGCTTTCGCTCCAGTTTGCCTTTGGCATTTTCCAGAAGGTTTTGTGTTTCTGCAGCAAAGCCGATCAACAGACTGGGCCGCAGGCTCTCGTGATGACCAATGGTGGCCAGAATGTCTGGGTTCTCGACCAAATTGAGAGAAGGCGGCGCGCCTGAACCATCTTTCTTGATCTTCTGCTGGCCTTCGCTGGCAACGCGCCAATCGGCGACTGCGGCGCTCATGATGGCCACATCCGCCGGAAGGGCTTCTGTAACAGCCAAGAGCATTTCGGCTGCAGTTTCCACATGGATCATTGTGACGTCTGCCGGGTCTGGTAAATTGACCGGTCCGGACACCAAAGTAACCTTTGCACCGGCAGCAGAAGCTGCTGCTGCAATGGCATGACCCTGTTTGCCTGAGGATCTGTTCGCAAGGTAGCGAACCGGGTCAATTGGTTCATGAGTCGGGCCAGAAGTCACAACCATATGACGCCCTGACAGCGGCAGCGTTTCTGCAGTCTGCTGCACATGTTCTGATAATAGAGCCTCGGCAGCGGCTACAATCTCCAGTGGTTCGGCCATGCGGCCAACTCCGGCCTCGCCGCTTTCCGCCATTTCACCTGCCTTGGGGCCAATGAATGAACAACGATCGGATTTCAGTGCGGCCACATTTCGGGCAGTCGCCGGATTGGCCCACATCTTCGGGTTCATTGCAGGTGCCAGCAACACGGGCTTGTCTGTGGCAAGCAAGACTGCTGTCGCCAGATCATCGGCAATGCCGTGGGCCATTTTGGCCATCAAGTCTGCTGTCACCGGGGCAATCAGGATCAGGTCGTTGTCACGGGCAAGTCGAATGTGCCCAACATCCTGTTCTGCCTCCCGGTCGAACAACTCGGTGTAGACCTTCTCAGCGGTCAAGGCCCCGACGGCCAGCGGTGTGATGAATTGCTGTGCGCCCTTGGTCAATACGGCTCGAACCGTGGCGCCACGTTCGCGCAGACGCCGAATAAGATCGAGCGATTTATAGGCGGCTATGCCACCTGAAATGATCAGTACCACACGGGTATTGTTCAGCATCCATCATCACTCCCGGTCGTCGATCAGTTTCCGGTCCGGAAATCGCGAGGCGCCGGAGAGATGGCCTGTTTGCCTGATCCGGTCAGCTGAAAGACAGCCAAGCCTCGTTCATTTTGGCCATTGGGCAAAAAGCGGAACAAGCCGTCGATGCCGAGAAAACCATCCTTGTTGGTGAGGATACTCGTTGCAAAGCGCTGGGGACCAGCGGAGCGAACCAAGCCTGCAGCAAGTGTTACGCCATCATAGGCCAGGGTCGCATTGCGAGGTGGTGCGGATCCATAGGCACCCTGATAGCGGCTTGAGAAAGCTTTGAAGCCTGTGGTTTCAGGCCCCGGATACCAGCCACCAGCCATGAGAGGGTTGGACTGCATGCTGGCTGTATCCCACTGGCCGGTACCGAGCATCTTGACCGAACCGATATTGGTTCCATTGGCGGTCATGGTTTGAACCACCAGTGGTGCGACGCCGCCACCGGCAGGAATAAACAGTGCATCGACCTGTTTCATTGATGAGGCCAAGGCGTTGGTTTTTGCAACAAGATCCGTACTGTCGGTACCTTCCAGCTTGTAATGCTGGATTGAGACGATGCGGCCTGTTGTTCGTCCGACCTCCTGTCGGAAGGCGGCTTCTATCACGGCACCATATGTTCCCTCTGGAATCAGTGCTGCGAAAGAGCGTTTAGACTGGCTTGCCGCGTAGCCGATGATCCGCTTCACATCATTCTGTGGCAGGAAGCTTAGAAGATATGTCCCGCGTGCAGCCACCGAAACATCGGTTGAAAACGCCACCACTGGAACGCCGGAGGCGCGTGCAACAGCGGCAGCTCCAGATACAGCGGGTGCGAAGACGGGTCCGAGGATCAGCTCTGCGCCTTCTGCAATGGCGGCCTGGGCTGCAGCGCGTCCGCCCTGCGCAGTGCCTGCGGTGTCTTTGACCAGAAGCTGGATATCGGAATTTGGAAAGTTGGCGAGTGCGAGCTCAGCCGAGTTTTTGAAAACGGTTGCTATTGAGGTTGCGCTGCCGCCACCACTCATGGGCAGAAGCAGGCCGACACGCACGGTGCCAGTGCCAATGACTTCGCCTGTGGCGGCGGTTGGTTCGCCCGAGTTGATCGATGGCCCCGGATAAGATCCAAGGTTTGAGCCCATGCACCCGGCAAGCACAAGTGCGCTCAATAAAGCGCATCCTGCAAACACGGACGACTGCACTTTCTTTGTGATCCGCGCCAATCCGGCCAATACGCCTGTGTCGATCAAAACCGTCTCCTTAATTTTATTTAAAACACTTACGTATTTGGCAGGCGCCTGTCTAGTTTTCGGCCAGTTTCTATATTGTTTGTGGTCAGTTGCGAGCGGTTTGATGATGATGGTGGCCAGCATGAGGATTTGCGCTTGCGGGCTGCATCAGCCACCATTAGGTCACGAACACACGTTTTGGCCAGATAGCCTGTTCCCAATAGATGCCGAGACTGCCCGTGAAAATCTGCTTTTCTGTGGCATGTCTGAACCGAGATTTACATGACCCCTGCTGAAAGCGCTGAAAGCCGCCGTTACATCCTGTCGGAACATTCTTTTTCCGCGCCACGCCTGGAGCCGGCGCTCTATATCGTTTCAACGCCGATTGGCAACCTGCGCGATATCACCGTAAGGGCTCTTGAAACTTTGGCAGCGTCTGCTGTGATTGCTTGTGAAGATACAAGGGTCACGGGCACGCTAACTCATCGGTATGGTCTGAAAACACCGCTGATGCCCTATCACGAGCACAATTCTGACAGACAGCGCCCGAAAATACTTGAGACCCTGGAGGGGGGCGGGTCAGTGGCTCTGGTAAGTGATGCTGGAACGCCGTTGATTTCTGATCCGGGTTACAGGTTGGTGCGTGATGTGGTTGAGGCGGGGTATAATGTGATCCCGATCCCAGGGGCGTCTGCTCTTTTGGCGGGTCTTGTCGGGTCTGGGTTGCCTAGCGATACGCTGCTGTTCGCCGGGTTTTTACCGACAAAGTCAGGGCAGAAAAAAACACGGTTGGCGGAATTGTCTGTGATCCCGGCGACGTTGGTACTTTATGAATCTCCGCGCCGTCTTGGCGCAACATTGGCCATTATGGTTGAGGTCATGGGTGCGGACCGGGAAGCCTCTGTAGCGCGTGAGCTTACCAAGCGCTTCGAGACGTTCGAGCGTGGAACATTATCATCGCTTGCTCAGACCTTCTCAGGCGATGCGCCGAAGGGCGAGATTGTGATCCTGATCGCGCCGCCCGAGGAAAAGCCGGAAGCAGATGAAGCTGACGCGGATGCGCTTTTGATCGTGGCGATGGCAGACATGCCGGTCAGCACTGCCGCCAAGAAAGTGGCAAAACAGACAGGCCTCGATCGGAATGAACTCTACAAGCGTGCGCTGGATTTGAAGTCGGAGGTTGCCTCCTGAGATGAGTTTAAAGCGCCATGTGCAGCCTCTAAATCAGGGCAGGAACAAACGCCAACAGGCTCACAAATTGGGTCTGTCGGGAGAGTTTCGGGCAGCGCTGGCGCTTCAGCTGACGGGTTGGCGGATCCTGAAACGTCGCTACAAAACAAAAGTCGGCGAAATCGATCTCATTGCCAAACGGGGTAAGACAGTCATTTTTGTTGAGGTCAAGGCACGCCGGAGCCGGGAGGCGGCCATGGACGCGGTGACGCCTGCCAGTCAACGTCGGATCGTCAAGGCGGCGAAGATTTTCATCACCGAACATCCCAAGGCAGGGCTCTTCACCCTGCGCTTTGACGTCATGATCATCCGGCCATGGCGCTGGCCTGAACGGATCATCAATGCGTTTCCAGCCGAGAATTAGACAGGTTCGAAAATGGCTCTGGCAAGGTTGAGACGTTCGCCCCTCTAGACAAAGCGCTTGGGCGACCGCATATCTGGACCAACCGAACCATAATCCCTCCGCGCGCTTGACGCGCCCCTGCCGGGAGACGTCTCATATGGCCCTTAAGGTCGCGGTCCAGATGGACCATATTTCTTCGATCAACATTGCTGGCGACAGTGCTTTTGCCTTGATGTTGGAAGCTCAGGCGCGTGGTCATGAGTTGTATCATTATACGGCGGACCGTCTGGCCATGATCGGCAACGACGTCTTCTGTGCCCTCGAACCAGTCTCTGTGCGGGACGAAGTGGGCAATCACTTCACGCTGGGCGAAAAACAACGGTTCAACATGGCCGATGTTGATGTGGTTCTGATGCGCCAGGATCCGCCGTTTGATCTGGCCTATATCGCTGCAACCCATCTTTTGGAGAAGGTTCACTCGAACACGCTGGTGGTGAACAATCCGGCGGAAGTGCGCAATGCGCCCGAAAAGCTGTTCGTCACCGAATTCGCCGACCTTATGCCGCCAACGTTGGTCACCAGGGACAGGTCTGAAATTGACCGGTTCCGCGATGAATATGGCGATATCGTCATGAAGCCGCTGTTCGGCCATGGCGGTGCGGCCGTGTTCCGCATCACGCAGGACGACCTGAACTACGGCTCTCTGTATGATTTCTTTGCTGCGACTTTCCGCGAGCCATGGGTCATCCAGCAGTTCCTGCCCAATGTGAAACACGGCGACAAGCGTATCCTGCTGGTTGATGGGGAATTTGCAGGGGCAGTCAACCGGGTGCCGGCCAAGGGGGATCTTCGCTCCAACATGGTGCGTGGCGGCGCAGCTCACGAATCTGAGCTCACCGAAAAAGAACGCGAAATCTGCGCCCGTCTTGGCCCTTCGCTGAAGGAAAAGGGCCTGATTCTGGTCGGTATCGATGTGATTGATAACCGGCTCACGGAAATCAACGTCACTGCCCCCACCGGTATCCGTGCCGTGGCAAAGCTCGGCGGTCCCGACATCGCGGCCAAGGTCTGGGACGTGTTGGAAGCCAAGGTCGCCTGAGGCGAAATTCTTCACTGTTGATTGAGGCCATATGAAAAAGGGAGAGATCTGAAAAGATCGCTCCCTTTTTGCATTTATGATTGGGTCTCAGGTCACTCGGCAGCTTCGATGACGCCGCGGCGGACCTGATCTTCCTCAATGCTCTCGAACAAAGCCCTGAAATTGCCCTCACCGAAGCCTTCATCGCCTTTGCGTTGAATGAATTCGAAGAAAATCGGCCCGATCACAGTCTTTGAGAAGATCTGCAGCAGGATCTTGGTCATGCCGCCGTTCACGACGCCTTCGCCATCAATCAGAATGCCGTGTTTCTTCATTCTGTCGATTGGTTCGTCGTGGCCTTGAACCCGGTCTGAGCTCTTTTCATAATAGACTTCTGGCGGACCGGGCATGAACTTCAAGCCATTCTCGGCAAGCTTATCGGTGGCATCGTAAATACCTTCGGTGCCGACAGCGATATGCTGGATGCCTTCACCCTTATACTTCTTCAGGTACTCAACGATTTGGCTTGTGTCGTCCTTGGACTCATTCAGCGGAATTCGGATCTTGCCACAAGGGGATGTAATCGCGCGGCTGACAAGGCCTGTGATCCGGCCATCAATGTCGAAAAAGTGGATCTGGGTAAAGCCAAACAGGTCGCGGTAAAAGGCCCACCACTTGTCCATGTTACCGCGATAAACATTATGAGTCAGGTGATCGAGATAATAGAATCCGACGCCTTCAGGCTTTGGATCGGCTTCGCCCAGCCACTCAAAGTCCTGCGAATAGGCTGAGCCCTTGTCGCCATAGGTGTCAACGAAATAGAGTAGAGATCCGCCAATGCCGACAATCGCCGGAACATCTAGCGCTTTGTCGTCACCTTCATAAGTCTCGGCGCCCTTGGACACGGCGCGCTCAAAGGCATGTTGGGCATCGACAACGCGCCAGGCCATCGAGGCAGCGCAGGGACCGTGATCATCGACAAATCGCATGGCGTGGCTGCCAGGCTCGGCGTTGACCAGATAGTTGATGTTGCCCTGACGCCAGACGGAGATCTTCTTGGTTTTGTGGCGCGCAACTTCGCTGTAGCCCATGCGGGTGAATAGTTCCGCGAGTTTTTCAGGCTCAGGATGAGCGAACTCGACGAATTCAAAGCCGTCTGTTCCGGCAGGATTGTCTTCGGTGACTTTTGCGACCGGCGCGTCGTGCGGAAATGGACCCATGGGTGCCTCCTGTCCTCTCTCATGTAGCTGCCACAATGCGCGTACTGGGGCGCAAAGTGTGTGCAAAGTCCGTGAAACTTCGTATGATGATGCACTAATGTCACGAAATTTGATGGATATATGCATGTCTGGTGCGTTTGATGGCTTTGATCTGAAAATCTTGCGCGTCTTGCAGGAGAATGCAGCTTTGACCAATCAGGAGATTGGCGAGAAGATTGGTCTTTCCGCCAGCCAGCTGTCGCGTCGACGTCAGAAGTTGGAGCAGGATGGGGTTATTCGCCGTTATCGCGCCAGTTTGGACCCAGATGCGCTGGGCCTTGGCGTGACGGCTTATGTTGGTGTGACGCTAGGTGCGCACAGCAGAGAGAATGCCCGCCGGTTCCGCGAAATGGTGACGACCATGCCCGAAGTACAAGAAGCTCATACGCTGACCGGGGACGTCGATTACATGCTGAAGGTGGTGGTTAAGGACCTGAAGGCTTTGGGCCGGATCATCAACGATGAACTCCTGCCTCATGATGCTGTCCAGAATGTTCGCTCGTCCATCGCGATGGAAACCCTGAAAGACGATAATCTGCTGCCACTTTGACGAAGTTCTGCAACAAAACCTTGCGGCAGGGGCATACCTTCCCCAAATCAAGATCGAACCAAATGTGCATGGGTTTGATCAAGCTGGCCCGAGCGGGCCGCCAATGGGAGTGACGAGATGTTCGATGCGAAGTCTTTGCTGGATCAGTTTCTGGGTGGCGCAGGTGGGGCTGCACCAGGAGCATCTGATCGCAGGTCCGGAAATGGCGGGTCAGGCGATCTTCTTTCCCAAGGCAAGGACTTTCTGTCGTCTCAAGGTGGCGGTCTGGCACTTGGCAGCCTTGCGGGTCTGATGCTTGGAACCAAGACTGGCCGGAAAGTCGGCGGATCCGCTGTCAAATATGGTGGCTTAGCCCTCGTCGCTGGTCTCGCCTACAAGGCCTATCAGGGCTATTCGGCCAATCAGCAGGGTGCTCAACGTCCTCAGTACCCGCAGGATCAGCCGGTTCCGATTGAAGCTCCTCGGGGAACCGAATTTGATCCTGCTCAGGCCCAAGGCGGAGAAAATGCCTTTGCGCTCAGCCTGCTGACGGCGATGATTTCGGCTGCCAAGGCGGATGGTCACATCGATGCGGATGAGCAGAACCGAATTTTTGCAAAAATCGACGAAGCTGGCCTCGACAGCGAAGCCAAGGCGTTTCTGATGGATGAGCTGCGTTCACCGCTGGATCTCGACAAGGTCGTTGCTAGTGCAGACACGCCAGAACACGCTGCCGAAATCTATGCCGCTTCCCGTCTTGCCATCGACCCGGACCACAGGGCGGAACAGGCCTATCTCACCATGCTGGCGGCGAGGCTGGACCTGGATCCGGCGCTTGTTGACGAGATCGAGCTGGCCGTTCGCGAAGCTGAAATGGGTTAACGGCTCAAACCCAATAGAATTAAACCTGCGCTCGCAAATCGGGTCGTTTTGATGATGGGCCATGATTAGTCTCGCCTCAGCCAATTGAGGAGACAGTCATGGCCTTTCAAATTCAGCCGCTTGCAGGCGCAGATTTTTCTTATCTTTCCGAGCTCTCTATAGAGGACCTCGCAGCGCAGCATATCAAGACCTATGTGGCGGAGACCAAGCCGGGTTTTCCCTGCCGGGTCAGTCTCGCAGATGCCGAAATCGGCGAGAAGGTCTTCCTGCTGCACTATGAGCACCAACCGAACGATACGCCTTATCGGGCCAGTCATGCGATTTTCGTAAAGGCAGGGGCAGTCTCCTTTAAGCCGGAGGCGGGTACGATCCCCGAAAGCATCGCTAGCCGCCTATTGTCAGTCCGGGCTTTCGACGCCAGTCATGCGATGATTGACGCGGAGGTTATCGAAGGGCGCGAGGTGGAGGGTATCATCACCCGTTTGTTCGAGAATTCCGCGGTCGAATATCTCCACCTGCATTATGCCCGTAGAGGCTGCTTTGCTGCTGAAGTCAGGCGGGCGTGAGTTTTGCTTTGCGGCGCTCCTGCTGGTGCCAGGACACCAGCAGGATCATTCCCATAGCCATGAGGTATGGGAAATAGAAGCGTGTTTCAAAATGCGGAAACACGATGTATTTGGCACAAATCGAGGTGAAAATTGCATAAAGAAGGATCCGCGCGCGCTCCGTCATCTGCGCCGGATTGATGACCTTTGTGAAGAACACCACCAGGGCAAAGAGTGCGGCGAGCCAGGTCTGGTTCATCAGCGAGCGAACAGTCGAACGCACCAGCATCTGCAGATAAATCAACGGTGAGAACGGCGGATCGAAGCCTTCGAGCGTTGGCACGTATTCCACATGGGTGAACCAGAGATGGATCCACCAGCCCGGATGGCCTTCGTCTTTCAAAATGAGGGAATAGGCGAGCAGGCAGACAATGAAGGTCGCTGTCAGGATCCATCGTCCAGGCCCATAGATCAGGGCGAAGACGAAAAAGACGCCGATGAAGGCCAGATGATCCGGACGGATGAACAGCGCTGCGATCAGGCAGGCAGCGGTCGCAATATCTTGCCGCTCTATATAAAGAAAACAGGCAAGCAACAGAAAGAATGAGGCGTAGAGATCTGGCGTCAGAAGCGCTGCCGATGCACCGAAATCGGTGACAATCAGCATGGCAACCACAATTGGGCCATACATCAGGGCTTTGTTCCGGGCAAGCCAGACTAGCAGAAGACCGGCGATGGCAAGAGCGGAGGCCATGGAGATCAGCCGCAAGCTTTTTACTGGGTCCATGAAGGATGACAGAGCGCGGGCGGTTTTAATATATCCCAGTTTCAGGCGGTAGAACCCGAGCATGGTGCCAAAGGCCGCTGGATCTTCATATTGCCGAATGCGGTATTCGCGGTCTTGCGTCAGCGCCTGAAACTCGCCCTCCGAAACATTTTCCTTGAGCAATTCATAGGATGTGTCGTGCAGTTCGACCGGATCAGTGATCTTGTCTTCAAGGATCGAGGCTGTATAGGCGACCATATCCCAGTTGGAGACTGGATAAACCTGCACCACAGCGGCCACCGTGAGCGCGAAGACCGCCAATATGGCAGCACCTGCAAAGTGACGCATTGGACGATAAATCCGGCAACTAAGGCGGTAGAGGCTGAGGAAACAGGTCTCCAGCAATCTGGCAGCAGATGTCACGCGGTCGCTCCGGATGGTTCGCGGGTTGGTTATACACTATGCTCTGTCTCTGTAATTTTTGCGTAAACCCTGTCAATTTATGCAGTACATTCGTTCGAACGGATCACAGTGTGATCGTGAAAGGTGGGAAGAGCTCGGTGTTGAAACGCTGGAATTACGCGAGGAAGTTCGGTTTGATCAAAGCGCTTGCAGTGATGTTGGTTGGTTCTTTTATGAGCCTTCAGGCCAATGCTAGCGAAAAGATCACGGTCTTCGCCGCAGCCAGCCTGACCGACGCCCTAAGTGAAATCGGTAAAGTGTTTCAGCAAGGTACCGGCACAGAAGTTGTTTTTTCCTTTGCAGGTACCGGCACCCTTGCGCGTCAGGTGGAAGCAGGAGCGCCTGCGGATATATTCGTATCGGCGGATGAAGCTTGGATGATCTATGTCCAGGAAAAAGGTGCTGTAAACGCTGCAACCATGCGGATCATTGCCGGGAATGATCTGGTGTTGATCGGTTCTGCCGAAGCCGCACCGCTAAGCCTGACCGCAAAAGCGATTGCAGGGCGTCTTGGAGATGGACGGCTTGTTATGGCGGATCCCGAGACAGTGCCTGCCGGGCGGTATGCAAAGGCAGCGCTGGAGGCGACGGGGCTTTGGGCGACGGTGTCTGGTCACCTTGCGCCGATGGACAATGTTCGTGTGGTTCTTGCCTCCGTGGCGCGAGGTGACGCACCGCTTGGCATTGTCTACGGCTCGGATGCAAAGGTGGAGCCGAAGGTTGCGGTGCTTGCTGAATTTCCGGAAGAAACTCATCCCAAGATCCGCTATCCTGCAGCGGAAACTGTGATCGCCTCGATACAGGCGGCTGCTTTCATGGAGTTTCTGACGGGCCCCAAGGCTCAGGCGATCTTCCGGAGCAAGGGCTTTTCAGGCATAGAGTAAAGCGCAGGTATTGGCACTTGTGCTTTTGCGCTTATGCGAGACGAGGGACAGGGCAAGAATTGACGTTTCTTCAGCTGCAACCGCAGGAATGGCAGGCCCTCACCCTGACGCTGCAGGTTGCTTTCGCCGCCCTGTGCTTTGCGCTCCCGCTTGCCGTTCTGGTGGCCTTCGCTCTGGCGCGTTGGCAATTTCCTGGGCACAGCATTGTCAATGCAATGGTTCATATGCCCCTTGTCTTGCCGCCGGTGGTGACAGGTTATGTGCTGTTGCTGGTCCTTGGGCGGAATGGCTCTGTTGGGCGGTTTTTGTTCGAGACCTTTGGCATTAGCTTCGCGTTTAATTGGACAGGCGCTGCCGTTGCCGCCGGTGTGATGGCGTTTCCATTGATGGTCCGGCCGATCCGTCTGGCATTTGAAGCGGTGGATCCGAAGCTGGAAGAAGCCGCATCGTCACTGGGCGCGCACCGTCTGGTGATCATGCTGGTTGTGACGCTGCCGCTCGCCTTTCCGGGCATTCTCGCTGGGGCTATTTTGGGGTTTGCCAAAGCCATGGGTGAGTTTGGCGCAACCATTACCTTTGTTTCAAATATTCCAGGTGAAACCAGAACCCTGTCACTGGCGCTTTATACGGCCACGCAAACTCCATCCGGTGATCTGGCCGCGTTCCGCCTGACCATTATCGCGGCCATTGTTGCGTTCGGCGCGTTGATTGCGTCGGAAGTCTGGGCGCGGCGCCTGCGCAAGCGGATTGGAAGCCTGGATGATTGAGGTCGACATCAAGGGCCGCGTCGGAACATTTTCCGTTGAAGCTGACTTTGCCGCTCCTTCCGGGGTGACGTCGCTATTTGGGCAATCAGGTGCTGGCAAATCAACTATCACCAACATGATTGCGGGACTCCTACGCCCGGATAAGGGCCGCATAGCGGTGGATGGCGAGGTGTTGTTCGACAGCGCGCGGGGCATCAATCTATCCGTGCGCAAGCGTCGAGTCGGCCATGTGTTTCAGGATGCGCGGTTGTTTCCGCATCTAACGGTGAAATCCAATCTCACTTTTGCGCGCTGGGCTGGACGACGGCAGGGCTCCCGTTCAGTGGACGAGGTTGTCGAGCTGCTCGGCATTGCGCATTTACTGGCCCGAAAGCCTGGAAACCTGTCTGGCGGAGAACGCCAACGGGTCGCAATTGGCCGAGCCCTATTGTCTGCCCCACGGCTGCTGTTGATGGATGAGCCTTTGGCCTCGCTCGATCAGGGCCGCAAGTCGGATATTTTGCCCTATCTGGATCGCTTGAGAAGTGAGGCAGGTCTCCCGATCATCTACGTCAGCCATGCAATGGAAGAGGTGGCGCGCTTGTCGCAAACGCTGGTGATTGTGTCAGGTGGCCGAATCATCGCCCATGGACCAGTTGCGGATGTCTTATCACGTGTGGATTTGGGGCGTGCAACTGGACGACATGAGGCGGGCGCGCTGCTCGAAGGCCATGTGACTCGCATAGATGACACCTGGGGACTGAGTTTTGTCGATCTGCGAGATGGCCAGAGCATGCAGGTGCCAGGGCTTGAGGCAAAACTCGGCGAAGCTATCCGCTTGCGCATTCGAGCCAGAGACGTGGCCATCGCAGTTGAAAAGCCGACCGGTATCAGCATTCGGAATTTGATATCTGGAACGGTACGTACCATCACAGATGAAACCGGACCTTATACCGAAGTGCTCTGCACCGTCGGAAAGCAGAGCTTGCGAGCCCGTTTAACCCGCGCTTCTGCCAATGAGCTGGACTTGAAGTCCGGTCGGCAGGTTTATTTGCTGGTCAAGAGCGTGGCGATTGATCGTCGCCAGAGTGCGCCGGCTCCTGCTGTTTTGAACGGGGATGCCGAAATGGCATAAACGCTGGTATGATAGCGCCATGAAAACGGTCAAGACACGCCCGATGGCCAGGAAGGTCAAGCTCTTCAGCCTATGCGCCATGCTGGTGGCAAGTGGCGCGGTCATTTGGTTGACCGGCGTCACCAGTCTTGGCTTTTTTGTCAGCGATGTCAGGACCAGATCCGAAGCAAATCTCCAGGTCCAGGCCGCGGTTCTCGAAGGGCTTCTGGATAAATTTCGCCTGATGTCGCCGCTGGTGGCCCGAAGCCCGGATGCAGCCAAGGTTGTGTCCATGAATGACGTAGACGCCGGGCGCCAGATGGCCGCGATTTCTGCAGGCATGGCAGGTGCGGAGGAAGTGTGGTTTTTGTCTGCTGATGGTCGTTTGATTGCCTCCAGCAACGCCAATGGCCACACTGTCGCAGCTGCTGGAAAAAATGCGATCCCCATTGCTTTTGGGCAAGCTATACAGGGTCAGTTGGGTCGCGAACTGTTGCCGGGAACGGCTTCTCAACCAGCAAGCTATGTCTTTGCTTCTCCTGTGCGTGTCGATGACCAGACCGTTGGAGTTTTGGCTGTTATGGTCAGTCTTGCCGATGTCGAACAGGCTTGGGCCTTGAGTAAGGACCCTATCGTGGCCGTCGATAAAAACGGCGTCATCCTCGTAAGCAATGTTGCAGGTTGGCGTGGGCAAAGCCTTTCGAGTATCGAGACGGACCAAGGGTTTTTGCTGATAGCGGAAGATGGTAACCCGGCGAATTTTGTCGAGCTTGCTGATCGAAGCCGCAGTCGCAGCCGTCTGGAGCTGACGGATACGTTGCCTGTTCTCGGCTGGAAAGTGATGATCTTTGCGGATACGAGGGAAGCACGGCAGCAGTCGGCCAGAGCTATGGTCATCGCCTTGCTGCTTTGCGTTATTGCAGCGGGCGGCGTCTGGGTGATGCTGAACCGTAAGGAGGAACTTGCGCTTCGGTTGCGCCGGGATAAGGCGGCAGCTCTTCGACTTGAGCGCAGGGTTCACAGTCGTACTTCTGAATTACGTCAGGCCAACACCCGTCTCGAACGGGAGGTTCGTGATCGCCAGCAGGCCGAAGCAGACTTGCGCCATACGCAGGCTGAGCTGGTTCAGGCGGCCAAACTGGCGACTTTGGGTCAAATGTCCGCTGCGCTTAGCCATGAATACAATCAACCATTGGCGGCAATCCGCTCTGATGCTGAAGTCGCTGAAATGCTGATTGCCCGTGGCACTCCTGATTTAGCGATGGTGAACCTGGGGCGCATTGGTGGCATGGTGTCTCGCATGGCGGAAATCGCCCGGACCCTGAAGGGGTTCTCTCGCCGTTCAGGGACAGACATCACGCCAGTCTCTTTGCGCCAGGTGATTGATGAAGCGCTTCTGCTCTTGATGCCGCAAATCAAACAGAGTGCTGTGGATTTGCGTACGTCACTGCCAGAAGGCGATATCATCGTTCGAGGCGGCAAAATTCGTCTGGAACAAGTGGTGATGAATCTGGTCTCGAACGCGCTGGATGCGGTCAAGAACGATACAGAACCGAGCATTGAATTA
Organism: Roseibium algae; assembly: GCF_037783265.1. Taxonomy (NCBI): domain Bacteria; kingdom Pseudomonadati; phylum Pseudomonadota; class Alphaproteobacteria; order Hyphomicrobiales; family Stappiaceae; genus Roseibium; species Roseibium algae. The sequence continues at coordinate 200,996 of NZ_JBAKIA010000007.1, forward strand.
AGTTTGAGCGCTGAGGATGATTTCGCGGTTCTGATGGTTGCCGACAATGGCCCAGGAATTGACGTGGATGTGCTGCCACAGATTTTTGATCCGTTTTTTACCACCAAGGAGGTTGGATCAGGGCTGGGACTTGGCCTGTCGATCGCCTACAAGATCGTCCATGATTTCTCAGGAAACTTGACCGTCAGCAATGATCTTTCTGGGGGGGCTCGTTTTGTCATGCGTTTGCCAATGGCTGACGACAACTCTCTAGCAGCGGAATAGACAATTATGGATCAGGCCTGTGTCCTGTTGATTGATGACGAGGAAGGCCTGCGTGCATCTCTGTCTCAAGGATTGGAGCTCACGGGCCACAAGGTCATTGCGACTGGTGATCCGAGCGCTGCTCTTGAGCTGATCAAGCGCGATTTCTATGGGGTTCTGGTTACGGACATTCGTATGCCGGGGACTGACGGCTTTGAAATCATGCGCAAGGCGCTTGAGATAGACCCGGCTTTGCCAGTGGTTCTGATCACCGGGCATGGCGATGTGCCTCTGGCGGTCGAGGCGATGCGCGCCGGTGCGTATGATTTCATGGAGAAGCCTTTCTCGGTCATCAGTCTGGGGTCGGTGGCTGAGCGAGCCCTCGAAAAGCGTCGTCTGGTTCTGGAAAATCGAAAGCTTCGCGTGGAGTTGGCGGATCGCACCGGACTTGAGGGCAGGCTTGTGGGCCGCGCACCGGCTATGGATCAACTGCGCCGTAATGTCTTGGCGCTGGCCAATACAGATGCAGATGTTTTGATTCTAGGGGATACCGGTTCCGGCAAGGAGGTGGTCGCCCGGTCTCTTCATGATGAAGGGCCTCGCAAGAAGCATCCTTTTGTAGCGCTCAACTGCGGTGCCTTGCCTGCTGAGATCATTGAGTCAGAGCTTTTTGGCCACGAGAAAGGCGCTTTCACTGGCGCCAGCGGCCAGCGGATTGGCAAGTTGGAACACGCCCACGGCGGCACGGTGTTTCTGGATGAAATCGAGTCCATGCCGCTGGAACTTCAGGTGAAGCTTCTGCGTGTCATCGAAACCCGCACCATTGAGCGCCTTGGCTCCAACAAGTCGATTGATCTTGATGTCCGTTTCATTGCCGCAACCAAGGAAGACCTGGAGGCTGCAGCAAAAGAAGGCCGATTTCGGATCGATCTGTTTTATCGGCTCAACGTTGTGTCGGTCTCGATTCCATCCCTTAGGGCGCGCCTGGAAGACATTCCTTTATTGTTTCAGCATTTGGCCGTTGAGGCGCGTGCGCGCTACCGGCGTGAGATTCCGGATGTACCCGATGGTTACCTTGCAAAATTGATGGCACAGGACTGGCCAGGCAATGTGCGCGAATTGCGTAACGTGGCAGATCGCTTTGTGTTGGGCCTGGAGATGGACGCCAAACCGGATGCGGCAACCACCTCGAGCCTGTTCGATCAGGTCGCAGCCTATGAGAAGGCTCTGATTACAGCCGAATTGAAACGCAACAATGGGTCGATTAAGGCGACCTATGAAGCGCTCGGACTGTCTCGAAAGGCGCTCTATGAGAAAATGCGGAAATATGGCCTTGGGCGGGACATGGAAGAAGGTAATCTTCTGTAGTACAGCGCTTTGATGTGTCGTTTTCGACCCACTTAGGTTTATCGCTGTGTTGATTTCAACCCAATTTGGGCAATTGTGGCCGCGAAATAGCTCCAAATAGCCAAAAAATTACCGTATTCTTACACTTCCGGCCAATTGGCATGAGCATTGCTATAAGTAAACCAGCGTAAGAAACGCCCAGCCGGAGGCACTTCGCCCCGGTATTAAGATAAATGTCTGGGAGGACATTCCATGAAAAAGCTCGTTCTGGCTGCTGCAGCAGCGGTCACTTTTGCGTTCTCTGGCGTCGCACAGGCTGCCGATGAATGTGCCGATGGCGAAATGATCATCAAGTTCAGCCATGTGGTTGCCGCTCAAGGGCACCCGAAAGGCGAAATGGCGACTGCGCTCGCAGCGCGCATCAACAAAGAGATGGACGGCACAGCCTGTATGCAGGTGTTCCCGTCTTCTCAGTTGTTTGATGACAACAAGGTTATGGAAGCACTGCTGCTCGGTGATGTGCAGCTCGCTGCTCCATCACTGTCGAAGTTTGAATCCTATACACTGAAGTACCGCGTCTTCGATTTGCCGTTCCTATTCTCCAACATGGATGCAGTGACGACCTTCACCAAAGGTGAAAAAGGTCAGGAACTCCTCGGTTCCATGTCTGAATATGGTTTCGTTGGCCTTGGGTATGTCTTCAACGGTCTGAAGCAGTTCTCTGCCAACAAGCCGTTGATCCTGCCAACCGATGCAGCTGGCCTCAAATTCCGCGTTCAGACGTCTGATGTCGCTGTTGCGATGATTGAAGCCATGGGTGCAAATGCACAGAAACTGGCGTTCAAGGAAGTTTACGGCGCTCTGCAGACGGGTGTTGTTGACGGTCAGGAAAACACATGGTCGAACATCTACACCAAGAAGTTCTTCGAAGTGCAGGATGGAACAACCGAAACCAATCACCAGCTTCTGACATACCTTGCTGTGACATCGCAGGAGTGGCTGGACAGCCTGAAGCCTGAGGTGCGTGAACAGTTCCTGTCGATTTTCACATCCGTGAGTGATGAATACAATCAGCGTGCTGCTTCGATCAACGAAGACAACAAGAAGCAGATCATTGCCGCTGGCGGTGTTGTTCGCAATCTCACAGCTGAGCAGCGCGATGTTTGGGTCAGCACCATGAAGCCGGTTTGGGACAAATTCCGCGATGACATCGGTCAGGACGTCATTGACGCGGCAGTTGCATCCAACAGCGGCAGTTAAGCTGAACTGATGAAACTGCTTTTGAAGGGCCCGGTCGCCGGGCCCTTCTTCTCAGGTTGTAGCCTGAACTAAATTCCAAAAACAAAAATCAGATTCCAGTGAGCCGGCGATCGGCTTTGGGGAAGGGGAGGCATTCATGTCCCGTCTTGTGCGGTTCATCGACGCCACAGAAGAAAATTTTATCGCAGCGATTCTAGCGCTTATGACTCTGGTTACGTTTTCACAGGTCGTGGCACGCTACGGCTTCAACTCAGGTTGGGGTGGAGCACTTGAATTCACACGCGTTCTGTTCGCCTGGTTGATCCTGTTCGGCATGAGCTATGGAATCAAGATCGGCGCCCATCTGGGTGTTGATGCTGCCGTTCGGCTGTTGCCGAAGCCGCTGTTTCGGATCATGGCTCTGTTGGGCGCGGCTTTGACCATACTCTATGCGGCCCTGCTGTTTGACGCATCCTGGTTTGGCCATCTGTTTGGCCTGGAAAACAAGGGCTCAACAGGCGGTGCCTACACCTATGTGGCCAAGTTCTACAAGCTGCCAATCGGCATGGAAGATCTGAAATGGCCCCTCTGGGTTCAGGAGACCTTCGACGTTCGTGCGCGGGTTCCTCGCTGGATACCCTATATCATTTTGCCGATCGGCTTGGTGCTGCTGGCGTTTCGCGCTGCGCAAGCCTTCTGGATGATTCTCATCGGTGAGAAAGACTCCATGATCGCGGCTCATGAAGCGGAAGAGCTCGTGGCCGAAAACAAAGATATCCTGAAGGACTGACACCCATGGAAACAGCCTTCCTCTTTCTGTTCGTTTTCGGCTTCCTGTTTTTGGGAGTGCCAATTGCGGTCTCGCTGGGCCTGTCCGCAGTGCTCTACATCACGCTGTTCAGCCATGACTCCATGAGTTCCGTGGCGGTGCAGCTATTCAACGCCTCGCAGAACTTCACTCTCTTGGCGATCCCGTTCTTCATTCTGGCGTCCAGCTTCATGTCGACGGGCGGCGTGGCACGGCGGATCATTCGCTTCGCCATCGCAGCAGTCGGATCAATCCGGGGCGGTTTGGCGATTGCGGCGGTGTTCGCCTGTATGTTGTTTGCGGCCCTGTCCGGTTCATCTCCGGCAACGGTTGTTGCCATCGGGACCATTGCCATCGCAGGTATGCGGCAGGCTGGTTATACCAAGGAGTTCGCCGCAGGCGTTATCGCCAACGCCGGGACGCTCGGGATCCTGATCCCGCCGTCCATCGTTATGGTGGTCTATGCTGCTGCAACGAATGTCTCGGTCGGGCGTATGTTCCTGGCGGGCGTCATTCCGGGCCTGATCGCTGGCTTGATGCTGATGATCGGCATCTACGTCATGGCACGGGTAAAGAACCTTCCGGCGCAGCCATGGCCTGGGTTCAAGGAAATCTGGGGCGCACTGGCGGAGGCCGCTGTTGGCCTCTTCCTGATGGTCATCATTCTGGGTGGCATTTATCTGGGGGTCTTTACACCAACAGAAGCCGCAGCTGTGGCCGCTGTCTATGCAGGTCTTATCGCTCTGTTCGTTTATCGGGACATGGGGCCGCTGGTCGGCACCACATGGCTGTCTGAGGATGATGGGGATCTGGGCCGCACCGGGTTTAAGGCGATCCTCTATGCCAGTGTTGCAGCGCTTGTCTGGTCGAGCATTGCCAATCTGGTCACGGATCGTGCCGCGTTCTGGGAGCTGGATTCTGGACTAGTGCTGATCGCTTGCCTGATTGGTTATCCGGTGTTTCGTGCAGGTCTCGGCCCGTCCCAGCTTGTTGGTGCTTATGGCAGCGGCGCGAAAATCTGGGGTCGTAACATTGGCCTGATCGGGTGGAAGTTCTTCCCGGCGTTGTTCCACAAGGATACCAAGAAGGTTCTGACGGATTCTGCCAAGACGACGATCATGCTGATGTTTATCATCGTCAATGCGCTGCTGTTCGCCCACACACTGACAGCGGAACAAATTCCGCAGGTGATCACTGACTGGATGGTCGGAGCCGGGTTCAACTGGTTCACCTTCCTGATTGCGGTCAACATCATCTTGTTGATCGGTGGTCAGTTCATGGAGCCATCCGGCTTGCTGTTGATTGTGGCGCCTGTGGTGTTCCCGATAGGTATCGAGCTTGGTGTGGACCCAATCCATCTCGGCATACTGATGGTGGTCAACATGGAAATCGGCATGATTACGCCGCCGATTGGCCTGAACCTCTTCGTCACATCCGGGATTACAGGAATGAGCTTGTTGCAAGTGGTTAAGGCTGCAGCGCCGTTCGTGCTGATCCTTCTTCTGTTCCTGGTTTTGGTGACTTATGTTCCGATCTTGTCGACCTGGTTGCCCTACACCTTGATGGGGCCAGAGATCATCACCTCCAGGTGAGGCGGTTAAATTTGAACAGAACAAAGGCCGGGGCAATTGCTCCGGTCTTTTTCGTTGTGCAGCCGAGCGGTTCAAGTGATGATCAGGGCTTTGAAATTGAAGAGGAGTTTAGATCTGTGACAGTCACGGTTGTTCATCGCCTGCCTGATCCGGAGGTTTTTTTGGCCCTGCGCAAGGCCGGTGGTCTCGGGAGGTTCTCTTTGGAAGCGGCTAAGGCAGGTCTGCCCAGATCTCTCTTTTGCGTCATGCTCGAGATTGATGGCAATGCCATCGGCATGGGGCGACTGGTTGGTGATGGAGCCTGTTCGGTTCAGATCGATGACATCGTTGTTGTTCCGGAGCATCAGGGCAAAGGATATGGCCGTCTGATTATGCAGGAGTTGATGGATTATATTTCGGAAAACGTGCCGGACACCGCCTATGTGAACCTGCTCGCCGACGTGCCAGCGAACAAGCTCTATGAGAAATTCGGGTTCCGCGAGACCGCGCCAGTGACAATTGGCATGGCCTTCAAGAAGGGCATGTAGCTCTGTGCGGACCGGTGTGAGGAGCAGACCTTGGGTTATGGTCCGACATAGCGTGAGGCTGGGCGGATCAATTTACCGTATTTCTGCTGTTCAGCTACATGTGCGCACCAGCCCGGCGCGCGCCCGACGGCAAAGAGCGGCGTGAAAAGACGTCGGTCGATGCCAATCGCGTCCAGCAGTACGGCTGTGTAAAATTCTACATTTGTGTCGAGGGGGCGATCCGGCTTTGCCTTGGCCAGAGCTTTGAGTGCTGCCTGTTCCACTGCCTCAGCCAATACAAGCTTTGGGTTGTCCTGCGGCAGTTGCGCCAGACCAGCTTTCAGCACATCAGCGCGTGGGTCACGGGTGCGATAGACCCGGTGGCCAAAGCCCATCAGTCTTGCGCCTTTGCCCAACTCCGTCTCAATCCACGCTTCGGCATTGTCTGCGGTTCCAATGTCATCCAGCATATCCAGCACTGGCCCCGGTGCACCGCCATGCAGTGGTCCTTTAAGGGCGCTCATGGCTCCGACCACGGAATCGCGCATGTCTGCTTGCGTCGAGGCGATCACACGGGCGGTGAAGGTTGAGGCGTTCAGCCCGTGATCGAGGATGGTGACCAGATAGCGGTCGAGCGTGGCGATTTTGTAATCTGCAGGGGGCCCGTCAAATAGCATGCGCAGCATATCATGGGCCGTTCCAAGATCTGCATTCGGTGCGATTGGATCCTGTCTCTGGTCGATCCGATACGCGGAAGCCAGAAGTACCGGTAAAGCGCCACTTACATGGATTGGAGGGCTTAGATCATCGCCTGTAATGGTCATAGCAGATAGGCCAACCCGCATCCGCTCAAAAATTGATAGCGATTCATCTGCTGCCAACATGGAGTCAACGGCGCTAAAGGCACGGAGCCTAGCTTGGCCGAACGCGTGGCGAAGCGTAGGGGCAGGCAGAGGAATAAGCTCCTGCCAGAGATGAGCAACTGCGTTTTCAAAAGGCAATTTTCCGGCGAGATCTTCAATTCGCATGCCTCTCAGAACGAGGTTGCCATTCAATCCATCAACATCACTCAGCGTCGTTTCGGCAGCGGTGATATCTTCGAGCCCAGCTGCCTTGGCCGGTGCGAGGTTATGATGGAGGTCATTGTGTTTGAGTGGGCGGGTCATCGTGGTCTCCTTTGTTTGGGCGGACTAAACCCGAGACCTCTTGATGTCGTCAATATTGATAAATACAATCAATACATGTCAGTTCCGATTTATCTCTCGGCCGAGGAGGCCGCCGCAGAACTCTGCGTCCGCCCAGCCACCCTTTATGCCTATGTCAGTCGTGGGCTCATTCGCTCGGTTCCCGGACCGGGCAAAAAACGGCGGTATGATGCGGCTGATGTCAGGCGTTTGCAGGGACGGCGAGACCCGGCAGAAGGGTCAGAACCTCGGCCTCTGTCCGGCGATACCGTTCTGGAAACCAGGCTGACCATGATCACCGAGGACGGCCCCTTTTATCGGGGGCACTCGGCAACGGCTCTGGCGCGATCATCGACCTTGGAGACTGTAGCAACGCTGTTGTGGAATTGTGACGATGATCCGTTTGCTCCGGATCTTCCGGTTTCGCCGCGGTCGGCAATACAGGGACTTGGCCCGATTGAGCGGTTGATGGCGGCGTATTCCGTCTGGCCGCTGCAGGACAAGGCAGCTTTTGCATTGTCGCCGAACCTGCTGCGGCGAAAGGGAGCCTCGATGTTGCGTTATGGAATTGCCGCTTTGCTTGAAAGTCAGCCCAGCCGTGAGCCTGTTCATCACCAAATTGGCAAAGCGTGGGGTGTTGAGGGACCGGCGCTTTACATACTGCGTGCGGCACTCGTTCTTTCGGCAGATCATGAGCTCAACACAAGTGCCTTTGCGGCGCGTTGTGCCGCCTCAACGCGTGCGCCCTTGCATGCAGCGTTGCTGTCTGGGATTGGAGCATTTGCAGGGCCACGTCACGGGGCCAATTCGGATCGGGTTACAGCCTGGCTGGATGAAATTGGGCAAGATTCGGACGTGGAGAAGGTTCTTGGGAGTCGTCTTGCACGCGGAGAAGGTCTGCCCGGGTTCGGTCATCGTATATATTCAGGTGCTGATCCGAGAGCTGATTGTCTGCTGCAGGTGCTTGCCGATTTCTCAACAGAAGACCCGTTTTCCGGGTTGTTGACGCAGATAGTTGAGACTGGAGAAGCGCTTTATGGAGCAAAGCCAAATATAGATTTTGCCCTGTCCGCCGTGCAGCGAACCTTGGGCCTCCCAAAAGATGCGGCCAAGGTCCTCTTCTGCTCCGGCCGCATTGTCGGTTGGATTGCCCATGCTCTTGAGCAATATCAAAACCCGGATCAGATCCGGCCGCGGGCGAGTTATGTAGGAATCCCGCCCGCGTGAACTGAGTGGAAAGCGTGACCTATATCGAGATGTTCTCGTCTTCAATATAGGTGCGAACTATAGCCTCGAAGGAAGCATCGGCGGTATAGCCGAGAGACGCTGCACGAGACGTCTCAAACCGACGCGGCCAGCCGGATACGATTTGCTTGATGGCATCATTCGGGACGCGGCGGATCAACTTCACCCGCGCTTCTCCGCCAATTTTTCGCAAGGTGTCGATTTCATCTGCGACGGTGGCAGCGACTCCGGGCATGGTCATGTTGCGGTTTGCGCCAACAGTTTCCCCGTCAATTTCAGCGCTGTGCATCAGAAATCCGACCGCTGCACGCGGGCTGGCCATCCAGTGAAGCACGTCGTCATCAACTGGAAGAATGGCTTCCTGGCCATTGAGCGGCTCGCGAATGATGCCGGAGAAGAAACCGGAGGCAGCAAGGTTTGCTTTGCCTGGGCGCACGACGATGGTGGGCAAACGTATGCCGATACCGTCCATGAATCCGCGTCTCGACAGATCGCTGAGCAACATCTCGCCCATCGCCTTTTGCGTCCCGTAAGACGTCAGCGGTGTCAGATTGAAATCGTCCGGGATCGGGTCGGGGAATGGCGCGCCAAATACAGCAATGGACGAGGTGTAGACAACCCGGGGGCAGTAGCCGTCGCCGATCATACGGACAGCCTCGAAGAGGCGCCGTGACCCGTCCAGATTGATGCGGTAGCCCTTATCATAATCAGTTTCAGCTTCGCCTGAAACGATGGCTGCCAGATGAAAAATGACGTCTGGCTTGCTGGCCACCAGCTGTTCAGCTTCGCCTTCGTTGGAAAAATCACATGCTTTGGTCACGACTGGGCAAGTCGCTCCCTTGGGAGGTTGCGGTTCAACAATATCCACCAAGGTGAGGTAGCTGATCTCTTTGCCCCTCAGATGTCCGGTTTCAACAAGTCGATCCACCAGTTTGCGCCCGACCATGCCGGCTGCGCCAAGAACGAGAATGCTCGTCAATTTCCATGCCTCCCAATTATCGTGTGTTTATTGAATTTCGAATATTTTCCGTTGATTCGCAGTCGTCTTGCGATCTGCTAGAAGGGGTATGTTTCTCAACGCCATGGGCGCATGAATGAGATTGAAACGGTAGGAGCGGATTTGGTCAGACACAAGCCGTAAGCTCGCTGGAAATGGTCTGGTTTTAAAAATAACTCGCACTGCTTTTGCTTGGAAATCCACCGTAAGCCTTCAGCACACGGAAACTGTCATGATTTGCCGTTGCAAAGCGGAGAGTCGGTCAGAAAAGAATTTGGAGCCATGCTTGCAACGCACTTGAACTTTGAGTTTCAACGGCAAGGTGGCGACTTAAACGCGTCGCTCCATGAAAATGACGTGCTTGTCACCGATAAATTTACGTTCGATTTCACGAAACCCCTTCCGCTCATACCAGGCTCGGTTGCTTTCCATCCTGACGTTCGTGAACAGTCTGACAGCGGGGAGTTTCAAGTTTCTAGCGCGTTGAAGGGTGAAATAGAGCAGTTGATTTCCCAGGCCCGCACCTTTTTGGGAGGGGGAAACGGCAATGCTCCAGAGCAGTAGGTGATCTGGAGCATGCCTTAAAACGAGGGATCCGTTCAAAGCTGACGACGGCCCTTTCAGCCAGACCTCATCTTGAACAATTAGTTTTTCATAATCGGCGGCCATAGGCTGTGGAACACTGCCGATTATATCAATCCATGGCGCATAGCATTGCTCAGCAAGCTGCGTCACTGAGGCGGCATCTTGCAGAGTGGCACGGCGAAGTGTCAGCGGAGTTGTTGCGGTCAAGGCCTTCCCTTAAGGAATGGATCGAAGGCGTTCATGCCCTCGGCGCGATCAAAGCAACCGAAGGTGCCGCCGCCGATCATGTCTTCTGCCGCTGCTGTGAAGGCGCCATAGGCGATCCGGGCGAGGCCAGAGCCAATGGAGATGCGGGCTACACCCATATCGCTGAGTTCCTTGCGCGTCATGTGAAAGTTTTTTCGCCCCGCCAAAATATTGAGGGGCTTGGAGATCTGCGCCAAGGCGATGATGATGTCATCATACTTCACCAGCTCTGGTGCATAAAGGCAATCGGCACCTGCATCTGCAAAGGCGTTGAGGCGATGAACGGTCTTTTGCAGATGTTCGGCATCGGGGATCGGTGCTTCGCTGCGGGCTGTTAGGACGAAGTCTGGTGCCAGGCGGTTCTTGACATCGACGGCAGCGCGAATTCGCTCAACGGCCAGTTCGAGATCATAAAATGGTACTTTGGGATTTGTTGAAAAATCTTCGATCGAGCAGCCGCTAAGGCCTGCCTCTATGGCACCGCGCACTGTCTCGACCACGTCTTCCGGGCTGTCGCCAAAGCCGTTTTCCAGATCTCCGTTGACCGGCAGGCTGCTGGCGGCAACTATTTCTTCAGCGTGAGACAGGGCCATGTCACGAGTGATGAGGCCTTCCGCGTCCTTCAAGCCACGGGAAAATGCATAACCGGCGCTGGTGGTGGCCAGTGCATCGAACCTTAGGCCCTCAAGAATGCGTGTGCTGCCTGTATCGAATGGGTTGGGCATCAGGAACGCATTTTTTTGATGATGCAGCTCCACGAAGCGTACACGTCGATTTTGAACAGTATGCATCTGAAAGACTCCGGATAATACAAGGCGCTTCAAGCTTCCAGTAGACCGCAGCTCTGCCCTTTAGGCTTCAGACTCATAACCAGTAGCAGACGGTCGTTGCAAGGCAGAGGGACGACATAAAGTTCTTGGCGTTTCGGTCATATCGAGTGGAGATCCTGCGAAACTCCTTGAACCTGCCGAACATCCGTTCGATGACGTTTCTACTCCTGTAAAGGTA
>NZ_JBAKIA010000008.1:0-861 GCF_037783265.1 Roseibium algae
GATTCCTCAACCTAGGCTTCAGCCTCATAACCAGTAGCAGACGGTCGCTGCAAGGCAGAGGGACGACATAAAGTTCTTGGCGTTTCGGTCATATCGAGTGGAGATCCTGCGAAACTCCTTGAACCTGCCGAACATCCGTTCGATGACGTTTCTACTCCTGTAAAGGTATGGGGAGAAACAGTTTTTCCATTTCCGTGTTTTGCGAGGCGGGATGTTGGGCAGAGATCCACGCGCCTCCACGGTCCGGCGGATACGATCACTGTCGTATCCTTTGTCACCATGTAAAACACCGTTTGTCGGAACGAGCGGCAAGAGTGCCTCAGCTCCTGTAAAGTCCGAGACATTGGCTCCGGTCAGGTGAAAGGCAATGGGTCTGCCTTTGTTGTCGCTCAGGGCGTGGATTTTGGTTCCCGGACCACCACGAGCTCTGCCCAGGGCATGGGCTTGAGCCCCCCCCCTTTGCCGCCATGAGCAACCCGATGGGCCCGAACGGCTGTACTGTCGATCATGACTTCAAGCGCAGCCCCCCCGGTTTGAGACAGCGTGTCGAAGATGCCTGTCCAGACACCTTTTTCGGACCAGCGAACGAAGCGGTTGTATAGGGTTTTCCTTGGTCCATAGACATCTGGCGCATCGATCCAACGACCACCCGACTTCAGGACACGAACGATGCCACTGATCACCCGCCGGTCATCGACACGCGGCTTGCCTCGCGTATTGGTTGGAAGAAGTGGCTGCAACTTTGAAAACTGCTCATCTCTGAGCCAGAAACATCCATCTGACATCGCAAAACTCCTGTTCAGGAGCTTGAATCAGACTTCAAGTGATTTGCATAGCCATTTTATGGGTCTGAAGCCTAGG
>NZ_JBAKIA010000009.1:0-210344 GCF_037783265.1 Roseibium algae
TCCGCCTGCCTCAACACCGCCATGATCTGTGCGTCGCTGTATCGTCCGTTCTTCATCAAAAATCTCCTCAGATATCTTGCCGAGAAAATTCTACTTTTGAACACCACTAATTTTAGGGGGGATTACCGGGGCGATGGAACTCTCAATGAAGTCGTTGCTGCTTCCTGTGAGGCGGTGAGCGGCAATGAAAAACTGCCGTTCGCATTTGGTCTTCTGCCTTTGGGCAGTGCGAACGATTTTGCGCATGGCATAGGTTTGAATCCAACTGATATCTCTGAAAGCCTTTGGATTGCAGCAACTGGTGAGACCAAAACAACGGATCTTGGCCAGGTAAATGGGAGGGTTTTCGTCAATGTGGCGACAGGCGGTTTTGGAACGCGGGTCACCACCGAGACTGATCCCAAACTTAAAAACCTCCTTGGCGGGGCAGCTTACCTTTTTACAGGCCTTCACAGGTTTTCCGAGCTAGCGGCTTGTTCTGGCCGTGTTGAGGCCGAAGGGTTTTCCTGGGAGGGGGACTTTGTTGCACTGGCCATTGGTAATGGCCGTCAGGCGGGAGGTGGGGTGCAGCTTTGCCCAGATGCGGTGCTGGACGATGGGCTTCTTGATGTGACGATTATTCCCTATCCAAAGCCCGGCGAGATGTCTGACCTCCTGAAGCATTTGGTTGAGTTTGGACTAGAGGGTTTGCGCGACCGGGTGATTATGGCCCAGCTTGCAGAATTGGTCCTTGAGACGGAAAAGCCTTTGCAGATTAATCTGGATGGGGAGCCAATTCATGAAACTCGGCTGGAGTTTTCAACTCTGTCCGGCGGCATATATTTCCGCAGACCGTGAATCCAAGGCATCTCCCTCCCGTGAGTAAGTTACCTCTTTGTCTTCGAGAGTTTGAAGTGCCACTAGGCGGCACGTTGGTGTTTGAGACCTACGTCAAAGACAGCTCCTGCTGTATCCAATTCTTAGAGCACATGCGAAGAGCGCTGAATTTTTGGAGCGAGAAAATATGTCCGGCAGTAGCAAGACGGAAAAGACTGATACAGCCGAGACCATGACAGCCGGTGGCGCTCTTTTGGCCCGTCTGAAAACCCTCGGTGTCGATTATATTTTTGCCAACTCCGGCACGGATTTTCCGCCCATCATTGAAGGGCTGGCAGAGGCACGCGCTAAACAGATTGATTTGCCAGAAGCTCTGATCATGCCTCATGAAAATGCTGCCATGGGCATGGCGCATGGCTATTATTTTGCTACCGGCAAAGCGCAGGCTGTGATGGCTCATACCAACGTTGGTCTGGCGAATTGCGCCATCGGCGCGATTAACGCGGCAACGGATCATGTGCCCATGCTGCTGTTTTCCGGCCGCACGCCCGTCGTCGAGCGAGACCGGCTGGGAGCCCGCACTGTGCCAATCGGCTGGGGCCAGGAAATGCGGGATCAGGCCGCCTTGGTGCGAGAGGCTTCCAAATGGGATTATGAATTGAGGTTCCCGGAACAGGTCGCTGAAATGGCAGATCGCGCGTATGCCATAGCCACGTCCTTGCCTAAGGGCCCGGTTTACATGAGCCTGCCGCGCGAGGTTTTGTGCGAGCCTTGTCCGGTCTCCGAATTAGAACCAGCACCCACCATGGCGGCAGCTAAAGTAGGCGTTCATGCTGGGGCTATTGAAGAAGCGGCTCAGATTCTGTCTGAGGCCAAAAATCCGCTGATCATCGCTCAGCGCGGAACAGGTTCCGCTGAAGCCTTTGAAGCGTTCTCCGAGATGGTGGACATGTGGTCCATTCCGGTGTCGCAATATTGGGCGGTTCAACTCGCGCTGCCGACCATGCATCCCATGAATGCGGGAGCCGATCTGGAACCTTACCTTGACGAAGCGGACGCCATTCTTGTTCTGGACTGCCTGGCGCCCTGGGCTCCGGATGTTCACAAACCACGGCCGGATTGCAAGATTATCCATGTGGGTCAGAATCCGCTGTACTCTCGGGTTCCGGTGCGCAATTTCCGCTCAGACCTGTCGATCATGTCTGAGACCGCAGATGCGGTTCTGGCCCTAGCGTGTGCAATGAAAGCACTTCACGCAGACCATACAGCCATATGCAGTGCCCGTAGCCCAGCTGTGGAGGGGCGGACGCAGAAAACCCAAGCTGCGGCTCTTCAGGCTGCCGAGGCTGGAAACCGTTCTCCGATGACGAAGGCTTTTGTGTCCAAATGCCTGTCTGATGCCATCCAGGGACGCCCCACTACGGTCCTGTCAGAGCTCGGCTGTCCACTGGCGCAGATTGATCTGAAAGATCATGGCAGTTGGTTTCAGGAGCCTCATTCCGGTGGTCTGGGCTGGTCATTTCCATGCGGTCTCGGCATTCAGCTGGCGGATCGGGACAAGTTGGTGGTCGCGACCATGGGCGACGGATCCTATATGTTCTCAAACCCGGTCACCTGTCATCAGATCGCGGAAAGTCTTGGGTTGCCGATGCTGATTCTGGTGCTGAACAATTCAGAGTGGGGGGCTGTGCGTCACTCGGTCACTGGGATCTATCCAGATGGCTATGCCGCCAGATCCAACGACATGCCACTGGTTGAATTAAGCCCCAGCCCGGACTTCACCAAGGTCGCGGAAGCCAGCCGCGCTTGGACAGCAAGTGTTTCTGATGGGTCTAAGCTGCCTGGCATTCTCGCAGACGCCATCCGAAATATTGACGAAAACCGCAATTTGGCGCTGGTCGAGATCAAGATCACGGGGTAATGGCTCTATCATGGACAATGTAGCGGACAAGTTTCTTGCCCGTTGCGATAAGGTGTTTGTGACATGAGCTACCCGTTACGAGATGAGTTCCACAAGGCGCGTAAGGCGATCGCTCATGCGATTGACCGAATTTGGCCGCGGGCACAGCTGGAAGCCTTTTCGACTTGTCTCACCGATCATCGCAAAGCCCCTGATAAGGATCAAGGGCCTGCTTTATTGCCAGATCAGGCACGAGAGTTTCTTGCGAACTGGTCAAATGTATCTGACCGTGAAGCTATTATACGCCTGGACTGGCCCTGCACTGTCGATCCGAAAATGGGTATTCTCTTCGTCAACGGGCGTGTCCTATGGGGATCAAGTGACTTGCCTGAACGCGAGCGCAGCCCGCGTTTTCTTTCGCATTTGGGTAACGCGCAGAAACGGCTGCCTTCGGCGATCTTGCTGCACCATTTTCATGGCGACAATTATTTTCATTTTTTCCTCTATGTCCTGAGCAAAGCCTGTGTGGCCGAGATGCATGGCTTGCCTGCAGACATCCCGTTTCTGGTTCCGGAAAAGACGGCCGGAACGGTGTTTTTCCAACAGGCTCGGAGCCTTGGGGTCTTCGGCAATCGGGAGATTATAGTTCAAGGCCGCAAGGAAACCATTGCCGTCGAGCAGGCTTATGTCGTCCGGGCGTTTTTCAATCACAAACCCTACTTTGACTGGATGATAGATCGCTTTGGCGTTGCAAAGTCAGATGAGAAGGGCCGACGGCTTTTTGTTTTGCGCGGGCAAAGTGCTGCAAATGGTCGTGCATTTCGCAATCAGGAGGCCGTCAACGGTCTGGCGCGGAAGTATGGTTTTGAACTTGTCGATCCGTCCACATTGCCGCTTGAAGGTCAGATCGCATTGTTCAATCAGGCATCGGTTGTCGTGGGCGCACATGGGGCTGGATTGACCAACATTATTTTCAGCCAGCATTTGCCCTGCAAGGTGATTGAGCTGTTTAGTCCGGAAATGGGTTCGCCGCATTATTACATGTTGGCCAGAGAGTTGGGCTTCGATTACGAAAGCTTGATAACGCTCAACCCGCAAGGGCGAGCGTTTACGGCGTCTACAAAAGTGGATCTAGGCGCATTGGAGCGAGCTTTCGCTCAGCTGTAAGCCGACGTCTTACATGTAGTTTTTGAAGCTCGGGGTCGGTAGGCCCTGCAGGATTCTATTGCGATTTCGATAAACAAGCGGGTGGATTACATCTGCACACAGAAAAGACCACGGTACCGGATAGGGCAGATCGTCACCAGTCACCGCCGTATCTGCAGCCTGCCGCGGTGAGACTGCTGGGCGTTGCTTTAACAAGGGCAACAGGATGTCGAGCCGTTGCTCTACAGTCTTGAGCCAGAGCGCTGTGAATTCTGTTTTGGGGCGCATGATATAAGCGCACATACCGATCATGCTGCGCCAGTGAGCTCTAAAAAAGCGATAGCGTACATAATTGCTGATAATGTTTGTGGGCTCGTCCAGATAGTAACTCTGGCCATCGACTGTGTGCCTATGCAGGTTTGCGACGCCCTTTGCTGATTTCTCCTGGTAGCCGATGCCGAAAGCGTCAGGTGTTGTCTCAAGCGCATCGAATGCTGGGAGCCAGTTTTCTCGGGTCTCTTTTATATCCGCATAGCCGCCACCAAAATGATGCATGAAATAGGGGCGTAGGTAGTCTGAGCGGTGAACCGCCGACAGAAATTCATAAGCTGGATGGAGCGGCGCGATGTCTGAAACCCACTGAGACAGGCTCTCTGGTGTGACCAGAGTGACCGTGCATTCACTGTTTGCCAGTGTTTTCAGACATGCCGCGCGTTCTGGAGACATTTCATTGTCGCCAGTCCAGAAAACGAAAATATTTCGATCCATCTGTGCCGTCATCACATCATTGCCCATCGATAACCTGGTAGTAGCGATAGGGTTTTTGAAGGACACCCTGCAGATTTCCTAGCCCTCTGGCCAATCGCATACGGCTTTTGTAATGGCGGTAGACAGCTTTTTTGCTGCCAAATTTGGCCAGCACGAGGAAAAATGCGGAGCCGATTGCGCCGCCGAGAAGCCGCCTCATGCCTTTGATTGAGAATTTCAGTGCCGAGCGCAAATATCCTTTGCGCAGGATTGAGACCTGAACATGGGCCGCTGAACTCGATTTTGACCAGTTAAGCAATCTTGTCGGTTCTACCCGGCTTGCGGGGACCTCTTCTTCAACAATTGCGCCTGGTGTCCAGACGATTTTGAATTTGCGAGCATAAGCTGCCTCAAAGAAATCCAGGTCCTCATAACCGTAGAGATATGCGGGATTAAAGCGGAGGTCGGCTGGCGGCGAAATTAAACGCGCAGAAAACAGAACATTGTTGGTTGACGCGCGGGGCAGGGAGTGGCCAGCTGGATGATGGTTGGGAATTTCCGGATACCACCAGTCGGGAGGTTGCTTTTCGAAGTTCTTTTGGACCGCTCCGTAACTCACATGAGCACTAAACTGGTCAACAGCCTCCATATGTGTTTTCAGCCAGTTGTATAGGGCGATTTCATCATCATCGATCAGGGCAATCCAGTGGTAACCACGTTCAAGAGATTCCCTAAGTGTTTTGTTCCGGGCATAGGGAATGCCTCGGGTTGCTTCCTGGGTGTAGTGGATCGGAATTGAAGTGCCTGCAGAGACGGCGTCGACCGTCTCACGGGATCGTGGTTCGCTATCGTTTTCTACCACGCAGATTTCGACGTGCCATTCTGGGAGTATTTTTTGCGTGATAAGCGAGTGCAGGCAGTTCTCCAGCATCTTGGGGCGCTGGGCCGTGCAGACCATGATGCCGATCCGTATTTTCTGCATATCTTGCCGCTGTCTGAGAAATTATAGCTTTCGAAGCAATGAAGACAAAGTCTAACCCTGTCAACTAACGTCGTTTCTAGGCTTGGCAATCAGTTTTTGCTGAGGCGCTCTAGGAGATCGTCATAGCGCTTTGCAACGGCAGTAAGGCCAAGGACATTGACAACTCGGCTCCGACCGGCCGCCGCAAAGTGCTGGCGTAGATCCTGGCCTTCGATCAAGCTGGCGAGACCAGTTTTTAGGCGTTCTTCAAAAGTGTCAGATTGTGGGTCTTCCAGCAACAATGCTGCTTCGCCAGCGGCTTCCACAGTGCCGCCTTGACGGGTGGCAAGAACCGCGCATCCACAGGCCATTGCCTCGACAACGGCGCGCGGAAATCCTTCGCGGACAATGGATGGCAGCGCCGCGATAGAGGCCTCTGACAGGTGTCCTTGCACCGCTGCAGATTGTTCATTCCGAGTGATGGAGATGGATTCATGTCCTGCGCACAATTTATCCACCACATCGGCGAAGGTGAGTTCTGCTTCTGTCTGAACACCAAGAACCAGTTTTAACGTCCAGCCCTCTGGTGATAGCGCTTTGAAAGCCTTGATCAGTGGAAGGATACCTTTGTCTTCCCGGGCACGGCCCAAATAGATGATGTCGTGTTTCTTCTGGGCTGCCGGGCACCAGAAAGTGGTGTCCACGCCATTGTAAACGACCTGTGCGCGCGGTTGGACGGCGGGAAACTGCTCAAGAAAGCGTTGTTGAATGAAATCGCTGACGAAAACAACGCCGGCCAGTTTTGAGAACAGTCTTGCTTTGAGAAATCGCGAAAAAAAACCGCGGCTTTCCTTAAGCAAGCCATGGCGATGAAGGACAACAGGTATGTCGCGGAGGGTCTTGGCGACGAATGCTGCCGTTTCGGGATGTTGATGTACGACGACGATATCTGGCAGATCGGCCTTCAGCTTTCTAACGATACCCCGCATCATCCGCTTCTGACTTGTGGCTTCCACAGGGCGAAAGTCCACGTCGCTAAATGGATCTGGAATAGCTGCGCCAACAACGTAGGTGTTCGGGCGAAATCGGCTTTTCAGGACAAGGTCTCGTGCGACGATGTCTATCGACGTTGCGCCTTGACGAGAGAACTGCATTCCACGAGGCAGTACGACGGCGATTTTCATAGGACACGCTTTTGATGTTTGAAGATTTTTGCAGACGTATGGGTCTCATAGGGCTGGGTGTCTAGTCGTCGTCGCCATCTCCATCAGGAATGACGGCACCAACGGCAGCTCCAGCGACTTTTGTTGTTGTGCTCACGGTTGTGCCGACGACCGTGCTTGTCACACCGACAACTGCCCCACCTACAGCTACGGCTGCGCAGCCAGACAGAGCAAAAAGGCACGACATGGCGATGACGAGACTAGAAACTGACATTACAATCCGATCGATAGAGTGAATTGGTACATATAGCGTGCGAAATGCAAAGGAAGTCTTTGCGAGCGAGTGATTATAGACTGATTGGTTTTCTTTGATGGTCGGCGAATACACTCCTGCCACTCAGTCCTCTGAATTCAGCGCGGCAAGAGGCCATAGAGGAACAGATCCAGAACGGCGTCCCGGTGTGCGTCCGTATCGACTTCTGGTGCATCTAGGAAAAGAAGGCGCCATACATTCAGTGCTATGGCTGGCCCCAACAGAATTTGTGATGAGCGGCATGCTGGAGCGTCTCTGATTTTGCCAGAAGAGGCCAGAGAGATAAGATATTGATTAAGCTGCAGTAAAAGCGGTTCTACAAACTGGTTGTAGTGATCGCGGGTTAGATCTGGGAACCTTTCGGCTTCCAGGATGAGCAAGCGCATGAGTTCACGTTTCCGCCTGTCGCGAGCGACTGTGTTGTAAATGTAGTGTAAGAAATTTTTGAGTATCTCTTCAGCACTACCTCCCTCTAGTGAGTGCAGGGCTTCAACGTCATCCAAAGCAGGTGACATCAAATCTCGGACCATCGTTGTGAACAGAATTTCTTTGCTCGGATAATAGACGTAGATGGTGCCTTTGGTGACATTCGCGCGGCGCGCGACGTCATCCAGTCGGGTTGCCGCAAAGCCTTTTTGTGAGAATTCTTCGAAGGCTGCTTCCAAAAGTTCGCTAGGACGCTCTTCCTTTCTTCTCTGTCTCATCGGGCTTTCCTCTTGTCGCGCGTGATCCTGGAAGCTTGATCCGAGTCGATCAGATAAGCTTTCCCCTCTGGGATAACCTAATTTTCACTTCATTCAAGAAAGTTATTGACTAACGGGTCAGTTAATAAGATTGGTACCCATCAGAGATTATAAATGGCCATGGCCTGGCTGGTACCGAGTCTCTGGACGGAGATTGATGAATGAAATTTCGGATAAATGTTGTTGTTGCGATGCTATTGGCTATGGCCGCGGCTACGCGGGGTTCTTCGGCTGAAGTGGAGCGTGAACCGCTTGCAGTAAAGACTCAGCGGGTTGAGTTTGTGGAATATACACCGCAGCTATCCGTGACCGGTGATGTGGAGGCTCGATATCACAACGATCTCGCATTTCGGGTGTCTGGGCGAGTGAGTGAACGGCTGGTCGATATTGGTGATCATGTCGCCAAAGGACAGGTCCTGGCAAAGCTCGCTCCGGAAGAAAAGCAGGCGGACCTGGAGGCTGCGAAGGCCAATGTCAGTTCGATTGAGGCTACCTTACGTCAGGCATCCCTGACATTGAAGAGGCAGAAAGCGCTTTTAGATAAAGGTTTCACAACGCTGAGTGACCATGATTCTGCTCAAGAAGCCTATCGGGTCGCCACCGGCAATCTAGATGCCGCCGAGGCCAGGCTGTCAGAGGCACAACAAAGTCTTGACGATACAATCTTGCGGTCTGAAGAGAGTGGTGTGATAACTCAGCGTAGTGTTGAGGTTGGTCAGGTGGTTCAGCCCGGCAGTACGGTATTTTCTATTGCGAGCGATGGCCCGCGCGATGCGGTCTTGAAGGTTTTCGAAGCTCTCCTGGCAAATCGCCTCGCAACTCCGGAATTTCATATTCACCTGGTCTCGGATCCGAGTGTGGAGGCCGTTGCGCGTATGCGAGAGATCTCGCCTACTGTTGATCCTGCCACTGGCACGGTAAAGCTCAAACTTTCGATTGATAATCCCCCGGCATCGATGACGCTTGGCGCGCCTGTTACTGTTGTTGCTAATTTGATTGGGCAACGCGTGGCAATGCTACCCTGGAGCTCTTTGGCGTCATTAGACGGTAAGCCGGCCGTTTGGATCGTTGATCCGGAAACCGACACCGTGGACTTACATCTCGTTCAGATTGCACGCCATGAAACCGAGCGAGTGCTCATCAGTGATGGTCTTGCCGATGGGGAAGTTGTCGTCACCTTCGGAACGCAATTGCTGAGTCCCAAACAGATGGTCAATCCTCGTGAGGGAGATGCATTATAATGTCCATGATGCTCCGTTCACTTCTTCTTGTGCCTGTTCTCATGCTTGCAGCTTGCAATGAGGAAACTGTTGCCCCTAAGGAAATACCAAGGCCGGTTTTGTCGATTATCGCTATGCCGTCCGTTCCTCAGGAAAATGAATTCACTGGCACAATAGAGCCGCGCTACACCGCAGACCTTGGCTTTCAGGTGTTCGGTCGCATTATTTCTCGCAACGTGGATATCGGCGATCGCGTGAGCAAAGGTGAGTTAATAGCTCTCCTTGATCCAAAGATTTATGAGTTTGCAGTTAATGAGGCAAAAGCCAGCCTGAGCTCTGCACAGGCGCAGCTGACAAATGCGAAAGCATCGGAATTGCGCTTTAAGGCTCTGTCCAAAAGTGGCGTATCTTCTGCATCGGAGCTTGACGCTGCCAAGCAGGCAAATGAAACCGCTGAAGCCGGTGTCTCAAATGCCAAGGCAGCGTTGCAAAAGGCTGAGGAGCAGCTCGGTTACACCAAACTGAAAGCAAGTTTTGACGGTGTTGTAACAGCAGTTGAGGCTCAGGTAGGTCAGGTCGCAGATGCTGGAGATACCATCATGACCGTTGCGCGCCTCGATCAACGCGACGCAATCGTGGATATTCCCGAAAGCCTGGTCGGTCGACTGAGAAACGCCTCCTTTGTCGTCACGCTGCAGGCTTTTGATGCACCGCCTGTCAATGCAAAGGTGCGGGAAGTATCTCCTGAGGCAGATAGCGTGACGCGGACACGTCGTATTCGTATGACCCTGGATAATCCACCTGATAGCTATCGTCTTGGGTCCATTATCTCTGCAAGGTCACTTGATCACCAGGAGGCGGTCATGTCACTGCCTTTAAGTGCTTTGCTTGAAGAAGATGGGAAAAGCTTCGTCTGGGTGGTGGATGAAGAGCATAAAACTGTCCGCAAGCAGCAAATTTCAATCGGTCAAAAAACCAAAGATGAGTTCATTGTCCTTGAGGGGGTCGAATCCGGTATGCGGATCGTCACGGCAGGCGTGCATGCGCTGATGCAGGATCAGGAAGTCTCCATTGGTGAAGAGAAACGGTCATGAAAAAATTCAATCTTTCTGAATGGGCGCTCAATCACCGCTCTTTGATGTGGTATTTTATGATCATTTCGGTCGTGGCCGGTGTCTTCTCCTACATTAACTTGGGGCGTCAGGAAGACCCTGACTTCTCCATCAAGACGATGCTGATCCAGGCCAGTTGGCCTGGGGCTTCCACGCAAGAGACCATAAATCAGGTTACGGATAGGATTGAGAAGAAGCTCGAAGAGCTCTCTCAGCTCGATTACACCAAAAGCATGACGTCGCCTGGGTCGGCACTGATTTATGTGAATTTGAAAGATACCACCAGAGCGGATGAGGTTCGCCAGACCTGGACCAAGGTCCGGCATATGATGGCCGATATCTCTGCTGAATTTCCTTCTGGAATGCTGGGTCCATTCTACAACGATGACTTTGGTGATGTGTTCGGTAATATCTATGCCTTCACGGCTGATGGCGTTAGTTTCCGGCAGCTTCGCGATTATGTTGAGAACGTCCGCAGTCGCGTTCTGACTTTGCCTGGTGCTGGTAAAGTCGACTTGGTCGGGGAACAGGATGAAGTCATTTATCTTGAATTCTCTGTTCGAAAATTGGCATCCATGGGCATCTCCCAAGACAGCATCGTTTCGACACTTCAGGCGCAAAACGCTGTTGTGCCATCGGGTGTGATGCAGGCGGGGCCGGAACGGGTGAGCCTGCGAGTCGATGGCCAGTTTAAATCAGAAAAGAGCCTGGAGAATGTGAACCTAAGGGTCGACGGACGTTTCTTCCGTCTAAGTGATGTCGCAAAGGTCAGCCGTGGCTATGCGGATCCACCCTCAACCCTCTTCCGCTTTAACGGTCAGCCTGCGATCGGTTTGGCCATCGGAATGAAGGCTGGCGGGAATCTACTCGAATTCGGTGAGGCCCTGCACGCCGAAATGGACAAGGCCATCCAGGAACTTCCTATCGGGATTGGCGTTCACTTGGTTGCTGATCAGCCTGAGGTGGTTCAGGAAGCCGTTGGTGGGTTCACGAAGTCATTAGCTGAGGCCGTCGCAATCGTTTTGGCAATCAGTTTCATCAGCCTTGGCGTCCGGGCGGGCTTTATCGTATCTCTTTCGATCCCTTTGGTTTTGGCCATGACCTTCGTGTTCATGGAGTATTTGGGTATTCCTCTGCAGAGAATTTCGCTGGGCGCTTTGATCATTGCACTCGGACTTCTGGTTGATGATGCCATGATTGCTGTTGAAATGATGGTTGCCCGTCTGGAAATGGGAGACCCGCTTCATAAGGCGGCGACCTATGTCTATACGTCGACAGCTTTCCCGATGCTGACCGGCACTTTGATAACCGTTGCAGGTTTTATTCCTGTGGGTTTGAATGACAGTGGTGCGGGCGAATTTACTTTCACTTTGTTTGTGGTGATTGCAGTTTCCCTGATCCTGTCCTGGATTGTAGCAGTTCTCTTTGCGCCTTTGCTCGGTGTTGTGTTTCTGCCCAAAACCATGAAGACCCATCATGAGACCAAAGGTCTGGTTGCCCGGATTTTTGATGTCTTGTTGTTGTGGGCAATGCGTTACCGTTGGGTAACAATCCTGACGACTGTTTGCGTTTTTGCTGCATCCATTTTCGGAATGGGATTTGTGCAAAATCAGTTCTTCCCATCTTCAGACCGGACGGAGTTGGTTATTGACTGGACGTTGCCGCAGAATAGTTCTCTGAGCGAAACGGATGCTCAAATCGCAAAACTTGAGGCGCACCTTAAAGGTGATGACGATATCGAACATTGGACTTCATATGTCGGTCAGGGTGCGGTCCGTTTTATCTTGTCCTATGATGTTAAGCCGCAGCTGCCCAGCTTTGGTCAAACGGTAATTGTGACCAAGAGTATCGAAGCCCGCAATCGGGTCCGTGCCAAGATTGAAAAGCTTCTTGATGAGCAATTTGTTGGCATTGATGCCCATGTGAAACTGCTTGCACTGGGACCGCCTGTGGGTCGCCCGATCCAGTACCGCGTCAGCGGCCCAGATATCGACACTGTAAAAACGCAAGCGATGAAAGTTGCAGCGCTCATAGGGACAAACCCCAACACAGGCGTTGTTGTCTATGATTGGAATGAGCCGGGCCGGGTGGTGAAGGTTGATGTCCTTCAAGACAAAGCACGTCAGCTGGGCATCACTTCGCAGGATATAGCCCAGTTGATGAACGGCATTGTCGGTGGAGCCACGGTGACACAGATCCGGGACTCGATTTATCTGATCAATGTCATAACGCGTGCGGATGAGCAGGAGCGTCACTCTCTCGAAACGATCCAGCAGTTACAGTTGCCCACGGCAGATAATCAGAGCATTCCACTCGCAGCGATCGCGAATATTCGCTACGAAATGGAGCAGCCGGTGATTTGGCGCAGGCACAGGCAGGCAACCATTACCGTGGCCGCGAGCGTCATAAGCTCTCTACAGCCTGCCACAGTCGTCCAGCAGTTAAAGCCTCAAATGGATGAATTGCGAGCGAACCTGCCTCAGGACTTCAAGATCGCCACAGGTGGTGCGGTTGAAGAAAGTGCCAAGGGACAGGGCCCGATTGCAGCCGTTGCTCCGCTTGCGATCTTCATCATGCTGACAATCCTGATGTTCCAACTGCAAAGTTTCAGCCGTCTGTTCCTGGTGATTGCGGTTGCTCCTCTTGGATTGATTGGTGTGGTCGTGGCCTTGTTGTCAAGCGGCGCCCCATTGGGCTTTGTCGCACTGCTTGGTGTCTTCGCTTTGATCGGAATCCTGATCCGCAACTCCGTTATTCTTGTGGTTCAGATCGAAGACTTGCGTAAAGAGGGAGTAGCTGCCTGGGACGCTGTTTTTGAAGCGACCGTCCATAGAATGCGGCCGATCATGTTGACAGCCGCCGCGGCATCCCTCGCCATGATCCCGATTTCCCGGGAGATCTTCTGGGGGCCGATGGCCTACGCCATGATGGGCGGCATTATCGTCGGAACGGTGGTGACTCTGCTCTTCCTGCCTGCGCTCTATGTGGCCTGGTTCCGTATTCCGGAGCCAGATCCAAACGTGAAGCCAGAAGATGAAACAGCAACGAGTGCTGGCGCGATCTGATATTTGAGTGCCTTATCGGCTGTTACAATACTGAATGTCTCGCAGAAAGGGCCGTTTTGGCTGCTTTCTGTGAGACTTTTTGGTTTGACAAGAAGTGTAGCTCCTATGTGTTACCTGAGCTTCTATTGGTGTTACTTCAGCAAGGTGGACCTGTCCCGCTTTCGTGCCGCCCCACGTGCTCGTTTAGGCCACCTTGCGTTCGAAAGCGACGGGGCTTTTCCAGCCCAGTGCTGAGTGGCGGCGTCGCGGATTGTAGAAGCCGTTGATGTATTCGAAGATGGCCATCTCAGCCTGCCTGCGGGTGTCCCATGTGTCTCGCCAGATTAGCTCTGCTTTGATCGTTTTGAAGAACGTCTCAACCGCCGCATTATCATAGCAATTTCCTTTTCCGCTCATCGACGCCTTAAACCCGTGCTGCCGGAGGATCTTCTGATAATCATACGAACAATACTGACTACCGCGATCCGTGTGATGGATGCAGCCCTTTGGCGGTGCCCGGAACGCAATCGCCATCTTCAATGCCCTGATCGCAAGGTCGCGTTTCATCCGATTGCTAACAGCCCAGCCGATCACTCGTCGGGAATGCAGGTCGAGGATGACGGCAAGATACAGCCAGCCCTCTCGCGTCCAGATATAGGTAATATCTCCCGCCCATTTTTGGTTTGGAGTATCCGCTGCAAAGTTCCGGTCCAGCAGGTTCGGCGCGATGTTGAACTTGTGATTGCTGTCCGTTGTAGCCTTGTGTTTGCGCGTTCGGATCACGGATATACCGTTCTGACGCATCAAACGACCCACGCGGCGGTGGCCGACATTCAGGCCGATCTCCTTCAGCTCTTCGGTCATTCGCAGGCGGCCATAACTACCCAAGCTGAGGCGAGACTGTTCTTTGATATGCGCCAGCGTGACGAGATCAGACCGCTGCCTGCGGCTGGCAGGACGGTTGCGAAACGCGCGCAAACCACGAGGGCTGACGTTCATCACATAGCACATCCGACCAATGGAGAATGCAGATTGGTGCTCTTCGATAAACTTAAACCTCACGGCTTTTGGCTCGCGAAGAACACCGTGGCCTTTTTTAGGATCTCCCTTTCCTCCTTGAGAATGCGGTTCTCGCGCCGAAGTCTGTCATTCTTTTGGGCGAGGCCTAAATCCTCTTTCGACACCACATCCGTGTCTCTGTGTGCCGTGATCCACTTGTTCAGCGTCGACATGCCCACACCCAGATCATCAGCTACCTGCTTGCGTGTAAGCCTACTGGTCAGTGCTATACGCACCGCATCTTGGCGAAATTCGTCCGTCCGTTTCAGTCCCATAATTCATCTCCTTTGGTGCAATAAATGCTATCAAAGGAGCGGCATCAAACCGCGACAGGTCCACTTTGACTTTACCGGTCAGTGGAGCGCCCGCGAACACAACGATCTACTTGCAGTGCTCTTCGGAATTAAAAAGTTAACGTAGACTGAAAGTCGCCCCAAAACGGGAGACTTCCGTCTGCCGACGAAACTTGCGACAAGCCCAGAAATAGGATAACCGCTCGCAGCATATCGATTGCGCTGTTGGCGATCAGGGACTAAGTCCTTGACAAGGCGGTTTGTTCTGATCGAAAGCTCGAGCGATGAAAATTCTGGTTGCGGAAGACGATGAGACGATGGCGGAATATGTCCGCAAAGGTCTGCTCGAACAGGGATTTTCGGTCGATTGGGTGAGCGACGGTCGCGAAGCGCTTACCTATTGCCTCTACAATACCTGCGACGTTGCAATCATCGACAGGATGATGCCCGGGCTGGACGGGCTTTCACTCGTCAAGGCGCTCAGGGCTGCCAACAGCTCGCTGCCGGTCATCTTCCTGACAGCCGTTTCCGATGTCGAGGACAAGGTCGAGGGCCTGATGGCGGGAGGGGACGATTATATCGTCAAACCCTTTCACTTTTCCGAACTTCTCGCCCGCATTCACGCCCTGTCGCGGCGTCCGAAACAGAACAGCCATAAGACCGAACTCAACTGCCACGATCTCAAACTTGACCTGCTTAAGCGGGTTGCGGTGCGCCAGAAGCAGGTCATCGATCTGCAGAACAAGGAATTCGCGCTGCTCGAACTCCTCATGGAAGCCGAAGGCCGGGTTGTGAGCAGGACGATGATCATGGAAAAGATCTGGGATTTTTCCTTTGATCCGGGAACGACTGTCGTCGAGACACACATCAGCAAATTGCGCCAGAAGATCGACAAGCCGTTCGAAACGCCCTTGATCCAAACCGTTCGCAACATGGGATACCGGATCTGTGCGCCTCACTGATCTTCTGTCGGGCAGCCCCTTTCGGACCTCTGCCAAGGTCGCGATAGGTGTTCTTGTTCTCATGTGCCTGGGCGGATCGCTGTTCATCTGGTCGGCCACCCAGGCCCTGCGCGATACCACGGAACAGCAGACCCTGGAGGAGGCTGTCCTTCTGAGCGATATTTATTCCTCTGAAGGACGCGAGGGCCTGGTGAAGGCAATCGGAACCTTGAGCGACCTAGTCAACAATCAGGAGCGGGTCTCCGCCGTTTTCGATGAAAAGGGCGTCAATCTTGCCGGGGCCGACCTAGCCATGCCGGATTTCATAGGCGTCCGCGACACAACGCTGCAATCGGTTGCCGCAGGAGTAAGCGCCGGCCGTTTCGTGCTATCGGTCCAGAAGTATACCGATGCAACGCTTGCCGTCGGGCGAAGCCTTAAGAGCGTTGACGAGATGCGCGTCCACATGATTGCAGGCCTCATCATCATGACCGTGCTCCTGACCTTCGGGACGCTCGTACTGGGGCTGCTGGCGAGCGGCGAGAGTTTTTCGAAACTCCGGTCGATAGAGGGCGTTCTCGCGCGCGTTGCAAGTGGCGAATCCGATGCGCGCGTGTCGATCGTGGAGAGAAAGGACCAGATCGACGAAATCTCCATCCAGATCAACGCGAACCTCGATGCGCTGTCCCGCCTTATGGACAGCATGCGCGCGACAACGACTGCCATCGCACACGATCTGAAGACACCACTCGCCCGTGTCTCGCTTGTACTGAACGATGCCCTGGACGAAATCGACGCTGGTGGCAATCCGCAGCCTCAAGTTGAACAGGCGCTCAACGAGACGGGGGCGCTCAACGAGATCATCGATACAATTCTCCGTATCACCCGGATCCGTGCAGGCTCGCCGCGCAACGACATGCAGTTAAACGACATCGGCAGTCTCATTGAGAATACAGTCGAATTCTTTACGCCTCTTGCACAGGAGAGCGGCCAGACGATCGCGTTTTTGCCTGGCGAGGCTGGAAATAGCCAGCTTCAGTGCGACAAGAACATGGTTCAGCAGATGCTCGCCAACCTAGTCGGAAACGCGATCGTGCATGGTGGCCCCGGCATTTCAATCCGGGTGCGTCTCGAAGACCGGCCCGAGTGGCTCGATCTGGTTGTTGAGGACGCAGGAGAAGGGATTCCCAGCGGGCAACAACACGATGTCTTCGACCTGTTCAAACGGATCGACAGCGCCCGTAGCAAGCCTGGCAGCGGTCTTGGTCTTGCACTGGTGAAAGCCGTCGCCGATCATCACGAGGCTGCCATAGCACTTTCGCAGACCAATTCCGGCTCCGCCGACCATCCAGGCCTTAAGGTCACCGTGTCGTTCCCCAAGAGCGAACTTCAACAATAATTAAAGTCCACCGCAAGCTGCCTCAAACTCCGCCGCTTAAAGTTCTTGCTGTTCATTGACCCTGGGAAATGAACCGTGAAAGTGAGAACCAATCTGGGCTGGTCGAACTGAGAGAACTGTTTGCCCTTCAGCGGCTTCCTGATTGAACTGCCGACCAGCGCCTCTCAAGAAAGGCGAATGGAGGCATTGCAGCCCCCGCAAGCTGGTTTTTCGCTTTCACCGAAGCTTTGAACCTGAAACCGCGGCGCTTCGGCACAAAGCCGGGCCCGATTGCGAGGGACTATGATGACCAGCAATGCACTTCACACCGCAGCCCGCCCGAACAACGTGCTTGTCGATGCGCTCCGCGATCACATGAACCAGCGGATCGTAGGCCAGGAGCGGTTTGTCGACAGACTACTTCTGGGCCTGTTCGGCGACGGGCACATCCTACTCGAAGGCGCGCCCGGCCTTGCCAAGACAAAGGCCGTCAACTCTTTGGCGGAACTCATCGAAGGCGAGCCTTGCCGTGTCCAGTTCACCCCGGACCTGCTTCCTAGCGACCTGACAGGGACGGAGATCTACCGGCCGGAAAAAGGGACCTTCGAGTTTCATTCCGGGCCCTTGTTTCACAACCTGATTCTTGCGGACGAGATCAACCGCGCACCGGCCAAGGTGCAATCGGCGCTCCTCGAAGCCATGGCCGAGCGCCAGGTGACCGTCGCTGGAGCGACCTACCGTCTGCCAGATCTTTTCATGGTGATGGCAACCCAGAACCCGATCGAACAGGAAGGCACGTATCCACTGCCGGAAGCCCAGCTAGACCGCTTCATGCTGCACATCAAAATCGGATATCCGTCTGCCGAAGCCGAACGCGAGGTGCTGCGGATCGTTCGCGGCGAAGCTCTTGCCGAAACCGTGAAGCCTTCCTTCCGGGTATCGAAGCGGGAGATCTTCGACGCTAGGCAGGGCGCCCTGCAGACGCATGTCTCGGATGCGCTTACGGACTACATTATTCAACTGATCCAGGCGACCCGCCGGCCGCAGATGTACGGCGATGATCTTGCGCATCAGATCTCCTACGGGGCCTCGCCCCGCTCGACCATCGCCTTGGACCGCTGCGCGCGGGTTCATGCCTGGATGAACGGCGCGGATTTCGCCACCCCGTCCGACGTGCAGAGCGTCCTTCACGACGTGCTGCGACACCGCATCATCCTAAGCTTCGAGGCGGAAGCGGAAGGCAACACAGCCGACGGCTTCATCGACACCCTGATCGACAGGGTTCCGGTTGCTTGAACACACGGGGGACCGTCATGACAGACCATGAACTCAAAGGCATTGTCGCGACACTGCCCGACCTAGTGAGGGTGCGCCCACAGCGCGGCCTTACAGGCTTTGCGCCTTCGGGCCGTGTCGCGACCCATCAATGGGGTGCCAACCGATCCGTTTTCCGCGGGCGTGGTATGGAATTCGCCGAAAGCCGTATCTATCAGCCAGGCGACGACGTCAAATCCATCGACTGGCGCGTGACTGCCCGGACGGGCCATGCCCACACCAAGCTTTTCCAGGAAGAGCGAGAGAGGCCCATCGTCATTCTGACCGACATGCGCGCTATGATGCAGTTCGGCACCAGAAATCGTTTTAAGGCGAATCTGGCAGCGGAAGTGGCTGCCTTGATGGCCTGGATCGGGCATGACGGCGGCGACCGTGTCGGCGGACTTGTTATGACGCGGGAGGGCCTTTGGGACTTCCGCGCCTCCAGAACGCGGCGTTCAGTTCTCGGGTTTCTGGAAACTCTTGCGGAAGAAACACGGCCGGAGCGTTCTTCGGGAACGGAAGTGACGCTGGCGCATGCTCTGCGCCGCCTGCGTCACCGTAACCGCCCTGGAACGCTTGCTTTCGTCATCAGCGATTTCTCCGATTTCGATGACGAAGCGGAGACAGAGCTGCGACATCTGGCAGTGAATGCCCATGTCACCAACATACAGATCTGCGATCCCTTCGATGCTGCCCTGCCGCCTCGCGGCGGGCGTATCACCGATGGCGAACACGCGCTGGCCATTTCAGCTCTTGGCGGGCGGAAACTGGAACGCTACGCACAGCAGTTTGAGGTTCGAAGGGCGCGGCTTGAACTGATCAGCCGCCATCACGGCATGGTCTGCCATTACCTGCAGACACCCGACGATCCGGCCTGGATCCTCCATCCGCATCGCAACCGGAGTATGGCAGCATGAGCACCGCACTCTCTCCGCAGATGCTGGACCAACTGGACCAGCTACGCGACATTCGCCTGCCGGAAGCCATCAGCTGGTGGCCGGTCGCACCTGGATGGTGGGCTCTGCTCTCCCTTGTCTGCGCGCTTGTCGTGTCCGCCGTCATCTGGACCTGGATCCGCCGTCGGAGCTCCCGTTTTCTTGCGCTTCGCGAACTTGAAGCAATCGATCCGGAGCGAGAAGAGGTGTTTATCACGCAGATCTCGTCCCTCCTTCGGCGTGTGGCCCGGCGCCGCTCTGCCGGGGCTGACGTTTTGACCGGTGAGGCGTGGAGCGCGTTCCTGATGGAAGGCAAACACGGGATGAACCGCGACACTGCGACGCTTCTCGCCATCGGCCCCTACGGTCCGCCGGCCAACCAGAATTTCGAACCGAAGGCGCTGCGCGCAGAAACCGCCACCTGGATCAGGAGGAACGGATGATCACCTTTCTTTGGCCTTTCGCCTTTCTTCTGCTGCCGCTGCCTTTTGTGCTGCGCTATTTTCTCAAACCCGCAGACAAAGGGTTGGGCGGTGCGCTGAAAGTGCCGTTCTTTGCAAGCCTGTCTCGGGATCTCGGAGGCCGGGCCGACCGGATATCGACGTCCTGGTGGAAATTTTCTGCTGCCTCACTTGTCTGGCTGCTGATGGTCACGGCCGTGGCCCGGCCGGCCTATGTCGGCCCTGAAGTCCCGCTTCCCGCGGACGGACGCGACATCATGATGGCTATAGACCTCTCCGGTTCCATGGCCGAACAGGATTTTGCCGTCGGCGGCAGGCCGTCCACCCGCCTCAGCGTTGTCAAGGATGCAGCCGATGCGTTTATCGAAAGCCGGAAAGGCGACAGGGTCGGTCTGGTGCTCTTTTCGGATCGCGCCTATCTGCAGGCGCCCCTAACCTTCGACCGGCAGGCCGTCCGTGATCTGCTCGACCAGGCCGAAGTCGGTCTGACTGGCCAGAAAACGGCAATCGGCGATGCCATTGCAGTTTCCCTGAAGCGCTTGAAGGAAAGGCCTGCCGAAGGACGTGTTCTGGTCCTCCTGACCGACGGAGCGAGCAACGAAGGCAAGATGGCCCCGGTCCAGGCAGCCGAACTTGCCGCGAAACTGGGTATCCGGATCTACACAATCGGCGTCGGCGCCGGCCCGATGGCGATCAATACTCCGGTGGGTCGCCAGATGGTCAATCCGTCCGCAGATCTCGACGAAAGCACCTTGCGCAAGATCGCGGAGCTTACCGGCGGGCAATACTTCCGGGCGACCGATGTCAACGGCTTGGCTCAGGTCTACCGGGCAATAGACAAGCTTGAGCCGACCGGTACCGACTCGGTGCATGTACGACCAGAAGTCGCCCTTTATTTCTGGCCGGCCGGTCTTGCCCTGCTCATCGCGGCGCTTGCCGCGCTGATCGCGACGGTTCCGACCCTCATCGCACAACACCCCGTACACAAGGAAGCCTGACATGGAAACCGATCTGTTCCACTTCCTGCGCCCGGAATGGTTCTGGGCGCTGATCCCCGCGTGTCTTCTCTTCTGGCTCGCCCTGCGATCCCGCAACAGCACCACTGGCGGCAACTGGGGCAAATACGTGGACGCCCATTTGCTGCGGCATCTGGCGGCCGGCGGGGCAACCGCCCGTGCATCACGTCTCCTTCCGGCTTTGGCGGCGGCCATGTTGCTTATCCTGGTGACGGCGCTGGCTGGGCCGACCTGGCAGAAAACCGAGGTTCCCTCATATACCGGCGGGGAGCCCGTGGTCGCAGTCCTAAGTCTGGCGCAATCCATGAACTCCGACGACCTGTCGCCGAGCCGCATGCGACGCGCGGTGCACAAACTGCGTGACATTCTCGCTCGTACAGAAGGGGAAGAGCGTGCACTGGTCA
Organism: Roseibium algae; assembly: GCF_037783265.1. Lineage (NCBI taxonomy): Bacteria > Pseudomonadati > Pseudomonadota > Alphaproteobacteria > Hyphomicrobiales > Stappiaceae > Roseibium > Roseibium algae. The sequence continues at coordinate 20,970 of NZ_JBAKIA010000009.1, forward strand.
TCTATTCAGACATTCCCTTCGTCGCCGCGCCCCTCACAAGCGACAGGAAGGTGATCTCGCAGATGCTTCCCGAACTCTCCACCAAGCTGATGCCGGTTCTCGGCAACAGGCCGGACCTTGCCATCTCCGAGGCAGTCTCCGTTCTGAAAAGGGCCGACGCGGGCCGCGGTGAAATCGTTCTGATCGCAGACAATGCAGGCGATATCGCCGCAACCGAAAAGGCAGCGATCGACGCTCGAAAAGCCGGGTACACCGTCTCCGTTCTCGGCATAGGCACCGAGAAAGGGGCAACGCTGCAGACCGCGCGCGGTCAGGCAATTACCAGCCGCACAGGAGAAAAGGTGACGACGGCCCTAGATGCCGAAGGTCTTGACACGGTCGCCCGGGCCGGTGGCGGTGCCTACTCCGGCGTGACTGCAAGCAGCGCCGACCTAAATCGCATCCTGCCGAAGTCCGACAGGATCGAAACCGTCGGCAAGGCGGAGGATTTCCAGACCGACAGTTGGGTCGATATGGGCTACTGGCTCTTGATCCTACCCGTGCTACTTCTGCCCTTTGCCTTCCGCCGCGGGCTGGTGTTCAGCATCGGACTGGTCGCGTGCCTGACTTTTGCTCCCGGCATCGCGACCCGCCCAGCCCACGCGGGAACCTGGCAGGACCTTTGGTCGACACCCGACCAGCAGGGCCAGAAGGCTTTCGCCTCCGGAGATTACGACACGGCGTCCCGCCAGTTCGAGACGCCCTCCTGGCGCGGCAGTGCCGCCTACCGGGCGGGCGACTACGCTTCGGCAGCTCAGGAATTTGCCATCGGCGCATACAATCGCGGCAATGCGCTTGCCAAGTCCGGCCAGCTCGAGGAAGCGCTTGGAGCATACGATCAGGCGCTGGCGGCAAATCCACAGGATGCAGACGCCAAGTACAATCGCGATCTGATCCAGAAGCTGCTCGATGAACAGAAACAGCAGCAGGAACAGGAACAGGAGAACAACCAGCAGCAGCAAGCTGGCAGTTCCGGCGAAAAGGATCAGCAACAGCAGTCCGGCAACAACGAAAAGCAGAACCAGCAGCAATTCCAGGGCCAGTCTGGTCAACAGCCCGGTTCTAAAGGCCAGCAGGACCAGCAGAACGCCGGCGGCCAGTCCACTCAGCAGCAGCAGGCCTCCGACGTATCGCAGCAGCAAGAAGGCGACCAGTCCGGCCTATCCGGCCAGTCGGGCAAGTCCGGCGATCAGCAGCAGTCAGCCGCTCAGCCGGGACAGGACAGCGGTTCGGCAGAAGACGCCGACCAGCAAAGCGCATCGCAGGGTGGGCAACCGGAAGACCAGGCATCGGACAACGCGAAGAACGGCCAGTCTACCAACGTCGGCGAAGAAGAACGCTCTGCCGCACAGGCTGAGGACAAAGCAGCCGGCGCTGGTGACGAGAAGACACAGGGGGCCTCAGAAACACGGCCGCAGGGTCAGGAAGAGGGCAGCAAGCAGGCCGGGCAACAAGAGAAGGTCGGCTCTGAAGGGTTGGCTCAAGAAGACCAGGCCGCCCAGGAGGCTGTCAGGCCCCCTAAGCAGGCAAGCGCTTCCGGAAACGCTGGCGGAAAAGCCGACAAGGAGAGTGAAAACCGTCTGTCGAAATTGCTTTCCAGCGTGCTGGACGGCAATGGCGAGGACGCCAGCGGCGAGCCGGTGGAGGCCTCCATTCCGGGAGCTCCGGTGGTCGGTCAGGCGATAGAGCAACAATTGCGCAAGGTACCCGACGACCCGTCCGGGCTGCTTCGCGCTCGTATTCGTCAACATTATGTCCAGCTTCGGTCTGGCGCCAACTGAGAGGAAACAGGTCCATGACTTTCAACACGCTCAAAACCACTGTCAGCGCTGCTGTTCTTTCCATCGCGCTTGCCGCCCCTGCTTGGGCCGGAGGGCTGGTCGCCTATGTGAACAGTAGCACCGTAGCCGAAGAGGACGCATTTCAGCTGACCCTGACAGCCGACGGCCAGGTTGGCGAGAGCCCGGATCTCGCCCCGCTGCAGAAAGACTTCGACATCCTCGGCACGTCGCAATCCATGTCGACGCAAAGCATCAACGGAAAACGCTCGCAAAGCGTGAGCTGGACCGTGTCGCTGTCGCCGAAATCGAAGGGCACGCTTGAAATTCCGTCGATCAATGCAGGAGGCCTGAGCAGTTCTCCCGTCCCTATCGAGGTGGTGGATGCAGGCTCCATACCCGGAGCCGCGGGAGCCTCCGGGATCGGCCTCACGGCAACCCTTGACGACGGTAATCCGTTTCTGTTTCAGGAAACGCCACTGACCGTTCGTATCGAGACCAGCGAACCGATCAAGAGTGCTGAACTGATTGCTCCGCATTCGAGTGCCTTCGAACTCGTTCAGCGTGGAGACGACCGGGTCAGTCAGGCCTCAAGGCGTGGCCAGACGCTCAATGTGATCGAGCGCACATATATGCTCAAGCCCCAGGAGGAGGGCGTGATCGAAATACCGCCCTTTGTTCTGCGCGGTTCCGTCGAGGACCCCGCTGCGCGGCGGCGCGATCCTTTCGCGGGTTCTGGTTTCAGGAGCTTTCCCGGTTTCTCTTCGTCCATGTTCAACCACATGTTCGATCCCGGTAAACCCTTTGCCATTCGCTCCGACCCGATCAAGCTGACGGTTCGCGCCGATCCCAACGGCGGTTCAGGGCAGCACCAATGGTTCCTGCCGGCGAAAGACGTCCGGCTGACTGCCGCATGGTCTCCCGAACGCCCGGCCTTCCGTGAAGGGGAAGCGGTGAGCCGCCGCGTCAGTCTACTAGCGCTCGGTGCCAGCGCGGTTCAGCTTCCGGACCTTTCCTTCGACAACACAGATGGCGCGCGGATCTATCTTGACGACGTCCAGACGGGCGAGGATCAGAGCGCCGAAGGCACTGTCGCCAGGAAGGACTTTCTTCTGTCCGTGGTGCCGGCACGCGGCGGCAAGATAACGCTGCCGGAGATCAAGGTGAACTGGACCGACAGTGCTACCGGAGAAGCAAAGACGGTCACCTTGCCGAGCGAGGTCATCACGGCCGAAGGAACTATGACGTCGGCCGGTCAGCCTGCGGCGGCAGCACCGGAAGCTGCGTCCGCCTCGCAGGACATTCAGCACGCACAGCAGGAAGCCAGCGGGAGGTTGCCTGTCTATCTGCTTGCCGGGCTTGGCGTCGCCGCGATCCTGGCCGCGCTCGGCGGAGCGGCCGCCTCCTTCCAGAAAAAGGGACGGCTTGCCGATAAGAGCCGAGAACCTATGTCCGCAACACCCCGTAAGCAGGTACGCCCGAACGGTCTGTCTGAACGCCGCAAGCAGCTGGCCCTGGCATCTGCCAGGGAAAAATCCGGCGATCTGCGCGGATGCTACGGCTGCGTCTTGGCCTGGCGCCGGCTGGTCGGCGGCGACCCGGCGATGACCGCCGCCGCAAGAGAGGCCATAGCCGCTCTGGAGCAAGCTGCCTTCGCACCCTCTCCCGAAACGTCCGGAGGCCGGACACGCGATTGGCTCAACAGACTTGCTAGGGAAGACCGCAAGATCGGCTCTGCGCAAAAAGACCTGAGATCGTCGCAGCTACCTGCGCTGTATCCAGCCTGATACCGGCTGCGCGCAAGAAGCCTGTCTTCCTGGTGGTACCCGCTCTGTTACACTGGCTTTACTGAGTAGCGCCACGGCAAGAGGTCTTTGGCAGCACTACACCGGCGAAATGAATGCCTGAAATCCGTCCAAAACGAAGACCCATGCTCGCCGATCAGAATAAGTTGGCAATGCCGCCGTCAGAGGTGCTAGGGATAGAGCTTTACCGTACCTGTAAATTTCCTGAAATGTTGAAAAACAGCAGGAAGTCAGGAGTGACTAAGCATCTCCTCGTAGTAGCCCCCCAGCATTTTTCGGCTTTCACGATACTTTCCAATGCGGTCATCAAGCGCTTGCATTTGCTGCTCCATCGCGGCCATGAGGTCCGGACAAGGGTGCAGGATCGGTCCCTCGCTGCGTAGGCAAGGGAGAAATCTGCGAATGAAATCCAGTTTCAACCCGGCTTCATTCAGTGTGCGGATAGCCAAGACGATCCGAACATCTTCCACATCATAGTCACGATAGCCGGAGGCTCGGCGCGCCGGGGCGATTAAGCCTTCGCTTTCATAATAACGCAGCATCCGAACCGAGACGCCAGAACGCCTAGATAGTTCGCCGATTTTCATCTTTATTCCAACGTGGCTTGACCCTAACAGTAGTGTCAGAGTTTATAACTTGTTGCAACTGAAGACAAGAGAGGAGTTGCGCTATGCATTTCACAACATTCGAGGGTGTGCAGGTCGGTTACCGAAAGAACGGAGAGGGGCCGGCATTGGTCTTGGTCCATGGCACCGGGGGCGACGGCGTCGGCAATTGGGAGGATGTGACCAAGGAGCTGTCAAAAGAGTTCGAAGTCATTCGGCCTGATTGCAGTGGGTCAGGCCATACCGAGGACGATGGACGGGACCTGACGGTAGGCTATTTTGCTGCTCAAGTTCTGGCCGCTGTAGACCATGCGGGGATCCAGCGCTTCGCTCTTGTTGGATTTTCGCTTGGCGCAGCAGTTGCTGCTCATATCGCAGCAGCCCATTCCGAACGCATCAGCGCCCTTGTTCTTATCTCGGGTTTTGCCAAGCCAGATCCACGCCTGAAGGTACAATTCGAACTATGGCGAGACCTAATCAGATCGGATCGCGAAGCGATGGCAAGGCTCGTTTTGTTGACAGGTTTCAGTCCTGATGGCCTGTCTTCCTGGGGATTTGAAGGCGTAGAACAGGCAGTACGAAACATGGTCGAAACTCAGAACTGGGACGGCATGAGCCGTCAGACCGAGGTCGATCTTGCATTGGATGTTGACGATGCGTTGAAACGGATTGAAGCCCCAACACTGGTGGTCGGCGGTAGCCATGACCACATGGTTCCGCCCGCGCACGCTAAATCCTTAGCAGCCTCCATAAGCGGAGCGTCCTATTTGGAGTTACCGACTGGCCACCTTGCTCCAATTGAGTCTCCTGATTTGATTGCTGAAACGATCAATGTCTTTTTGAGTAGCGCCTGATTGCCGAGGGGGCATAACTGGGCGTGTCGCAAAGATTTCCGGCGAGTGCAATCTCTATCAGCAAATATGGGAAAACCTGCAGCCACAAACTATCGACGCAAATGGGCGCAAACTATGTTGGGCAATACCGACCCACACCGCTTACCCCCAGGTCTGATCGAACAGCCGCATCCAGTTGCCGCCCAGGATCTTGACGATACGGTCTTCGCCCCAACCCCGCCGTTGCATTTCAGCGGCGAGATTGCCGAAGTCACGGCTATGACGAATGCCCTCAGGCTTGGAAATCTTGGCGGAACCGAACTCGGCCAAGGTACGGCCGGTGCCCTTGTCCTTGTTGGCCCAGATCAGCCAGGGGCCAGGACGCGGGCGATTGTGGTTAAAGTCAGTGCCGATGGCAACGTGATCCTCGCCAACAAGATCTAGCGTATGCTCCATCGCGTCGATCACATCGGCAACCGCAGCGTCATTGCCTTTGGCCAATCCCGGTGCGAACAGCGACGTGCCGATCACACCGCCTTTGGCAGCGCAGGCCTGAAACACATCGTCGGGCTTGTTGCGCGGCACATCCCGCAACGCGCTAGGCAGGCAATGGGTGATCGCAACGGGCTTGCGGGAATAATCGATGGTATCCAGCGAGGTTTGAATGCCTACGTGGCTCAGATCGATTAGGATGCCGCTTTCGTTCATGGCGTCCACGGCCTCGCGGCCAAAACCGGTCAGACCGCTGTCTTTCGCTTCCAGATACCCGGCACCAAAGAAGTTTTGGGTATTGTAGGTCAGTTGCATGATGTTCACGCCAAGGCCCTTGAATAGCGCAAAATAGTCGAGTCGGTCCTCAATGGGCGAGGTGTTCTGCCACCCCATGACAATCCCGACTTTACCTTCAGCCTTAGCCCTCCGAATGTCATCGGTCGTGCGAATTGCCATGGCGATATCGTCGTTCTCCGCCAGTTTCTCGCGCCACATGGAAACATAGTCCATGCCGCCGCGAAAGTTCTCCCACAAGACGGAAGAGGCGTTGATCGCGCTGATCCCGCCTTGCTGTGCATCAAGCAGCAATTCACGATTGAAGTCCGAGCATTGCAGTGCGTCGATAACAATCGAGCCTGCGTGAAAATCGTTGGAAGTCATGAGTAAAACCTTGTTGGAAGAGGTCTCAGGCGGTCACGCTGAGCTGGGTGGCGGGCCAGATGTCAGGTGAGAAATCAGGGGTGTCATAGGTCTCGAACCGGTCGAGATGGAAGGCCGCATCCTCGGCAAAGAACGAGCGCACCAATCCTGTCGCCAGGCGCCGCGCGCCCTCCGTGGCAGAGGGAATTCCCGAGGTAACCTTGCCGTGGCTGGGCACCGCCGCGTAGGCAAAACAGCTAAGCCGCGCCAACGCCGGACAGGCGTTTGGTGTGCGTTCCGCAAAGGTGAAATCCGGGTTGAGATGTGGATGGGCGGCTAGTTCCAGGTTCTGCACGGCCTTCCCTTCCCCGACCACATCGCCCCAGGTACGCCAATGCGGCGCCAGTTGCGACAGTTCGGGGCGATCCTGCAAAGAGATGCCGAATCCCGTCGCGAAGATCGCCACATCGGCCTCGAGATGAACGTCCGGTGTGTCCACAGACAGGCCGTTCTGCCCGTGCGACATGGTTTGGATCGGCGCCCCGAGATGCAAATGTGCATTGCTATGACGGGCGACACGCGCGACCGAGTGCGCCGGCGGGGGCACGGGAAACCTGCCGCCCAGATTCATCAGGTCCCATTTCTGAGAGTCGTCGAGTGCCGCATAGCCGACCGTCATGCCGCGCGATCCCGTGCCTGTGAATTTGTCGATGGCCGGCAAGGTGGGGCGGCGGACCAGCAGATCTAGACGCGCACATCCGGCCTCAAGAGCAGCGGCGGCGTTGTCCATGGCAGACGCCCCGGCTCCCACCACGATCACGCGTTTACCCTTGAGACGATCGATTTCAAATACATCCGCGGAATGATAGACAGTACCCTCGGGCATTCCTTGTGCGACCATCGGCAGTTTGGGAGCCCCGAGGGCGTCAAGTCCCGTGGCCAGTATCACCCGGCGCGCCCAAATGTCGCCAGCGCTGGTGCGCAGGTGAAAAAACGACCCTTCAGGCGAAATCTCGGTGACATCGCAGTCGTTCAGCACATCCGGCCGGGTCATCTTGCGATACCAGTTCAGGTAATCCATCCACATGGTACGGGGCGCGAGGGTCATGTCATCCCAGGCCGCCGACCCCCATTGCGCCTCGAACCAGGCCCTGAAAGTCAACGCGGGTATTCCCAGGGCCGGACCTGCCGCTTCTTTGATCGTGCGCAGTGTTTCCATACGGGCAAAGGTGATCCAGGGACCTTCTCGTCCTGCTGGTGCACGATCAAGAAGGCGCACATTGGTAATGCCTTCCATCTCCAGGGCGGCATGCGCCACTAGACCACAAAGCCCGGCCCCCACGATGGCAACATCCAGAACGGGTTTGTCCGTCGGCCCTTTGGTTACGGGCATCCAGGGTTTAGGAGGCAGGTTCAATAACATGCGTTGTCGGGCGTAGTCGGCTTCCAACTCCGCCAGACTTGTCGGCTCTTTCATGGAGCGTCTCCCTAAGAAGATTGATGAATATCTGCGAGCACAGCATCGCCCCCGGGGCTCTTGACGACGCAGTCAGGCACCGTGGCGACACAGCCCCGGCGAAAGGCATCGACAAAAGCGCTCAGATGCCGCGACAAAGCGCGATCAGCGTCGCTCAAAAGCTCCCAGACATAGGGTATTCGAGTTTCCAGTGGGACGATTTTAACGCCCTCCACGGGCACGCCGTAGGCGGTAACAGGGTCTACGATCGCAACGCCGAGACCGGAACGCGCCGCCATGACGGCATTCAACGAAGTGTTGGTCGCAAATTCAGAAGGTGGGCTGATGTCGAGTTTCTGAAAGGCCTGATCGATGGCATGGCGGATCCGAAAGGCGTTACCCACCGTGATCAAACGCCGTTCGGAAAAGATCGACAACGACAGAGGGTCCTGGGAACTGGCAAGTATCGAGCTCTCCGCCACAACCCCTACCAGTCGAGATTCACAGACCACGTGCCGTACCATGCCGGCGTGATCGATCGGATTGGCTGCAATGCCGAAGTCCGCCGTGCGGCTGCGCAGCGCCCTGATCACATATTCCGCATTCATCGTCTGGACATTTACCTGATGGGGCAAATCGTCGGCGAGCAGCTTCAGCGCCGGCCCGGAAAGACCCGCCGCCATGGTCGGCGTCGCGGCAATGTCGATGGAAGCAACCTTTTCCGTGCGGATCGCCTCTGCCCGTTGTCCGATCTGGCGCAGACCGGCAACCACGCGCTGGACTTCCTCGTGAAACCGCAGACCACGATCTGTCGGAGAAATGCGCGGTCCGTTGCGATGAAAAAGCTGAAAGCCTACAGCGACTTCCAGTTCCTTGATCATGCGGGTCACGGCAGGTTGGCCAACACCCAGATAAACTGCGGCCTTGGTCATGGATCCGCAAGACATCGCCGCCAAGAAGGCTTCCAGCGCCTTTAGATCGAACTTTTTATTATTTTCTATTGACATCATGCAGGCATGATCATGCATTATGAGGATAATAACAAGCCCAAAAAGCAACACCGACCGGAGTTCTCACATGTTCCAATTTCACCGTCTTGCCGCCGCTGTGGCCCTTCTGGCCACAACCACCCTCCCCGTTGCCGCCGAAACTTGGCGTCTCAGTTCCATGGTTGCCCCTGACAGTATTGAAGGGCAGGCCTATGAAGTTCTGGCCGAGAAAGTGGCCAAATATTCGAACGGCGATTTGACCATCCGGATATTCCCTAACTCCCAGATTGGGAAAATGGACGCCGTCATCGAGCAGCTGAGCGCAGGTGTGATCCAGCTTGCTCCGTCTGCCATGACATTCCTGGCGCGTTGGGATGAAAATATTCGTTATTCCTCTGCGCCGTTCCTCTTTGATGACTATGATCACTGGGCCGAGTTCATCCGTGGAGACATGGTTCAAGGATGGCTCAAAGGCATTACGGACGAGTCGGGAATTTCCATCCTGGGCGACGCCCCCGCGTTCCCCCGCGGCTCGTTCCGCACCTTGTTGAGCGTGGAACCGATCACTTCGACTGAAGATATCGTGGGTCGCAAGATCCGCCAGTTCAACAGCCAGCTGGTGATCGATGCCTGGGCAAACCTCGGAGCCGAGGTTGTTGTCCTGCCATGGGGCGAAGTCTACGACGCGATCAACCGCAATATCGTGGATGCAGTTACCTCGCCGCTGGAGCTCATAGAAACCACACGGTTCTATGAAGTAGCTCCGAACATCATCCGCACCGATGAGTACCCCCAGGCCATTGCCTTTCTCATGAACGACCAGGCTTTTCAGGCCCTTTCTGTCGAAAACAAGGACGCTCTGACAAGAGCCCATGCTGATGCGGCGGCCTTTGCCTGGAACGCGATTTTTTCAGGCGCTAATGAGGCCGTCGAGCGGATCAAAGCTCTAGATGGCGTAACCTATTCCGACAGCTTCGACACCTCCGAAATCCTGGCGAAGACGGCAGAGTTCTACGCCGCTCGCGAAGCAGCTGGCGAGCTGCCGAAGGGCCTGATGAGCGCCGTTGAAGCCGCCCGTAAAAGCGCGCAATAATGAGGCGGGTTCTCTCCCTTGCCGGAACAGGTTTGGACGCGGTCGCGGTGGTTTTTAAAGCCGCGATTGCCCTTCTGTTGCTCGTCATGCTGACCATCAACATCATCAACATCATAAGCCGTTCGCTGCTGAACGATGCGTATGACTGGGTGTTTCACTGGACCATGCTAATGTTTATCTGGATGATCTGCTTGGGTGTTTACGTCTACATGCGTGAAAACCGCGATGTGGTCGTAGACCTAATCGCCGCGCGCATGCCGATGCCAATCCGCCGGGCACTGGCGATCTTTGCCGACATGACCGGCCTGTTGTTCATGTACATGGTGCTATCGCCAGCCCTGGAGCTCACCGCGATGCAGACAGGCCACATGGAAACGATCGCCCTGCCCATATACGTTTCCAGCCTGCCTTTATTCACTTCGGCAATGTTCCTTGTCATGCACTTCAGCTTGCATGCGCTGAACGTCCTGACCGGTGAGATCATTCCCTATCCGCGCACGACACCGCGCGACCTGCTAGAGGCTGGACAGTCACAATGACCCTCGGATTTGTGGTAATCGGATGCTTCATGTTGCTCATGATGCTCGGCGTACCGGTGACGATCGCCATCGGCATCGGCACGGTTGCTGGCCTGTTCTGGGCCAACTTGATGGACTTCTCCCTCGTTTTCCCTCAGCAAATCATCGAGGGTGCGAGCAAGCCTGCCCTACTCGCCATTCCGTTCTTTATCCTTGCGGGCAACTTGATGAATGCCGTCGGAATGACCGACAAGATCTTCAACTTCGCTCTCGCCTTGATCGGCAATGTGCGGGCGGGCCTGGCCTATGTGAATGTCGTCGCCTCGCTTATTTTCGCCGGTGTATCCGGTGCGGCGACTGCCGATATCGCGGGCTTGGGCCAGATCGAGGTGCGCGCCATGCGCAAACGCGGCTATTCCCATGAATTCGCCGCAGCCCTGACCGTGGCCACTTCTCTGGTCGGCCCCATCGTGCCGCCCTCGATCAGTCTGATCGTCTACGCTTGGCTGGCCAATGAATCCGTTGCGCGCCTGTTCCTGGCTGGGATCGTACCGGGGCTTTTGGTGGCCGCCTCCTTCATCGCCTATATCCGCGTGATGTGCGTGTTCCAGGAGATGCCGCGCGAGGAGCCAAGAAGCATGGCCTCCATCAAAAACGCGGTCCTCCAGGGTGTTCCCGCCCTTGTCGCCCCCGGCATAATCTTGGGCGCGATCATTTTCGGCTTTGCCACAGCGACCGAAGCCGGTGTGATCGCCTGCGTTTATACCCTGCTCGTAGGATTGGCCTATCGCGTGCTGACCTTCGATATGCTGTGGAATTCGCTCAAGGAAAGCGCGCTTCTTTCGGCGCTGATTATGATGATCATCGGTGCGTCACAGACCATGGGCTGGCTATTCGCCTTCGAGCAGGTGCCCCAGGCCTTCGCAACCGGATTTCTGGATACGATTGACAGCCGCACCCTGTTCCTTGTCTTCGTGGTGGTTCTGCTGATTGTGATCGGCTGCTTCATGGAGGCGACACCGGCCAAGATCATTCTTCTACCGCTTCTGCTGCCCGCAGCAGATGCCTTTGGCATCGACCGGGTGCAATTCGGGATGATCATCACTCTGGCCCTGTTGATCGGGATCGCCACGCCGCCCATGGGCGTCGGCCTTTATCTGATGTCCGCCGTGTCAGGGGTGAAATTCGAACGCCTGTCCATAGCGGTTCTGCCCCTGCTGATTCCGCCCGTGGTGGCGCTCATCCTGATTACGGCATTCCCGATCATCACCTTGTGGCTGCCCGATCTGGTGATGGGGCCTGCAAATCGCTGACCCCGTCGTTGTTTCCTCAGGATCCAAACCGGAAACCCAACCGAATAAGGCTACCGAAAGTCTCTATATGACCGCGAAAGACGCCATCAACACCGCCCTTGGAGTGTCCTCCGGGGACGCAATGTATCAGCTAAGAGCCCGCAGGCCGGCCTTTGTAAGCGGCGCAGAGGCCTGCCGTGCGGCCGTTTTACACCCTGAAGACGATCTTGATCTGTCCCCGGATCTCCGCCATGCGGTTGCCCATCGGGCGGCAGCCTTCGGCGCAAATGCCGCCTTCCTTGCTGGCTATCCTGCCCCGGACGCCCCCGAGCTCCATGATCTGGCAAAGGGTGGCCAGCCGTCAGACCCGGGCCTCGCGGCCCTGGCACGCCACACGGACATGATCGCGGTGACACCCGCCAGGGCCTCGGAAGCCCATCTGCAGGATCTTTTGTCCGCGGGATTTTCCGTGTCCCAGATCATCGCCCTCTCAGAGCTCCTGGCGCAGGTGTGTTTCGAGATGCGCGTCGTTCATGGTCTCTCACTGTTGAGGAATAATACCAATGCGTGATGCGATTACCCGGATCAAGATCAAGCCTCTGTCCTGGACGCCCTATCTGCCGCCGGTCGAGGTCGCTGACGCCACCGAGCGCCAATTGGCAGCCATGAAGGTTACGCCCTCGGCCAAAAAGGTGTCGCCCTATGTGCGCACGCTCGTACACGACCCGGACAGCTATGTGGCGCGTACCGAATTGTTCAACGCCATCATGTATGCTGAAGGCGGCTTGCCCCGCCAGGATCGCGAACTCGGTGCACTCGGTGCTTCCCTGGTCAATGGCTGTATGTATTGTGCCAACGTGCATGCGCGCCAGCACGCCAAACTGTCGGGCCCCTGCACCACCTCGGCACTTTACGCCGGGCGGCGGGATGCCTTGAGCACGCGGGACGCGGCAATCATGGACTTTGCCGAGGCCCTGACGGTCACGCCGCCCCGCGCCGATCAATCTCATATCGAGGCCCTGCGCTCGGAGGGTATGGACGACGGCGAGATTCAGGACCTTATCCATTCCATTGCCATTTTCGGCTGGGCCAACCGGCTCATGCATCCTCTTGGCCATTCAAGCGACACGCCCAGGGCGTGTCGCAAAGATTTTCGGCGGGTATAATTATCCTGTAACAGGCTGCATTTTCATGATTAGTTAACCTTTCCCGTTCGAAGAGGCGCGCGATGAGATCATTCTGGTCGTTGACGGTACAACCGTTGGAAAAACCGTAGCCCTTCCTCAGCCACAGCATGGCTTCAAACCCGGCGATGGTTCGCCACGCGATGTTGAACGACTGGAAACAACCAACATTCGGCATATTCTTCTTCACTCGGAAATGGTCACTTTCAATGCCCTGCTGTGGATGCTTGGTAAGATAATGCGCTGGGTCCGGCCCCAGCGGCTAGAGACCCGCAAAAACCCACTGTTTTGTTTCATTTTCTCGGATTTGACGGATGAGAGCGCCGTTTTGGTCCGGTCCGGTCCGGGCTGGTCCAGGCCGGGTTTGGGTCGTTTGTCCGCCTTTAAGGCGGACTCATCCCAGGGCGTTTTTTCGTTCATGGAAAATCAGGCGGTCGAAGTTGTAGGCGAGATTGGCCAGCGTCAGTTTCGCTTCAGCTCGATCCAGACCAATGGTACGGATGAACAGGCCATAGCAGTTCTTCTGATGTGCAAAGACATGCTCTACCCGTGCACGGATCGAAGACTTTTTCGCATTGGCGCGGGCGGTTGCCTGCGGCATGGGTTTGCCCTTCGGTTTACGCCGGTGGATTTGGCTCACCAGCATGTTGTCAGCCAGCCATTTCTCATTCCTCTTGAAGCGGTAAGCACTGTCGGCCCACACATCGGAGGCGGTATTGTCGGTGCTGACCAATGCCTCAATTGACGCCCGTCAGGACTTGAAGCCGATGTCACTGCACAGCCGCGGATGAAGCCAAACGCCGATCGATACTGATGTGGCTCTTATAGCCAAACACCGGCAGGGCGATCTGCGGCAAGGGCGTGCCATCCAGTCGGAATCTCGTTTTACCGCCGACTTTCAACGTCCAGCGGGCGCCAGCCTCAGACTATGTATCCTTCTGGGCGGCTTTGTTCGGCCTCTCCGGCCAGATCTCCCTGGCCGTCTTGCCCGCCTTGATCGCTTCTTTCTCGCCCTCTGTGTTGCGCTGTTTGGGAGCCGGAACCAGAGACGCATCGACAATCTGACCGGACATTGGAATATAGCCCTTCTTGTGCAGTTGCCAGTCGAAGGCCTTCATCACCCGCTTCAGCGTTCCGGTCTCGCTCATGCGGTTGCGGAAGTGACGGATGGTGTTCTCATCCGGGGTCGTCTCGCCCAGGTCGAAATCTAGAAAGCGCATCCACGAGAGCCGGTCCTGGCTCAGGCGCTCAAGATGATCGGACAAACTGAATAAGCTGCTGGGCTTCATTAGGCCACTTCCATGCAGTCAGTGAATCACAAATCGGACTTCAACACGAGGTCCAGTTTGCCAGATAACGTCGATCTAGGTAAGCCTCGTGCAAGCCTTCACTGAGATCGTTGCGGTCGCGATCCGCTGCCCCAGCAGGTCCACTGCTTCAAAAAAGGAGATCTCGCGAAAGGGAAATTCCGCAAAGTAGTGGCTGTAGTCGAAGTAGAGTGCTGCAAATAGTGCCTCTAGAGAGGCCGGTTGACGTCGCGTGAGGGGTGTTGGGTTGCGATCATCTGTCAGACCGTAGCCGCTGTAGAAGCCGGTGCCGAACGTGACCACCTGACATCCGGCCATCAGCGCTTCGAAACCAAGCTGGCTGGAGACGCAATAGACCTTCGAACAATCCTCAAGCAACGCCCAGGGATTGATAGCCTCCGGTGTCAGCCGCAAGCGACTATCTCCCTGAGCTTGGGCCAGCTCCGGGTGTGCTGCCGCCAGGGTCTCCAGGGAGGCATGGGAAAAATGCCCGGCCTTGCGCCCCTGCATTGTCTCCGGATGCACCTTGATCAGGATCTTTGCCTTGGGGTTTTCCTTCACTGCCGCCAGAAGCATATCAATGAAGCTTTGCTCAGTTGCGTGGGCGCCAACAATGGAAGCATCGCCCGCGGTCTGGTCAACCACCAAAACGCGGTACTGCCGGGAGCTGCTACCAAGCTTCAGATCAGCAATGTCATGGACTTCGAAATGATTGTATTTCGACAGCCGCGCCTCGCGCAGGGCCTCGAGGCCGCGGGCAATTTTCGGATCTAGCGAACTCGCTTGGCTCCGTGCAGTGACGAAAGTTTCCAGGTCGCTTGCGCTGCGGGCGTCGTAGTAGATGCCGCTTCGATCCAACACCAGTGAGAGAGGACTCTCCGTATTGCCGGGCAAAACAGAGCGGAGGAATCCATCTTCGAACGCAAGATAGGGCAACCTGCGCCGGGCTGCAATCTTGCGCGCTCGGTTCGATGTCGGCTTGTGCCCCCAGCCGGCTATGGCATCCAGCCCAAGGCCAAATGGCCACAGAAAGCCTATTTGGCCACCGCTCAGATGTTGGATAGCGTGTTTGTGAGCCTTGAGGCCAGAGGTAGCGAGGCCGATCTTCATGGAAATTAAAAACCCGGTCTGGCGTGAATTGGTGAAGGTTTTCAGAGTTTAAGGCTTCCCTCGGCCGGTTTCCAGAGCTTTCTTGATGATCTCCCTTGGAGCTCTTCATCTGGAAGAGTTGGGCGCGGATTTTCGTACCACTCGTTAAGGTGGATTGCATGACGAAAGAAGCGGTCTGCAATGAAGAAACGAAAGAACCATTGTCCCGAATTAGAAGCCAAAGTTGCGTTTGAAGCGATCCGTGAGGAGATGACGCTTGCGGAACTGTCCAAGAAATATGGCGTACATCCGACCCAGATCTGGACTTGGAAGCGAGCGGCGATAGAGAATATGGCAACGGCATCTACGTGCCGGGGAGCTACCGCTGAGCAGGTAAGCGCGGCAGACGTCGACAAACTGCATTCAAAGATTGGCTAGTTGGTAGTGGAAAGGGATTTTTTAGCCGATGCCTCGCACTAATTGCTCGGGACGCGAGGCAGAAAATGGTGATCCAAATTGCCCTTGAGCACTCTTGAGGTCGTCGTGGGCCTTGCAAAGCTCTTCCACCGATCTGCCGGAGGATTCTGGCGTGCTGAGTAAGTCGAGCAAGGCCTCGTTGAAGCGCGCCTGAGAACTGACGGACCTGTCGAGCGAGGTCTAGAGCGCGTTTAGCCGTTCGTCCAGCAAGATTGTCGAGCGCTTTTCCAAGTGCTCCAGCTCTGAGGTCGAATGTTCGAAGGCGTTGGTCAAGCGTTCGACCAAGCTCAGCAACTCGCGCTCGAGCGGCGTCAGGCTTTGTTGCGGCAGAAGGGGCTGTGAGGACGAATTGGTGTCTGGCATGAGGCTCTTGAATGTCACTTAGAACTGACCCGGTAGAGGTCAGAATTGTCACTGAGGATTGACCCATGTGCTGAACCTGCTCTATAGGCTGGTGGATGGTACGTCGACCGACCAGTCCGATGTGACGCCGCCTTCGAGTCTCGTCCTCACGAAGGAACCTGCGGCCACCGTCGCACGCTATGACGGACTGCGGGGAGGCACACGCCATGCGTCATAACCCCGCCGGAGCCGCCATCGTCATCATGCTGCGCAGCCTGAAGATGCCGGGCATGGCGCAGGCCGTGCATGATCTCATGGAGCAAGGAGGCCTGCCTTCGATGCGGCAATCCCGATGCTGTCGCAGCTGCTCAAGGCTGAAATGGCCGAACGTGAGGTGCGCTCGATAGCCTATCATATGAAGGCCGGCCGTTTCCCAGCCTACAAGGATCTCTCTGGCTTCACCTTCGCTGCCGGCGAAATCAACGAGGCTCTCGTGCGCCAACTGCACCGGTGTGAGTTCATGGACGTCGCTGAGAATGTCGTCCTGATCGGTGGACCAGGCACGGGAAAATCGCACGTCGCGACGGCCCTCGGCGTTCAGGCCATCGAACATCACCGCAAGCGCGTGCGCTTCTTTTCGACGGTCGAGCTGGTCAATGCACTGGAACAGGAAAAGGCCCTCGGCAAGGCCGGAAAGATCGCTGTAGCACTGGTTAAAACGGACCTCGTGATCCTGGATGAGTTGGGTTACCTGCCGTTCAGCACATCAGGCGGCGCGCTGCTGTTCCATCTTCTGAGCAAACTCTACGAGCGGACCAGCGTGATCATCACTACGAACCTCAGATTCAGTGAATGGGCCACAGTCTTCGGTGACGCCAAGATGACCACCGCGCTTCTCGATAGGCTCACGCACCGTTGCCACATCCTGGAGACCGGCAATGACAGCTATCGCTTCAAAGCCAGCTCCGAGATCGCAAAACAGAAACAAAAGCAGACACCACCATTGACCACATCATGACGTAAAAAGCATAACGACTGTGCGGGTCAAATCTCGGTGACAACACCGGGTCAGGTCTAAGTGACATTCAACACCGAATTATCGGCAGCAAGGCGGCCATTGAACACGCCGTGTCGGATCGGAAAAAATTTTCCTCAGGTGTTCGCAGTTTTGAACGTAAATGGTGCACCCGACAGGATTCGAACCTGTGACCTCTGCCTTCGGAGGGCAGCGCTCTATCCAGCTGAGCTACGGGTGCATGCTGTGATTACATCACGCTTTGCATATAGATGCATCTGATACCCGATTGGTTGGCGGCCTTCAATTGCTTTCTTGGTCTTTTGGACAGCTTCCGTACTGCCCGACTGCCTTGAGCGCAATGAAACCCGACTTCGATCGACATCCGGTCTTCATACAGGCTTTCTATTTGACAGAAAGCCTGCAGATAAACCTTCTGCCGAGAGGAAATATTTTGAATTTTAAGAAGGGCGCTTTTGATGCCTATTCCATGGCGCGTGTTGTCTTATTGGCCATCGTCTTGAGCGGATAGTTAAAGCGGATTTTCAGTGGGCGCCTGAGCTCAAAAAAACGCGCGGTACCTAAAAGGACCGCGCGATATAAAGTTATAGTGCACATGGCCCCATCGACCACGGGCGGGATCCTACAAAGGAAATGGACGTTTGTCATTAGCTTCGAGTACTTTATTTTACGCCTTGGTGTGGCTGGGTTACTTTGATTTATTAAAGGCGATTTCGTAAATATCTCAAGGTGCTCTTTATGGTAATTAGTTTTTACAATGTTTTAATTCTTTATAAGACCTAGGGTAATTTCTGTCTGCGATTTCTATTTTTACACGGGTTACTCCCCGGTCCAAAAACTTGAGTTCCTTGGCTGCTGCGCGGGTGACATCGATAATTCGACCTTTGACGAAGGGGCCGCGATCATTGACGCTGACTATGGTTGTTCGTCCGTTGTGAAGGTTTGTCACTTTCACTTTGGTTCCGAAGGGCAGTGTTCTGTGTGCTGCGTTGAAAGAGGTCGGGTCAGCCATCTCACCGCTCGCGGTTTGACTGGTGAGTGCATACCAAGAAGCCTTGCCACATTGGGTGAGGGCCATTGCGGCAGAGGTTCCCGCGCATAGGTAAGTCATCAATACAAAGGAGGTCATTAACAGCCTGCCTGGTTGCGTAGCACGAGGTATCTGCGAGGCGTGGGGCACGGTTTTACCCTCTGTTTCGAAATGGGACGGAAAATTCTCGAGTTACAGTCAACTGCATGTTGGCTATGGTGACACTATGGCAGCAGCCGTGTAATGACGAGCAAGAATAAGCCGATCGGGCATTGATATTTTCTAAAATTAGTATTTTTAATTAATATTTGATTAACCAATATAATTCCAAGAATTGTGGGAAATATCCATGCCGTAAAATGCAGGTGAAAATCATGTTAATGTTAATTCTAGCAACGGAGCTGTTTGATAGTATTGGGTAGTGGCTGCCGTGAATCAAATTATACTTTGAGAGGATGATCTGTTGAAGATCGACCAGCGGTTAGTCAACGGCGGGAGAGGTAATGTGCTTCAATCGTCAGGAAAAAAGCTACCCACAGTTTACGAACTATTGCTAGATGTCTTGCCGGAACCGGCGGCTTTCTTTGATGCAGAGGCACGCTGCATAGCCTTCAACAATATGTTTGGAAGCTATCTCCGCGGTTTTTCGAACCATACAGAGGGCGCAATCTTGTCCTGCTTGCTGACTCCGGACAGCACGCAGCGTTGCCAAAGGGCGGTTGGTACTGCTGCAGCCGGGTCGATTGTGGAAGTTCAGGGCGTGCTCGCTTGTCTCAATGGCGCTGTCTTATGCTCAAGTGCAACTTGTACGCCTGTCTTTTTAGGAATTGACGCGGAAGTCGGTGTTCAGCCGCTCGTTCTTATGCAGTTCCATCGTGAGGTGGATTGTCGTCTGGATGGTAACTCGACGGCGAATGATCCAACCTTCTCCGCGACAGCGGACGTTTTCCTCAACGACCTCGAGCTACATGCTTGTCCGGTTTATGATCTTGCGAAGCTGCAGCCTGTGGGGGCTGATATAATCCTGAGTTTGCGGGGAGAGTACGCGCTTGTGCCCTGCTCTTCTGATAAACTGATTGCGTCAGCTAAGCGGAACGGGTCGGTGGTGCAACTTGACAGTTGGACGCTGGACCAGGTTTTGGATTTTGCATGGTCACACACCCGGCGGTCATGGCTTTCGGTCAATGTTTCAGCAGAAGCAATTGTGGATTCGAGGTTGAGGGATCTCCTGCAGTTTCGTCTGGATGCGGATCCGCTTTTGGCAGAACGCTTGTGTTTGCAAATTTCTGAGAGGGATTATTTGGCGAACCCGGAAGACGCTAGGCGGTTCATTCAGCTGGCATCCGAATTGGGCTGTCAAACGGCGATTGATGATTTTTCTGGAAATGAACTGATGTTGAAGCGCTTGGCAAAAAACCGGGTAGACTGGCTGACACTTGAGCCAGCTTTAACGAATGCCTTAAACGAAGGCGCGGGGAGAAAGCGCTCCTTGGGTAGTGCCGTTCTGGCTGGTAAAAAATGTGGCGCTCGAATTATTGCAAAAAATGTAAGATCCGAAATCTGCCTGAATAGGCTGCGGGACCATAATGTGGATGCTGCGCATGGTCCTTATTTTGGCGAAGCCAAGCCTTGGCCCTGGAATGTCGCGGAGCTTGTCAATCGGCCTCTGTAACCGGGCCGTAAGGTGCAAAGCAAGACCGGCTTAATCGCCTCACGTACGATAGGTAGGATTGTTCTTTGGTAAATCAGAAGGGCCGAAACGGTCCTTCTGCGGAATTTGGTCTGGATCAAACGTCCAGATTTGCAACGCTCAAGGCGTTTTCCTGAATGAAGTCGCGGCGCGGCTCAACTTCATCACCCATGAGCTTTGTGAAGATCCCGTCAGCATCATCAGCCTCCCGCACTTTCACCTGTAGAAGAGAACGGACGTTCGGATCGAGAGTGGTTTCCCAAAGCTGATCCGGGTTCATCTCGCCAAGCCCTTTATAGCGCTGCATGGAAATGCCTTTTTGCCCAAAGGCAAAGGTGCTTTTCAGGAACATCCTCGGGCCGCGGACTTCATGCGGAGTGTCCTTGCGGCGAAGTACGGCGGCTTTGCCGTAGATTTCCTTCAAGTGGCTGGACTGTGCATCAAGGCGCCGGGCATCGGTTGAGCCCAGAAGAGCTGCATCGATGATGGCAACTTCTTCAACACCACGAACGGTGCGTTTAAATACGAGGCTGCCGTCGTCTGTTGCTTCTCCGACCCATCCACGTTCGAATTCGTCGGCCAGAATATCAAGTCGACGTGCGACATAAGCTGCGGCGGCTTCTGCCTTTGCCCTGTCGTGCAATGTTTCTTCGTTCAAGGCACCGGCGATGGCAGCTTGTTCGACGACATCGCGATTGTAGCGCGTATGCAGGCCGTCAAATATCTCGGAGATTGAGCGAGCCTTCTCCACGACAGTTAGCAGATCCTCGCCCATTCGGACTTCACCGTTTTCCAGGGTCAAGGACGTGTCTTTCAAGCCTGCCAAAATCAGATAATCTTCCAGAGCCAGTTGGTCTTTCAGATACTGCTCGGATTGGCCGCGAGTGACCTTATAGAGCGGCGGCTGTGCAATATAGATGTAGCCGTTTTCGATCAATGCCGGCATCTGGCGATAGAAGAAGGTCAAAAGCAGGGTTCTAATATGAGCCCCATCCACATCAGCATCTGTCATGATGATGATCTTGTGGTAGCGCAGCTTCTCCAGATTGAACTCTTCCTGTCCAATACCGGTGCCGAGGGCTGTGATTAGGGTGCCGATTTCGTTGGAAGACAGCATCTTGTCGAAACGCGCACGCTCCACATTGAGGATTTTACCTCGTAGCGGCAGTACGGCTTGATTTTCACGATTTCGGCCCTGCTTTGCAGAGCCGCCAGCGGAGTCACCCTCCACCAGGAAGAGTTCAGCTTTGGACGCGTCGCGTTCCTGGCAATCTGCAAGCTTTCCCGGTAGGGAAGCTATGTCCAATGCGCCTTTGCGGCGGGTCAGCTCACGGGCCTTACGGGCCGCTTCACGAGCAGATGCGGCTTCAACAATCTTGGCCATGATGGTTTTAGCGGGTGCCGGGTTTTCTTCAAACCAGTCAGACAGCGCTTGAGACATCAGGTTTTCAACGACAGGCCTGACCTCTGAGGACACCAGTTTGTCTTTTGTCTGCGACGAGAATTTCGGATCCGGAACCTTGACTGATAGAACACATGTCAGTCCTTCGCGGCAGTCATCACCGGTAAAGGAGACTTTTTCCTTTTTCATGATGCCAGCATTGTCGGCGTAGCTTGAGAGCTGCCGGGTCAATGCGCCGCGCAGACCTGCAAGGTGGGTTCCGCCGTCGCGCTGTGGGATGTTGTTGGTGAAGCACAGTACGTTTTCGTGGTAGCTATCGTTCCACCACATGGAAGCTTCTACCGTGATCCCGTCTCGCTCTGAAATGACTGTGATCGGCGCTTCGATCAACGGATGCTTGGCCCGATCGAGATAGCGCACGAAAGCTTCCAGTCCACCTTCGTAGTATAATTCCTCGACAACGGGCTCAACATCCCGGTTGTCAGTCAGAATGATTCGAACGCCGGAGTTCAGGAATGCCAACTCACGAAGGCGATGCTCCAGAGTGGCGAAATCGAAGTCGGTTTTCGTAAACGTTTGCGGTGATGGAAGGAATGTGACTTCAGTTCCTTTTTTGCCATTGGCCGGACCGACAATCTCAAGCGGACTGATAGCATCGCCATGAGCGAACTGCATGAAATGCTCTTTGTCATTCCGCCAGATACGTAGATCGAGGCGCGTAGACAAGGCATTCACCACGGACACGCCAACGCCATGCAAACCACCAGAGACCTTGTAGGAGTTCTGGTCGAATTTACCGCCGGCGTGAAGCTGGGTCATGATGACCTCGGCAGCTGAAACGCCTTCTTCGGTGTGCATGTCGGTTGGAATGCCGCGTCCGTTATCTGAAACGGTGACCGAGCCTTCAGCGTTCATGGTTACGGTTACGTGGTCCGCATGTCCTGCAAGGGCTTCATCGATGGCGTTATCGACAACCTCATAGACCATGTGATGCAGACCGGAACCGTCGTCCGTGTCGCCGATGTACATTCCAGGCCGTTTTCGGACAGCGTCAAGCCCTTTGAGGACTTTGATGGAATCCGCACCATACTCTGTGTCGGGCGTCGGAACATTCTCGGGAATGGAAGTGTCGCTCATGCGAATCAGTCACCAGTGGTTCTTTGATTTAATCCCCTGTTATACGGGGTTCAGCAGGTCGTTCAACCGCCCGTCATGCTTAGCACGGATGGAGCGTCTATTGCGGTGGAAAACCATTGGATTTTGGCGTTTTTTGGCCAAAGAACGCTAGGTAAGACGTTTGGCCCCTACAGGGGATATGTGAAACATCTCGCTTGCGTCGGGTAGAGCATGAAAAAGAGAGGCGTCGGTGCCGGTCATGAACACTTGGCCTCCGAGGTCCAAAAGGCGGTTGAAGAGCGCCTCGCGTCGGTGCGGATCAAGATGAGCTGCGACTTCATCCAATAGGAGAACCGGGGCCATGTTGGTGATTGAGGCAGTCAGTTCGGCGTGTGCGAGAATAAGTCCGATCAGAAGTGCCTTTTGCTCGCCGGTCGAAGATTGGGATGCGGGCATGTCCTTGGCAACATGACGAACCGCGAGGTCAGACAAGTGAGGGCCCATTAAGGTTCGGCCAGCAGCCCGATCGCGGCTACGCCCTTCACACAGCAGCTCGCGGTAGTGATCCTCGCGGTCTCCTGCGCTCATCCCGCGTGTAGCCGTTTCAAAAGCGCCCTCGAGAACCAAAGAGGCAAGAGGAAACGGCAGACCAGTTCCTGCCTGCGCCTTTACCGTTTCTCCCAGCAAGGTCACGGTTTCTCCTCGCGCTAGCGAAACGGCAGTGCCGAGTTCTGCAACCTGTATTTCTAGGGCGCTCAAATAGTCTGCAGAACCTCCGGTATCGAGTAACTTGTTTCTTTGCCGTAAGGCTTTCTCAAAATTGCTGACACGACGCCCATGGGTTGGATCAAGAGAAAGCGTCAGGCGGTCGAGAAAGCGGCGGCGGTCAGATCCCGGACCAGTAAATAGGCCGTCCATCGATGGGACCAGCCATAAAACCCGGACATAATCGAGCAGTGCTTCGGAGGACTTTGCATCTTCCCCATCTATCCGGACGCGCCGCCCAGCCTCCCCCGGGGTGAGGCCTGTGCCAATCGGGGTGTCGTAGTCATCTTTGGAGAGGTTGGCGGATACGCTCCAGCCAGTGCTGCCCCCAATACGAGCGACATCAGCAAAGGGCGCGCGCCGAAGGCCGCGTCCTGCTGTTAGAAATGAAATTGCTTCCAGAATGTTGGTCTTGCCAATGCCATTGTCGCCGACGAAGGCGACAAGTGGCTTGGAAAAGGCAACATCCAGGCGTTGGTAGTTGCGAAAGTCGGTCAGCGTCAACCGGTTTAGCGCCACCGACGTGCTGTCAGGCATGACATTTATCCCATCGGCGCGTTAGAGCTGCCGACTACACGCGCATAGGCATCAACACGAACAGGCAATCTTCAACCGTATTATCTTGAACCAGCGTTGGAGATCCACTGTCTGCAAAGCGGAATAGGGCTGTGTCGCTGTTCAGCTGATTGGCAATGTCGAGCAGGTAGCGGGAATTGAAGCCGATCTCGAGTGGATCTGAATCATATTCAACCGCAATTTCTTCGGTTGCACTGCCAGAATCCGGGTTGTTGACCGCCAGTATCAAACGTCCTTCGCTCAAGGACAGCTTAACGGCCCGGCCACGCTCGGAGGAAATCGTCGACACGCGGTCGACTGCTTCCTTGAACTCGTCCCGGTCAACGCGCATTTCCTTGTCATTGCCTTGCGGAATAACACGGCCATAGTCTGGAAAGGTACCGTCGATCAATTTCGACGTCAAAATAACAGAAGCTGTGGTCACGCGAATTTTGGTTTCAGACAGCTCAACTTGAACGTCTGCTTCCGGCTCTTCCAGCAGCTTTTGAATTTCGCCAACGGTTTTGCGTGGCACGATTATACCTGGCATCCCGGCAGATCCGGATGGAGCTGGAACTTCAGCCTGCGCCAAACGGTGACCGTCAGTCGCAACGGCACGGAATCTTGCGCCATCTGCCGTATCAACAGCATGAATGTAGATACCATTCAGATAGTAGCGAGTTTCTTCCGTTGAGATGGCAAACTGGGTCGTGTCGATCAGCTTGCGAATATCACCGGCAGACAACGTGAAGCCATGGGTGAAATCACCGGCTGTCAGGTCCGGGAAGTCAGTCTCTGGCAGCATTTGAAGCGCGAATTTTGAACGGCCAGCGCGGATTTCCAATGTGGCATTATCGCTGGTGGTTTCCAGAACGACCTGGGAACCGTCTTGCAGCTTGCGCACGATGTCATGGATCATATGTGCAGGCACAGTGGTTGCGCCTGGCATTTCGATCATGGCTGGAACGGTTTCCAAAATCTCCAGATCCAGATCGGTTGCCTTGAGCTTCAACACACCGTCTTCGGCGCGGATCAAGACGTTGGACAGGATCGGAATGGTGTTACGGCGCTCGACAACCCGGTGTACGTGAGTCAGAGACTTGAGGAGATCGGTCCGCTCGAGTGTCGCTTTCATACGCAATGTCCGTATTCGTGAAATGCCGAGTGGAACTCGGACGATAAAACAGGATACTCCCCTGAGGGAGCGGGGGACGACATTGCCCCCTGTAGCATTGAAATGCAAGAGGGGCACTCAGCTGAGCGCCCCTGAATTTGATGAGCATTTTGTGCTGCTTAAGCGTCGAGCATGCGCTTCAACAGTTCCAGCTCCGTTGCCAGTGCCTGATCGCCACGAGCCAGCTCTTCAATTTTGCGAACAGCGTGCAAAACTGTGGTGTGATCTCTGTTGCCAAAGCGTCTGCCGATTTCCGGAAGAGAACGCGGGGTCATAACCTTAGCCAAAAACATAGCGATTTGACGTGGGCGAACAATCGTCCGGGTTCTTCGGGCAGACAAAAGGTCTGCCTTGGTCACATTGTAATGCTTGGAGACGACGCGCTGGATGTCTTCGATCTTTATCCGGCGCGGTTCGCTGGAGCGGATAAGGTCCCGAAGTGTCAACTCGGCCATTTCTTGCGTAATTGGCTGATTGGTTAGCTGATTATGCGCGATGAGCCTGTTGAGAGCACCTTCAAGATCACGACCAGAAGACGCAACATGCTTTGCTACATAGTCGAGCACAGGTTCCGGAACATCAAAATTCGGGTAGCTGCGCCGCGTCTGGGTGACCCGTGTGGTTAAAATGTTGCGCCGAAGAGAGAAGTCAGGCTCCTGAATGCCAACGACAAGGCCGCCAGACAGACGTGAGCGAACGCGGTCGTCTAAAGTATCGAGTTCGGAAGGTGCCCTGTCAGCTGCCACGATGACCTGACGTGCGCCGTCGATCAAAGCGTTCAGTGTATGGCAAAATTCCTGTTGAACCTGTTTGCCATGGAGAAACTGCATGTCATCAATCAGGAGGAGATCGATTGTCCGCAAGGTCTCCTTGAAAGCCAGTGCTGATTGGGCTTTCAGGGCGGAAACGAACCTGTACATAAAATGCTCGGCCGTCAGATAGAGGACTTTACGACCAGAGGCGCGAACCTTGGAAGCAACGGCCTGCATCAGGTGAGTTTTGCCCAAGCCAACCGATGCATGAAGATAGAGCGGATTGAAGGTCACCGCACCACCTGCTGCGACCTGACGTGCTGCTGCCAGTGCCAGTCTGTTGGAGTCACCTTCAACAAATGTATCGAATGTGTATTTAGGGTCGAGAGCGGCACCTTGCAGAACGTCGCGTGCTACGTCGCCGGCGTTGTCGCCGCGTCCGAGAGCCGCGGTGACCGCTTGGGCTGCTGCGACCGAATTGGAGTCGCAAAAACCGTCCATACGTGGGTCAGACATCGAAGACTTCGGCCGTTTTGGAGCCGGAAGCCCAGCTGCAACTTGCGCTGATGGCTGACGCGGGCGCATCGCGCCACGGACAGTAAGTTCGATTTTGTGAACGTTGTCGCACTCGCCTTTCCAAAGGCCCATGAGCCGTTCGTTGTAGTTTGACTGAATCCACTGTTTGAGAAACCTGGTAGGAACCGACAGACGAACTGTCCCGTCGTTGTGTTCCTCGAGGTCAACACGAGCAAACCAGCTCGAGAAAACATCGTCACCGAGTTCAGCGCGGAGCCGTTTTTTAACACGGTTCCAGTGTTCAGAGCCTGTTGCCTCCTGAACCTGCATTTCTACGCCTCCTGTATCATAGAGCGATCCGCCACAGTCGCTCTGATTAATGCTGTTTTGACAGCTTGTATAAATCCCGATTGGGACAAATGTGAGTTGAGCTTCTGCCAATCGGCAGCGCCCTAATCCGCTTGGATGCGGATTGCCTTAAGTTTGGATCCAGGGAAGTCCGGAAGCTTTCCATCCAGACTGAGTTCCTCTATGGCCCTCTTGATCAAGAGGGCCTTCGAAGCCACCGGTGATGTTGTAACAATTGGCATAACCAGCTTGCGTCATTGCTTTTGCAGCCGCTTGGCTCCTTACGCCAGAGCGGCACAAGAATAAGATTGAGGCGCTTTGGTCAAGCCCTTTTTCAGAGATATTTTTAGCCAAATCAGTGACAAAATCCTTGACAGGCTCGGCAGGCGGGAGGCTCTGCCATTCAGCCAAAATCGGATCTCTTCCAGTGGCTGTAAGATCGGGTACGCCAACGAATGCCCATTCGGCATTTGTTCGTACATCTACCAGAACGGCGGCGGCCTTTTCCATAAGGATTTCAAATGCGGCTGTTACGTCCATATCGCCAGCGTATTCAGTTGTAGCGCGCAAGAAAGCCCCCTTAACAACGGGGGTGCCGTTGTTGTTGTTTCGTTGTTTAAAATTTTTGGAAAGATTTAGGCGCCCTTTAAGTAAAAGGGCGGTCAGGCGTCAAATAAATTTATGTATTCAATCGGGTTCTGTTTTCGTTTTTGTATGGCGAAAATTTGATCCGATTTTATCATGACTTGCCTGCACTTGTTTATTGTTTCGTTAGTCAGCAGATGTCTCTCTGCCGTTGAAAGAAACATATACATCCGGCGTCTGGCGGGCAACAGGGGCGAGTGAACAAATCGTTAGCAGTATCGAAAGATACGTAGCGTTAGATAGGCGTCTTGAGCTGCTGTGTTTGCGCCAAATGCTTTTTGTCGCAAGGATTTTTGGGATCCAGGTCTTCTGCCTAAGTCATAAGCTGGGGGCTTTAAAAAAATGATTCATGTTTTAACTTGACTCGTATCGAATCCGGTTCAAATGAGTTTCATCTGATCTACCTATGGCTATGTCATTGGAAAAATTATGTTTTTTGTGCCACGCCTATTGCCTAGGGAAAATTCCTTATAAGTAAAAAACAGTTAGCTGGCTTCAGTGGGGCACGAAAGCTCAGGGCTAAAAAAAACCCGACCTCAAGGGCCGGGTTTCAAACTCGATATTCTCGATAGATTAGGCGCTAAGCGCTTTCACACGTGCGTTCAAACGGGCAACCTTGCGGGAAGCCGTGTTGGCGTGAAGGACGCCTTTCGTCGAAGCGCGCATGATTTCAGGCTGTGCAGCCTTCAGAGCGCTGTTTGCAGCTGCGTGGTCGCCTGAAGAGATCGCTTCTTCAACCTGACGCAAGTATGTCCGTACGCGGCTGCGACGAGCTTTGTTTGTGGCCGTGCGGCTGGCAATTTTGCGGGCCGCCTTCTTGGCCGAGGGTGTATTGGCCATGGGCTCAATCCTGATCCGTGGTGGAACTTGTAAGTCCGGTTACGACCGGGAGACCCAAACGCCAAGGCGGGAGGAGGACCCGATCAAAAAACAACGGCGGCGAGAGGTCCCGCCACCGGTTGGGCGCAGCTTATAATCCCGCAATGCGGTTGCGTCAATGGTCTAGGTCACTTTATGATCCACCTAATCGGATCACAAGGCTCTATCTCACTAATAAAACAAGTAAATTCATCGGTCATTGCTGAAGCGGAATGATCCAGCAATGACCGATTTAATACCAGCAGTCGGATGCGGGATAATTCTCGCTTCTTATTTATTTGAGAACTGCGGTTTGCGCTTTTCGGTGAAGGCGGTCATGCCTTCTTTCTGATCTTCTGTTGCAAACATGCTGTGAAAGACGCGTCGTTCGAACCTGACGCCTTCGGCAAGGGTGGTTTCATAGGCTCGATTGACGCTTTCCTTGGTCATCATAGCAATTGGCAGAGAGAAACTTGCGACTTTGTCGGCGGCCTTCAGGGCTTCTTCAAGCAGGTCTCCTGATGGAACGATGCGGCTGACGAGCCCGCTGCGCTCGGCTTCTTCCGCGTCCATCATGCGGCCAGTCAGGCACATGTCCATGGCTTTGGACTTGCCAACAAAGCGCGTTAGACGCTGTGTACCGCCCGCGCCCGGCATGACACTAAGGGTAATTTCGGGCTGGCCGAATTTGGCTGTATCCGATGCGATGATAAAATCGCACATCATGGCCAGTTCGCATCCGCCGCCCAGAGCATAGCCCGATACCGCCGCAATGATTGGTTTACGGGTCCGCGAGACTTGATCCCAGGATGTGATGAAATCATTCAGATAGGCGCTCATATAATCGAGTTCGCCCATTTCCTTGATATCGGCACCCGCTGCAAACGCCTTTTCTGAGCCGGTCAGGACCATGCAGCCTATCCGCTCATCAGCTTCGAAGCCTGCAAGTGCCGTGTTTAGCTCTTCAATCAGTGCCGAGTTGAGAGCGTTGAGTGCCGCAGGGCGATCCAGCGTAATCAGGCCAACCTTGCCGCGGGTTTCCACGCGGATGTTCTCATATCCCATCTGATTCACTCCCAAATTCAGACCTGTTTCAAATTACATTTGAGGAAAGGCGTAGCCGAGGTGGGCAGTTGCTGGCAACTGCAGATCAGGAAAATGATGGAATTGGGAAAGCTGGCAGGTGTCAGCGTTGACAGGTCGGGCAGAAAAAGGTCGAGCGATTGGATTGTACGATCCGCTGTATTGTCGAGCTACAGCCCTCGTTTCGGCACGGTTCGCCCTCGCGGTCGTAAACGGCAAAGCGGTGCTGGAAATATCCGAGTGTGCCGTCTGCCTGTGTGTGATCGCGTAAACTCGATCCACCAGCCTCAATCGCTTCATTTAGTGTGTCACGGATGTGTAAAGCTAGCGCGGTTGTCTGTTTGGTGGCCCTTCCGTTCTTGCCAGCAATGCTACCAGCCAGGCGTTTCGGATAGAGGCCAGTGCGCCAAAGGGCTTCGCAGACATATATGTTGCCGAGCCCTGCGATCAGCTTCTGATCCAGCAGCGCCGATTTCAGAGGTGACTTTTTGCCCTCAAACAAGGCAGAGATCCGTGCGCCATCCAGTTCATTGCCAAGTGGTTCCAGCCCGAGGGTCTTAAAATAGGGATGCTCGCTTAGTTCTGGAAGCGGGACCAGCGACATAAAGCCGAAGCGACGAGGGTCATTATAAAGGATCCGCGCTTTGACACCGTCTGGCCGAAGCAGGTGGAAGACAACGTGGTCGTGTTTTTCGTTCTTGGATTTTGCGTGGGTGAAATCCCCTGGGACATGGATGTCGTCATCTGTTTCAATGCGGAAGGATCCGGACATGCCAAGATGCATGACCAGAACGTCACCATTGCTGATGTCTGCCAGCAGATATTTCGAGCGTCTGGACAAGCCTGTGACGATCTGTCCGGTCAAGCGTTCGACGAAATTCTCGGGAAACGGAAAGCGTAGGTCCGGGCGGTTCTGATCCAGCTTGGCGATCACGGCACCTTCAAAAGTCGGCGCCAGGCCGCGTTTGACGGTTTCGACCTCGGGCAATTCAGGCATACAGGCTTCCGTTTTGCTGATTTTGACGAATGGCGAACATAGCGTTCACAGGAGGCTTGTACTATGGTCCGCGGCAAATTGGACCGGGGCGCTTGCCATTCAGGTGGATCCGGTGGAAAAGGCTGCTTGATTAAGTGACACGCGTGCGTCAAACGATTGGTGTGACGCACGCGTGTCGGTCAGGAGATATGATGATGGCGCAGGACACTTTTTCAGCCCAACGGGCGTCTGCCCGCACTCCGGAAGACATGCCGACAAGTTTCGGCTTCACCACAGTTGGTGAGGGTCAGAAGCAGGCGCTGGTGGATGACGTTTTTCACAAGGTGGCCGGGCGCTATGACATCATGAATGACATGATGTCTGGTGGTTTGCACCGAGTTTGGAAAGACGCGATGGTGTCCGTTCTGGCGCCACCAAAATCTGGTGCGCGGTCTTGGCGGCTGCTGGATGTTGCCGGAGGCACCGGTGATGTCGCGACCCGTGTTGTTCGCCGGTCCAATGAAAATGCCAAAGCCGTTGTCTGCGACATCAATGAATCCATGCTGGGCGTTGGTCGTGACCGCGCCGAGAAGGCGGGCCTGTCGGATCTCATTACTTTCTCGCAGGGCAATGCCGAGGAACTGCCGTTTCCCGACAAAAGCTTTGATGCCTATACGATCGCCTTTGGCATTCGTAACGTCCCCGATATTCCCAAGGCATTGAGAGAAGCGCGCCGGGTCTTGAAACGAGGTGGGCGCTTCCTGTGCCTTGAATTTTCCGAAGTCGATGTGCCGATGCTCGACAAGATCTATGACGGGTTTTCCTTCAATGCCATCCCGGCGATGGGCAAAATGGTGACGGGTGACGGTGAACCTTATCGCTATCTGGTGGAATCGATCCGCAAATTCCCTCAGCAGGACCGTTTTGCAGAAATGATCCGGGAGGCCGGGTTCGAGCAGGTCACTTATCGCAATTATACCGGCGGCATTGCCGCTCTCCATTCCGGCTGGAAGCTCTAATCCATGGGATTTGCCTTAGTGCCAATTCTTCGCCTGGCAAAGGCGGGTTTCGTCATGGCGCGCGAAGGTGTGTTTGGCCTTGCGCATCTGCCGGATCTACCGGCAGGTCCCAGGATTGCGATTGCCTGCGCGCGCTTGCTGGAGCGCCGGTCTGTCAAGACCAAGAGCGCGGAATCGCGTCTGTCTGATGCTCTGAACAAGCTCGGGCCATCCTATGTGAAGCTGGGTCAGTTTCTGGCCACCCGCGCGGATGTGGTGGGTAAGGAAGCAGCACAGGAATTGTCTGCCCTGCAGGACCGCCTGCCAGCCTTCAGCGATGTCGCTGCCCGAAAGGCAATTGCCGATCAGTTTGGCCAGCCCGTTGAAGAGATTTTTCTGGAATTTGGCGAAGCTGTTGCAGCTGCTTCCATAGCGCAGGTGCATCCGGGGGTCGTTGAAGACAAGGACGGCACAAGGCGGGAGGTCGCGGTTAAAGTGCTACGCCCCGGCGTGCAAAAACGGTTTCAGCGCGACCTCGAGAGCTTTTATCTGGTTGCTCGCCTAGCCGAGCGGTTTCATCCGCCTTCACGCCGCCTGCGCCCTGTTGCGATTGTTGATATTCTTGCACAATCGGTAGCTATGGAGATGGATTTCCGGCTTGAGGCTGCCGCACTGTCCGAGATGTCAGAAAATACAGCAGAAGATGTCGGCTTTCGTGTTCCAGCGGTAGACTGGTTGCGCACTGGAAAAGGCGTGCTGACCATGGAGTGGGTCGACGGACGAAAAATGTCGGACGTCGCAGGCCTCACTGAGGATGGTCTGGACCTTGAAGCGCTGGGCGCGAATGTCATCCAAAGCTTCCTGCGTCATACACTTCGCGATGGCTTCTTTCATGCTGATATGCACCAGGGTAACCTGTTCGTGCAGCCAGATGGCACGTTGGTGGCCGTCGATTTCGGCATTACAGGCCGTCTTGGCAAGCAGGAGCGTCGCTTCCTGGCTGAGATCCTGTTCGGTTTTATAACGCGCAATTATCGGCGGGTGGCAGAAGTTCATTTTGAAGCGGGTTATGTTCCTGCCCATCAGGATGTGGATATGTTTGCTCAGGCCATTCGGGCAATCGGAGAGCCGATCCACGGTCATGATGCTAGCGAAATTTCCATGGCTCGTCTGCTGACCCAGTTGTTTGAAGTCACCGAACTGTTTGAAATGCGCACTCAAACTCAGCTGATCATGCTGCAAAAAACCATGGTCGTGGTTGAAGGTGTGGCACGAACGCTGAACCCGCATCTTGATATGTGGCATACAGCAGAGCCTGTTGTGGGGGCCTGGATCAGGGATAATCTCGGCCCTGTTGGCAAACTGCGCGATGCCGGCGAGGCGATTGGTGCCATGGGCCGCATTGCCAATGATTTGCCGATTTTTGCTGATCGTGTCGGGCGTATGTCTGAAGAGTTCGAAAAAATGACCGTCAATGGCATGCGGTTTGATTCCGAGACAGCTGAAGCCATCGGCAAAGCCGAATCGCGCCACACTCGCTCAGGTCGTTTGGCGCTGTGGGTGATCGCGTTGGCTGCCGTTGCCTTGGCGGTCCGGGATCTGTTTTAAGTCACAAACCAACTGCGGTTAGGGCGCGATTT
Organism: Roseibium algae; assembly: GCF_037783265.1. Taxonomy (NCBI): domain Bacteria; kingdom Pseudomonadati; phylum Pseudomonadota; class Alphaproteobacteria; order Hyphomicrobiales; family Stappiaceae; genus Roseibium; species Roseibium algae. The sequence goes on from NZ_JBAKIA010000009.1 coordinate 53,492, forward strand.
TGATGTCTGGTCAGTCGGAAATCTATCAGCCGCGAGATATTTCGGATTTGGGACTGTGGGACATTGGGCCTGTCTGGCTTAAGGTCTACGGGATTGCAGCTGCTGGTCAGAGTGTTTCGGCGGCAGTGATCGCTGATGCAAAGGCTTTGGCTGAGGCAGAGCTGCCACAGCTTATTGCCGCTGAAGGCGATGATAATGGGCTTGGATTTGCCTTGATCCATTGCGGCGAAACCGGTGTGACTATTTCTCTTTATTGGTGGGTGCATGGCTGTGTCCTGTGTCAGCATATCAAGCGAACGTTATACGGAGCAGACCGTCCGCTGAAGTTTGCCGACAGGCCCGTGATCGCTTGCGTTTGGGAATTGGAATTGATCAATGCAGAGCAGATGGTCTGGCAAAAGACCATGATGATCCCAACTCCGGACCCGGAAGCCTACAAAAAAACACGGATCCAGACCGCAGTGTGACTTCAATCTGATGTCACCCGTCTCAGCGTCAAATTGATCCGCCCGCCGTTTTTCAGAAGTGTTGACGTTCCGGGTAGAACCCGGTCGATGCCGTGATAGGCGAGGCGGGACTCGCCAGCCAGAACGACGACATCCCCGGAGGTCAGACGCAGGGAGCTGGTCGGGCCGCCGCGGGTGGTGTTTCCCACTCTGAATGTTGCCGTGTCCCCAAGCGAAACCGAGATGACAGGCGCCTCGAACATGTCTTCATCTTTGTCCTGATGCAGACCCATTTTGGCTGTGGTTTGATAAAAATTGATCAGGCAAGCTTCAGGGGCGGGCGCATCCGGAGCAACGTCCTTCCATAATTCCAGAAGAATATTGGGCATATCCGGCCAGGCCTCGCCTGTTGTCGGGTGGAGGGGCTGATAACGATATCCCTTAATGTCCGACACCCATCCGAGAGGGCCACAGTTGCTCATGCGCACAGAGAAGGCTTTTCCGGTTTTGGGCATGACGGGCTGAAAAAGAGGAGCTTTTACAAGGATATCCCGCAGCTGGGTCACTAGGGCTGATTGCTGTTCGCGATTGAAATATTCTGGCAGCACTTGAAATCCATCGGGAAAAGAAGGCCGTTTCGTCATGATGGGTGCCTTTTTGAAAACATGTTGGAAAGCCGTCTTGGTAACGATCTGGGAAGAAATATCGCGAATAGAAGGGGTTGCCTGCAACAGCTGTGCTTCAGATGTCTTGCAGGCCCCGTTTCATCCACCTATATAGCGTTCAAGCGATACGCTACGGCGTAGCTCCCGGGCGCTATCCCGGAATTTTATGAAGAGGAGCCGGAGGGACGCCGTTATGGGTCGTTCCGGTTTGCTAATAAGGAGAGGCACATATGGCAAAGGTCATTGGTATCGACCTCGGCACGACGAACTCGTGCGTGGCCGTCATGGACGGAAAAGAACCAAAGGTTATTGAAAACGCTGAAGGCGCTCGTACGACGCCTTCCATGGTGGCATTTTCCGACGATGGCGAACGCCTTGTCGGTCAGCCGGCCAAGCGCCAGGCTGTCACCAACCCAACCAACACTCTGTTTGCAGTCAAGCGCCTGATCGGTCGTCGGTTTGACGATCCGACAGTCGCGAAAGACAAGAAGCTTGTTCCGTTTGAAATCGTCAAGGCAGACAATGGGGATGCCTGGGTCGAATCTTCCGGCGAGAAATATTCTCCGTCTCAGGTCTCTGCATTCATTCTTCAGAAGATGAAGGAAACCGCTGAGAGCTATCTTGGAGAAACAGTCACACAGGCTGTTATCACGGTTCCTGCATACTTCAACGATGCTCAGCGTCAGGCGACCAAGGATGCAGGCAAGATTGCCGGCCTTGAAGTTCTGCGTATCATCAACGAGCCGACAGCTGCTGCGCTGGCCTATGGCCTGGACAAGAACGATGGCAAGACCATTGCTGTCTATGACCTTGGTGGCGGCACTTTCGATGTGTCCGTTCTGGAAATCGGCGATGGCGTCTTCGAAGTGAAGTCGACCAACGGTGATACATTCCTCGGCGGTGAAGATTTCGACATGCTTCTTGTCGATTATCTTGCCAAGGAATTCAAAAAAGAGCAGGGCATCGACCTTAAGAACGACAAGCTCGCTTTGCAGCGCCTCAAGGAAGGTGCGGAAAAAGCGAAGATCGAACTGTCGTCTTCTGCTCAGACCGAAATCAACTTGCCGTTCATTACGGCAGATGCATCCGGTCCTAAGCATTTGACCTTGAAGCTGACCCGCGCGAAGTTTGAGTCGCTGGTTGAAGGTCTGGTCAAGCGCACCATTGAGCCAATGAAGGCTGCTTTGAAGGACGCTGGTCTTGTTGCCGGTCAGATCGATGAAGTCGTTCTGGTTGGTGGTATGACCCGCATGCCAAAAATTCAGGAAACCGTAAAGGCTTTCTTCGGCAAGGATCCGCACAAGGGTGTGAACCCTGATGAAGTCGTGGCGATGGGCGCTGCCATTCAGGCTGGTGTTCTTCAGGGCGATGTCAAGGACGTTCTGCTTCTCGATGTGACGCCTCTGTCCCTCGGCATTGAAACTCTTGGTGGTGTCTTCACCCGTTTGATCGATCGTAATACGACGATCCCGACGAAGAAGAGCCAGGTGTTCTCGACTGCAGAAGACAACCAGACGGCTGTGACCATCCGGGTGTTCCAGGGTGAGCGCGAAATGGCGGTGGACAACAAGGTCCTTGGTCAGTTCGATCTTCTTGGCCTGCCGCCTGCACCGCGCGGTGTTCCGCAGATTGAAGTTGCGTTTGACATTGATGCCAACGGTATCGTCAACGTGACTGCAAAGGACAAGGGCACTGGTAAGGAGCAGCAGATCCGGATTCAGGCATCTGGCGGTCTGTCCGACAGCGACATTGATCAGATGATCAAGGATGCTGAGTCCCATGCGGATGAAGACAAAAAGCGCAAGGAGCTGGTCGAAGCCCGCAACCAGGGCGAAGCACTTGTTCATTCCACTGACAAGTCACTTAAAGAATATGGTGACAAGGTCAGTGCAGATGACAAGTCTGCTATCGAAACCGCTCTTGAGGAGCTGAAGGCTTCTCTTGAAGGTGAGGATCTGGAAGGCATTCAGGCCAAGACCCAGACCCTTGCAGAAGTTTCGATGAAGCTCGGTGAGGCAATGTATCAGGCGTCTCAGGATGAAGCTGAAGCGGATGCTGCAGCTGCTGAGAACGGCGACGAGCCTTCCGCTGTTGACGATGATGATGTCGTTGATGCGGACTTCGAAGAAGTTAAGGACGACGACAAGAAGTCGGCCTAACTATAGAATGAGCGGCCTGTGGAGTTTTCGCAGGCCGCTTTATCAAGTCTCATAAGGTCTTCGCAGCATCTATGTCATGTTTGAACGCAGTGCTGGCATCAACGCCAGCTCTTTGCATGTCAGGCATATCAAAGCTGCCGTGGAAGTCCTCATGTTGGCACGAAGCCAGATGTTTTAATAATCACTGGCCTGATAGACACGAGTGACCACGAATGGCCAAGCGCGATTTCTATGAAGTTTTGGGCGTTTCTCGCGAAGCGGATGAAAAGGAGCTGAAAAGCGCCTACCGCAAGATGGCGATGAAATACCATCCGGATCGCAACCCAGGGGATGCGGCAGCCGAGGCAACCTTCAAGGAAGCAAACGAAGCCTACGACACTTTGAAAGACGGGCAGAAGCGTGCAGCCTATGACCGGTTTGGTCATGCAGCCTTCGAAAATGGCGGCGGTGGTGGCGGCGGCGGTCACGGTCCTGACTTTTCCTCAACCATGTCCGACATCTTCGAAGAATTTTTCGGAATGGGCGGCGGCGGCGGTGGACGTCGCTCTGCTGGAGGTCGTGAACGTGGTGCAGACCTGCGCTACAATCTTGATATTTCGCTGGAGGAGGCGTTTGCTGGCAAAACGGTGGAGATTGATGTCCCCACAAGCGTTACCTGTGAACCGTGCTCTGGCTCAGGTGCCAAGCCTGGCACCACTCCAACCACTTGCCGGACCTGTGGTGGTGCTGGTCGTGTGCGCGCCGCACAGGGCTTTTTCACAATGGAACGGGCCTGTCCAACATGTCAGGGCAAAGGCCAGGTAATTTCTGATCCCTGCGACAGTTGCGGCGGCGTCGGTCGGACGACCCAGGAACGCGCCCTTTCGGTCAACATTCCGGCCGGAATCGAGGACGGAACACGTATCCGTCTTGCCGGTGAAGGTGAGGCTGGATTGCGCGGCGGGCCAGCAGGCGATCTTTATATCTTCCTATCGCTGAAGCCTCACGAGATTTTCCAGCGCGATGGCGCGGATCTTTATTGTCGGGTGCCGATCTCAATGACAACAGCCACTTTGGGCGGCCAGTTCGATGTTCCGACTCTGGATGGTGTGACAAGTCGCGTGAAAGTTCCTGATGGGACGCAGACTGGGAAACAGTTCCGCTTGCGTGGCAAGGGCATGCCCATCATGCGCGCGACCCAACATGGTGATATGTATGTTCAGGTCACGGTTGAGACGCCAAGCAACCTGACCAAGCGCCAGCGGGAACTGCTGGCAGAGTTTGAGCAGGAATCTTCTGGTGAAAATCATCCAGAATCCGCGGGTTTCTTCTCTAAGGTCAAGGTATTCATAGACAATTTAGGGGCTTAAGCCAGCTTCCTGCCTTGAAATTGCCCTTGTGCGGAACTTACACTGAAAGTCGATGCAGGAGGATTAATTTCAATGATGGATATGCTCGGAGCTCAATCCGAGGCCGTTCGGAAAAAAGTCCGCAAGGTCAAAAGTCTGAAGGTCAAGGCTCTGGATGAAGTCAGGTTTTTTCGATCATGGGTCGAAAGTCCTCTGAAGACCGGGGCCGTCAGTCCATCAGGGCCTTTGCTCGTTACAAAAATGGCATCATATCTGGATCCCAAGCCCGGTGCTCATTTCGTTGAGCTTGGGCCAGGTACTGGTGTGGTTACCAAGGCTATCTTTGATCGCGGGATCCCGAGCGATGATCTGATTTCGATCGAATACAGCGAGGATTTCTGCCAGCTTCTCAAATCGCGCTTTCCCGGCCTTAATGTGGTGCAGGGTGATGCTTATGCTTTGAAAGATATTCTGTCTGACGGAGCTGCAGCAGGCTTTGCAAAAGACGGGCTTGATGGAATTGTTTCCAGTCTTCCGCTGTTCACGCGGCCAGAGAGTGAACGTCGGCGTTTCTTGCACGACGCTCTTGAAGTCCTAAAGCCTGGCGCGCCATTCATTCAGTTCTCCTATGCCCTAGTTCCGCCAGTGAAACCTGAACCCGGTGTGTTTTCCCTGAGCAAGTCCGACTGGATCTGGAAAAACCTTCCTCCGGCTCGTGTCTGGGTATATCGCAGGGTTCATTGATCATGATCCAGCCGCGAATTTTGACGCTTTCCGGCTCCACCAGATCTGGATCCTACAACACCAAGCTGGCAGCTCTTGTTGCCAAGCATCTGGCGCTTGGGATGTCCGAAGTCACTCATATCTCTCTCGTCGATTATCCGCTTCCCCTGTATGATGGCGATCTTGAGGCTAACCAGGGCCTTCCGAAAAATGCGCAGATCCTGAAGAAATTGATTTTGAAACAGGACGGCATTTTTATCGCCTGCCCGGAGTATAATGCCGGAGTCACCCCTGTTTTAAAGAATGCAATCGACTGGATTAGCCGTCCATCTGAGCAAGATGAGCCGCCGGGTGTCGCTTTTAAAAACCGTATTTTTGCGCTGGGGGCCGCTTCGCCTGGTGCTCATGGCGGGATGAGCGGATTGATCGGCATGCGAACGATTCTGGAGGTTGGCCTTGGTGCAACTGTGTTGCCCCAGATGGTGGTGGTGTCGAGAGCCGCGACGGGCTTTAATCTCAAGGGTGATCTCAATGATGATCGAGCCGCCGCTTATCTGGAAGGTCTCACCGATACGCTGGCCAGCGAGAGCCTGCGCCTTGTGTCCGTTCGTTAAAGCATGACCTGATCAGCTGACCTTGGAATTCTGTATTTTGCAGCCTACATAGGACTGACAAGGCGATCCGCGACGTGTTCCAGATTGCAATTGAACAAATGACTGCGAGGCATATATGAGCAACTCCCGCGAGCCGGTAAGTTGGCACGGCACCACGATCTTGATGGTTCGCAAAGATGGCAAAGTGGTGATTGCCGGAGATGGCCAGGTGTCTCTCGGGGCAACTGTGATCAAACACACTGCGCGCAAGGTGCGGCCTCTGGCAAAAGGCGAGGTCATTGCAGGCTTTGCAGGCGCGACGGCCGATGCCTTCACGTTGTTTGAACGGCTTGAGACAAAGTTGGAGCAATATCCCGGGCAGCTGATGCGGGCCTGTGTGGAATTGGCCAAGGATTGGCGGACAGACCGATATTTGCGCAAGCTGGAAGCCATGATGCTGGTTGCGGACAAAGAAGTATCGCTTGTTTTGACAGGAACTGGCGATGTACTGGAGCCAGAAGGCGGCGTCATGGGCATTGGCTCTGGTGGCAATTATGCGTTGTCAGCGGCCCGGGCGCTTGTCGATGGCGACCTTGAGGCGGAAGCTGTTGCCCGCAAGGCCATGGCCATTGCAGCAGAGATTTGCGTTTACACCAATTCCAACGTGCTGATTGAAAGCCTGGAGAGCGAAACGTGAACCTATTCAACGAGGAGGCATCCTCTCCCGTCTCACTGTCGCCCAAGCGTCTTGATGCTGCGGTTGCTAGAGGCATTCTGTCCCGGCAGCAGGCAGATCACCTTGCCGACTTTTGGCAGCGACAGGACAGCATCGCGGATGCAAGTGCCCCGGTTTCTCGAGTTGATGCCGAGGAAGTCCGTTTTGTGCGCGGTTTCCACGATGTTTTCATTGCTATTGGGATCGTTATTTTCCTGTTTGGGCTAGTTTACGGCCTTCAGGGTTTTGGCGATGCAGGTTTTGTTGCAGGCGTTGCGGCTGTCTCTGTCTGGGGCCTGTCTGAAGTTTTTGCGCGGCGGATGCGGCTGGCTCTGCCTTCCTTCCTGCTAAGCATAGCGTTCACACCCCTGTTCTTCATGGCCTGCATCGGTTTGTTGACGACCGATGACAGCGGCATAACAGCGGATTGGATATTTGATGGCAGGACTCTGGGGGATGACAAAGCGCATTTCTTGATCCTTCCAACGCTGGTTGGTATCGCCGGTGTTGTGCTGCATTATCTCCGCTTCAAGGTGCCGGTGGGCATTGCCGGAATTACCGCAGGAGTGATCTTTCTGGCGGCCGTGCTGCTCGAATCGGCTGTGCCGGACTTGGTTTCAGAAAACTTCGTCTGGTTCACGTTGCTGGCAGGTCTTGCAGGATTTGCGTTGGCCATGATGTTCGACAGTCGCGATCTATCACGTGTAACTGTGAACAGTGATAAGGCGTTTTGGCTGCATCTGATGGCTGCGCCTTTGATTGTTCATTCCGTCTTGATGTTGGCGACTGCCAATGCAGACGCCAAGAGCGCTTTCTATGCTGTTGTCGTGCTGGTGCTTTTCCTGGCTCTTGCCTTTGTGGCAATTGTCGTGGATCGAAGAGCCTTACTTGTGTCTGGCCTGGGCTATTTTGGCTTTGCCATCGCCTCGCTGATGACACAGGCCTCGGTTTCCGAAGAGACAACGCTGGCGCTGACCCTTGTCCTGCTTGGGTGCTTCATCTTGCTTCTGGGCTCGGCCTGGCGGTTTGTACGTCGCTTTGTTGTTGCGCCTGTATCCTCGACGGCGATCATGAATTTTGTTCCCGCTATCGATTGACCCTTTTGAATGAAAGAAAAGACATGAGTGACTTTTCGCCCCGTGAAATCGTCTCCGAACTGGACCGTTTTATCGTTGGTCAAAACGATGCCAAGCGCGCTGTTGCGATTGCTCTGCGCAATCGCTGGCGTCGCCAGCAACTGGACGGATTGATGCGTGAGGAAGTTCTGCCAAAGAACATTCTCATGATCGGCCCGACCGGCGTCGGCAAGACCGAGATTGCCCGGCGGCTGGCAAAGCTGGCCAATGCGCCGTTTTCCAAGGTGGAAGCGACCAAGTTTACCGAAGTTGGCTATGTTGGCCGCGACGTTGAGCAGATCATTCGTGATTTGGTCGAAGCCGGAATAACGATGGTGCGTGATGGCAAGCGGGAAGCTGTGAAGGCCAAGGCGCATATTCTGGCTGAAGATCGGGTGCTTGAAGCGCTGGTTGGTAAAAATGCAAGTCCGGCAACCCGCGACAGCTTCAGAAAAAAGCTGCGCGAAGGCGAAATGGACGACAAGGAAATCGAAATCGAGGTTCGAGCCCAGGCGCAGATGCCAAGTTTTGATCTGCCCGGAATGCCGGGCGGTAGCGTCGGCGTGATGAACATGTCTGATTTGCTCGGCAAAGCGTTTGGTGGACAGACGAAAACCAAACGCACAACCGTCACCGAATCTTATGAGCTGCTGATCAACGAGGAATCCGACAAGCTTCTTGATGAGGACAAGATCGTTCAGGAAGCCATTTCGCTCGTCGAAAATTCAGGGATCGTTTTTCTGGATGAAATTGACAAGATCTGCGCCCGTGAAGGTCGGAGCGGTGGTGATGTGTCCCGTGAAGGTGTGCAGCGCGACTTGCTGCCCCTGATAGAGGGGACTGTGGTCTCGACCAAGCACGGCCCGGTGAAAACCGACCACATCCTGTTTATCGCGTCGGGCGCGTTTCATGTTGCCAAGCCGTCGGATCTGCTACCTGAATTGCAGGGCCGTCTGCCAATCCGTGTGGAACTAAAGGCGCTGACCCGCGATGATTTTCGGGCGATCCTGACAGAACCTGAAGCGAGCCTGATCAAGCAATATATTGCGCTGTTGAACACAGAGGAAGTCGAGCTTTCCTTCAGCGCTGAGGCTATTGATGAAATTGCTTCCGTTGCCGTGGATCTGAACGGTTCGGTGGAAAACATCGGTGCGCGTCGACTGCAAACGGTTATGGAGCGCATTCTGGACGAGGTGTCCTTCACAGCACCAGATCGCGCGGGAGAAACCATCGAGATTACCGCGAAATTTGTTCGTGAAAATGTTGGTGAACTAGCCAAGAATGTCGATCTGTCGAAATATATTCTCTAGGGTCAGGAGCTCGCAGCAGGCTGTTTTGCTCATTTGAGCGGGCTTGCTGGGGCAACTGCGACACCTTCCGCTTGCGGAGAAGCCGAGCCAATGGCAGCATGTACCCATGGTAGCGATTAGAAAAAGTAATGAAGAAGGCCACCGCCGGAAATTTCTTGTGGTGGTTGATGATACTCCGGAGTGTGACCGGGCGATTGTCTATGCGGCGAAACGAGCCGCAAGAACCAGCGGTATTGTGACTTTGCTGGCCGTTGTGACATCCGGTGATTTTCAGCATTGGCTGGGCGTTGAGGACATTATGCGGGCCGAGGCAATGGAAAAGGCGGATCAAACTCTGGCCAGGGCATCTGAGCGGATTCGCTCTGTTGCGCGTACAGAGCCTGAATGCGTCGTCCGGGAAGGCACGAAGTCCGAAGCGATTCTAGAGCTGATTGATATTGATGCCGATATTGCGATCCTCGTGCTAGCGTCCGGTTTGAGTTCAGATGGCCCTGGACCTCTTGTGTCATCGATTGCCGGAAAGTCTGCTGGACAGTTTCCAATTCCAGTGACCATCGTTCCTGGGGACCTTGACGATGACTCTATTGCTGCACTGGCGTAGACTTTCGAGAGGCTCGCCATCTTGAAGTTGGCCAAAGTGGCCTTATCTACATTTTAATTGTTCCAAACTGCACAGGTTTGCAGTATCATTCATCGTGAGATAACGATGAGACGAGCGCTTAATGCGCCCCAGACGTTAATGGGATCCGAAGATGTTCATTCAGACAGAAGCTACGCCGAACCCGGCAACGCTGAAATTCCTTCCAGGTCGGGTCGTTTTGCCCGAAGGCACATATGATTTCCGCTCAGCTGTCGATGCTGGCGCTTCGCCGCTTGCCGAGAAACTGTTCCAGGTTCCGGGCGTAGAGGCGATCTTCTTCGGTCATGACTTCATCACGGTGACCAAGAATGACACGGATTGGCAGCATATGAAGCCAGCAATCCTTGGCGCGATTATGGAACAATTCATGTCTGGCCAGCCTGTGATGGCTGCCGGAGAGAGCGAAGACATCGAAGAAGGCGAGTTCTTTGATGAAGGTGACCAGGAAACCGTAACTGTCATCAAGGATCTTCTTGAGACACGTGTGCGCCCAGCCGTTGCCCAGGATGGCGGTGACATTACATTTAAGGGCTTCAAGGAAGGCATCGTTTATCTGTCTATGCGCGGTGCGTGCGCTGGATGCCCTTCCTCTACGGCAACTCTTCAGCATGGTATTCAGAATCTTCTGAAGCATTTTGTGCCGGAAGTAGAAGAAGTTCGGCCTATCTGACGATTGCCTGATGCAGACTGTTCTCAAGCCCGGCCCGTCGTGCCGGGCTTTTGCGTTTTGACGTGATCAGTCCTTCCCCCCTGACGCTCAACTTTTGGGGTAAGTCCAAAGCTCATCTCGACAGGAAGCACCACAGGGTCTAAGCCGGTTTCATCATGCGTATTCTTGCTATCGATACTGCTCTAGCCAATTGTGCCGCCGCTGTTCTGGACGACGGGGATGAAAAGCATTGCCATGTTCTGGTGACTGAGGAAATCGGCCGCGGCCATGCGGAACGCCTCATGGAGATGATTGGTGAGGCCATGGCCGAATCATCATCGGCCTTTACAGATCTTGATCGAGTCGTCGTCACCACAGGGCCGGGCAGCTTCACGGGTCTTCGTGTCGGGCTGTCTGTTGCCAAAGGGATCGGGCTTGTTCTTGAAAAGCCTGTTGTTGGCGTTACGACATTGGCTGTGATTGCCGCATCGACTTCAAGTTCAGGAACGAACGGTGCTCCATTCCTGGTGGCGCTGAACGGCAAAGGTGATGAGGTTTACTGTCAATCTTTTGATGCTGGTGGAAGTCCGATTGAGGAGCCTGGCGTAAGGACAGTCAGTGAACTGGCGACGTCTCTTTCAGCCAATGTGAAGTTAGCCGGATCAGCTGCACGCACAATCGCTGAGGCGGCTGGCCGCAGTCAGGACTTTGTTCTGAATGAAACGTCCTATCCGGATATTGCCGAGGTGGCACGTTTGGGCATCATATCAGATCCCAGGGGGGCGATTGCCACACCGCTTTATCTCAGGCCTCCTGATGCGACACCGCAAAAGAAGGGAAGGATAGAGCGGCAATGAGTTTTTGGTGGACCCGGACCCAACCTCCTGTTGTGGAGGAAGCCATTTCTGAGGATTTACCGAGGCTCGCCGAAATCCATGCCGCGTCGTTTCAGCATGCTTGGGATGAGGACGAACTGGCGCGTTTGATGGATCCTGACGGGGCTTTTGCTCTCGTGATCAGACGTGCAAATCCTTTTGGAACGAGAATGCCGCTGGGTTTTATCCTGATACGCTCTGTCGCGGGCGAAGCTGAAGTTCTGACGATTGCTGTGGATCCGGCTCACCGCACGCGTGGATTGGCTGGAAAGCTACTGCAGGAAGCTCAGTTTCGGCTTTATGCGGAGCGCTGCGAATGTCTGTTTCTGGAAGTGGATACAGCCAATGAGCCTGCTCTTAGTCTTTACAAGGCTCGCGGTTTCCGCAAAGTAGGCGAGCGCAAAGGGTACTATCGCGCTGGTGATGGCGATGGGACAGCGCTTGTCATGCGCGTCGATCTTCTTTAATCGCTGCGCGAGGGGCCGACCCTAGTTACGATACCATATCGCGAGCGGAAACTGTGATCATGAGCGAAGAACTGCAAACAACCTTGGCGGAGCTCTGTGTCGCCAAAGGAATGCGCATGACGGAGCAGCGTCGGGTTATCGCTTCTGTGATCGAAGCCGCCTCCGAAGAGCATCCGGATGTCGAAGAGCTTTACCGTCGCGCAGTCGCAATTGATTCTCGTATTTCGATTTCCACGGTCTATCGAACGGTAAAGCTGTTTGAGGACGCCGGCATGATTGAGCGCCATGACTTCCGGGACGGACGCTCGCGCTATGAAACGGTGCCGGACGAGCATCACGATCATATGATCGATCTGAGGTCGGGCAAGGTGATTGAATTCCGCAGTGAGGAAATAGAGGCCTTGCAGGAATTCATTGCCAAACGACTGGGGTACAAGCTGGTCGACCACCGTCTCGAACTTTATGGCGTGCCGATTGACCAGGCGGAGGCGGATGAGGGTAATGGAGCAGATTAAAGCCGTTTGGACCATTTTGCTCCTGACACTTGTTTCTCTTGTTTTGATACCCCCGCAGTGGGTCGCGATGAAGTTCGCTCACCCTGTTCAGCGTAAATTACCTCATTTCTGGCACCGGATTGCATCGCGCCTTGTCGGCATTCGGGTTCGGCAGATTGGGAAACCTGAAGACGCCCGGCCTCTCCTGATTACGGCCAATCATGCGTCCTGGCTCGATATTGTGGTGGTCGGATCGCTGATGCCATTGTCCTTCATTGCCAAGTCGGAGGTTTCTGGTTGGCCGATTTTTGGTCTCCTTGCCAAGCTCCAGCGTACTGTGTTTGTGAATCGGACCAGGCGTTCAGATACCGGAAACGTTGCAAATGCAATTGCCGAGCGCATGAGCCAAGGTGATGCAATGGTGCTTTTTGCTGAAGGCACCTCCAGTGATGGAAACTATGTTCTGCCCTTCCGCTCGGCTTTGTTGGGCGCAGCCACCCGTGCTCTGGGCAAAAAGGATGAAGTCTGGGTTCAGCCCCTGTCCATCGCCTTTCATTCCTTGCATGGACTGCCGATGGGGCGGCGCCACAGGCCGCATGTGGCTTGGTATGGTGATATGGAGCTAGCGGGTCATCTTTGGGGGGTATTTAAAGCGGGATCGCTGGACGTTGTGGTGACTTGGGGCCCGCCCGTTCGGGTGTCAGCCCATACGGATCGCAAGGCTTTGAGTTCCGAACTGGAAGCCTGCGTACGGTCCATGGCGTCTGCGTCTCTTCGTGCTGGGCTGTCTGGGGATGCAGGTTCCGCAGAAATCAACCAGTCCGCGCTATTCTCAAGCGGGGAAAAACCCGTTAAAGCTGGCGATTGAAGAATGCGGTACCTCTCTGGGCTTGCCTAAAGATTGTCGGCTCACCACATGGTGATGGAAACGAGCTTTGCCGCACAATACGAATATACCGTTTGTCCTGCGTGCCGTTTTGGCCTGATAGGAACCGGTAATGAGGATTGAATGACGGAACGCCAGGAATTTGAAGCTACGGATATCGCTGCTTCCACAGACCCCAAGTTCGTAGCACCTGAGCGCAAGGTGTTCATGCGCACCTATGGCTGCCAGATGAACGTCTACGACAGCAACCGGATGACCGATGTTCTGGGGCCTCAAGGCTATACGGCGACTGAAAACCTTGAAGATGCCGATCTGGTCATTCTCAACACATGTCATATCCGCGAAAAAGCTGCCGAGAAGGTCTATTCTGAACTAGGCCGGATCCGGAAGGTCAAGGAAGCACGTGCCCTTGATGGCAAGGACATGATGATTGGCGTTGCCGGGTGCGTCGCCCAGGCTGAGGGCGAGGAAATCTCCCGCCGTGCACCGATTGTCGATATGGTGTTTGGTCCGCAGAGCTACCATCGTTTGCCGAAAATCCTCGCGGAAGCGGCAACTGGCAAAACCGTGATCGAGACAGAGTTCGATATTGATGCAAAATTTGAGCATCTGTCGGCTCAGGCTGCTCAACCAGAACGCAAACGGGCACCTGCTGCATTTCTGACAGTTCAGGAAGGCTGCGACAAATTCTGCACGTTTTGCGTTGTGCCTTATACCCGCGGCGCTGAAGTTTCCCGGTCCGTTGAGCAAATTGTAACTGAAGCGGGCCAGATGGCGGCTGGTGGTGTGCGCGAAATCACGTTGCTGGGTCAGAATGTCAACGGCTGGCATGGCAAAGCGCCCGATGGCTCTACCTGGGGTCTTGGCCGGTTGGTGCGACGTCTGTCCGAGATCGAGGGTCTTGATCGGCTTCGGTATACAACCAGCCATCCGCGCGACATGGATGATGAGTTGATTGATGCTCATCGAGACCTGAAAACCTTGATGCCCTATTTGCATCTGCCAGTTCAGTCTGGGTCGGACAAAATCCTTGCTGCCATGAACCGCAAGCACACCCGCGATGAGTATTTTCGCTTGATCGACAGGATTCGCGACGCGAGCCCTGATATCGCCTTGTCCTGTGATTTCATCGTCGGTTTTCCGGGCGAGACGGATCAGGATTTTCAGGACACCATGGATCTCATCCGTCGTGTGGAATTCGGCTCTGCCTTCTCGTTCAAATACAGTCAGCGCCCAGGGACACCCGGCGCGACCATGACCGATCAGGTGCCCGAAGATGTCAAAAGCGCCCGTTTGGCAGAGTTGCAGGCTTTGGTCGCCAACCAACAAACGGCGTTTAATGCATCTCGCATGGGTATGACCTGCGACGTGCTTTTTGAGCGCAAGGGCCGCAATACCGGACAGATTGTTGGCAAGTCACCTTGGCTTCAACCCGTCCCTGTTGATGGGCCGGACAGTTTGATTGGAACGATACAACCGGTGGAAATCACCGGGATAGGTAGTAATTCACTGTTCGGACGCCTTGTTGCAGGGCATCATGCAAGTGTGTCTTCCACTGACGCCATCAAGGAGGCGGTATTTGACGCGTGACAATCAATCTTCGGCTCGCAGGGTCACTGACCAAGCGGCGGCTTCGGCCTCGGATTTAACGCATATCGTTCTAGCATTTGAAGACAACAGGCTGATTGGTGATCTTTTTGGTCAATTCGATCAGAACCTTGCCATCATCGAGCAAAAACTTGGCGTAGATGCCATTGCGCGCGGCAATCAGGTCACGCTCAAGGGCTCCAAGACAATTTGCGCTCAAGCGCGCAAAGCCCTGGAATCACTTTACCAACGACTTCAACAAGGCCATGAAATCAATCCGGGTGATGTCGATGGCGCTCTGCGCATGGCAGCAGCGGATGATGCTCAACTGCCTTTGCCGACACTTGAGCCGAAGTCGCGGCTGGCGTTCGCTCAGGTTTCGACCCGGCGCAAAACCGTTGTGGCGCGCACACCGACACAAGATGCTTATATCCGCGCTATGGACCGTGCAGATCTTGTTTTCGGCACTGGCCCAGCGGGAACTGGCAAGACCTTTCTTGCGGTTGCCTATGCGGCAGCTCTGATTGAGCGTGGCGATGCATCTCGACTTATTTTGTCCCGTCCGGCTGTTGAAGCTGGCGAGCGTCTGGGTTTTCTGCCCGGTGACATGAAGGAGAAGGTCGATCCTTACCTCCGGCCTCTTTATGACGCGCTTTATGAAATGATGCCGCCTGAAAAGGTGGATCGTGGGCTGCAATCCGGCATGATTGAAGTCGCGCCTTTGGCGTTCATGCGCGGGCGAACATTGTCGAATGCAGTTGTATTGCTTGATGAAGCGCAGAACACAACCTCTATGCAGATGAAGATGTTCCTGACCCGTCTTGGCGAGGGATCCAAGATGATTGTGACGGGAGATCCAAGCCAGGTCGATTTGCCGCCTGGGCAGACGTCAGGACTGCGCGAATCCCTGTCGTTACTTGATGGTGTCGAAGGTGTTTCGCATGTTCAGTTTACAGAGGCTGATGTGGTACGTCATGAACTGGTCGCTCGTATTGTGACTGCTTATGACAATGCTTCGCGTGATGCAGCTCAGGCAAAAGAGCGGCGGAACGAAGCTCGTGGGAGTGCCAGAAGCGGCGTGGACAACGAACAATGAGCGATACTGTACAGGCAGCCGATACACGGCTGCCTGAGGACTTTCAGATTGATATCGCGGTCCAGTCAAGCGATTGGCCTGAAGAAGCCGTTCTGGCGGGCATTTGCCAAAGGGCTATCGACAGCACTTTTGTCTGTGCTCATCTTGATGCGCAGGCTGGATCGGAAGTGTCTCTCGTCTTTACCAGTGACGAGGCGATAAAGGCTTTGAACAAGCGCTGGCGTAATAAAGACAAGCCGACAAATGTCTTGTCTTTTCCAGGAAGTGACCCGGATGGCGAGATCTATGGACCGCTGTTGGGTGATATTATATTCGCCTATGAGACGGTTTGCCGGGAAGCTGATGAAATGGGAATTGAATTTTCCGCTCATCTGTCCCATTTGGTCGTTCATGGAATGCTTCATCTTTTCGACTATGATCATCAGGAAAATGATGAAGCGGAAGCAATGGAAAATCAGGAACGTCAAATTTTGGCAGCCCTTGGTATTTCCGACCCCTATGCGGATGCACCGCTGATCGCAGATGACGATTGAGGGCCCTGTGCAGCAGGGCATTTTGGCTATTGATGACGATGACAGGTTCTGAACCTCGAAGTAGTGAGACGTCTGCCTCCGTTCCGGTTGGTGTGACGATGGAGCAGGACGACGATCCTCAGCCGAGTGTATCGCAACAAAAGGCGAGTTTCTGGCATAGAGTGAAGGGCTTGTTTGCAAGCCGTCGCGGTGCCGCGAGCTTGCGGGAGAATTTGCGGGATGAGCTCGCGCGTGAAACGGGCGCTGATACCACATTCTCACCTGAAGAGCGACTTCTGCTGGGTAATATCCTGCGGCTGCGTGAGCTGCGCGTCGATGACGTGATGATCCCGCGTGCGGATATCGAGGCTGTTGAAGCCAGCATTTCGCTTGGAAGATTGATGGAGTTGTTTCAGGAATCTGGCCATTCGCGCATGCCGGTTTATGAGGAAACACTCGATGACCCTCGAGGGATGGTCCACATCAAAGATTTGATTTCTCTGATGACTGTACAGGGCGGTGCAAAAGATAGCGCAGAAACTGATGGGGAAACTGTAAGCGACAACGGTCGCAGCTCAGGCGGATCCCGCAGCGTTGCGGGCGACAACACCCAGGAAATGGACCTCTCCAAAGTGGATCTGTCCCGGTCGCTGACGGATGTCGGCTTGGTGCGTCAGCTTCTTTTTGTGCCGCCGTCCATGCCCGCGACTGATCTGATGGCCAAAATGCAGGCTGACCGTATTCAGATGGCGTTGGTCATTGACGAATATGGCGGCACTGACGGTCTGGTCTCTCTGGAGGACCTTGTCGAAGAAGTCGTTGGTGATATCGAGGACGAGCATGACGAAGACGAAGAAGCCATGCTCCAGTCCACTGAAGAAGGGGTCTGGATTGCTGATCCCCGGATGCCCCTGGAGGATCTGGGTGCGGAGCTTGGGACTGACTTTGAAACCAGTGCTGCTGGCGAGGACGTCGATACACTCGGCGGGCTCCTTTACGTGTCTATTGGGCGGGTGCCGGTGCGCGGTGAGCTTCTGCTTGTTTCGGATGTTCCAGGCTATGAATTTGAAGTTCTTGATGCAGATCCTCGTCGCATCAAACGGCTGGGTATTCGGCGCAGCAGACCAGAGGCTCGGGGCACAGAGCAGCGGCGGCGCGCGAAGCGGGATGAGGCACATCAGCCTTAAGGCAAGTGATTGACCAGATGGCTTGTGTTAGATCATTTCAAGTTTATGGGGCGGATCCAGCTTTATGAGTCTAAACCCTGGTAAGGCTGTCCCGTAAGTTTTTGAACTCGGATCGAGTTGCGATGCATCAGCTCTTAGCTGTCTTTATGGCCCTGCCGAATGCCTGCCTTCTTGCTTGGGGCTGGCGTCGTTGCGGACTCGCGCTTGGGGCTGGTGGAATTTCATCATTTGCCCTGCCTCCTTACGGACTCTGGCCACTTTTGGCGGGGACAATTCCTGTGCTTGTGTGGCTACTGGACGGTGCTGTTGAGCACGGAAGTGGCCGGAACAAGCAGCGGTTGCTGGCAGGATTTTCCATTGGCTGGTGGTTTGGCTTCGGTTTCTTTCTGGCTGGTTTCTGGTGGATTGGCTCAGCCTTTCTGGTTGATGGGGACCGCTTCGCCTGGATGATGCCATTTGCCGTGGTCGCAATGCCAACTGGCTTGGCTCTCTTTCCTGCAATTGCCATGTCTGTGGTCGCCCGGTTTTGGTCAGAAGGCAGCTGGCGGCTTCTTCTTTTGGCCCTGGCTTTGTCCACGAGTGACTATATCCGCGGGCATATACTGACCGGATTTCCCTGGAACACTTTCGGCTATGTCTTCGCGGACACGATTGTTCTGGCTCAGACAGCGAGCCTTATTGGTGTCTATGGATTGGGCCTTTTGGCGCTCCTGGTTTTTTCAACCCCAGCCGTGTTGGCTGACAGCATCGCGCGCGGCAAGAAAATCGTGATTATGGGGGCAGGGGCCCTTTGTCTATTAGGCATGGGTATTTTTGGCGCTGTCAGGCTGTTTCTGGTGGCAGATCCCGATGTGTCAGCTGTCGATCTTCGAATTGTACAACCTGCTGTTGCCCAGAACGAAAAATGGCTACCGGAAAACCGTGAGCGGATTTTTCAGTCCTATCTCGACCTGAGTTCACAATCCTGGGCAAACAATGCGCGGTCTGGGGTTGAACGTCTCTTGATTTGGCCTGAATCTGCAGTTCCGTTTTTACTGACGGACTCGCCAGATGCCTTAGTGCGGATCGCGGGCGTACTTGACGGTGATATGTCATTTGTCACTGGTGCCGTTAGAGCGGAGCCATCTGCGGATGGGGCTGTTTACTTTAACAGCGTTTATCTTTTTGATCCGGATGGAACGGTGCAAGATGCTTATGACAAAGTGCATTTGGTTCCGTTCGGAGAGTATTTGCCGCTTGAGGATCTCTTGGAAACCCTCGGCTTGAAAGCCTTGGTTAATGCACCGGGCACCTTTCAGCCTGGCTTTCGTAACCGTGTCCTTTCATTGCAATCCGGGACGTCTTTTCAGCCTCTGATTTGCTATGAGGCTATTTTCCCTGAGATCGCAGGCTCAACGGATACGCGTGCGGATTTCTTGCTGAATGTTACGAATGATGCGTGGTTCGGTGATAGCCCAGGTCCTTATCAGCATCTTGCTCAGGCGAAGATGCGGTCGATCGAGCAGGGGTTGCCATTGGTGCGTGCAGCGAATACTGGCGTGTCGGCCGTGTTCGATGCAAAGGGCCGCAAGGTTGCATTTCTATCTATAGGCGAGCGAGGTGCGCTGGATGTCGCACTGCCGGGAAAAATGTTGAGTACTGGTTTCAGCAAGTATGGTGATTTTTTCTTTTTTGCGATGACGTTTTTGTTACTCGGGTTAATCTTGGCTCAGAGGCACAACCGACACTCGCGTAAAAATTGATATTTCGTATTGGGTATGTGTGTAACCTGTGTTACAACCTGTATTCCTCGCAGGTAGAAAGCGAGTAAGAAGAAACGGTTTGTGAGTGTAGGGGTGCGCTCACGGGCTGCAGGACTTAACGTCATGGTCCGCCGTTTCAGCCAAAGAAACTGTGGTGTTTAGCCGCAAGAACAACGAAAGAAAGCAAGCCAGATGCCCAGTAAAAAGGCTCCAAACCCCATTGATATCCATGTCGGTAGTCGCGTTCGTCTGAGACGTATGATGCTTGGCATGAGCCAGGAAAAGCTAGGTGAAGCTCTCGGAATCACGTTCCAGCAGATCCAGAAATATGAAAAAGGTACCAACCGTATCGGTGCCAGCCGTCTGCAGCATATTGCTACAGTTCTGAAGGTTCCAGTTGCGTTCTTCTTTGAAGATGCTCCTGGCACACCTGATGAAGGAGAAGGCTTTGGCGAGACCCGCCCAACGTCTTATGTCGTCGATTTTCTATCTTCTTCCGAAGGCCTGTCTTTGAACAAGGCATTCGTTCGCATTGAGGATCCAAAGGTCCGGCGCCGGATCGTGGATTTGGTGAAGTCGCTGGCTGGCGACGACTCATAATCTCAATTGTAGCTTGACGTAGCCAATAACTTTTTGGATTGATGTCGCTGGGAGCGGTGGCCAATGTCATCGCTCCCGTCATTTTAATTCCCAGAAGGACGCTTGCCAATGGCTCGTCAAGATTATCTCTTTACCTCTGAATCGGTTTCGGAAGGTCATCCAGACAAGGTCTGCGATCGCATTTCCGATGCTGTGGTTGATGCATATCTGGGCGTTATGCCCGATGCGCGCGTGGCCTGTGAAACCCTTGCGACGACGAACCGGATCGTCATTGCAGGCGAGACTCGCGGCCCTGACACGATCACTAAGGACCACATCGCGCATTTGGCGCGCATGGCGGTAAGGGATATTGGTTACGAGCAGGACGGTTTTCATTGGCAAAATTGCGACGTGGCCGTTCATCTGCATGCGCAGTCTGCAGAGATCGCTCAGGGCGTTGATGCCAACGAGAACAAAGATGAAGGCGCTGGTGATCAGGGCATCATGTTTGGATATGCCTGCCGTGAGACACCGGAACTTATGCCGGCTCCAATTCTCTATTCTCACCGTATTTTGCAGAACCTTGCAGATGCGCGCAAATCTGGCGCTGCAGCTATGCTTGGACCGGATGCCAAAAGTCAGGTTACGATTCGCTATGTTGGCGGCAAGCCAGTTGGTGTGTCTTCCCTGGTGCTGTCCACCCAGCATTTGGATGCGTCCCTGACATCAGATGATGTTCAGGCTATCGTTAAGCCCTACATTGAATCGTCGCTGCCTGATGGCTGGTTGACGGATGAGACCATATGGCACGTCAATCCGACGGGCGCTTTTGTCATCGGCGGTCCTGATGGGGATGCTGGTCTGACGGGTCGAAAGATCATTGTGGATACCTACGGTGGGGCTGCTCCGCATGGTGGCGGTGCTTTTTCCGGTAAGGATCCGACAAAAGTGGATCGCTCGGCGGCCTATGCTGCACGCTACCTGGCCAAGAACGTTGTGGCGGCCAATATGGCAGAACGCTGCACGATCCAGTTGTCCTATGCCATCGGCGTGTCTGATCCGCTTTCGGTCTACGTTGATCTGCATGGCACAGGCGAGTGCGACGAGGCGAAGCTTGAAAAAGGCCTTCGCGACGTTATGGGTCTCAGCCCGCGTGGCATTCGGGAGCATTTGAACCTGAACCGGCCGATCTATGAGCGGACTGCTGCCTATGGCCACTTTGGTCGTGAGCCTGATGCTGATGGTGGCTTCTCTTGGGAAAAGACGGATTTGGTTGACGCCCTGCGTACGATTGCAGGATAAAGCGGTCTAATTAGATAACCGCAGAACTTTTGTCGTCGGCCCATATTGGGCCGGCGACTTGATTCGAGACGCTATGACGGAACGTTACGAAGGTTCCTTTTTCGGACGCCGAAAAGGAAAAGCGCTGAGTCCAACCCGAATTCAGCGCGTAGAGAATGCGATGCCTGAGCTGGGGCTGGACCTTTCTGTGTCTACGCCGGAAAGCGCGCTCAATCTGTTCGATGCGCCTGTGTCTAGTGTTTGCCTTGAGGTCGGTTTTGGGGCAGGCGGACATCTGCTCCACCGTGCGCGTGAAAATCCTGACATTGGATATATTGGTGTAGAGCCATTTGTCGGCAGCATGGCGAAGGTTGTCACGACGGTCCTGGCTGAAGGCCTCACCAACATACGCCTTTATGACGATGACGCGATCAAGGTGTTGGATTGGCTGCCTGAAGGGTCAATTGACCTTGCCTATCAGCTGTATCCGGATCCCTGGCCCAAGAAACGCCACTGGAAGCGCCGCTTCATCAATGAAAAGAACCTGGATCGGTATGCCAGAGTGTTGAAGTCCGGATGTGAGTTCCGCTTTGCCAGCGATATTGACACTTATGTGGATTGGACACTGAAGCGGTGCCGTAAACACGAGAATTTCGAGTGGACCGCGGAAACAGCCTCAGATTGGACGCAGCCTTGGAAGAACTGGCCGGGCACGCGCTATGAAGCCAAAGCCGTTCGGGAAAATCGGGTGCCGCGGTATCTTACTTTTTTGCGAGTCTGACTTTCTTCATGAGCAGCCGGCTCAATTCCGGCTTGCCCCTTGCGTTCCCAAGTGGTTTGACTGTATACAGCCGTTGTTTCATCTCAAACGGCTTATATGAGCGGTGTGAGAGTGGGCCCCTCCGGGACCCGCTCCGTTGGTGCTTACAAAGAGCCTTGAGATATAAGAGACGAGGTGGCGTCGGAGAACGGCAGTCACTGGACAGGAGTTTGGTGTGAACGCACACGAAGAACGCATCGTGAAAGAGCAGGGGCTTGATGCCCGTGTTGCTGCCATTGTTGAGCCGGTGATTGAAGATCTCGGGTACCGGTTGGTGCGCGCCCAGGTGAACGCGTCAAATGGCTGTACATTGCAGATTATGGCTGAGCGTCCGGATGGCACGATGGCCGTTGAGGATTGCGAGGCAATCAGCCGGGCAGTGTCGCCTGCACTCGATGTTGATGATCCGATTACGCGGGCTTATCATCTGGAGGTTTCATCTCCAGGCATTGATCGGCCTTTGGTGCGCCCAGGAGATTTCGAACGCTGGGCAGGGCATGAGTTGAAAGCTGAAATGTCTGTCATGCAGGACGGGCGCAAGCGCTTTCGCGGAATTTTGACTGGCCTGAATGGAGAGTCTGCTGTGGTCCGGTTGCCGGATGTACGTGAAGGTGATCCAGATACGGTTGAGCTGCCGCTTGCAGAAATCAGTGAAGCTCGGTTGGTTTTGACAGATGATTTGATTACGGCTGCTTTGAAGGCGGAAAAAGCGGCACTTGCCGCCCGTTCGGATGAGCAGACCGACGGGGACAACAAGCCCAACTAAGCGGTGTACCCGCAGGGTTAGGAACGAAACGCGCCAAGCAAGACTTAAAGACAGGGCGCGAGAGGAGTTGATTGAATGGCTATCAGCGCGAACCGGCTGGAACTGCTGCAAATTGCAGACGCGGTTGCCAGGGAAAAGTCGATCGATCGCACCATTGTCATTACGGCAATGGAAGATGCGATCCAGAAGGCTGCCCGGTCTCGTTACGGTACGGAAACCGAGGTGCGCGCCGAGATCAATTCAAAGACCGGCGAGATCCGCCTTCAACGTTTGCTGCAGGTTGTTGAAACGGTTGATAACGTTTCAACGGAAATTGCTCTGGTTGAAGCTCTGGCGCGGAACCCGGAAGCAACAATCGGTGATTTCATTGCCGAGCCATTGCCGCCTTTGGACTTCGGCCGTATTGCAGCGCAGTCTGCAAAGCAGGTGATTGTTCAGAAGGTTCGCGAAGCCGAGCGTGATCAGCAGTTCGATGAATTCAAGGACCGCGTTGGCGAAGTTGTTAACGGTGTGGTCAAGCGTGCCGAATATGGCAACGTGATTGTCGATCTTGGTCGCGGTGAAGGGATCGTTCGTCGTGACGAATTGATCCCGCGTGAAGCATTCCGCACTGGTGATCGTATTCGTGCTTATATCTACGATGTGCGCCGCGAACAGCGTGGACCACAGATTTTCCTATCGCGGACCCATCCACAGTTCATGGCGAAGCTCTTCGCTCAGGAAGTTCCTGAAATCTACGATGGCGTGATCGAAATTCGGTCTGTTGCCCGTGATCCAGGTTCCCGTGCCAAGATCGCGGTGATTTCCAATGACGGGTCGATTGATCCAGTGGGTGCCTGTGTGGGGATGCGCGGTAGCCGTGTTCAGGCTGTCGTTGGCGAGTTGCAGGGTGAGAAGATTGACATCATTCCTTGGAATGATGAACCAGCCACTTTCATCGTCAACGCGCTCCAACCGGCAGAAGTTGCCAAGGTTGTTCTGGATGAGGACGCTGAACGTATTGAAGTTGTCGTTCCTGATGAACAACTAAGTCTTGCGATTGGTCGTCGTGGCCAGAATGTAAGGCTTGCCTCGCAGTTGACTGGCTGGGCGATTGACATCATGACGGAGCAGGAAGAATCCGAGCGCCGACAGAAAGAATTCCAGGAACGCTCGAATCTTTTCATGGACGCTCTTAACGTTGATGAGATGGTAGGTCAGCTTTTGGCAACTGAGGGCTTTACGGCGGTCGAGGAAGTGGCCTATGTCGAGCTTGACGAAATTTCGACGATTGAAGGCTTTGACGGCGATACAGCTGATGAAATTCAGGCGCGTGCCCGTGACTACCTTGAAGAGAAAGAAACCAAGCTGGATCAGGAGCGCCGCGATCTTGGTGTTTCAGACGATCTGCGGAGCATCGATGGCCTCACGACAGCGATGCTTGTCGCTCTCGGAAAGGATGATGTGAAGTCGGTTGAAGATCTTGCGGGCTGTGCGACAGATGATCTGGTAGGATGGACCGAACGCAAGGACGGTGAGACCAAGCGCTATGAAGGTGCTCTGAGCTCATACGAAGTTTCTCGGGCCGATGCTGAGTCAATGATCATGTCTGCGCGCTTGCAGGCTGGCTGGATCACGGAAGACGATCTGAAGGCCAACGAGACAGTTGCAGAGGATGCTGAAGCGGGAGCTTCGGAGGATGACGCAGTTGAAGAAGCCCCTGCTGGAGCAATTCTCAAGGGGTAAGGTGCACGCTAACGGACGTTTCGACTGGAGATAACTGGTGCCGAAGAAAAATGAGCCGACCGAGCGGCAATGCGCCGTGACCCGGGAGGTTCAGCCGGTTGATCGCATGATTCGTTTCGTCCTTGATCCGAAGGGGCAGGTTGTCCCGGATCTTAGACGAGTGCTCCCCGGTCGCGGGGTTTGGGTTACGGCGGCAGATGAAATCATCTGCAAGGCCGAAAAAGAACGGAAACGGGTTTTCGGGCGCGGCTTTAAATGTGAAGCAGCGGTTGAGCCAGGGCTTTCTGGGCGTATTGATGCGCTCATGGTACGGGCGGCGTTGTCTGCCTTGTCTATCAGCCGTAAGGCTGGAGGGCTTGTAACGGGGTTTTCGAAAGTTGGAGCCGCCCTTCGGCGTGATCCTGTGTTGGGGCTGATCCATGCGTCGGATGCAGCTGATGACGGGATCAGGAAGCTGTCAGGGGTGGTTGCGAGCCGAAATGAGACTGCAAACGGGCCACAGGTCGTCCGTTTGTTCGATTCGACTCAATTGGATTTGGCATTGGGTCGGTCAAATGTGATACATGCTGCACTGCTTGCGGGTCAGGCGAGCGAAAACTTCCTGTCGCGAGTACGCGAATTGGAGGATTTCCGGTCGAATTCCGCCATAAAAGATTTAGGCAAGGCAGCTGGTGCAGTTGCGCAGGACTGAAGGCAATATGAGCGATACGAAGAATCCAGACGACAAGACAGTTAGTGCCGAGCGCAAAACGCTTGGCCTCAAGCGGGGTGGTGGCGATCAGGGAACCGTTCGCCAGTCCTTCTCGCATGGCCGGACGAAGGCCGTCGTCGTGGAGAAAAAGAAGCGTCGTGTCGTCGTGCCTGGGCAGCAGCCCAAGGTCGAACAACCCGTGCTTCAGACACAGCGGCTGGATAAGCCGGCTGAAGTTGCTCCGCGCAAGCCTCAGCCAGATGCACAGCAGGCAGCACGTCGTGCTGCTGGCGCTTCTGGTCAGCGGCAACAAAAGGGCGGTGCTGTTCTTCGCACCCTGACCAAGGATGAAGCAGCGGCTCGTTCCGCCGCTCTCAAAATGGCTCAGGTTCGTGAAGTCGAAGAGCGCAAGCAGGCTGCCATTGATGCGAAGCTGCGCGCCGAACAGGATGCGATTCGCAAGGTTGAAGAAGAAGCTCGCCTGAAGGCCGAAGAAGAAGCTCGTGTCATTCGTGAAGCCGAAGAAGCCAAACAGGCTGCTCTGAAGGCTGAAGCAGATGCCAAGGCTGCAGCTGAAGCCAAGTCTAAGCCGCAGCCTGCTGCGACAAGACCAGCTACGGCGGCACGCCAGCCTGCAGGTGCGCGCCCAGCAGGACCACGCGCTAACACTCCGGCGCCTGGTCCTGCAGACGGACCGCCACCAACTGACGAAGAGGGCCGCAACAAAGCGATGCGTCCGGTCAAGCGTCAGAAGGTCGCTCCGGCACCAACAACGACACGTCCGCGCACTGGCGATGACCGCCGTCGGTCCAAGTTGACGATTTCAGCAGCGACAGGTGGAAGCAACGATCAGCGCTCCCGCTCTCTTGCGTCCTTGCGCCGTCGTCGTGAAAAAGAAAAACGTGGTGGCCAGCAGGTCGTTCGTGAAAAGGTTCTGCGCGAAGTTATTTTGCCTGAAACGATTACCATTCAGGAATTCGCCAACCGTATGACAGAGCGTGCTGTTGATGTGATCAAGATCCTGATGAAACAGGATCTGATGCTCAAGATCACGGATGTGATTGACGCGGATACTGCTGAGCTGATTGCTGTTGAAATGGGACACACGGTCAAGCGCGTGTCTGAGTCGGATGTTGAAACCGGTCTCTTCTCTGAACCAGATTCAGTAGAAACCTTGCAGGCACGTCCACCTGTCGTCACCATCATGGGTCACGTCGATCACGGTAAGACATCGCTTCTTGATGCGCTTCGTAACTCCAGGGTTGTGACTGGTGAAGCTGGCGGCATTACGCAGCATATTGGTGCTTACCAGATCGAACAGGCTGGCAATAAAATCACCTTCATCGATACACCGGGTCACGCCGCGTTCTCGCAGATGCGTGCTCGTGGTGCCAAGTCTACCGATGTCGTGATCCTGGTTGTTGCTGCTGATGATGGCGTCATGCCGCAGACCAAGGAAGCCATTGCGCATGCACAGGCTGCCGATGTTCCGATTATCGTCGCGATCAACAAGATGGATAAGCCTGGTGCTGATCCGAGCCGTGTTCGCACCGAACTGCTTCAGGATTCTATTGTTGTGGAAGCGATGGGCGGCGAAGTGATTGATGTAGAGGTCTCCGCCAAGGAAGGCACGAACCTCGACAAGCTGCTGGAAATGATCCTGTTGCAGTCTGAAGTTCTTGAACTTAAGGCAAATCCGGACCGGACAGCTGAAGGGATCGTCGTTGAAGCACAACTGGATCGCGGTCGTGGTCCTGTTGCAACCGTTCTGGTTCAAAAAGGCACTCTTCGTCCTGGCGACATCATTGTTGCCGGTTCCGAATGGGGCCGTGTTCGTGCCATGCTCGATGAGTCTGGCAACCAGGTGAAGGAGGCGGGTCCTTCCAAGCCGGTCGAAGTTCTCGGTTTCCAGGGAACACCAGCAGCTGGCGATATGGTTGCTGTGGTCGAAAACGAAGCACGTGCTCGTGAAATTGTTGAGTATCGTCAGCGTCAGCTCCGGGAAAAGGCTTCTGTGGTTGCTTCTGGTGCCCGCGGGTCACTTGAAGAGATGATGAACCGTCTTCAGGACACTGGTCACAAGGAATTCCCGCTTGTCCTCAAGGGCGATGTGCAGGGTTCTGTTGAAGCTATTGTCCAGGCACTCAAAGAACTTGGAACTGACGAAGTCAGCGCACGTATTTTGATGTCAGGTGTCGGCGGGATCACTGAAAGTGATGTAACGCTGGCTTTGGCTTCCAAGGCACCGATCATCGGGTTCAACGTTCGTGCCAACAAGCAGGCGCGCGAAGCAGCGCGTCGCGACGGTATCGAAATCCGCTACTACAACATCATTTATGATCTTGTAGATGACATAAAGGCAGCCATGTCTGGCCTTCTGTCTCCAGAACGTCGCGAAACTTTCATCGGGAATGCGGAGATCAAAGAGGTCTTCAACATCTCCAAGGTTGGCAAGGTTGCTGGTTGTCTGGTTACCGAAGGTATCGTGGAGCGCGGGGCCGAAGTACGCCTCATTCGCAACGACGTTGTCATTCACGAAGGCAAGCTGGGCACGCTCAAGCGCTTCAAAGATGAAGTCAAGACGGTCGAATCCGGCCAGGAATGCGGCATGAACTTCGTCAGCTACCAGGATATGCGCGCTGGCGACGTTATCGAATGCTTCCGCGTCGAGCATCTCGCAAGATCGCTATAGAACGACAAGTGAACTGAAAATAAAGACGCCGGCGCAGCAACATAAGCGGCGCCGGCGTCTTGCATTTAGCGTTGGAAGGCCAACGTCGTTCGAGCAAGGCTCGGACTGTTATCTAAAATGAGGCGGTGTTCATTCTAAGAGGAATGACGCTCCGAAAACGGATTGAGACATCATGGCACGACCACAGGGACAAGGCGGCAAGGGGCCGACACAGCGCCAGTTGCGCGTTGGTGAACTGGTTCGCAAGGAACTGTCGGAAATTTTGACGCGCGGCGAACTCGCGGATCCCGATCTGGAAGGCGTCATCGTCACCATTCCTGAAGTTCGCATGGCACCGGACCTGCGTCTGGCAACATGTCTCTTCATGCCCCTTGGCGGAGGCGATGCGAAGAAAGTTGAAACGGCCCTTAACCGGTCAGCAAAGCACCTGCGCGGTCTTGTGTCTCGTCGCATGACGATGAAATACAGCTCTGATCTGCGTTTTGTTCTGGACACTCGATACGACGATGATGACCGCATCGAAACATTGCTGCAGTCACCTGTTGTTTCGCGTGATCTGGATGCAGACGACGCAGAGTGATATGGGCATCAGCCTGAGCGCATAGCGCCAACGTTACAAAGCTCCACGAACGGAAAATATATGGCGCGGCAGCAGCAACGCAAGAAGCACCGGAACGCTATCAACGGCTGGTTGGTGCTGGATAAGCCTTACGGCATCACCTCGAATGACGCGCTTGGCAAAATCAAGCGCATCCTGCATCCGCTTAAAGTCGGACATGCCGGAACACTAGATCCCAGAGCCTCCGGCTGTTTGCCGCTGGCGTTTGGCGAAGCCACCAAGACGGTTTCATTCGTCATGGATGGCCGGAAAGTATATCGTTTTGAGGTGACTTGGGGCGCAGAGACAACCACGGATGACACCGAAGGTGAAGTGGTCGCGTCCTCTGATGTACGCCCAGGTGCCGAAGATATTGAAGCCGCACTACCGGAATTCGTTGGCACGATCATGCAGGTTCCGCCAATCTTCTCGGCCATCAAGGTCGATGGTGAGCGGGCTTATAATCTGGCGCGTGACGGCGAAGACGTTCAGCTTGAGGCACGTCCCATCGACGTTCACAGGCTATCGCTTGTGGAATGCCCGACAAAAGACCAGGCCATTATTGAAGCCGAATGCGGCAAGGGTACTTATGTGCGTGCGCTGGCCCGTGATCTTGGTCGGCGGCTTGGAACAAGAGGTCACGTGACTGAACTGCGCCGCCTTCTGGTTGGACCTTTTGGCGAAGAGGACATGGTCACCCTGGACGAATTGCTTGAAGCGTCCGAAGGGTTGGAAGAAACCGACAGCGTAGATGCGCTGGTGAGCGAGTTCATCCTGCCAGTTCGTGATGCCATGGAAGACCTTACGGAGGTGCCCGTGTCTCTTGAGGATGCGTCTAGAATTCGAAAGGGTCTGGACATTTTGTTGCGTGGACGCGAAGCACCGCTGAACTGTGAGACGGCATTCACTAGTCATGCAGGCGTTCCGGTCGCCCTCGGAACTGTCGAGCGAGGTCGCTTCCAGCCGAACCGTGTGTTTAACCTATAGGGAGGGATTTTTCTGATCTCAGAGAAAACCCTTCCCTTTCCATGCGTTTTCCGCCATATATCGCCGCTATCGGGCCAATTGGCTCTGATCGTCCGGATGAACCTTTGCTGACCGACATCTCGGCTCTGGTGAAAATACGGATTTGGCCGGCTTGCCGGCAACCATCTCGTGCCGGGTTAACCGGCCATATCTCTGAAAGGAAAGAGGATGTCGATTACTACTGAGCGCAAAGCTGAGTTGATGAAAGAATACGCCATCAAAGAAGGCGATACAGGTTCTCCCGAAGTTCAGGTCGCTATCCTGACCGAACGGATCAACAACCTGACTGGTCACTTCAAGGATCACGGCAAGGATAACCATTCCCGTCGCGGCCTTCTGAAGATGGTTGCAACGCGTCGTTCGCTTCTGGATTATGCCCGTGGCAAGAGCGAAGAGCGTTACAAGACATTGATCACGCGCCTCGGCATTCGCCGCTAAAAGGCTCGCAGTTTCAAAAGACCGAAACATCGTTCGCAGATTCTTTTGATCGCTCTGGCGGTTCATTCGGATTGGACGTTGCTTTATGGATTTGAGTGCGGCGGGCAGATTTGTCCGCCGCGTTTTTTTGAGCGGTTCCATTTCAACGGAATCCGCACTATATGAAGTCCGGAACTGTCATGGGGCAGGATTGCTGGCTGTTTTTGGCTTTTGGCGAAAAGAAGCTTGTCGTCTTGCCCGTGACACGTTCGATCGGTAACCGGCCCATACGGGGCCGACCGATACTAGGTTTCTGCGCACGATGTGAGTTGCCTTTCGCGCAGGAGACAAATCTGTAAGGAATCATGATGTTTGATGTTCATCGTGTAGAAGTTGAGTGGGGCGGTCGTCCGCTCGTACTCGAAACGGGCAAAATTGCCCGTCAGGCTGATGGCGCCGTTCTGGCGACCTATGGCGAGACAAAGGTTCTTGCCACCGTTGTATCCGCGAAATCCCCTACACCAGGTCGGGACTTCTTTCCGCTCACCGTGAACTACCAGGAAAAGGCATATGCCGCTGGTAAGATCCCGGGTGGCTTCTTCAAGCGTGAAGGCCGTCCGTCAGAGCACGAAACCCTGACGTCCCGCCTGATTGACCGTCCTATTCGTCCGCTCTTTGCCGATGGCTACAAGAACGACACTCAGGTCGTGATCACAGTCCTGTCCCATGACATGGAAAATGCTCCAGACATGTTGGCGATGGTTGCCTCTTCTGCAGCCCTGACCCTGTCTGGCGTTCCGTTCATGGGCCCAATCGGCGGCGCACGCGTTGGCATGATCAATGGTGAGTTCGTTTTGAACCCACTAATCGACGACATGAGCGAATCCGCCTTGGATCTGATCGTTGCAGGAACGCAAGATGCGGTTCTGATGGTTGAGTCCGAAGCCAAGGAACTTGACGAAGCAACAATGCTTTCAGCCGTGATGTTCGGTCATGCTGGTTTCCAGCCTGTGATCGATGCGATCATCAAGCTTGCTGAAACAGCTGCTAAAGAGCCTCGCGAATTCTCTATGCCTGACCACTCCGCTCTTTACGAGAAGGTCAAGGGCATGGCTGCCGATGCACTGAAGGCAGCTTATGCCATCACCGCAAAGACAGAGCGCAAGAACGCGATTGATGCTGCCAAGGCAGCCGTCGTTGAAGCGCTGATCACCAATGGCGGTGATGATGCACCAGAAGCTGCTGTCTTGAGCGGTGAATTCAAGCATCTCGAAGCTGAAATCGTTCGTGGCGCCATTCTGGACACTGGTTCGCGGATCGATGGTCGTGACCTTTCAACAGTTCGTGCGATCACGTCCGAAGTTGGCATTTTGTCGCGTGCTCACGGTTCGGCTCTGTTCACACGCGGTGAAACTCAGGGCCTCGTGGTTGCCACTCTCGGCACAGGCGAAGATGAGCAGTTTGTTGACGCGCTCGAAGGCACCTACAAGTCCCATTTCATGCTGCACTACAATTTCCCACCATACTCGGTCGGTGAAACTGGGCGTATGGGCTCCCCAGGGCGTCGTGAAATCGGTCATGGAAAGCTGGCATGGCGCGCAGTGAACCCAATGCTGCCGTTGCATCATGAATTCCCGTACACCCTTCGCGTTGTGTCGGAAATCACTGAGTCCAACGGTTCGTCTTCCATGGCGACTGTCTGTGGCACGTCCCTGGCTCTGATGGACGCTGGCGTCCCGCTCAAGGCTCCTGTTGCAGGTATTGCAATGGGTCTGATCAAGGACGGCGAACGCTTTGCGGTTCTGTCAGATATTCTGGGCGACGAAGATCACCTCGGCGATATGGACTTCAAGGTAGCGGGTTCCGAAAACGGCATCACCGCACTGCAGATGGACATCAAGATCCAGGGCATCACCGAAGAGATCATGAAGGTCGCTTTGGCACAGGCCAAGGACGGTCGTATCCACATCCTGAAAGAAATGGCCAATGCGATCACTGAAGGGCGTGCCGAGCTTGGCGAACATGCTCCGCGCATCGAAGTGATGAAAATTGCAGTCGACAAGATCCGTGAAGTTATCGGTTCAGGCGGCAAGGTCATCCGTGAGATCGTCGAAAAGACCGGTGCAAAGGTTAACATCGAAGACGATGGCACGGTCAAAATCGCTTCTTCTGATGGCAAGGCCATTCAGGCTGCAGTTAACTGGATCAACTCCATTGCTGCTGAGCCAGAAGTTGGCGTGATCTACGAAGGTACAGTTGTGAAGTGCGTCGATTTCGGTGCCTTCGTGAACTTCTTCGGCGCAAAGGACGGTCTGGTTCATATCTCCCAGCTCGCTCCGCGCAAGGTTGCCAAGGTCACTGACGTGATCAAAGAAGGTGATAAGGTTTGGGTCAAGCTCATGGGCTTCGACGAACGTGGCAAGGTTCGCCTGTCCATGAAGGTTGTTGATCAGGAGACTGGCAAGGAACTCGAGAAAGAAGCCGAATAAGGCATGATCTTCTCAAAGGTGTTTTGAGGCAGGGCGGGATCGGCAACGATCCCGCCCTGTTTTCATTTAAAAGACGTAATTACGTTCCTATGGTTTTCCGCAGAGCGCTCTCTCATTGTTGAAACAGGCTATTTCACCAATGACAGGTTTTGCTCTGTGGCCGAGAATGCTGTTATACGGCAGCAACTGAAAATTGAATGAGGTTTGGCATGAGCGATATGCGGCTTGTCGTGGTTGGAGCTGGTGGCCGAATGGGCCGGGCTTTGGTGCGGGCGGTAACGGAAACCAACGGTGCCCGTGTTAGCGGTGCGGTTGAACGCGAAGGGTCTGAATTCCTCGGTGCTGATGCCGGCGAATTGGCCGGTGTTGGCAATCTGGACGTTTCGATTACCTTAGATCCGCAAAGTGCCTTCGCTGCAGCTGACGGCGTTCTTGATTTTACCGCGCCAATGGCGTCGCTTGCATTTGCGAACTTGGCCGCTGAAGCGAGCATCGTACATGTGATCGGAACAACTGGCTGGGCTGAAGGTGAGGATTTGCCACTACATGACGCCGCACGCCAGGCTCGGATCATTAAATCTGGCAATATGAGCCTTGGTGTTAATCTCCTGGCAGCGCTTGTAAGAAAAGCCGCTCAGGCTCTGGATGAGGACTTCGATATTGAAGTTCTGGAGATGCACCATAAGCACAAGGTTGACGCTCCCTCGGGCACGGCTTTGTTGCTGGGTGAGGCCGCTGCTGAAGGCAGAGACATATCTTTGGCGGATCGCTCTGTGCGCTCCCGTGATGGCATAACCGGAGCTCGAAATGCTGGAGATATTGGGTTTGCCACCCTGCGCGGGGGATCTGTTATAGGCGAGCATTCAGTGATTTTTGCAGGTGAAGGGGAGCGGATTGAGCTGACCCACCGGGCTGAAGATCGCCAACTTTTTGCAAAAGGTGCTGTTAAGGCAGCGCTTTGGGGCTTTCATCAAAAGCCAGGCTTTTATTCGATGGCCGATGTTCTTGGCCTGAACGACTGACATCTTACTGACGAACTGGGGAAATCAATCATGGAACGTCTCTTGGTGCTTGTTCGCCACGGCCAAAGCGAATGGAATCTGAAGAACCTTTTTACTGGCTGGAAAGATCCTGACCTTACGGCGCAGGGCGTCGAGGAAGCCAAGACCGCAGGCGCTCAGCTGCGCGACATGAAGCTTGAGTTTGATGTGGCCTATACATCGGTTCTGCAGCGGGCACAGAAGACGCTGACGATCATTCTGGAAGAGCTCGGCCAGCAAGGCTTGGAAACAATCAAGGACCAGGCTCTGAACGAGCGTGATTACGGTGATATAACCGGCATGAACAAGGATGAGGCGCGAGAGCAATTTGGCGAAGAACAGGTTCATATCTGGCGTCGCTCCTTCGATGTTCCACCTCCCGGTGGCGAAAGCCTCAAAATGACAGCTGAGCGCGTGCTTCCCTATTATCGCCGGGAAATCCTGCCGCAGGTGCTGTCTTCAAAGAGGACAATCGTCGCAGCTCATGGCAATTCCCTACGTGCGTTGATCATGGAACTGGAAAAGCTGTCACCTGAAGAAATCCTCAAGCGCGAGCTTGGAACCGGCACACCGGTGATCTATCGGTTGAATGAAGATGGCGAAGTTGTCAGCGTAGAAGACCTTGCAGGGTAATTTGTGTAAGAGTTTTTTAAAAAAAAAGGCGGCCATTTTGGCCGCCTTTTTTCATTCTTAATTTCTAACGCAGGAGTTTTAGATTTCCTGTCAGCGAGCGGACCCATTTTTCGGGACCGGCCAGTCCAAGTCCGTCAAGGGGCTCTATACTGAGATCCTTGTCCGGAAAGGCTACTTCATAGTCGGCGTAGGAATGGAGGGACCGTGCAAAGGCAGGGAAGGGAACGATTGCTGCTTCATTGGTCTTTAGTGCCTTGAGAAGCAGTTCCGATAGGACTTCCTGACCAGCCTGAAGGATAGGCACGGGCCGGTTGGACGAAATGTCGATAGTCCGGCCTTCTGTATCTGTCAGCTGGAGGTTGCCGAGGATCGGAAGTTTGGCGCCGATGCCAACTGAAATTGCCGCGACCGTATTGGCGAGTAAGCCAATAGGAAGATCTGGTCGGGAGATGATGGCAATTCGCAAATCTGTCGACATGCT
Organism: Roseibium algae; assembly: GCF_037783265.1. Classification (NCBI taxonomy): domain Bacteria; kingdom Pseudomonadati; phylum Pseudomonadota; class Alphaproteobacteria; order Hyphomicrobiales; family Stappiaceae; genus Roseibium; species Roseibium algae. The sequence continues at coordinate 87,919 of NZ_JBAKIA010000009.1, forward strand.
TGGCGTCCTTGATGGGGAAATAACTCGCCAAAACTATGTGATAGTATGAGGTTATTCATGCCTATTTACCCAGTTATAGATTATTAATAGGTAGATCCTATCTAAAATCACAATAATTTCGGTGAAAAATGCCTTCAAAGAAACTATCTGACGCGGATCGGCGAATTCTCAATGCTCTGCAGAAAGACGGACGCTTGACCAATCAAGCGCTTTCCGAAGATGTTGGTCTGTCTGCTTCACCGTGTTGGCGCCGTGTTCGCCAACTAGAGGAAGTCGGGGTTATTCAGAACTACCGTGCCTCGCTTGATCGTACTCAGATTGGCCTTGGTGTTCTTGCCTTCATACGGGTCAAGATCGATAGCCATAGTGAAAGCGAAGCCGAAGAATTTTCCCGGCAGATTTCAGAGCTTGAGGAAGTGGTTGCCTGCTACAGCATCGCTGGAGATGCGGATTTTCTGGTCCAGGTGGTCGCTGAAAATCTGGATCGATATTCGGATTTTGCCATGTCTGTGATCCGACGTCTTCCAGGTATCAAGGAAATGCAGACGACCTTTGTCTTGAAAGAACTCAAGCAATTTCATGGGTTCCCGGTCGGCTTAGATCGAAAGGTTTGATAATAAAAAAGCCGCATCCAGAAATTTGGACACGGCTTTCTCAGTTTATATGCGTGCTTCCCGAAGTAAGGCCTGCTTGCCTCAGACTTCGAAGCCACCCTGTTCAGCAATGTTTTTCAGGGGTTTTTCAGGTCGTGCACCGACATGTCCAATGACATTGGATGCACAAAGGCAACCCAGCTCTGTTGCTGAGGTTAGATCGTAGTTGCGGGCAAGCCCGAACAGAAAGCCGGATGCAAAGAGGTCACCTGCACCGGTGAGATCAACGACCTCATTCACAGTTCTTGCCTGAACCTTGACCGTCTCGTTGGCAGTGATCGCCATTGCGCCGTTCTCACCCAGTGTCAGTGCTGTGAGAGCGCCGCTATCGCGAGCTGCTGCAACGGCTGTGTCGAGATCTGATGTCTCATAAAGCGCTCTCAGTTCGTGCTCGTTCGCGAACATGATATCGACAACGCCGTCCTTAAGCAGACCGATGAACTCCGACCGGTAGCGATCAACGCAGAAAGAGTCTGACAGAGTGATGCCGACCTTGCGGTCATTGGCATGGGCAATCTTCGCGGCTTCCAGGAAGGCTTTTTTCGCTTCTGCAGGGTCCCAAAGGTAGCCTTCCATATAAGTAATAGCGGAGGCGGCAACGACGTCTGGATCGACATCAACAGGGCTGAATTCGACGCAGGCACCAAGATAGGTGTTCATGGTCCGCTCGCCATCAGGCGTGATCAGGATCATGGAGCGGGCTGTCGGCACGCCATCGATGAGGCGAGGGGTCTCAAAGTGAACGCCAGTGCCCTTCATATCATGGGCATAGCTGTCACCAAGCTCATCCTGAGCGACCTTGCCGAAATAGGCCGGCTTGCCGCCAAGAGATGCGATGCCTGCAGCCGTGTTGCCAGCGCTACCACCGGACACACGGACTGTCTGCCCCATTTTGTCGAATAGGCGGACAGCCTCTTGCGTATCGATCAGGCGCATTGAGCCTTTGACGAGGCTTTCCTGAACCAAGAAGTCTTCTTCGACATGGGCAAAGACGTCGCAGATGGCATTGCCGATGCAAAGGGTATCAAATTGGATATCGGTCATTCATTCGTCCTGAATTGGAATTAATCAGATTTTGGGAGTTGGACGCAGGGCCCGATTGGCTTCCGGTTCGCGGATCTTTTCGCGAAACGGGCTGGCGCGGTAAACGCCGACGACTGTTAGTTCTGCGCAAAAGAAGGCGAGTTCTTCCATAGCAAGTGTCAGATTGGGGTCGTCCGGGTGGCCCTCGACATCAGCATAGAACATCGAGGCAAAGAACTGCCCCTCAAGTTGGTAGGATTCCAGCTTCGTCATGTTTACGCCGTTGGTCGCAAAGCCGCCCAGTGCCTTGTAGAGGGCTGCGGGCACGTTGCGAACACGGAACACAAAGGTGGTGATTATTGGATCGCGGCTGTGGGCTGCTTCATGCTTCTCGCGTGACAGGATGACAAAGCGTGTGGTGTTATGTGCTTCGTCCTCCACGTCCCGGCGTAGGATGTCGAGCCCATAGATATCGGCCGCCATTTCAGGGGCCAGGGCAGCGATGCTCTTGTCGTTCTTCTCGGCAATCTGGCGGGCAGAACCGGCAGTATCAGCGCCAACAACTGCGGACAGCCCCAGTTCCCGGATGACTTTCCGGCATTGTCCGAGCGCATGAATGTGGCTCTGAACTGTCTTGATATCTTCAATCTGAGCGCCCTTTGGGGCCATCAACTGAAAGCGGATCGGCAGAAAGTATTCGCCAATAATATGAAGGTTGGACTTTGGCAAAAGGTGGTGGATATCGGCAACACGCCCTGCGACCGAATTCTCGATCGGGATCATGGCCAGATCGGCGCTGCCCTCGTCCATGGCCGCAAAGCAATCTTCGAACGTTGCACAGGGGATCGCCTCATAGTCGGGATAGACGTTGCTACATGCCATATGGGAGTTGGCACCTGTTTCGCCCTGAAAGACGATCTTCTTGCGGTCAGACATCGGTTCTGTTGGTTCCTCGATCAATTTGCACGTGTCATATCAGAGAATTCGGTTTATTGCGCAGAAACTGCCGCACGTGCCCGTTCCAGGTCTTCCGGGGTGTTTACATCCATTGGAGCACTGTGGATCAGGGAAACATCAATGCGCATGTTGTTTTCGAGTGCGCGCAGTTGTTCAAGCTTCTCACGAATTTCCAGCGGTGAGGGCGGCAAGGCGACAAATTTGTCCAGGGCGTCGCGGCGATAGGCATAGACACCTATATGCTGGTAAAGGGGGCCATCACCGGTTGGCGACTTGGCGCGGGTGAAATAAAGCGCTCTAAAAGCAGTCGATCCGACAGGCGTTGTGATGGCCTTGACGAAGCTTGGATCGTCACGAAAACGCTCTTCATGAATTTCCGTCATGATTGTCCCAATATCGACCGCCGGATTGGATAGGGGCGCAAAGGCTGCGCGAATCGCTTCAGGCTCGATCAGAGGGACATCTCCCTGCAGATTCAGCACAACACCGTGTTTTCTGTCGGGGTCAACTGTGTTTGCAGCCTCTTGAATTCGGTCAGAACCTGATTCATGGTCCTCTCGTGTCATCACAGCGCGTCCGCCGTGATCATTTACAGCCTCGGTGATGCTTTTATGGTCACAGGCCACGACAACGGGGCCGATGTCGGCGTTTTGGGCTTGCTCCATCACGCGAACGATCATTGGTTTTCCGCAGATATCTGCCAATGGTTTGTTTGGCAGGCGGGTCGCGGCAAGGCGGGAGGGAATGACGACAAGTGCGCTGTTCACGGGGTGCTCCAGTTGAAAATCAGCAGTCTTGACAGGCAGCCATACGGATCTGCGTCTGAATGTCTTAGGCAGAGTCCTTTTATACCTATGGACAGCAACGTCAAAAAATTTGTAGGGTCCGCTTCAAATCGAAAAGCTTAATGGGTCCGTGATGCAAGTTGCGGACCCGGACGCGTATTAGCTTGGAGCCGGAGAGAATGGATTCCTTCACCCTTAATAAGGCCGCGGGTGCGGTTTTAATGGTGTTACTTCTGACCATGGGCGTCGGAATTGTATCAGACATCATCTTTCACCCGACGATTCCGGGAAAACCCGGCTACGAAATTTCACTGCCGCCTGAAGGCAGTGTTGTTGCGAGTTCGGCAGACGCTGTCGAAGAAGTCGAACCCATCGCCATTCGTCTTGCTTCTGCAAGTTCTAGCGACGGCGAGAAAGTTGCCAAAAAATGTGCTGCTTGCCATTCTTTCACTCCTGATGGTGCCAATAAAGTTGGACCTGGGCTTTGGGATCTGATCGATCGTAAACCGGGATCGCACGAAGGTTTTGCCTATTCCGCAGCGATGACTGCTTTTGGTGATACAAATCCAGCCTGGACGTTTGAAGAGCTTGATGGCTTCCTGACCAAGCCCAAGGAACACGTTCCTAAGACATCCATGGGCTTTGCAGGTCTGCGCAAGCCAAAAGATCGCGCCAATCTCCTGGCGTATCTGCGAGAGCAGGCGACTGATCCGGTGGCTTTGCCAAGCCAATAATAATTAAATTTGGCAGTATAATTTGCTGTCATTGTAAAAAGCCGCGTCTTCTGATGCGGCTTTTTTATGTCCGGTGCTTGGTATGCCCTCGTTAAATATACTTAGTTTGTCCAAGTTCTTAAATCTTTGTCATGTGCATTAAGAACAGGTGACGAAGACCCATTCTCTCCCCTAGTATTACATGACTAATTTTGTGAACACGCTTGCCTGATTCGGCGAAGGGTGAGTTTGTTGAATTGCGGAGATGATGCATGGCGAGTGGCAACAGGAGATCGGGACCGTTGAAATCCATTTGGGCATGTTCCCTCCTCTGTTTGTCGATTTTGAGTTTGCCGATTGCCTCAGTGCAAGCTGCCCAACCGGAATGGCACCATGCGACGGCGCTTACGGGCAGTCCCAAATACGGCGTTGATGTAAAACACTTTGATTATGTCAATCCGAATGCACCCAAAGGCGGACTCGTGCGCCTCTCGACGTCCGGTGGGTTCGATACGTTTAATCCGATCCTGCCAAAGGGAAGCCCTGCACCGGGTGTGGGCCTGGTATATGAGACCTTGATGACCAGCTCGCTCGATGAGCTTGACATCAGTGCTGAATATGGGCTCATCGCTGAAGCCCTTCGCTATCCAGACGATTATTCCTGGGTTGAGTATCGCCTGAACCCGAAAGCCAAATGGCAAGATGGTGAGCCGATCACAGCAGCGGATGTAATCTGGTCCTTTGAAAAGGCAACAGAGCTCAGTCCACGGCAAAAATTCTATTATCATGATGTGTCCAGTGCGACTGAGTTGCCAGGCGGTGTCGTTCGTTTCGAATTCGATACCAAAAACAACCGAGAATTGCCTCATATCGTCGGGCAGCTGTTAGTGATGCCGAAGCATTGGTGGGAGGGTGTCAATGCCGATGGTGAGCCTCGTGACATTGCCAGCGGATTACAGGAAGCCCCGCTGGGCTCCGGCCCCTATAAGGTGAAGGATTTCACGTTTAACCGCCGTGTGATCTATGAACGTGTTGACGACTATTGGGGCAAGGATCTGCCGGTTAATGTTGGAACGAATAATTTCGATCAAATCCGCTACGACTCCTTCCGTGACAGCGCCGTACTCTTGGAGGCCTTCAAGGGAGACCAGTATGACTGGCGTAATGAAAACGTCGCGAAAAACTGGGCAACGGCTTATGATTTTCCGGCGGTGAAGGACGGCAAGGTCGTTTTGGAGACATTCCCGGATCACGGATCTGGCATTATGCAGGCATTCATTCCAAACCTTCGCTTGGATAAATTTAAAGATCCGCGAGTGCGGCGAGCGCTGAATTATGCTTTCGATTTCGAAAGCCTGAACCGGACGGCCTTTTTCGATCAGTACAAGCGCATTTCGTCCTTTTATGCCGGAACAGAGTTGGCGCAGTCAGGCTTGCCGAAGGGCAAGGAACTTGAAATTCTGGAGAGTGTGCGGGACCTTGTGCCAGCCTCTGTCTTCACTGAGGAGTATAAGAACCCTGTCGGTGGATCTCCGCAGAACCAGCGTTCCAACTTGCGTGAAGCGCTTACTCTTTTGAAGTCAGCTGGCTACAAGTTGGAGAATCGCAAACTTGTCAATGAGAAGACCGGCGAGCCCTTTACCATCGAGTATATTGCAAGGGATCCAAGCGCCGAACGTTCTGTTCTGCCATTTGCAAACAGTCTGAAGCTGATCGGGATAGACTTGGAACTGCGCGTGCTGGATTCGCCGCAATATATCAACCGGCTTCGCAGTCGCGACTTTGAAATGACCTCATTCCTTTGGCCCCAGAGCCTGTCGCCGGGCAATGAGCAGCGCAATTATTGGGGTTCTGAATCCGCTGACCAGCAACAATCCTATAATTTTTTAGGCATCAAGGACCCGGGTGTCGACGCGTTGATCGACAAAGTGATTTTTGCCAAGAATCGAGATGAACTGGTCGCCTCGACGCGTGCGCTCGATCGGGTGCTCATGCATCATTATTACGTGATCCCGCAATGGTATCTCGACATTGACCGAACGGCGCGCTGGAACCGCTTCAGCCACCCGGACAACATACCTGACTACTCGAATGGCTTCCCGACGATCTGGTGGTACGACGAGGCGAAGGCTGCAAAAACCGGTGTCGCGAAATGATGGCGGGGCGCGGAACAAGTCGTCGCCAGTTGTTGAAGCTGACCGGAGCGGCAGCTGTTGCCTCCGCGATGCCGTTCAGTGCGGGTTCAGCTGTGGCTGGTGAGCGACGACACGGCTTGTCGGTTTTCGGTGATCTCAAGTATTCGGCAGATTTTACGCATTTCGATTATGCCAACCCGGACGCCCCCAAGGGCGGAAAGTTCATATTTCGCGCGCCGAGTTGGGGTTTCAACCAGAATATCCAGACATTTAACTCGTTCAATTCTTTCATTTTGAAGGGTGATGCTCCTCCTCGCATGGAGTTGTGTTTTGATACTTTAATGGTGCGAGCGCTCGACGAGCCGGATGCCATGTACGGCCTATTGGCTGAAAGTGTCGAGATTGAAGACGATGGTAGCACCTATATCTTCAATCTACGCCCGGAAGCACGTTTTCACGACGGATCGAAAGTGACTGCACAGGATGTGGCGTTTTCCCTGATCTTGTTGAAAGCCGAGGGGCATCCCCAGGTCCGACTGCCACTCAAGGAGTTGCTTGATACCGAAGTGCTTGATGAGTACCGTGTGGCTGTGCGGTTTACTGGAAATCACACGCGCCAACTGCCGCTCTTGGTGGCGGGGCTGCCGATCTTTTCCAAACGCTACTACACGGCTTATGACTTCAAACAATCAACGTTGACGCCACCTCTGTCTTCGGGGGGGTACAAGGTCGGAAAACATGCTGTCGGGCGTTATGTCGAGTACCACAAGGTCTCTGACTATTGGGCGAAGGATTTGCCGGTTCTGGTCGGCCAGTCGAATTTTGAAGTGATCCGCATCGAGTTTTTTCGGGAAAGCCAGATCGCGTTTGAGGCCTTCAAGAAGGGCAATATCACCTATCATGAGGAGTTCTCCTCCAAGACCTGGGCGACGGAATACAATTTTCCGGCGGTTGAGGATGGGAGGGTGATCCTCAAGGAGTTTCCGGACGACCGGCCTTCGGGTGCACAGGGGTGGTTTTTCAACACGCGATTGGAGAAGTTCTCTGACCCTCGCGTGCGCCGTGCGATTGGCTATGCCTTCGATTTCGAATGGGCGAACAAATCTTTGTTTTACGGCCTATACAAGCGATCGCAGTCTTTCTTTCAGAATTCGGTGTTGATGGCAGAAGGTCAGCCTCCGGCAGACGAGTTAGCCCTTTTGGAACCCTTCAGAGGGCGGGTGCCGGATGAGGTTTTTGGAGAGGCCTACCTCCAGCCAGTTTCCGACGAATCCGGATTTGACCGGACACTTTTGCGGCAGGCATCGCAGCTTCTAAGAGAGGCTGGATATACGCGAGACGGTTCAATTCTCGTCGGCCCGGATGGGCAGCCGCTTGAGTTCGAGTTCCTCAGCAATTCAAAAGGCTTTGAGCGTATCACGCTGCCCTATATCAAAAACCTCGAGCGACTGGGGATCAAGGCTAATTTCAGGCTTGTTGATCCAGCACAATATCAATCTCGCTTGAATGATTTTGATTTCGATGTGACCAGCCGCCGGTTCGCAATCAACCCGACTTTGGCGAACAATGATCGCGATCTATGGGTGTCACATGCCGGTGAGGTCAAAGGCGGAAACAATCTCGCTGGCATCAAGGACCCGGTTGTGGATGCGCTCGTTGACAAGGCGCTCAATGCCATAACGCGTGAAGACATGAATGTCGCGGCCCGAGCCCTCGACCGGGTTTTGAGGTCCGGACATTACTGGGTACCGCAGTGGTACAAGCCGGTTCATTCGGTGGCGCTTTGGGACATGTTCGGCTACTCGAATGAACCACCTCATTATGATTTTCCGGTCGAGTCTCTTTGGTGGTTTGATCAGGACAAGGCGCAAAAGATCGGCAAGGGCGGTTAGGTCATGGCACCAGCTATGGGCTATCAAAGTAAAAACCGGTCTTCCGATTGTACAATGAATCAAAACAGACGGTCAGAGCAGTTCAAGTTGTCTCGCGAACATGAGACATGCTCAAAACGAACAATGAAAAGGCGATAGAACAGCAATATGGGCGCCTATATCCTTCGACGGCTGCTGCTGATGGTTCCGACCCTGGTCGGGATCATGGCCATCAATTTCTTTGTGATTCAGTTCGCGCCGGGCGGGCCGGTTGAGCGCGTCATTGCGCAGCTCTCGGGCACGGATGTCTCGGCAACGGCACGTATTAGTGGCGGCACGTCGGATATGCTCAGCGGCGGTGGAAGCTCATCAGGCGTTAGCGGCGCAGCTGGCGAAAGCACCAGTTCGAAATACCGCGGTGCCCAGGGGCTGGATCCGGAGTTCATCAAGGAACTTGAAGCTCAGTTCGGCTTCGACAAGCCGCCGTTGGAACGCTTTCTCGGGATGTTGTGGAATTACGCCCGCTTTGATTTTGGCGAGAGTTATTTTCGAGATATCCGGATCATCGATTTGATTGCCGAAAAGATGCCGGTCTCCATTTCGCTTGGGCTCTGGATGACGTTCATTTCCTACGCCATTTCGGTGCCCTTGGGGATCAGGAAGGCGGTGGCAGATGGTTCCCGGTTCGATGTTTGGACCTCTGGTGTCATTGTCGTGGCCTATGCGATCCCGGGCTTTTTGTTCGCTGTGCTCCTGATCGTGCTTTTTGCCGGGGGATCATTCCTTGATCTGTTCCCTTTGCGGGGGCTCACCTCGGAGAATTGGGAGGCCATGTCCTGGCCTGCGCGGATTGTCGACTATTTCTGGCACCTGGCTTTGCCTTTGACCGCCATGGTGCTGGCCGCTTTCGCAACCACGACGCTGCTGACCAAGAATTCTTTCCTGGATGAAATTCGCAAGCAATATGTCGTTACGGCACGGTCCAAGGGCCTAAATGAACGTCAGGTGCTCTATGGTCATGTGTTCCGAAACGCCATGCTGATCGTGGTGGCGGGCTTTCCGGGGGCGTTCATTTCATCGTTCTTTGCCGGGTCTCTCTTGATCGAGACAATTTTCTCATTGGATGGTCTTGGTTTGCTGGGCTTTGAATCCGTTATCAATCGCGACTATGCGGTTGTCTTTGCCACGCTTTATATTTTCTCGCTGATGGGCCTTCTGGTGAATCTCATTTCCGACCTGACCTACACATGGATCGATCCCCGGATTGATTTCGAAACACGGGAGGTCTGAGGCATGGACGCAACAGCTACGCAATCAGATAGCCTTCCGGACGATATTCGCAATCGCCGTTTGTCGCCGATCAATCAGCGCCGCCTGGCCAACTTCAAAGCCAACCGCAGAGGCTTCTGGTCGCTTTGGATTTTTCTAATCCTGTTCATAGTAGCCATGGGCGCTGAATTCCTGACCAATGACCGGCCGATTATGGTCTCCTACAAGGGAGAAATCCTGGCGCCAGTCTTTGTGAATTATCCGGAAGAGAAATTCGGTGGCTTCCTAGCTGTCACGGATTATCGCGATCCCTTCGTGCAGGACGAGATCAGGGCCAATGGCTGGATGCTATGGCCGCCGGTGCGCTATTCCTATCGGACGGTGAATAATGAAATCCCGGTGCCGGCTCCAGCCCCACCCTCCTGGATGCTGGACAAGGAAACCCGTTGTTCTCGCTACGCTGAGGGCGTGAATGACCCCAATTGCGTGATCGGCAACTGGAACTGGTTTGGTACCGATGATCAGGGGCGTGATGTGCTGGCCCGTTTGGTTTACGGCTTCCGCATTTCGGTGTTGTTCGGTCTGGCGCTGACGCTGGCATCTTCGATCATTGGCATCGCGGCTGGGGCCGTGCAGGGCTATTATGGCGGCTGGGTCGATCTTCTCTTCCAGCGGTTCATCGAAATCTGGACGGCGATCCCGACGCTCTATCTGATCTTGATTGTGTCATCGGTTCTGATCCCCGGGTTCTGGACCTTGTTCACAATTCTGCTGGCTTTCTCCTGGGTCGCGCTCGTCGGCGTTGTGCGTGCGGAGTTTCTGCGCGGGCGAAATTTTGAATATATTGCTGCTGCTCGTGCGCTCGGAGTCTCTAACAGAACCATCATGTGGCGGCACCTCTTGCCCAACGCCATGGTGGCAACACTGACCTTCATGCCTTTCATTTTGAACGGCTCTATCTCAACCCTGACGGCGCTGGATTTTCTTGGCTTTGGTCTGCCTCCCGGCTCTGCGTCGCTTGGCGAATTGCTGGCTCAGGGCAAAAACAACCTGCAGGCCCCTTGGCTTGGCATCACAGGCTTTATCGTGATTTCGCTCATGCTCAGCCTATTGATCTTCATCGGCGAGGCTGTCCGTGACGCCTTCGATCCGCGCAAGAGCTTTGTGTGAGGAGATGGACACCATGAGCACATATAAAAACCAGCCGCTCCTCTCCGTTGAGGATCTCTCTGTCGCCTTTCAGCAGGGCGACAAGAAAAACCTGGCCGTGGATCGGGTATCCTTTTCCCTGAACAAAGGCGAGACCGTTGCTCTGGTTGGCGAAAGTGGCTCCGGCAAGTCGGTTTCGGCCCTGTCTGTCTTAAAACTGCTGCCTTATCCGACGGCGTCGCATCCCACCGGCAAAGTGATGTTCAACGGTGTTGATCTGTTGAGTTCAGATGAAAAGACCTTGCGTAAGGTGCGGGGCAACGAGATTTCGATGATCTTTCAGGAGCCGATGACCTCGCTCAACCCGCTGCACCCGGTTGAAAAGCAAATTGCAGAGGTTCTGAAAGTCCATTTGGGAATGAGCGACACCAAGGCACGGGAGCGTGTTCTGGAGCTGTTGACCCAGGTCGGCATCAGAGACCCGGAAACACGGTTGAGTTCCTATCCGCACCAATTGTCCGGTGGCCAGCGCCAGCGCGTGATGATCGCGATGACGCTCGCCAATGAGCCAGATCTTCTGATCGCTGATGAACCGACAACTGCCCTTGATGTGACAGTGCAGGCGCAGATCCTCAAGCTGCTGAAAGAGCTTCAAGCCGAACGCGGTATGGCACTGCTGTTTATCACTCATGATCTCGGCATTGTGCGCAAATTCGCAGACCGGGTCTGCGTCATGACCGATGGCAAGATCGTTGAAGAAGGCCCTGTCGCAGAGATCTTTGACAACCCTCAGCACGCCTATACGCGTCATCTGTTGGCAGCCGAACCGAAAGGCCAGCCGCCGGTTCACGATGAGAGCAAGCCGGTGGTTGTTCAGGCCGATGATCTGAAGGTCTGGTTTCCGATAAAACGCGGATTTCTGCGCCGAACGGTCGATCACGTGAAGGCGGTTGATGGGATTGATGTTACCGTTCGCGAAGGCCAGACCCTTGGCATCGTTGGGGAGAGTGGATCCGGCAAGACGACGCTGGGCCTTGCCATTTTGCGGATGATTTCCTCGACGGGACGGATTGCCTTCAAGGGGAAGGATATTCAGGAGAATTCCTGGAAAGACATGCGCCCACTTCGGCGTGACATGCAGATTGTGTTTCAGGACCCCTTCGGCGCCTTGTCGCCGCGCATGTCCGTGGCTGATATCGTCGGGGAGGGCCTGTTGGTCCATTTTCCGAAGCTTTCGTCGCAAGAGCGCGACCAGAAAGTCGCCAAGGCGCTGGTGGAAGTCGGGCTCGATGCCACCACCCGGTTCCGCTATCCGCATGAGTTCTCCGGTGGTCAGCGTCAGCGCATTTCAATTGCCCGCGCCATGGTGCTGGAGCCAAAATTCGTCATGCTGGATGAGCCGACCTCGGCTCTCGACATGAGTGTGCAGGCGCAAGTGGTCGACCTGCTGCGGGATTTGCAGAAGAAACACGGGTTGGCCTACCTGTTCATTTCCCATGATTTGAAGGTCGTGCGTGCGCTTGCCAATGACGTGGTTGTCATGCGCAGCGGTAAAGTGGTCGAATCCGGCAAGTCCGCAGACATCTTTGATCATCCGCAGACAGGCTACACAAAAGCCCTCATGGCCGCGGCCTTCAAGCTGGAAACGGCTCCTGCAGGCGTGGTGAGTGATTGAGGGCTATTCACCTCCATCTCTGACATCTTGCGCTCTGGCAAAGGAAAGTCCCTATTTCGCGAAAGTCATATATTGTGCCTGCCGATGCCTTTGCAGAAGGTTCCGGAGACTGGAACTGTCTGCATTTTAGTCCTCTAAAGAGAGGATCCTGACATGGTGGATATGACATGACTGCAGCCCGCGCCCTGTTATTTGCTTCCCTTGCGGTCATCACCGCCGTCGGCATTTGGGGTGTGGTTGATTCCGCTGGCCTTGTGTCTGTCGCCTCCGCGATTGTTGAGCAGTATTTTCGCAGCCGTGGCTGGTTTTTAATGCTGACGGTTTCCGGCATGCTGTTCTTCTGCATTGCCTTGGCCTTTTCCCGATTTGGCGACATTCGTTTGGGTGCGGATGATGATCGGCCGGAATTCTCCACCGCGTCCTGGATTGCCATGCTCTTTGCAGCAGGCATGGGCGTTGGCTTACTGTTCTGGGCGGTGGCTGAACCGCTGACTCATTTCGAATTCGCGCGTCAGTACATGACCGACTCGGTCGCCGCTGAACAGGCACTGGTCACGACGATGTTCCATTGGGGTATTCACGCTTGGGGCATCTATGGGGCAACGGCTCTGGTGATCGCCTATTTCGCGTTTCGCCGTGGAACTCCGATGCTTGTAAGCGCGCCGATCCTCTATTTGTTCCCGCAAGAGCGTTGGGCCCGGGTCGTCGGCTGGTCGTCTGATTTCATGGCCATCATTGCCATAGCAATCGGTGTCGGCGGGTCCATCGCCATGGGGGTGTTTCAGGTCGCAGACGGCGTCAACGTCATGATGGGCGGTGATGGTGCCGCTTCATGGCTTGTGGGAACTGTTTTTGTTGTCATGGTCGCTTGCTACATCCCGGCGTTGCTGATCGATCTTGGCAGCGGCATGTCAAAGCTGTCCAATCTTGCAATGTTGCTGGCCATCGGCCTCGTTGTGTTCATTGTCATATTCGGGCCCACGGAATTCCTGTTGAATTCGATCCTGGGAAGCTTTGGGCAATATGTGACAGATGCAATCCCGAGGGGCTTTCAGACCTTCACCTTCTTTGGCGACCAGGTGGCTAATTGGTTCAGAGGCTGGACGCTGACCTATATGGTCTGGTGGATTGCCTGGGGGCCATTTGTCGGCGTGTTCATCGCTCGGATTTCCAAGGGCCGCACGATCCGTGAATTCGTGCTCGGTGTTCTGATCGGTCCGATATTATTTTCAGTGATCTGGTTCGGTGCCTTTGGTGGCATTGGTCTTTTTGAAACTCTGCACGGAGCCGGAGAATTGGCAACAGTGACTGCGAACAATGCTGAGCGCGCCACATTCGCGTTACTGGAGCGCATGCCCTTCGCGGTGGTGACTACATTCGTAACTGTTGTTGCGGCGTTTCTTTTTATTGTCACCAGTGTGGTCAGTGCGGCCTTTGTGCTGGGCACTTTTTCGACAGGCGGCGATCCAAATCCGAAACCACGCATCCGCCTGGTCTGGGGTGTCGTGCTCGGTTACGCGATGATCCTGTCCGGTTCAATGGACGCGGTGAAGAAGCTGATTGCACTGGGGGCTTTACCGTTTGTCTTCATCACGGTTCTGTTAATGGTGTGCCTGTTGAAGGCGCTTAAAGAGGAGATCATGCAATGATTGTCGGTGGTCTGCTCGATACAATCCTCAACCTCGGTACCTTCGCCTTCATAGGCTTTCTGGTCTGGCTCATGCTGCGGGACCTGCCCGATCGTGGTGATAAGCAGAAATGACGATAAACTAACCCACCCAGCACGTTGCGAAATATCCTCCGGCTTCCTGGTCTTTGCCGATGGAGCGGCGGGTCTTGAAGCCGATGAGCCCGTCAGCACCGCCGACGTCATGTCCCTTGGCTTCCAGCGACTTCTGCAGTGTGCGGACTGCTCCGCGTGTGGTTTTCTTGGTTGGTTTCCAGGCTGCTGAAAAGCCTTTGTTGCTGCCATAGCGGTCGGCGAGATGACCGACGAAAAGTGCGTAAGTATCGCTCTCGTTATATTCCTTGATGACGTAGAAGTTTTCCGTCGCGATAAAAGCGGGACCATAACGACCGGCCGGCATCAGAATATTGCCTTGTCTGGAAAGCTCTTGATCGGGGAATGGTCGTCCGCTGACCCGTTTGACGCCAGCATTCACCCATTTGGAAATCGCCATCCGGTTGTCTGGCCCCTCAAGCGAGCAGGAGACATTGTCTGGAATAGAGGCTTCATAGCCCCAGTCTCGGCCCTTGGCCCAGCCGTGCTTTGCCAGATAATTGGCGATGGAGGCCATGGTGTCGACCTCTGTGCGCCATATGTCAGGATGGCCGTTGCCGTCAAAATCGACGGCATATTTCAGATAGCTGGTCGGCATGAATTGTGGCTGGCCCATTGCTCCGCCCCAGGAGCTCTTCAACTGCTGGCGCGTGGCTGCACCATTTTGCAGGATCTTCAGAGCGGCAATCAGCTCGTCTTGGAAAAATCCGCGTCGCTGCCCCATGAAAGCGCGGGTCGCCAGAACACGGATGGCATCATGAGGAATTTTTGCACCGCCATAGCCGCTCTCCCGCGCCCAGATGGCAAGTATGATCCGCTTTGGAACGCCATAGCGTTTTTCGATGGTCGCCAGAGATGTCGCATGTTTTTTCATCAGGCGGCGTCCGCCCGGCACAAGCGCATTGAATTGGCTGTCTCGGAAGTAATTCGCCGGAGCCCGAAACTCTGCTTGAAAATTGACCTTTGGCGGAGAGCCTTTGCCTCCAGGTCCAACAAGTCCGGGAAGGGACGTGTCAGGTGTCAGCCCTTTGAGCTCCCTAGACAGCGTGGCTGTGCTGATGCCTTCCGCCCGCGCAGCTGGTTTGACTTGTTTTTCCAGAAAGACCCGGAACGCAGCATCATGGGGCCCTGCGAAGGCAGGGCGTTTGCCGATAAGGCAAGTGGATGCAAAGCAGATGATTGCTAGAACAGAGAGGCTTCTGATCACGTTTTGGCTCCAGGTGAATAGCTTAATCTGAAGCCTATCATGAACAGCGATTGCGACAGAATAGCGGGCTGGATCGCCTTAAAGCCTGTTCCAAGACAACGACCCGGCCAGACAGCTGATCAGGTCAGGTTTGTTGAACCGGTACCAGCAACCTCCACCGCCCGGCTGGTCATAAGACCTGGAAATTGATACTGCCATCAGATGGCACATCAGCAGCGTCCCGACACCGCCATGTCCGGCAAACAACACCGGGTCTTCAGTCGGAATATCTGCAAGACAGGTCTGCACACCGGAAACGATCCGCTGTTGGGCCGCCTGTGCCATTTCCCAGCCACGCACGCTTTCATCCGGCTTGGCAAAGAATTGATCTGCCACTTGCTCGAACTCTTCCGGGGGCAGAAATCCCGTCGCCGAGCGATCATTCTCGTGCAGCGTTTCGATGAGTGTCAGCGGCACACTATTCGACTTGGTAAAAATCTCTGCCGTCTCAATGGCCTTGCGTTCCGCGCTCGAGATCACGTGTTTGATGGCGCGCGCCCATGGCAAGCCTGCCGCTAACTGCGCGCGGGCCTGTCCGATATCTGAAAGCCCCCAGTCAGGCACGGGAACAGCCGGATCAATCTGGACTTGGGGGTGTGTCAGGTAGATGCAGAAGGCCATATGGTCTCCAAAAAATGTCAGCCAATTCGGCCAGCCATCCAGTCAGTGATCAGTTGATAGGCAATGGAAATAGATGGCGGAATACGGTCACCAGCCGGATGAGTGCCATCCATCATCTGTTGCACTTCGGCCCTGTCGCACCAGCGGCAGGCTTCCAGCTCATCGTCTTCCAGATTGATGTGCGTGGACGTTGCTGTGCCATAGCAGCCAAGCATGAGATTGGCGGGAAATGGCCAGGGCTGGTTTGCAACGATCTGAACATCCCCGACTGCAATGCCCGCTTCTTCCATCGTTTCGCGTCGGACAGCCTGTTCGATTGTCTCTCCGGGCTCCATGAAACCTGCGAGGGTCGTGAATATCCCCTCCGCCAACCGAGGCGGACGTCCGAGGAGCGCCCGGTCGCCATCGGTGATCAGCATGATCACGCAAGGATCTGTGCGCGGAAAGTGTTGGCCACCGCAAGACACGCATTCGCGCCGATATCCGGCATCTGCCAGGTCTGACGGATGACCGCAGCGGGAGCAGAACTTATGCGTCCGATGCCAGTGGATCATCGCACGCGCTTGGGCAAGAGCACCCAGATCCTCGCGGGGCAGATCGCCCTGAATTGCCAGTGTTCTGAGATCGATCCCGGTCACACCGTCCAAAGCTTCTATGGCTTCATCGGTCTTGGCAATTGCGGTTGCGAACAACGGTGCTGTTCCGTCGTCGTTTTGACCGAGGAAGATCATCTCTTCCCGTTTTGCTCCAAGAGCCAGAGCGCCTTGAAGGCTGTGGCGTATGCTCGGATCAGCTTCAGGAAAAGTTGCCAGAACAAACTGGGTTTCGGTGGAAAGCACAATCCCTGCGTCACTGGAGTCTAGACGCGCCGTGATCCAATCGGCATTCGGGCGCTGGACCGACTGTCGGTCGAGGACATTGTCGACGAAGCTCATGGGATGGCGCGCTTGGGAAAATAGGGCCGTCATGCAGGCTGGATCCTTTGCTGGCGATAAGACATCATTTGGCTGAGGGGGAGCGACGGTTAAGGAGGGTAGAAAGGGCAGGTCTCTTTTAGGCGTTTAACGCGTCTCGCAAGTCCGAAATCAGATGCGATGCCTTGTCATCCACATAAGGTGATGGCGAAATAGCTCCCCAGACTGGATCAGGCCACGCCGGGTCGTCACGGAACCTTGCGATGATGTGAACATGGAGCTGGGAAACAACATTTCCAAGAGCGGCAACATTGAGCTTTTCACAGTCTGTGACTGACTTGAGCGCGGCGCTGACCTTGCTGATTTCCTCCATCAGGACGATACGTTCCAATGGTTCGAGATCAAGCAATTCGATCATGTCATTTTTACGCGGGATGAGCATGATCCAGGGATAATTCGCAT
Source organism: Roseibium algae (assembly GCF_037783265.1). Lineage (NCBI taxonomy): Bacteria > Pseudomonadati > Pseudomonadota > Alphaproteobacteria > Hyphomicrobiales > Stappiaceae > Roseibium > Roseibium algae. Next base: position 105,172 of record NZ_JBAKIA010000009.1, read on the forward strand.
CTTTCATCAGCCGGACGGCGCAAAGTCCGAGATCAGCAACTGGATAGCTATCGCCTTCAAGGCGCGGATTGATATCGAAGGCGATCATGTATTGGGTCCTGCTTGGAAAATCCTGTTGGCTTCTATCATATATGGCTGAACCTAGTTTTTCAGCTCAATTCAGAGAGGTAGCAGGTTTTCCTGCCTTTTGGGTGTCTGGAATGCGGTCTCTTCCGCATGATCTCTCAAGGACAATATGCGATCCGGAGCGAGGTGAGCCCAATTGCAAATCATCTGGCAAACAAACTTTGTCTTTTCTCTTGCCAACAACCCACCTTCTCCTGATATAAGGGCCTCGGAAGGTTGGTGGTGGACGAGCCACTCGCCAATCGGGTCAGGTCCGGAAGGAAGCAGCCCTAACGAGATCCGGCACGGGTCATCGTGCCAGCCTTCCACCTTACTCCCCTAAATGCTTCAGATGATGATTAAAGTTTTTTGTGCCGGGATTTCCCATTGGATCACGAGAAAATTTTTCACTGGGTGCGGGAATTGCGCTGCAAAAGACGGTAAGGTGCATTCATGGATGAGATTGGCTTCCCGCAAGAGGGCGTAAGTGCCCCAAAAGACATGGCTCAACAAGACGGTGCCTATAGGGTTCTGGCCCGTAAGTACCGCCCGCAGACCTTTGAGGATCTTGTGGGGCAGGAGCCTATGGTTCAGACTCTCGAGAATGCCTTCGACACCGGCAGGATCGCTCAGGCCTGGATGCTGACCGGCGTTCGTGGCGTCGGCAAGACGACCACCGCCCGAATTCTGGCCCGCGGCCTGAATTATGAAGTTCCAGGCGTTTCCGACAAGCCGACTGTCCGGCTTGAGCAGGAAGGCTCTCACTGCAAGGCGATTATGGAAGGCCGTCATGTCGATGTGATCGAGATGGATGCGGCCTCTCACACTGGCATCAGCGATATCCGCGAGATCACCGATGCGGCGCGTTACCGACCGGCAACGGCGCGCTACAAAGTCTACATCATCGATGAAGTTCACATGCTGTCGAATGCGGCCTTCAATGGTCTTTTGAAGACGCTGGAAGAACCGCCGGAACATGTGAAATTCATCTTTGCGACGACCGAAATCCGCAAAGTCCCGGTTACGGTTTTGTCACGCTGTCAAAGATTTGACTTGCGTCGTATTGAGCAACCCAAACTGGTTGGCTTGCTGCGCCGGATTTCTGATGCTGAACGCATTGAAATCACCGATGAAGCGCTGACACTGATTGCGCGAGCCGGTGAAGGCTCTGCGCGCGATTCATTGTCACTGCTGGATCAGGCGATGGCCCATGGTGCCGGCGCTATTCAGGCAGATGACGTACGCGGAATGTTGGGTCTGGCGGACCGGGCGCGGGTGATCGATCTGTTTGAATATGTGATGTCCGGCAACATAGCGGGCGCGATGGACGAACTGGCGGCGCAATACACCGTTGGCGCAGATCCTGCGGTGGTTCTGACCGATCTGGCAGATTTCACACATCTGGTTACCCGTTTGAAGATTGTGCCCAAGGCTGGGGATGATGTGTCTGTCACGGAGACCGAGCGGGTGCGCGGTCACGAGTTTGCTGAAAAGCTCTCCATGCGGCTTTTGTCACGCACTTGGCAAATCCTGCTGAAGGGCGTTCATGAGGTGCAGTCTGCGCCCAAGCCATTGGCCGCTGCCGATATGGTTCTGGTGCGACTTGCCTATGCGGCGGACCTTCCGGATCCGGGCGAAGCCTTGGCGCTGCTGCGAAGTGGCGGCGCCGTTCCAGCCGGCGGTGGTGCGCCTGTAAGCCAGGGCGGCGGTTCAGGCGGTGGCCAGCAGGGTGGCGGCCCAAGAGCGGCCCAGAGCCATGCGCAAAATCCAGCATTGTCAGCACCTGTAGCAGCTGTCGCGGGCGGGCGTCCGCGTCTTGAAGCGATCACAGGCGGGGCCGCACAGGCCGCGCCTCAACCGATGACCTATGCAGCGCCTCAGGAAACGCCTGAGCCAACAGCCCCGGCCTTTACACTTGCTAACCTGCGTGATTGTGCGGCTCTTGCCTCTGAAAAACGCGATATTCCGATGAAAGTCGCAATCATGCGTCAGATGCGCCTGGTCAAGTTTGAACCGGGACGCATCGAGGTGCAACCGACCGAAGATGCGCCAGCCGATATTGTCGGTGAATTTGGCCGCAAGCTGACCGAGTGGACCGGCACGCGCTGGATCGTCAGTGTCAGCCGAAATCAGGGCCGTCCGACCATCCATGAGGAAGAGGAGGCCAATCAGGAGCAGATGCTGTCTGATGCAAGGTCTCATCCGACTGTGGCCGCATTGTTGGGCAAGTTTCCAGGCGCCAAAGTGGTCGATGTCCGGGTGCAGGAAAGCGAAGACGAGGACGCTGAATTGGCTGATCCTCTGTTGAATGAAGCGCTGGGCGACGACGATCCGGACGAAATTTAGATTGCCTCGTCGGAACTGTCCGACTATGGCCAATGCAAATCAGCGACCGCAGCGGATGCGGATCAGGCAACAAACGATGGAGCGTGAGGGTCATGGATTTCCTCAAGATGATGAAGCAGGCAAAACAGATGCAGGAGCAAATGGGCTCTTTGCAGGAAGCTTTCTCTGAAATTGAAACCGAAGGCACGTCCGGCGGCGGTCTCGTGACCGTAAAAATTGCTGGCAAGGGTGAGCTTCGCAGCGTCAAGATTGATCCGTCCCTGTTCAAAGAAGACGATGTCGAGATCCTCGAAGATCTGATCGTTGCTGCGCACAATGAAGCGCGTATCAAGGGCGAAGCCCAGATGCAGGAAAAGACCCAGGAACTCATGGGCGGCATGGGTTTGCCTGCCGGCATGAAGCTGCCGTTCTAAGCAGAGTTCACGGAAGCATTTATGGCAAATTCTAAAGTTGGCGGTCCGGAGATCGAGCGGCTGATTCAACTGCTGTCCAAATTGCCGGGTCTCGGGCCAAGATCCGCCCGCCGGGCTGCCCTGCATTTGATTAAGAAGAAAGATCAGCTTCTGGTGCCGCTGGCCGAGGCCATGGGCGTCGCCGTGGACAAGATCGGTGTTTGCACAACCTGCGGCACGGTGGATACGTCAGACCCTTGCGCCATTTGCTCTGATCCGCGCCGTGATCAGACCATGCTGGTTGTGGTAGAAGATGTGGCGGATCTCTGGGCGTTGGAGCGTGCAGCAGCGCTCAACGCTCGCTACCATGTTCTGGGCGGTAACCTGTCGCCGCTGGATGGCATCGGGCCGGATGATCTCAATATCGCGGGCCTGATCGAGCGCTGCCACGGCGGTGATATCAGCGAAGTTATTCTGGCGATCAACGCGACCGTCGAAGGTCAGACAACCGCTCACTACATTACTGACCAACTTGCCGGGCTGGATGTCAGCGTCACCCGCTTGGCCCATGGCGTACCCGTCGGCGGCGAGCTGGACTACCTCGACGAGGGTACGCTGACGCAGGCGCTCAAAGCCCGCACGCGATTTTAGAGCGGATATCCCAAAAGCGGATGCCGGTTTGGAGTTGGGTCCAACGACAGACAAGGAGTTTGAGAGCGTGACGCGCTGCTTGCTGCGTCTGCGGGCCGCTACCAGGTGGTCCGGGTCCGGCTTTCCCAAAGGGTTCGCTTGTCGCCTTCGCTTGCATCAATGCTGAAATTTTCACTCGAGGCATTACGTTGCAGAGCGTTCACCGCCGCCCTGGTATAGTCGAAGACAAGCTGATTGAGGCGGGTCGCCTTGCCTTTGCTCGGTGCTCTCGGTCCGCCGCCAGCGATGGTTATCGAGCCATCATCGATTCGCGTAATTGGCTCGACCTGCTGGAAAGGCATGCCGGTTTCCATGTCCCCAAAACGTCTTTAAAACACAAGTATTATCGGTATCAGATTCGAGACCACGCCGACATTGCGCAAAGACCACAGAGCGGAACGAATGCTCATAGTTCCTCGGGCACAACGATCTTCGCAAATGGGGCTGTGATCGAGACTATGCGCAGCGCTGCCAGTTCGGTATTGTCGGCCCATGAAGTCAAAGATACTCGTCAGCGGCTGCCTGCTGGGCCGTCCAGTCCGATATAACGGATCCTCCCTCACCCTCGAGAGCGACCTGTTGACCGAGTGGTCGCGGCTCGGGATGATCGTGCCTTTGTGCCCTGAAGTCGCCGCCGGCTTTCAGATCCCGCGCCCCCCGGCCGAAATTGAACCTGGGTGCGACGGGTCTGATGTAAGTTCTGGACGGGGAAAGATCTTTGAGGACAACGGCAGCGACGTCACGGACCTCTTCCAGGCCGGTGCGCAGATCGCGGTTGAGACTGCGATTGCCGAGGGGTGCGGATACGCCTTGTTGACGGACGGCAGCCCGTCCTGCGGATCGACCTTTATTTACAGCGGCCATCATGACGGCGCCCGAAAAAGCGGTTTCGGGATCGTTACGTCACGCTTGAGAGAGGCTGGCATCAAGGTCTTCGCACAGCATCAGATTCAGCAATTGGCGGATGAACTGTCCTCCTGAGTGAGGACAGCGCTGACAGCACCAGGCCGTCAGGCCGTGGGAGAGCTGTTCCGCATTGAGATCTTCGTCTGCCCGCTCTTGCGCCCACTGGTTTTGGTCCCTATGTCGAACCGGCAAGCAACAGACTGTTGAAAGTTCATATGTTTAGTTCCGCCTCCCGTGCCATGTCCCAGGTCTTCGAACCTCAGTTTCGCAAGATCTTCTTCAAAATGCTGGGTTTCACGCTGGCAGTTCTGGTGGTCATCTGGATTGCCTTGGAGGGGTTTGTCACCGGCTTTGTTGATCTGCCCTATCCCTGGCTCAGCACCGCGCTTTCAATCTTGACCGGCATTGGGGCCATTATCGGGCTGGGATTTCTGATTGCACCAGTGTCGGCGTTGTTCGCAGGCCTGTTTCAGGACGAGATTGCAGATATTGTCGAGGCGCGGGATTATCCCTCTGACCCACCGGGCAGGGCCATGGCGGCGTTTCCATCAATCATTCTGGCGTTGAAATTCACCGGCATTGTTATCGTGGGCAATTTGTTCGCGCTGTTCCTGCTGCTTGTTCCCGGAATCAATCTGGTCGCCTTTTTCCTGGTCAATGGTTATTTGCTTGGGCGAGAGTTTTTTGAGTTTGCCGCCACACGCTTCATGTCACCTGAGGAAGCTAGGCGTTTGCGCAAGGCCAAAGGCGTGACCGTTTTCATGAGCGGCCTTGTGATTGCTGGATTGCTTGCTGTGCCGATTTTGAATTTGGTGACACCGATCTTTGCGACCATTTTCATGATGCATGTCTTCAAGCGCGTTCAGGCTGGACGCGAAGTCTGATAAGCCGGAAACCGTGTGACAAAGCCTGGCCATTATTGCTAGATCACCAAGGCATAAAATGGGGCTTCCGTCGAAGGGGTGGGCATGCAGGATTTATTGACGGAGATCGCGGATACTGTTGGCCGGTCCGAGGAACGGGGAAAACTCGCAGATTATATTCCTGAACTTGCCAAGATCGATCCGGGTCACTTCGCGATCAGTGTTGCGACGGCGGATGGCAGTCTGTTTTCCGCTGGCGATGCACGCATTCCTTTTTCCATTCAATCCATCTCGAAGGTATTCGTTCTAGCGCTTGCGCTGGGCCGGGTCGGGGAGGCGCTTTGGAAACGGGTTGGACGTGAGCCGTCTGGCCAGGCATTCAATTCTATTCTCCTGCTGGAGCGTGAAAAGGGAATTCCACGCAATCCGTTCATCAATGCAGGAGCCTTGGTCGCTGCTGACACCCTGCTTGGTGCTGCAGCGCCGGGCGAAGCATTGAGCGCTCTGCTGCGTTTTATTCGCTCTGCTGCTGACCAGGACGACATTCACATCAATGAGGCCGTGGCGAGCTCTGAGTTGGACACAGCAGATCGAAACTTCGCGCTTGCCCATTACATGCGCTCTTATGGCAATCTGGAAAACTCTCCCGATAGGGTGCTCGGCACCTACTGCCATCAATGTGCGATTGAGATGACCTGCGAACAGTTGGCGCTGGCGGGCAGGTTCCTGTTGGACACTGGGGAAATGCCGCATCTTGTATCGCGGGAGCGCAAGCGCCGGATCAATTCCTTGATGATGACATGTGGCCAATACGACGGATCCGGAGACTTTGCTTTCCGCGTTGGCCTGCCTGCAAAAAGTGGAGTTGGTGGTGGGATTTTGGTCATCGCACCCGGACGGGGGGCAATTTCTGTCTGGTCTCCTGGGCTCAACAGTTACGGCAATTCCAAGCTGGGAACCGAGGCAATGGAGGCATTCACCCGCAAAATCGGGTGGTCCGTTTTCGGTTGAAGCAGCAAGAACTGCCTGCTCAAAGTTATCGAATTGGCATCACCTGTCTGGCTGGAATGTCAGACAGGTGATGCGCTGCATTTTTGTTATTCGGAATCCGTGTCCATGAGACCGGACTTGAACAGAAGTCCTGCAGCGGCAGCCCCGATCATTGGGGCAAGAATAAACAACCACAGTTGTGCAACTGCGAGTGGGTTCGCCGCCATGCCGACCAATGCGGGTCCAATGGACCGTGCCGGGTTAACCGAAACACCGGTGATATTGATGCCGAAAATGTGGATTGCAGCAAGCGTTAGGCCGATTGCCAATCCGGCAAGGTGAGAGGGCGCGCCCTTCGCGGTGACACCCAGAATGCAGACCAGAAAGAGGAACGTTGCGACGACTTCAAAGATGAATGCCGATGTAACGTTGAATTCAGCGAGGTAACTCGGTCCCCAACCATTCTGGCCGAGCCCGCCGTCCCAGCCCGAGCCTTTGCCAGAAAAAATTACCGCAAGAACTACCGCTCCGGTGATCGCGCCAAGTGTTTGGGCAATTGCATAGGTCAAAAAGTCGCGGGCAGACATGCGTCCGGCGATGAAGACACCGAAGCTTACAGCTGGATTGACGTGACAGCCTGACACGCGGCCAATGCCATAGGCCATGGCAACGATGGCGAGACCGAAAGCGAATGCGATGCCGAGGGCGTCGATCTCCGTTGTTCCACTTCCCATGCCCGCGACGACAGCCGTTCCGCATCCAATGAGAACCAATGTGAACGTGCCGATAAACTCGGCGAGTGCCTTTTTCATGTTCGAAGTCCTTCGGAATTATATCGAATGTTGATATGAGTTTAAAAACTAACCTAAGGTTATTTTTGGGCGGATGTTGAATATAAAGCGCTTATTTCAGCCCATCCCGAAGTTGATGGAGGGTTGTGGCACTGCGGGAACCTTCTTGCGGGCGGAATGCATGGCTTTGCGAAGGCTATTTTCGCGAAAGTGCCGAAGGATGCCCCCGTGTGTGCGCACTCGCAGTGGTCTGTCTGAACGATGGGCTATTGGATGAGTGATGATGAGTCATGGGGAAGACGAATCACGGCGCAACTTTGACTCTTCTCTCGGTTGCCGCTTCGGTCAGGTAAACTGATGCGTAGACAAATCCCATTGTCTAGGTTGAAAATATCTCGCTCATTTAAATCGATTCTATAAGGGACTAGTGCCAAATCGAGGGGTTTAGAGCACAACTCGTTTAAGAATTGGCGATAGGATCCTTTGACGAACCGAGGTGTTGACGCTAGAACCCTTCTAGACAACGCCTTTAATTGCTTACGCTTACGTAAACGTAAGATTGGCGTCGGACGGGAGAGAAGTTCCATGTCGAATGCCGACCTGAAGGGCAATCGCCCTCTGTCGCCCCATCTGCAGATCTATAAACCGATCCTGACGATGGTCATGTCGATTCTGCACCGTATCACCGGTGCTGCGCTGTATTTCGGGACCATCCTGATGGTCTGGTGGCTGATTGCAGCTGCTGCGGGACCGGCCTATTTCGAATTTGTCAGCGAGGTCTTCGGTTCGATCCTCGGCCGGTTGATCCTGTTTGGCTTCACATGGGCCTTGGTGCACCACATGCTTGGCGGTTTGCGCCACTTTGTTTGGGACATGGGTCATGGTTTTGAAGCAAAGGCCAGAGAGTGGATGGCACGCGCCACGATCATTGGCTCCGTTAGCCTGACCCTGATCCTTTGGGTCATTGGCTACGCGGTTCGCTGAGGGAGATCTGATATGACTGACATGCGTACACCCCTCAACAAGGTTCGTGGGCTTGGTTCTGCCAAAGAAGGTACGGACCATTTCTGGAAGCAGCGCGTCACAGCAGTTGCCAACGTGTTCCTGATTTCCTTCTTTGTGGTTCTCGTCATTTCCTTGCAAGGCGCAGGCTATGAAGAGACCGTTGCCGCACTTGGCAACCCGCTGATTTCGATCCTGATGCTGCTGGTCATCCTGTCCGGCGTCTTCCACATGAAGCTCGGCATGCAGGTCATTATCGAAGATTACGTTCATGGTGAGGGTGCGAAAGTGCTCTGCCTGATGGGCAACACGTTTTTCTGTGCCCTCATCGGTTTCGGCGCGCTTTTCGCCGTGCTCAAGATTGGCTTTGGAGGCTGACCCGAATGGCCAAGACATATGAATTCGTCGAACACAGCTATGATGTGGTTGTGGTTGGCGCTGGCGGCGCAGGCTTGCGCGCAGCTCTCGGCATGGCCGAGCAGGGCTTTAAAACAGCCTGTATCTCGAAGGTCTTCCCGACCCGCTCCCACACTGTTGCGGCACAGGGCGGTATTGCTGCCTCTCTGAAAAATATGACGCCAGACAGCTGGGAATGGCACATGTACGACACGGTGAAAGGCTCCGATTGGCTCGGTGATACCGACGCCATGGAGTATCTGGCCCGTGAAGCGCCTAAGGCGGTGTACGAGTTGGAGCACTATGGTGTTCCGTTCTCACGCACCGAAGAAGGCAAGATTTATCAGCGGCCATTCGGTGGCCACATGCAGAATTATGGTGATGGACCGCCCGTGCAGCGTACATGTGCCGCTGCCGACCGGACCGGACACGCTATTCTGCACACGCTTTATGGTCAGTCCCTGCGTCACAATGCAGAATTCTACATTGAGTATTTTGCGCTCGACCTGATCATGTCGGAAGACGGCGTCTGCCAGGGCGTGATCGCCTGGAACCTGGATGACGGCACGATCCACCGTTTCTCCGCCAAAATGGTCGTTCTGGCGACTGGTGGATATGGTCGGGCCTTCTTTTCGGCGACGTCTGCTCACACTTGTACCGGTGATGGAGGCGGCATGGCTGTCCGCGCTGGCTTGCCATTGCAGGACATGGAATTCGTTCAGTTCCACCCGACCGGTATCTACGGCTCAGGTTGTCTGATCACAGAAGGTGCGCGCGGCGAAGGCGGATATCTTGCCAACTCCGAAGGCGAGCGCTTCATGGAGCGTTATGCTCCTTCTGCGAAGGATCTGGCATCCCGCGATGTTGTGTCCCGTTGCATGACGATGGAAATTCGGGAAGGCCGCGGCGTCGGCAAGAACAAGGATCACATCTTCCTGCATCTGGATCACTTGGACCCAGCCTTGTTGCATGAACGGCTTCCGGGCATTTCAGAATCCGCGAAAATTTTCGCAGGCGTTGATTTGACCAAGGAACCGATCCCGGTTCTGCCAACGGTTCACTACAATATGGGCGGCATTCCGACCAACTATTGGGGTGAAGTGCTGAACGCTGATGCGGAAAACCCGGATCGTATTCAGCCAGGATTGATGGCTGTGGGTGAAGCAGGTTGTGCGTCAGTTCACGGGGCCAATCGCCTCGGCTCCAACTCGCTGATCGATCTGGTGGTCTTTGGCCGGGCAGCAGCAATCCGCGCTGGCAAAACCATTGACCGTGTCGCGCCGATCCCGACGCCTAATGAAGCGTCTTGTGAAAAAATCATGGAACGCTTCGACAAGCTGCGCAATTCAGATGGCGGAACGCCAACCGCTGACCTTCGCGACAAGATGCAGCACGCGATGCAGAAAGACGCAGCCGTGTTCCGGACCCAGGAAAGCCTGGAAGAGGGTTGTAAAAACCTGTCGAGCATCTGGGGCGAGATGAAGGATCTCAAGGTTTCTGACCGCTCGATGATCTGGAATTCGGATTTGGTCGAGACGCTTGAGTTGGAAAACTTGATGGCCAACGCCATTACTACGGTTTACGGAGCGGAGGCCCGCAAGGAAAGCCGCGGTGCACACGCCCGTGAGGACTATAAGGATGGTCCATTTGGCGGTCGTAACGATGAAGAGTGGCGTAAGCACACTCTATCTTGGGTTAGCGAAGGTGGCGACGTCAAGCTTGAGTATCGCCCGGTTGTTACCGAGCCTTTGACCAAGTTCGAAGACGGAGGCATCGACATGAAGAAGATCGCGCCGAAAGCGCGGGTTTACTGATCCGATGCAGGCTCACGCCATGTCAGCATCCCGGTTGGGCTGTTTGATGGTGGGGGGCATTATCTTGGATTTAAGGGACGTGATAAGAACTTGAGCGCGAGCGCAACATTGGTGGATACGCAAAGCCCGTTTGGCACATATGCTGCCGAGGGCCTTGTCCGCTTTGCCTGGAAGCTGGCAGATCGTCACGATCTGTCTGCGGCCTTGCGCAAGCGTATCCGTCTTATTGTTTCGCGGATGTTCAAGGGACCTTACGACACCGAGGTCGATGGTCTGAAATTCCGGATTTATCCGGGACAGAACTATGATGACCGAAAGATCCTGGCCAAGGGACGCTTGCCGGAAAAGGCCGAGCACAAGTTGCTCAAGCCTTATTTGGCTGCTGGTTCGGTCTTTGTTGATGTGGGTGCCAACATTGGCAGCTACACGCTGTTTGCTGCCAGCTGCGGTGCCGAGGTTCTGGCGATTGAAGCCAATCCTCAAACTGCAGCCAAACTTGCCTTCAACATCCAGGCGAACAGTCTGGATCAGGTGAGGCTGGAGGAAGTTGCGATTGGTGATCAGGAAGGGACATTGTCCTTGTGGTCCGAGCCGACAAATTGTGGCTTTGCAACGCTGGTCGAAGATCTGACAACAGGTGAATGGGCTGGTGACTGGTCTGCAAAACAGGTGGCGGTACGCCCACTTGCTGATGTAGTCGCTGAGCAGGGTCTGACGCGTATTGATCTTCTGAAGGTTGATGTGGAGGGCTTTGAGGACCGTGTGGTTCTGCCCTTCCTTCGCACGACGGACCGTACGATGTGGCCCAGTGTCATCATGCTTGAAACGAATTGCCGGCCGCATTGGGCCGAGGATTGCACTTCCGAACTGGAAGCCCTCGGCTACAAGGCTGCCGGATCAACACACGACAACACGGTTTTTGAGCTTGCAGCTTAAACATCGGTGAATGAGTGGCCCGGACGCGAAACCAGGGCCCAAACGCGGAGCGAATAAAATGGTTCAGCTGACGCTTCCCCGGAACTCTCAGGTGACGGAAGGCAAGGTTTGGGACAAGCCTGCCAGTGCGACAAATCTCCGGGAATACCGGATCTACCGGTGGAATCCGGACGATGGCCGTAACCCGCGTGTCGACACTTATTTTGTCGACACAGACGATTGCGGTCCGATGGTTCTGGATGGCCTGATCTACATCAAGAATAAGGTCGATCCGACCCTGACGTTCCGTCGCTCCTGCCGTGAAGGCATCTGCGGCTCCTGCGCCATGAACATCGACGGCACCAACACTCTGGCCTGTACCAAGGGTACGGACGAAGTTGCCGGAGATGTGGTCAAGATCTATCCGCTGCCGCATATGCCGGTGGTCAAGGATCTGGTGCCGGATCTGACGCGTTTTTACGCGCAGCACCGCTCCATTGAGCCTTGGCTTAAAACGGTGTCTCCGGCACCGGAAAAAGAATGGCGTCAGTCCCACGAGGATCGAGCAAAGCTGGATGGTCTCTACGAGTGCATTCTTTGCGCTTGTTGCTCAACCTCCTGCCCGAGCTACTGGTGGAATGGCGACCGTTACCTTGGTCCAGCCGTATTGCTGCAGGCCTACCGTTGGCTGATCGACAGCCGGGATGAGGCCACTGGCGAGCGTCTGGACAATCTGGAAGACCCCTTCCGCCTCTATCGCTGCCACACCATCATGAACTGCTCGCAGGCGTGCCCGAAGGGGCTGAACCCTGCCAAGGCAATTGCCGAGATCAAGAAAATGATGGTCGAGCGCCGGGTTTGATTTTCGGGCCTTGTGATGACGATTTACGAAAGGCCGTCCCTCGGGGCGGCCTTTTTTATTTGCTCGACGCAAATCCTAACATCAGGATTTTGGTGCATAATAATAACGGATCAACCAACCCTCTTTTGAGAGGCTTGGCCCTTCGCCGAGCTGCCAGGCACTGGCATTCTTTCCAGTCTCTGACGGAGTGACAGTCAAACCAGTCGGGCCATTAAGCACTGTATTGAAGGTTAAAAGTGTACTTCCGCCATCTGGAGTATAAGTCCATTCGACATTGTACGGTGTTGCAGAGCTAGGAAATCCGAGCCCACCATAAGTTCCTCGATTAATTGTTTTTGGAAGATCGAGCGAACTCGCACTGCTAGAGCCAGTAACTTTACATGATTTCAGTGTTAATGTTTCTGATGAAGAACTTGTTAGAAGGATCATAAGAGCTGGAGTGGTGGTCATAATATTTCCCTCGATTAACAGTGATGGTAGAATTGCAACAAATAGAATATTGCGTGAATATTTAAAAATTCAACTTTAAATAGATTTGTGACTGATTGCCATAGGTCTATATTCCTGTGCTTTCTTTGCGCCGGTTCAGTTGATTCAATGCTAAAATAATGGCCACGCCTCTGAACAGGGAAACGAGGAATGCACAAGAGTCGATTGGGTGTGTTGGTGATTGATTGCCAGACCAATGACATGGGGAGGCATGAAACCTTCTGGGCTGGGGCCTTGGGACGGGACAAGGAAGCCGGATCAAAAGATCCGAAATACCGGGATCTAAAAGGGCCTGACAGCGAGCTCAGGGTTTTATTGCAATCCGTCGATCACGAACCGCGCGTACATCTGGACGTGGAAACCGACAATATTCCCGCAGAGGTGGAACGGTTGACAGAGCTTGGCGCACAAGAGGTCGGCAGCTGCAAGGGCTGGGTTGTGATGCAGGCCCCGAGTGGCCATCGGTTTTGCGTCGTGCCGCCGCAGCGTCCCGATTTTGAAGACAACGCTAACGTTTGGGGAGACTGAGGGGAAAGTGCTCTACGGCTTCTTCAACCCGGCTACTGTTCCGCCCAGAACAGCCGTGGCAATCGCCATGGCTTCCAGCTGGCAGGGTTGAGACCCAATCGGATTGAGGAAGACGACAGGCTTTGCCAATGCATGTCCGCAGGCGGCCTCCATCAAGGTGTTGGATCCGATGTATCCTTGGATGCCGTTTTTTTCGACATTCGCAATCAGCAAGACATCGCAGGTTCTGATGATATCGAAATAGTCGTTCATGAATGCGGCTTTCGTTTTGACGACCTCTTCAAGTGACAGGGTGTTCCAGTCGAAAGAGCTTTCTTCGCGAACGGGAGTAGTGACACTCCAGCCGTCTTCTCGCAAGGTGTCGGCGATTGCCTCCATGTCATCAATGGCTGCCATTGTTCCGTAGATACACAGCTTTGCGCTCAGTCTGGCAGAGAAATGAATTTGTTTGGCTCCTTGGCTGAACTAACGGCAATCTTTAAAATGCCCTATCGCGTTCGTGTAGTGATGTGAATTGCCATATGTCTATAAAACGCTACCTCTTGCCTGATGATTATGGAGGTTGCTGATGTTTCGTTCTTTGACGCTGTCACTTTGCGCTGTCGCTCTTGCCAATTTGGTCAGCCTTCCGGCAAAGGCTGAAACCGCGATCCTCGCGGGGGGGTGTTTCTGGTGTGTGGAATCCGACCTTGAGGCGGTGCCAGGCGTTCGCGACGTGGTGTCTGGTTACGCGGGCGGGACAAGCCAGAATCCCACCTACAAGTCCTATGAGAAGGGTGGCCACAGGGAGGTGGTGAAAGTTGATTTCGATGAGGCCAAGCTGAGTTATCGAGAGCTGGTCGATATTTTCCTGCGCACCATTGATGTGACTGATGCCGGTGGTCAATTCTGCGACCGGGGACATGCCTATTCCTCAGCGCTCTATCCTTTGACAGACGCCCAGGCTAAAGAGGCGCGGGCAGCCGTCACCGAGGCCGCAAAAGACCTTGGAGGCAATATTGCCACGCCGGTCGAAGGATCAGCTTTGTTCTGGCCTGCAGAGGACTATCATCAGGGCTACTACAAGAGCGATACTCGCACCCTGACCCGCTTTGGCTACGTCACGCGCGCGTCTGCCTACAAAGGCTATCGCAAGGCTTGTGGCCGTGATGCACAGGTGAAGAAAGTCTGGGGCAAACAAGCCTACAAAGGCGTTTCGAAAGGCGGTCATGGAAGTTGAGTAAGATAGACGGTGTTTCTGAGAACTGCTAGAAATTGCATGTTGCCAATTTTAAAGTTACCTTAGGAAAGGGGAAGCCTTTGGCCTTCAATGTTTGAGGGGGCAATTGCATGGTTGAATATTTTTCTGTGGGCTCTAAAGAGCCGAGTTTTATTTCTGAATTGAAACTTGTTGAATCAGAAAATCGTCTTCGCGTTAAATTAGATTGTATTTTGAACTCCAATGGCATGGAGTTGCCGAAGACAGGCAATTCGACTGAATTTGCAGTTGTATGTACAGTTGTGACCATTGATCTCATTTTGGTGCGCTTGGGGCGCGACAAGTCCACCTTGCGATACGAAGAGCGCTTTGTCTTGGGTCTATTTGCCTTTCTAATCACCCATGAATTGGCGCGGCGCACACTTGCTGACCTTGGTGCCGCATTTGCCAGTTCTGCGTTGGAGGTCTTTTCGACTGAGGATATCGCGGAAATCTATCAACTGGGGAAATCTTATTCCCGCCTTCGCAAACATAAGGCCATGCATAGGGTCTTGGTTCACACGATATCTGATTGGCTCAATGAGCCGTCGGAGGAACATTTGCATGATCTTGCTGGCGTCTTCAATTTTTGTTGTCGGCCGAATTAAGAAGACCTTCCTATCTCCAGCGGGTTAGCCGCGTATATCGCGCCTCTCATACCTGCTGAATCAAGGGGCTGAAAATTAATCAAGAAGCTTTCGCAATAATGGCAGTGGAATTCAACTCCACTGCCATTATTGCGTGATCTGTAATTTGAAGGGTACTCAGAAGTGGTATGCGACGCCCAACGTAACGGCATCCTGGTGACCTGATATATCGAAAGGTGAAAAGCCGTTGAATTGATACGTTTCGGTGCCCATTTCAAAATGCTTGTAATCAAGCCGAGCAGACCAGTTATTTGTGACCTTGGCTTCCAGGCCAGCTCCCAGAACATATCCAGCATGCGTGTTGGATGCTGTTTCACCTGTTGAGGTTCGCTTTACCGAATATTCGCTCAGAGCGACACCAGCGGAAATATAAGGAAGGAACCGGTCAATGGCGTAACCGATGCGCACGGTTCCCGATGCGTTCCACTTGTCCGATGAACGGGAGCTACCAGATGCGTTGAGAGTTCTGTAGTTCGTCAAATTTGCCTCAGCACCTAGGCCAACGATTATGTTGCCAAAGGCATGATCATAACCACCGAAGAGGCCGAAGACGCCACTCTCAAGTGTTTGAGAGCCACCCAGTGTGTCTTTGCCGTTAAGGCTACCAAAGCCAGCTTGTGCACCTGCGTAAAAGCCGCTTGTGTAAGCTAGATTATCTTCGGCGCTCAATGCTGAATGCGTCAATGACCCAAAAATAACCGCAGTTGCGAAGAGTAGACTTTTCATCAGAGTATTTCCTAAATCCATAAACTGAAATAATTATAAGTGTATTTTTCCTTTGTGGCCACCTGTGTAATTTAGGAAATACTCTTTGTTTCTAGCATCTTACCGCCTTATTAAGTGGGTGTGGCAATGATGCGACGGTTCTGGTTGTGGGGGGCTAAATCCCTGCTTCAAACGCTTCGACTACGGCGATGAATTCCTTGCCGTAGCGTTCCAGCTTGGATTGCCCGACGCCTGATACAGCCAGCAAGGCGATGTATGTGCCAGGTCTTGCCTTGGCAATGCCGGCGAGTGTCGCGTCGGGAAACACCACATAGGGTGGTACTTCCGCATCACGGGCAAGTTGCGTTCTGAGGCGTCGAAGGTGTTCAAAGAGCTGCCGGTCGTCTGGATCGAGATCATCGGCCAAACTTGCTGAGCGCGCGCCGCGTGTTTTCTTGAAGCTGGCTGCGGCCCGGTCCTTGCGCAGCAGAACTTGCCGCTCGCTGCGGAAAACAGATCTCGCCTCTTCCGTCAGGATCAGTGCGCCATAATTCGCATGGTCCACGTCAATAAGCCCTGCCGCCACCAATTGGCGTGCGACCGATTGCCAGATCTTGGCCGAATGTTCCTGACCGATGCCAAAGACTGATAGGTTGCCATGGCCGAAGCGTGTGGTCTTGTCGGTTTCCTTGCCCAGCAGAACATCAATGATATGGCCGGTGCCAAAGCGCTGGTCTGTACGGTAAATCGTTGACATGAATTTCTGCGCAGCTTCTGACCCGTCCCAGGTCTCCACCGGAGACAGGCAAGTGTCGCAATTGCCGCAAGGCTTGGGATAGACCTCGCCAAAATGGGCCAGCAGAGCCTGACGTCTGCAGCCGACTGTTTCACAAATGCCCAGAAGCGCGTTGAGTTTACCGTTTTCTGCACGTTTGATATCATCAGGCGCATCACCTTCCGAGATCATCCGGCGGCGCTGAACCATATCGGCCATACCATAGGCCATCCAGGCCTCAGATGGCGCGCCATCGCGACCCGCTCGGCCTGTTTCCTGATAGTAGGCTTCAACGGAAGACGGCAAGTCCAGATGAGCGACGAAGCGAACGTCCGGCTTGTCAATGCCCATGCCGAAGGCGACAGTCGCAACCAGGCACAGGCCCTCTTCCAGCAGAAACGCGTCCTGGTTAGCTGCGCGCGTCTCTGCTGGCAATCTGGCATGATAGGGCAGGGCGCGGATGCCCTTGGCGCACAGCCATTCGGAAATATCTTCGACTTTGGCGCGCGATAGGCAATAGACAATGCCGCTTTCGTCCTTGTGGCGGGCGAGGAAATCCAGCAGCTGCTGTCGCTGGTTCGTTCGCTCGACAATCTCGTATCGAATGTTCGGACGGTCAAAGCTGGTCGAAAAAACCTCAGCGCTTTCCAACTGAAGCCGGGCAATGATGTCCTCACGCGTGTGCGGATCGGCGGTGGCCGTCAACGCGACACGCGGCACATTCGGATAACGGTCGCGCAGTGTGGTCAGCGACAGGTATTCCGGGCGGAAATCATGGCCCCACTGGCTGACGCAATGCGCTTCATCGATAGCAAAGAGCGCAATATCCAGCGTATCGAGAAACCGACGAAAGCCTTCTGTCGAGAGCCGCTCTGGCGTCACATAGAGGAGCTGCAGTTCGCCGGATCGGGCTTTGTCGCGGACAGCGTCCTGCTCTTCGGGCGTAAGAGAAGAATTCAAGGCTGCGGCGGAAACACCGGCTGCGGTCAGAGCGCCGACCTGGTCTTTCATCAGGGCGATCAGCGGCGAAATCACGATGCCGATGCCCGGTCGGCAAAGCGCCGGGATCTGGAAGCAAAGCGACTTGCCTGCACCGGTCGGGAAGAGCACGACCGCATCCTTCCCGCAGACAAGTGCGTCGACCACTTCTGCCTGTCGTCCGCGAAACTCCGGATAGCCAAAAACATCGCGAAGAACATCGCGCGGGTCTGTGGCGTGACTCTTGTCTTGTGCGCTGGCCGGTAGCGGCTGCGATGCGAGCATGTGCGGCTGATTCCCTGATTTTCCGCAGTCTCGCTTATTCGCCTGATGACGGCAATCTCCGTCTGTGGATGATTCGCTGCAGAGGCGGCTAATCTGTGAACACAGCGTCCGGGTCTTGCGCAAGGATGTCTGCGCAATGGGTTCGTAGCCGCTCGGACAGGCTGTTCAAATCGCCGTCCAGAAGGGCCGGATCAATCGGCTGGCCGAAATGAACCTGATAGTGGGCGTGTTTTTTGTTGAGGAGCTCGTTGAAAACGGTCATGTCGCGTAGTTCGGTTGAGATGCGGGTCAGGAAATAAAACAGGGCGGAATTCCGCCCTCCCATATGGACGGGTATGATCGGCACCTTGTAGCGGCGGGCCATGGCCAGCGCAGAGGTCATCCAGGGGCGTTCTGTGAGGCGGCCTTCGTGCCAATGGGCCAGACGTCCGGATGGAAACAGGACCACAGCGCGGTCTTCGGCAAATGCCTTGCCAGCCAATCTCAGGGTCTCCCGGGATTTCTCTCGTGTCTTGAACTTGGCACGCCACTCCACCGGGATGATCATGTCAGCAAGCCGCGGATTGATGCGGATGGCGTCCCGGTTTGCGAAGATAGAGAGGTCCTTACGCCGCGATCCGATCGCGTCATATAGGACAACGCCATCAGCAATGCCTGTTGGATGGTTCGACACCAGCACAACTGGTCCGGTTTTCGGAACGCTTTTCAGGCCGAGTACGTCCAGATTGAGCTGTAAAAGGGCGCTGAGATGGTCGAAGATGCGCTGTGCGGGCATGTTCGAGATGATGTTGGCCATCTCCAGCGCGCGCCTGTAGCCCAAAATCCGGAAGGCTGCAGGTTGCACCAAAGGCCACCAAGGCGCGTTCATGACGCCTTGGCCGCGTTCCTCAATCAGTATATCGACAATATGCTTGTGTTGTTCGGTGGCCGCTGTCCCAGACAGGGCGACTGTTGTCTGATCAGAATAAGCCAAAGTCCGTCCCGGTATTCTGAGTGGTCTGGTGCTTCGGCAGTATTACTGAAGCCCTCAGACGCAGGCAATGGATATGACATCGGGTCGGTATAATTTCATCAAACGGTCATAAAGCGACCTCGATCAACGGTCAGCGTTTTGGTTTAAACGCTCCAAATCGGGCTGGTGAAAATCGCCACTGCAGACAGCAAAGCGGCAAGCCAAGAGATAGACCGAGGCGTTGCGCGGTCGGTGTAGTAGCAAAGGATGTAAATGATCCGCAGCCCGATAAACAGGACTGCCAGTTTGTTGATCCACTCGACCGAACCGCCTTGCCATAGGCCAATAATAACAGCTGCTGCGAAGAAAGGCAGAGCTTCGAAGCTGTTTGCCGCTGCAGCGCTGGCACGAGCCCGAAAGCCACTGCGCCAATAGTCTGGGTCGCGTGGCTTGTTATTGTCGTAAGACTTGTCGAGTTTTGCGGGAAATACAGCCGCTATGGGAAGAATGGCAGCGATGAGAATACACCAGATTGAAATCGGCATTTACAGTGTCCTTACTTATGCAGACCTGCTGGAGCGCGGTCCTGATTTTGACTGTTAGGTGGAAACTATCGTTTCAAAGCAGGTGAACCAAGAGCCAAACACATTATCTTGGCGATTGTTCTGTAAGGATCTGCTCGATGATGGGCACCGCCTTTGAACCGGCTGTCACTGGAAACAAACGATTACTAGCGGGGCATGGTGCTATTTGGAGTGGGAATAAGCCGCGAAAGGAAGTTGCGCAACTTGCCTGGCAATGTTGATCCCACCGGGTGCAGGTGACCGATAACATCTCCGGCCTGAAAGGTCATCGACGCCGAGAACTTGCGAGCCAGAGCCTGCATGAGGCTATTGCCGGCAAGGCAGTTGATATAAATATGACGAGTGTGACGTTCTCTAGCAGTTTGAAGGAGCGTATCCATGAGGCGCGTTCCTATGCCTTTGCGGCGCCAGTCAGGTTCAACGCAAAAGGCTGCTTCTGCCGTTTGGGCATCTCCAAGGGAGCGCAATTCTGCAGTTCCTCGAACGATACCATTTTCCAGATAGGCGTATATCAGTGTGTCCAGTGTGAAGGATGTTTCTACATAACTGCGCAAGAAGGCGTCGCTTGCCTGCATGGCAAACCGACTTCGCCGTGTATTTGCATCGAGACGGAGCAGGTGGTCTCGGAACAGATGTTTCTCTGACACGGAAATCGGGCGAATTTCACCCTTAGCGAAGAGCTCTGCCGTCGTATTGGGAGCTTTGGGTTTGAAGACCCATGAAAATAGGCGCCAAATATTTAGGGACGGCTGCATGGAGCGCTCCTGAGTGACAGACAATGTCCTCCCAGCGTTCCTCCAAACGCACGTCATCATATATCAGGCGTAATGGTCTTTATTCAATAGCATTGGCTCGGTAAATTGTGTCGAATTTTGCCATTCGGTGTAATGGTGCGGTAAGAGAATAAATGAGTGTGCAGCGGAACGGGGATTGATTCGATATGAAACGTGGTGTGACAGTTGCCTTGGTCTTGAGTTCTGCGCTGGTGGTGGCTGGTTGTCAGCGTTTTTCGGGAAACAGTAACTATGCAACCCCTCTGCCTGCGACACCGACAACTCCGGTTGGTCAGGGTAATTTGCAGCCACTTGATCCTCTAGCGCCGGTTCCAGGCCCCGGAGTTGTTGAGCAGGGCGTTCCGGGAGCGCCTGGCACGGATCTCAGTGTCGCGCCGGTTGCAGAGCCCAGTGGGGCTGTTGAGATTGGACGCAGCGATATGGCTGGCGGCTGGAAAATCTCTTCTGCAGGCGATAATTGCATGGCCTTTATGGCTTTGACGGCTTGGTCCGGCGGATATCGAGCAAACACCAGAGGCTGTGCGACCCCGGCTTTGTCCGGTGTTTCTGCATGGGATCTTTCTGGCAAGCAGGTGGTTTTGAAGGACGCGAGCGGCGGAATTGTTGCGCAGCTCTATGCGAGCTCTACCGAGCAATTCAATGGTCAGACGGCAACCGGTGCGCCCATCTCACTTTACCGTTAGCAACCATAAGTAAAAATATCTGGACGACACTCTTCATGGGTGTAGTATACCTCTAAAGTAGGAGGTGCGCCAATGTCCAAATATGACCCTTTGAGAGAACATCTTGCACGTCTGGATGATGTGGTTTGGGCGGCGAAGCTGGACGATCTAGAGAGCATTCTGGGATCAGGCTTGCCAAAAAGCGCTCGCGATCACAGAACCTGGTGGGCTAATTCTGGTGGCAGCCTGGTTCATCAGAATGCTTGGCTGGATGCCGGATGGCGGGTAGAGCGTACGGACCTTCCAAGGGATGTGGTTGTGTTTCGCAGGCTTCGGATCGGGGGGACGTCTCTCGCGAAATCCGCCAATGCTGCGATCGCGGAAAGCTCTGATCGACGGAGCTCTGGCGAAAAAATGCTGGCCCGCGCTATGCCAGCATTGCGCCAGCCGGTCACAGTCACACTGCGTGCTGAGTGGACCATTCTCGGCGACATGCATAAAATCCCGTGTTCAGCGGCAGGAATTCCAACGGGTGCCGGGATCTCACGTATTGTCTATCTGCGGGATGGCGATACCGGTTCTGTTGTTATCAGCACCTCTGCAATCCAGCTATTTTATCGGTCGTTGCGACTGGAGATGAAGGCAGCTCAGGATGGTGTGCCTTCCGTCGACAGCGGCCTGCTAGAGCGCTTGCAACTCAATGCTTCTGATCCGATGGAATTCGATGTCATTCGCCCAGGCAACGCTTGGCTCTTGACCGACGGTCGCGGGCGAAAGGCTGATTTGGATCTTGATAGTGAGCGAGAGCTTGTTGGCCAGCTTCTGACACTTCAGGAGAGCCAGGGTGGCATGCCGGTTCAGTTTGTAACGCTCTGAAGGTCTCACAGGCGTCTCCGGTTCAGATCTGCCGCTATCAAAGATTGTTGTGCGTGCCATAAGACTGTTTGCTCCTTTCAAAAAGAGCGCTAGGTGCCTTCTCTTATGCTGAGTACTCTGGCGATAAAGTCGGCTTTCCTGCTGTTTTAGTCAAAGTGGTTACTGCGGTGCGCACGTCTTGATCGTCTCCGACGGTGACATCTAGGTGCAGCTTGGGTTTGGCAACCAAGCCCGGAACCGATGTGCTGCCGATTTGTTGGAGGTCTATGAACGGAAAAGGTAGTTGGCGTTTTATATGCGCGGCGAGCAATTTGGCTTGCAAAGCCCAGTCATTTGAATGGGGCATAGAATGATAGCAACCTTAAGTTTCTCCGGCGCAGATAAGAAATGTTAATCAATTTAAATCGATTTTAGCGTTATTCCACTCAGCAACGACAGTCTGCGGCTCTTGCATCTTGGTTGGTTTAACCTTATGCGAGCGGTCAGGGCGATAGTTTGGCAAACCCCAGCGGGGGCTGTGTGGACAAAATGTCAGGAACGGAGCGCCAGAGTGAAAGTTGAACTGCCGGTCAGTCGGGCACTTCAGAATAGATATCAGGCATTGGTATCCTCGGGAGACATCAGCGAGGATCCAATTCAGTTGGATATTGTCCATCGGCTTGATCTCCTCAACACCGAACTCTCACAACTTCGTCTTGCCTCCAAGAAAAGTTCCCTCGGCTGGTTGTTCAGCCGAAACAAGAAGACCGTAAAGCGCCCCAAGGGACTTTATGTCTGGGGTGGCGTTGGCCGCGGCAAGACCATGATCATGGACCTCTTCATGGAAGTGGCTGTAGTCAAGCGTAAACGCCGGGCTCATTTTCACGAATTCATGGCGGATGTGCACGAACGAATTCACGCCTATCGTCAGTCTCTGAAGCGCGGTGAAGTCAAAGGGGATGACCCGATTCTACCGGTCGCTCAGCAGATTGCAGATGAGACGCGCCTGCTTTGCTTCGATGAGTTTTCAGTCACAGATATCACGGATGCGATGATCCTGGGACGGTTGTTCACCCAGTTGTTTTCGCTCGGGGTTGTTGTGGTTGCGACATCAAATGTCGATCCCAAGGATCTCTATCGGGACGGATTGAACCGTCAGCTTTTCCTGCCGTTTGTGGCGCTGCTGCAAGAGCGGGTTGATGTGGTGATGCTCGACAGCCCGACGGACTACCGCCTCGAAAAGCTGGGTGGTGCGCCGGTCTATGTCTCTCCGCTAGGCGCTGAGGCTGATGGCAAGGTTGACGAATTATGGGGCAAGCTGACCCATGGGGTAAAGCCACGCGCAGAAGAGCTGGAATTCAAGGGGCGGCAAATTCAGGTGCGTGCTGCGGCCGCTGGCGTTGCTCGCTTTTCATTTGAAGAGCTCTGCATGCAGCCATTGGGCGCAGCTGATTATCTTCGGATTGCACATACATATGGAACGGTGTTTGTTGAAGATGTTCCGGTCATGAGTAAAGCGCGGCGTAATGAAGCGAAGCGATTTATCAACTTGATCGACACGCTGTATGACAACGGCATCAAACTGGTAATTTCTGCTGAAGCGGAGCCCACCGGCCTCTATATCTCTGAAGGTGGGACCGAGGCATTTGAGTTTGACCGGACAGTTTCACGGTTGATCGAGATGCGTTCGGGAGCATATCTGTCAGGAGAAGAAACGCGCTTGCGCACTTAGAGACCTTCCCAATAGGTCATGTGTATATGGCGGGAAGATGATCAATTAATTCCGTTTCGCGGCAGTTATCCTTGTGGTTAGCTTGCACGGGGCGGGCAAAGGGAGTAGTGCCATTCGCAGTCATCAGCGGATGGCATAAGGTTCCATCTTACGTAAAGGGAAACTTTCGGACATGGCTCGGAACAAGATTGCTTTGATCGGCTCAGGTCAGATTGGCGGCACGCTCGCTCATCTTGCTGGCTTGAAGGAATTGGGAGACATCGTTCTCTTTGACATCACGGAAGGCGTCCCGCAGGGCAAAGCCCTCGACCTTGCAGAATCTTCTCCTGTTGACGGTTTTGATTCCAAGCTGGCCGGTGCCAACGACTACGCAGCTATCGAGGGCTCGGACGTTGTCATCGTTACTGCAGGCGTCCCGCGCAAGCCGGGCATGAGCCGCGATGACCTTTTGGAAATCAATTTGAAAGTCATGGAGCAGGTTGGCGCTGGTATCGCCAAGTATGCACCTAACGCTTTCGTTATCTGTATCACCAACCCACTTGATGCGATGGTTTGGGCTTTGCAGAAATTCTCAGGTCTGCCGAAGAACAAAGTCGTTGGCATGGCTGGCGTTCTCGACAGCGCCCGCTTCCGCTACTTCCTGGCTGATGAGTTCAACGTTTCGGTTGAAGATGTTACGGCCTTCGTTCTGGGCGGCCACGGCGACACCATGGTGCCGCTGACCCGTTACTCCACTGTTGCAGGCATTCCATTGCCGGATCTCGTCAAGATGGGCTGGTGCACAGCTGAGCGTCTGGAAGAGATTGTTCAGCGGACCCGCGACGGCGGTGCGGAAATCGTTGGTCTGCTCAAGACCGGCTCTGCTTTCTACGCTCCGGCTTCTGCTGCCATTTCGATGGCGGAAAGCTACATCAAGGACAAAAAGCGTGTTGTTCCATGCGCTGCTGCTCTTGATGGTCAGTACGGCCTGAAAGACACTTATGTTGGTGTGCCGGTTGTGATCGGTGCCAATGGCGTCGAACGTGTTATCGAAATCGATATGTCTTCAGACGAAAAAGCAATGTTCGACAAATCCGTCGCATCTGTCGGTGGCCTTGTAGAAGCTTGTAAGAAAATTCAGCCAGCTCTTGCCTGAGTTGACTGCAGTAATTTTTGATGGCCGTCACTGATCCTCGGTGACGGTCCTCCGACAACGGGGGAAACAAATGAACATTCATGAATATCAGGCCAAAGCGGTTCTGAAGGAATATGGTGCACCGGTTGCTGAAGGTGTTGCCATCTTCTCCGCCGATGAAGCCGAAGCAGCTGCAAAGAGCCTTCCTGGCCCGCTCTGGGTTGTGAAGTCTCAGATCCACGCAGGTGGTCGCGGTAAAGGCAAGTTCACCGAACTTGGCCCAGACGCAAAGGGCGGTGTTCGCCTGGCTTTCTCTCTTGAGGAAGTGACCGCGCATGCAAAAGATATGCTCGGCAACACACTTGTGACTGCTCAGACCGGTCCTGCCGGCAAGGTCGTCAATCGCCTTTACATTGAGGACGGTGCAGATATCGAGCGTGAGCTCTACCTCTCCATTCTCGTGGACCGCACCTGCGGCCAGGTTGCTTTTGTGGTTTCCACTGAAGGCGGCATGGACATTGAGGCTGTTGCTGAAGAGACACCGGAGAAGATCCACAATCTGCCGATCAACCCGGATACGGGTGTGACGGACGCAGATGCTGCCAAGCTTTGCGATTGGCTGGAATTGTCTGGCGTCGCACGCGAAGATGGCATGAAGCTTTTCCCGATCCTTTACACAGCGTTTGTGGAAAAGGACATGGCTCTTCTCGAAGTGAACCCGCTGATCGTCATGAAAGATGGTCGTGTGCGTGTTCTCGACGCCAAAGTGTCTTTTGACGGTAATGCGTTGTTCCGTCACGACGACATTTTTGCCCTGCGCGACGAGTCAGAAGAAGACGCCAAGGAAATTGAAGCGTCCAAGCACGACCTGGCCTATGTGGCTCTCGATGGTGACATCGGCTGCATGGTCAATGGTGCTGGCCTTGCCATGGCAACCATGGACATCATTAAGCTCTATGGCGCGGAGCCTGCGAACTTCCTGGATGTTGGTGGCGGCGCTACCAAGGAAAAGGTTACGGCAGCGTTCAAGATCATTACGTCTGATCCGAACGTGAAGGGCATCCTGGTCAACATCTTCGGTGGCATCATGCGCTGCGACGTGATCGCAGAAGGCGTGCTGGCAGCTGTGACTGAAGTTGGCCTGCAGGTTCCCCTCGTTGTTCGCCTTGAAGGCACCAACGTCGAACTCGGCAAGAAAATCATCTCTGAAAGCGGCATGAACGTCATTGCCGCCGACGACCTTGATGATGCCGCCCAGAAAATCGTGAAAGCCGTCAAGGGGGGCGCGTAATGTCGATCCTCGTCAATAAAGACACGAAAATTATCGTTCAGGGTCTGACCGGCAAGACCGGATCGTTCCACACGGAACAGGCTCTGCAGTACTACGGCACCAAGATGGTTGGCGGCGTGCACCCTAAAAAGGGCGGTACAAGCTGGACCAGTAGTCTGGATGCTACAGCTGAACTTCCAATCTTCGCCAGCGTTGGTGAAGCGAAGGAAGCCACAGGCGCAGACGCCTCAGTGATCTACGTTCCGCCGGCAGGCGCGGGCGCTGCGATTATTGAAGCCATTGATGCGGAAGTTCCGTTCATCGTTTGCATCACCGAGGGCATCCCGGTTGCTGACATGATCAAGGTCAAGGCGAAGTTGGAGAAATCCAAGTCCCGTCTGCTTGGCCCGAACTGCCCAGGCGTCCTGACACCTGAAGAATGCAAGATTGGCATCATGCCAGGCTCCATCTTCAAGAAGGGCTCTGTTGGGGTTGTTTCGCGTTCCGGAACACTGACCTATGAAGCGGTCTTCCAGACGTCCAATGCAGGACTCGGCCAGACAACGGCTGTCGGCATCGGCGGTGATCCGGTCAAGGGCACCGAGTTCATTGACATCCTGGAAATGTTCTTGGCTGATGATGAAACCAAGTCCATGATCATGATCGGTGAAATTGGCGGTTCTGCAGAAGAAGAAGCAGCTCAGTTCCTCATCGATGAGGCCAAGAAGGGCCGCAAGAAGCCAATGGCTGGCTTCATTGCGGGTCGTACGGCTCCTCCAGGTCGGACTATGGGGCATGCTGGCGCTGTTATTTCCGGTGGCAAAGGCGGTGCTGAAGATAAAATTGCAGCGATGGAAGAGGCCGGTATCAAGGTTTCTCCGTCTCCTGCCAAGCTTGGTGAAACCCTTCTTGAAGTATTGAAGGGCTAAATCAGCTTTATGCTGGTACTCCGACGTAAATTGTTTACGATTCGGTAGGCATAGTGATGCGAAGCGGTCGAGGCGAATTATCGCCTTGACCGGAATTATGAGGGGGTCGGTGTTTTCATCGGCCTGAAAAGGAACCCAGGACGGGCTCATCCGGGTCCACCTGAAAGAATAAGGGCGGAGTTTTGCTCCGCTGGATAAATATGGCACGGCAGGAAGCGAACAATGTATTCGCACTGACGTCGTTGCTTTACGGCGCCAACGCAGCCTATATCGAAGACCTCTACGCTCAGTACAAGGAAAACCCGAGCTCGGTTGATGCCGAGTGGCAGGAGTTTTTTGCGAGCTTCCAGGACGAAAAAGAAGACGTCCTGAAGGAAGCCCGCGGAGCACCCTGGAAGCGTAAAGATTGGCCAATTGAAGCCAATGGCGACTTGGTCAATGCCTTCGATGGCAATTGGGCGCCGATCGAGCAAAAGCTCGGCGACAAGCTCAAGAAAAAATCAGACGCAAAAGGCGCTCCGCTGTCGGACGCCGAAGTTCATCAGGCAACGCGTGATTCGGTTCGCGCGCTGATGATGATCCGCGCCTATCGTATGCGCGGTCACCTTCATGCTGATCTGGATCCTCTGAAACTGTCGACACCGGGCGACCACGAAGAGCTTCACCCCTCATCCTACGGCTTCGTTGATGCCGATTGGGATCGCAGGATTTTCATCGATAACGTGCTGGGCCTGGAATATGCCACGCTCAACGAGATGATGGACATTCTGAAGCGGACTTATTGTTCGACGCTGGGTGTCGAATTCATGCACATCTCTGACCCGGCTGCTAAGGCCTGGATCCAGGAGCGCATCGAAGGTCCGGACAAGCATGTTGCCTTCACCAAAGAAGGCAAGAAGGCTATTCTGAACAAGCTGGTCGAGGCCGAAGGCTTCGAAAAATTTCTTGATGTGAAATACACGGGCACCAAGCGTTTCGGCCTTGATGGCGGTGAAGCTTTGATACCGGCGCTTGAACAGATCATCAAGCGCGGCGGCCAAATGGGTCTGAAAGAGATCGTTTTCGGCATGGCCCACCGTGGCCGCTTGAACGTTCTGTCTCAGGTTATGAGCAAACCTCACCGAGCTATTTTTCATGAGTTCAAGGGTGGGTCTGCTGCCCCGGATGACGTGGAAGGCTCCGGTGATGTGAAGTACCACCTCGGTGCATCTGCGGATCGTTCTTTCGATGGCAACGACGTTCATCTGTCGCTGACGGCAAACCCGTCGCATCTGGAAATCGTCAACCCCGTTGTTTTGGGTAAATCTCGCGCCAAGCAGGATCAGCTGTCGGCAGTGGCTGGAAATTTCGTCGAGACCACTGAAGTCGATCGTTCCAAGGTTCTGCCGTTGTTGTTGCACGGTGATGCAGCGTTTGCTGGACAGGGCGTTGTGGCTGAGTGTTTCGGTTTGTCGGCTCTGCGCGGTCACCGCACCGGTGGCTCTGTTCATGTGATCATTAACAACCAGATCGGCTTCACGACGAACCCACGTTTCTCGCGTTCTTCGCCGTATCCATCCGACATGGCCAAGGTGATTGAAGCGCCGATTTTCCACGTCAATGCAGATGACCCGGAGGCGGTCGTTTTCGCAGCGAAAATCGCGATTGAATTCCGCCAGATGTTTGGTCGGCCGGTGGTACTCGACATGATCTGCTACCGTCGCTTTGGCCACAACGAGGGCGATGAGCCTGCGTTCACACAGCCGATCATGTACCGGAAGATCCGCAAGCATGCGACAACGCTGCAGATCTATTCGGAGCGGCTGGTCAGTGAAGGCGTCGTTTCGACTGAAGAAGTCGACGAGATGAAGGCCGAATGGCGTGCTCATCTCGATGGTGAGTTTGATGCAGGTCAGGCCTTCAAGCCCAATAAGGCTGATTGGCTGGACGGCAAATGGTCTGGCATGAAGCGTGCGGCCGATGAAGAAGATCCACGTCGCGGTCAGACTGGTATTCCAATGCCTGAGCTTACCGAGATCGGACATCGCCTTGCGGCTGTCCCTGAAGGCTTCAACATCCATCGGACAATTTCGCGGTTCATGAAGAACCGCGAGAAGATGATTGATACTGGCAAGGGCGTTGACTGGGCGACTGCGGAATCTCTGGCATTTGCCGGACTACTGAAGGATGGCCATGCTGTTCGTTTGTCCGGTCAGGATTGCGAACGCGGAACGTTCTCTCAGCGCCACAGCGTTCTGTATGATCAGGAAGACGAAAGCCGTTTTATCCCGCTCAACAACATCGCTGACAATCAGGCGCGTTATGAAGTCATCAACTCGATGCTGTCTGAAGAAGCGGTACTTGGGTTTGAATATGGCTATTCGCTCACCGAGCCGAAAGCGCTGACACTTTGGGAAGCCCAGTTTGGTGACTTTGCAAACGGTGCCCAGGTACTGTTTGATCAGTTCATCTCATCGGGCGAGCGTAAATGGCTACGTATGTCTGGTCTGGTTTGCCTTCTGCCGCATGGTTATGAAGGTCAGGGGCCAGAGCATTCGTCAGCACGGCTCGAGCGCTTCCTGCAGATGTGTGCGGAAGACAATATGCAGGTGGCGAACTGTACGACGCCGGCAAATTACTTCCATATTCTGCGTCGCCAGCTCAAGCGCGACATTCGCAAGCCGCTCATTTTGATGACGCCGAAGTCTCTGCTTCGTCACAAGCGCGCCGTATCCCGTCTTGATGAGATGGGGGATGATTCCACGTTCCACCGTCTCCTTTGGGATGATGCGGAAATGGAAGCGGATGCCGCTATCAAGCTGGTGCCGGATGACAAGATCCGCCGCGTGGTGATGTGTTCGGGTAAGGTCTACTATGACCTTTATGAAGAACGCGAAAAGCGCGGTATCGACGATGTTTATCTGCTCCGTGTGGAACAGCTCTACCCGTTCCCGAAGAAGGCTTTGGCGATGGAGCTTAACCGCTTCAAGAATGCGGATACCGTCTGGTGTCAGGAAGAGCCGAAGAACATGGGCAGCTGGTTCTTCGTTGAGCCTTACATCGAATGGGTGCTCGAGCAGATTGATGCCAAGGTGAAGCGTCCACGCTATGCAGGCCGTAAGGCCATGGCGTCGACCGCAACCGGTCTGATGTCCGCACACCTTGCACAGCTTCAAGCGTTCCTCGACGAGGCGTTTGCAAAATAATATTTGGGGGCCCTTCGTGGCCCCCGCCATGACCGGAAATGGCCAGGCAAACTTAAGAGAAGGCGACCATGGCAACCGAAATTCGCGTCCCAACACTAGGTGAATCAGTATCCGAAGCAACGATCGCCCAGTGGTTCAAGAAGCCAGGCGACGCTATCAAGGCCGACGAGCCTTTGGTGGAGCTGGAAACTGACAAGGTAACTGTTGAAGTACCGGCTCCGACATCCGGCACTTTAGAAAGCATCTTGGTTAAAGAAGGGGACACTGTTGAAGTGGGCGCTCTTCTTGGTCAGATTGCAGAAGGGGCTGCTGCGGCAACTGCACCTGCAGTCAAGGCAGCGCCAGCGGCTCCGGCGGCCTCTGCTGCAACACTCGTTGACGTCATCACGCCAAGTGCGGGCGAATCCGTGACAGAAGCCGAAGTTGGCGAATGGAGCGTCAAGGTCGGTGATGTGGTCAAGGCTGATGACACGCTTGTCGAGCTGGAAACCGACAAGGCCGCTCAGGAAGTTCCGGCCCCCGTCGCAGGTACGATCGTCAAGATTTCAGCTAACACGGGCGATACTGTGGAACCCGGTGCACTGCTCTGTCAGATCGATAGCTCTGGTCAGGCCGCTGTTGCAGCGCCCGTTGCTGCTGCGCCTGATGCAGCCGCAGCCCCAGTTGCTGGTGGATCAAGCATGCCTGCAGCGCCATCGGCATCTAAAATGATGGCAGAGAAGAACATCTCTGCAGATCAGGTTGCAGGCTCAGGTAAACGCGGTCAGGTCCTTAAAGGCGACGTGATCGCTGCTATTGCTTCTGGTGCAACCAGCTCCGCTGCTGCCAAGCCCGCCGCTCTACGTGGCACGGTCAATGCAGATGATGAGAGCCGTGAAGAACGTGTTCGCATGACCAAGCTGCGCCAGACCATCGCGCGTCGCTTGAAAGATGCACAGAATACGGCTGCGATGCTCACCACTTACAATGAAGTGGACATGGGTCCGATCATGGAACTGCGCAAGCAGTACAAGGAACTGTTTGAGAAGAAGCATGGCGTGAAGTTGGGCTTCATGGGGTTCTTCACCAAGGCTGTCTGCCATGCGCTGAAGGAAGTTCCTGCAGTTAACTCCGAGATCGACGGCACGGACCTGATCTACAAGAACTTCTGCCACGTTGGCGTGGCTGTTGGAACGGACAAGGGTCTTGTCGTTCCAGTTGTTCGCGACGCGGACCAGATGTCAATTGCTGAAATCGAACAGGAAATCGGCAACCTTGGCCGTAAGGCACGTGACGGCAAGCTCGGCATGGCTGACATGACAGGCGGCACGTTCACCATCTCCAATGGTGGTGTCTATGGTTCGCTGATGTCATCGCCAATCCTGAATGCACCGCAGTCCGGTATTCTGGGCATGCACAAGATCCAGGAACGGCCAATGGCTGTGAATGGTCAGGTTGTCATCCGTCCGATGATGTATCTGGCTCTGTCCTACGATCACCGCGTCGTGGACGGCAAGGAGGCCGTGACCTTCCTGGTTCGCATCAAGGAAAGCCTTGAGGATCCTCAGCGGCTGGTTCTGGATCTCTAAACCGGTCCTTGTCCTGATCCGATGCTCAAGGGAGCCGGAATATGAGTGTGGAGTTTTTGATCACGGCCCTGATAGTGATACTGGTTCCTGGAACCGGCGTTGTCTACACGGTCGCGGTCGGACTTGGTAAAGGACGGCAGGCGGCCATTGTCGCCGCCGTCGGCTGCACGCTCGGGATCGTGCCGGCAATGATTGCATCGGTCGTCGGCCTGGCCGCCGTGATGCACAGCAGTGCTCTCGTCTTTCAGGCCGTAAAATACGCTGGTGTTGCTTACCTGTTTTATCTGGCCTGGCAAACGTTGAAAACCAGTGGTCCCTTAGACCTGAAAGCTGATCAGGATACGCGCAAGGGGGGTGTGGCAACGGCACGCACCGCCTGCCTGATTAACATTCTCAATCCGAAGTTGACGGTGTTCTTTCTGGCGTTTCTGCCGCAATTCGTCAGCCCGACGGCGAGTAATCCCACACTGGAATTGCTGATGTACGGCAGCGTTTTCATGGCCATGACATTCGGCGTTTTTGCAGTCTATGGACTTTCTGCGGCACATGTCGGCGAGAAAGTCCTGCGCAGTGATCGGGTGATGTTGTGGATGCGCAGAACAATCGCCGCCACATTCGCAGGTTTCGGCCTGCGCCTGGCGCTGGCGGAGCAGTAATCCATGGCACAAAGCATCGTTCTGGTAACCGGAGGAAGCCGTGGGATTGGTGCGGCAGCTTGTCTGCGAGCTGTCGAACTTGGTCATGCCGTTGCTGTTAATTATGTGCACAACAAAGCCGCAGCAGATGCTGTTGTGGCCAAGATTGAAGCGCGCGGCGGGGCAGCGTTTGCAATTCAGGGCAATGTGCAATCAGAAGCCGACGTATTGGCGATCTTTGCCGCCTGCGATGAACACGGCCAGCTTGCCGCATTGGTCAACAATGCCGGTATTGTTGACTATCCGGCGCGGGTGGATGAAATGTCTGCCGAGCGTCTGACACGCATGTTCGCAGTCAATGTCGTTGGCTCCTTCCTGTGCTCCCGCGAAGCGGTGAAGCGCATGTCAACGCGTCATGGCGGCAAGGGCGGTGCAATCGTGAATGTGGGGTCCGCAGCTTCCAAACTCGGATCGGCCTCCCAATATGTCGATTACGCTGCCTCCAAGGGCGCGATTGATACAATGACTGTTGGTCTGGCTCTTGAAGTCGCGGATGAAGGCATTCGGGTCAACGGTATACGCCCTGGCATCATCGATACAGACATACATGCCTCTGGCGGTCTTCCGGACCGGGTTGCGAAGATTGAGGCAAACCTGCCAATGAAGCGCGCCGGAACAGCGGACGAAGTGGCAAAAGCAATCATGTGGCTTCTTTCAGAAGAAGCCAGTTACACGACTGGCGCAATCCTGGATGTCTCCGGTGGACGCGCGATTCTACCCTGATCCGGCAACCGGATCGAACGAAGAAAAAGGCAAAGGCGACCGTAATGTCCCAATATGATCTTGTCGTCATCGGAACCGGCCCAGGTGGCTATGTGTGCGCCATCAAGGCGGCTCAACTTGGTCTCAAGACCGCTGTTGTTGAAAAGCGGGCGACCCATGGCGGCACCTGCCTGAACGTTGGCTGTATCCCCTCCAAGGCGCTGCTCCATGCCTCGGAAATGTTCGAGGAAGCCGGTCACGGTTTTGAAAAGCTCGGCATCAAGGTGTCAAAGCCAAAGCTGGATCTGCCAGCGATGATGGGGCACAAAACCGAAGTGATCGATGCGAACGTCAACGGCGTCGCGTTTCTCTTGAAGAAGAACAAGGTCGAATCTCATCACGGCATCGGCAAGATCCTGTCTGCGGGCAAGGTCGAAGTGACTGCGGATGATGGTTCCAAGTCTGTTCTGGAAGCCAAGAACATTGTGATTGCCACCGGCTCTGACGTGATGTCTTTGCCAGGCGTCGAAATTGACGAAAAGCAGATTGTCTCGTCCACCGGCGCGCTTGAACTGGATAAGGTACCGGGCAAGATGGTTGTCGTCGGTGGCGGTGTAATCGGGCTTGAGCTTGGCTCGGTCTGGGCGCGTCTTGGCGCAGAAGTCACCGTTGTCGAGTTCATGGACAAGATCCTCGGCCCGATGGACGGCGATGTCTCCAAGCAGTTCCAGCGGATCCTCAAGAAGCAGGGCTTGAACTTTAAGCTCGGTGCAAAAGTCACTGGCGTTGCCAAGAAGGGCAAGGGCCTGGAAGTCTCCGTGGAGCCTGCCAAGGGCGGTGATGCGGAAGTTCTGGCGGCTGATATCGTTCTGGTCTCCATTGGCCGCAAGCCCTTCACCGAAGGTCTGGGTCTGGCGGAAGCCGGCGTCGCGCTGGACGATCGTGGCCGGGTCAAGACAGATGGTCATTACAAGACCAACGTCGAAGGCATTTACGCCATAGGTGATGTGATCGTTGGACCAATGCTGGCCCATAAGGCAGAAGATGAGGGCGTTGCCCTCGCCGAAATTCTGTCCGGTCAGGCCGGTCATGTGAATTATGACGTGATCCCGGGTGTGGTCTACACCCAGCCGGAAGTTGCCTCTGTCGGCAAGACGGAAGAAGAGCTGAAAGCGGCTGGCGTTGCCTACAACACCGGGAAATTCGCTTTCTCCGCCAATGGCCGCGCGCGCGCCATGAACAACACCGACGGATTTGTCAAAGTTCTGGCGGATTCTGCGACTGATCGGGTTCTGGGCGTTCATATCGTCGGCTTCGGCGCTGGCGAAATGATCCACGAAGCCGCCGTGCTGATGGAATTCGGCGGTTCGTCTGAAGATCTCGGCCGGACATGCCACGCCCACCCAACCATGTCAGAAGCTGTCAAGGAAGCCGCCATGGCCACCGCCGGCAAGCCGATCCATTCCTGATCAGCTGACTGACATTCTTTTTGAATGCAAAAGGCCGGGCAATCGCCCGGCTTTTTTTGTGGGCGTGGTAAAATTGGGATACCCGTTCCGGGACAGCTGTAGTCTTAGGATGTTGGTGCTGTTGCAGATACTAAAGTTGTGCAATGGGTTCACACACTGCGCGCAATTACCCTGCGGTGCAGTACCGTGATCGGGTATTCGGTCTGCTTGGCTGGTCCGCGTGCTCGGGCATTTTCGACAGATTACGGGTGGCTTGCAATGTAACCTTATCCTAAGCGTGTTTAAACGCGCAGAGACTAATCCGCCTCAAGCGGCCAGACTTTCCGTCAGTTGAGTACGTTCTGCGCTACTGAGCGATTTTGATCTTCGACTTTGGCAAGACCGTCATGTTCACAGGCTGATCGTTGGTTGCGATGACGATCTCAGGATTTCCGGCTGCAGGGGCTTTGGTCACTTCAGTCACGGTGATGTTGGACTTCATTTTGGCTGTCTTGCCCCATTCGCATGCAACGACTGGCGAGGCTGCAAATGACATTGTCGCAAGAATGATCGCGCTGATTTTTAAAACACGCATGGCTCATCTCCATCATGTTAAAGCCGCGCACCATAGCGAGACTTAACCTTAGGATAGGCGAAAATTGGAGCCTGGTAAACCGATGCGCGAAGCGCTTGGAAATACACGCTATTTGCGTTTGAGCGTGTAGCTCTTGACCTTGTCCGGGTGCGCGGGATCATGGGAGATGTCGGTCATATAGGCATCCAGCCGGTCATCGAAGCCACGCACGTCGACCCGTTTGGAGCCGAGGAAGCCTATGAGCATGACGGTCAGGCCGCCACCATCGCGCTGTTTGGCTTTGGTCCAGCCCCATTTGCAGTCGCGAGGATAGCATTTGGTGAAAGCCCTGATCCGGGCGTGGAGCCTGTCATCGACGCATTTTGTCTCGATCTCGAGGCGGCTGAGCTCTTTTGCTGCAGCGCTGTCGTTGACCCAGATGCCGTGTTCCGGCAGGGGGCAATAGATCCGGGCTTCTACCGTATCTTCAAGGATAAATAAAAAGGGAAACAGAAAGACCAGAAAAAGAAGGCGCATCGTAAGATCTCCTTAAAGGAGACACTCTTCTCCATACGTTAGAGAAGTGTTAACGGCACCTGAACTGGGTCTTTGAAATGCGACCGGTTCCACACGGGCTATGCGCCTCAAGTGTGGAACCTGATCGAATGTCTTGCAGCAGGTCATTGCTGAGCTGCTGTTGAGACGCTTAGCGCTTGGCGCGTGCGCCTGGTGCCAGACCTTCACGCTGAGCGAGCTTGCGCGCAGCCTTGCGGGCGCGGCGAACAGCTTCGCCTTTTTCACGGGCACGCTTTTCAGACGGCTTTTCGTAAGCACGACGTGTCTTCATTTCACGGAAGACGCCTTCACGCTGGAGCTTCTTCTTCAGAACGCGAAGGGCTTGGTCGACATTGTTGTCACGTACGAGAACTTGCAAGATTTCTCCTTTGGCGGTTAGCGGGCAGCGCGTCGCCATATGTCTTCTACATAGGGTTTCAGGCAGCATAGTGGGTAGATCCACGCACAGGTGCGGGTCCAGAAAGCGCGACCCTATCAAATTTTCCGAAGAATGCACCCCCTAAAGCGCAGAAAATGAGTCTTCGTGGCCGTTTTTTTGCTTTGTTGGCCCGTCAGCGGCGAGGATGAGCGTTATCATAAGCTTCCAGCAGCCGTTTAGAGTCAATTTCGGTGTAGATTTGCGTGCTGGACAGGCTGGCATGACCGAGAAGTTCCTGGATCGTGCGCAGGTCGCCACCACCTGCCAACAGGTGTGTGGCGAAAGAATGTCGCAAGGCGTGCGGCGTGGCACTGTCGGCAAGACCAAGTGCGCCGCGCAACTTTTCCATTGCGTATTGTATGAGTCGCGGGCTGAGTGGACCACCGCGCGCGCCCAGAAACAAAGGACTGTCAGCCGAAACCGCATAGGGGCACAGGCGCAGGTAGTCATCTAGTGCCTCTGTCACGACCGGAAGAATCGGAACGATGCGTTCCTTGCCGCCCTTGCCAATGATCCGCATGCTTTTGGCACCGTGTTTCGGTGCCGTGCGGCCTGTCAGCGAAAGCGCTTCTGAAATGCGCAGGCCGCAACCATACAGAAGAGTGAGGACGGCTGCGTTGCGCGCTTCGATCCAGGCGTCGCTCTCCATGGCCAAATCGCCACTTGTCAGATCGATGGCATCGCGAGAAGACACAGGCTTGGGCAAGGAGCGTGCTTGCCTGGGTGGGCGGATGGCGCTGGATGCTGCCGCGTTCACTTCGCCGCGTTTCTCAAGATATTTCAGAAAAGACCGAATGCCGGCCATGCCGCGCGCAAGAGATCGGCTTTGAGCGCCATCGCGGCGTCTGCGGGCCATGAAAGCCCGAAAGTCTGCCGGTGTCAGCTCTGCAATGTCTTTCAGGCTTGGTGCGCCGCCCAGATGGTTGGTCAAAAACCGCAGAAACTGTCGAAGGTCGCGTTCATAGGCAATAAGTGTCTTGTCCGCCAGGCGCCGTTCGTCAGAAAGGTGATCAAGCCAGCGTCCGATCCGGTCATTCAGATCTGGCATTGCCGTGACCAGCAAGGCATCTTCTCGGTTATTCACGGGAGCAGGAGATGAGGACATAGTGAGACTTTAGCTCTCATCTCCAAGTTTTTGGTTAATGCGCGGCGGCGCTGGTCAGCATTTTGCGACAGGAATTTGTTTTATTGGATCCCAGCGCCAATCCGGATCAGCAAAGCAGGTGATGCTGCCTTGAAAGCGAAGCCTTGAGCCGCAGGTCTTCCAGTCAAGAGCCCTTGCAAGGAGCGCTAGCCCGGTCTCAGTCAGCGAAAATTCTGTCCTACCCCAGCCCTCGCGGGTCATATCGACTGGCTGGCTTGTCAGGGCAGGTCGCTCAGCGTCCCGCAGCCTGAGCATCGTCCCCAGGAACATCAGGTCGCCGTGAAAGGGCAGTGGATCGACTGCCTGCATGAAGCTGCGGAAAACCTGGCCCCATGGCAGTGGTTTGTCCTTAAGAGCCTTTAGAATAGAGTTTTCGGTGAAGGAAAGCCCGTTTTGAACGTCCGGTAGTTCGGACAGATATCTGGATAATGCGCCTGCCAGATAAGGCAGCCCAAGCGAGGAGTGCCGGGAAAGCGCGTGAAGTGCTTCCGGGTCTTTAACGAGAAGTGCCGAAAACGTCACCTCAGCAAGGTTATAGGCCTCTTCGGAGATAGGCGCGCGGCGAGCATACATGTGACGAAGGGCTGCTGGCGACAGCTGGCCGATCCCTATGAATTTTTGAATGCCGGGAAACCTGTCGAGGCTGACCAATTCGACTTTGCGCCGGTTTGCACCTGTTGCCTTCAGCTGGACAAGTGTCTTGACGAGTAGCAATTGATCATAAGGATCATGCTCGAACCACAGAACAATGCGGCCATAATCACCGGCGTTGTTCAGGCGGTTATGCTCTTTTGTGAGAACATCAATTGTCTCTGTTTCATCCTCGCCGGGATATTCGCTTGCGATAAATCGCGCCCGTTCTGTAATGGCATTCGGCTCATCGGAAATGGGTCCTTGGCAAACAGGATCTGAGAATTGAAGAAAATCGCCGAGGAACCCGGCGCGCTTCAGCGGGGCTTCAATATCATTGCCGCAGCGTATGTGTAGCGTTGACATATCTGCATCGGGGGCAGGGGCTGCGTTCTGGATGGCGCGGCCCATAGCATCCATTTGCTCGACATGCGCCTTCAAGGCTGGCCAACTTGGAAGGCCAGCTTCCCGTGCAATGACAAATTGCGCATCCGCCAGCTTGAGCTGGACGGTGTCGAGATTTTTGTAGCGGATATGATGTGCGCTCAGCCGGGCGAGAGCCTCAGCGTTGCCTGCGCGCGCTTCATTGCGAAGGACTTTTGCACGTTGCTTCTGGCGATCAAGGTTGAGGGAAAGATCAGTTTCGCTGAAAAGCGGTGATTGCGCCAAGTGTGGCGTTTCGTCAGTCATGAAGACCCCCGGGCTCGGTTGTCGTCCAGTGTCTGCCTCTCCGGAACGAGCGGGAATCTGATGATGTGAGCGCATCGGCGCTCGGCAAAAGTCGGTGTGGACGCCTTTCCGCAGACCGGAGGCCCCACCGTGGACCTGAACAAATTATGGCGTAGCACTAGTCTGAGGGCAAGATCTATGTACCAGCATCCAGCCACAAAAAAACGGCCCGGAAAGCCGGGCCGTTTGAATAATAGATGTCGCCGAAAATAATCAGACGATTTTCTGACCGGTCTTCGCCCAATCAGCAAGAAATGCTTCCAGGCCCTTGTCGGTCAGCGGGTGCTTCACCAGCGCCTTCAGGGTTGATGGCGGTACTGTTACGACATCCGCGCCAATGATGGCGCAATCCTTGACGTGGTTCGGCGTGCGAATGGATGCAGCCAGAATCTCTGTTTCAAAGCCGTAGTTGTCGAAAATCACACGAATTTCGCGGATCAGCTCCAGGCCATCAATGTTGATGTCATCAAGGCGGCCAATGAATGGCGACACGTAAGTCGCGCCAGCTTTTGCGGCCAGCAGCGCCTGATTGGCGGAGAAGCACAGAGTCACGTTAGTCTTGTGACCTTTTTCTGTCAGCGCTTTACAAGCCTTTAGGCCGTCCATGGTCAAAGGCAGTTTGATGACGACATTGTCGGCGATCTTTACCAGCTCGGCCGCTTCTTTCATCATGCCATCGAAATCGGTCGCAGCGACTTCAGCCGAAACGTCACCGTCTGTGATCTTGCAGATTTCGGCGATGACTTCCTTGAAATCGCGCCCGGACTTGGCGATCAGCGAGGGGTTGGTGGTTACACCATCAAGAAGGCCAGTTGCGGCCAGTTCCTGAATCTCTGCAGTCTCTGCAGTGTCGACGAAAAACTTCATGGGCTTATGCTCCCTAGTGTGCGCCCTGATCGGGCACGGTCCGCTAACCGTCTTGTTTACAAAGGCGGACAGCGATTGAATCTCTGTTCGTGGTCTCTTTACCTTAGGATGACGTCCAGAAGAACCCCTGATTCGGTTTGATGGAATTTTTATGGTGTGCGTACCTCAAGGTTCCCGGTCATGGAAAATAGGGTTTTGGTAACCTCGCGAGACCAGATTTGGTGCTGGTTCAGGAAAGAAGATTTCTGTGCTTTTTGACGACGACCCGGCCATGAAAGAGACCATCGTGAGTGTTTTGGTCCCTGTTGCTGTGCCCCGCGCCTATACTTATCGTGTTCCAGCCGGGGTGTCTGTGGTGCCCGGAACCATCGTCAAGGTGCCGCTGGGCCCCAGAGAAGTGCTCGGCGCTGTGTGGGATGGTGAGCCTGATGCAGGGATTAATTCGAACAAGTTGAAAGTCATAAGCCGGGTCTATGAAACGGCGCGACCTCTCGATGAAGAGCTGCGCCGTTTCATAGACTGGGTTGCTAACTGGACCTTGTCTCCTCCTGGCATGGTGCTGAGAATGGTTCTGCGCTCGGAGGAGGCTCTTGAGGACGAGCCTCCGATATCTGGTGTGCGCAGGCGAAAAGGGCAGATGCCCGAACGCATGACACCGGCCCGGCAGAAGGTTCTGGATGTCACCGAAAACGGCGTGGCCTGGACCAAGAGCTCTCTTGCTCAAGCTGCAGGGGTAAGCACGTCGGTCATCGACGGACTGTTGCAGCAGGAAGTTCTGGAATCCGTCGCTCTGCCGGCGGTGGCACCTTCTCCTGCTCCACAGGTTGAATTTGCCCAGACCAAGTTGACTCCGGCGCAGCAGGTCGCTTCGGATGGTTTGGTTGCCAGTTTCGGCAAGGGCGCAGCTGTCTCGCTGATCGACGGGGTGACGGGATCAGGTAAGACTGAAGTTTATTTTGAGGCCATTGCCGAAGCGCTGAGGCGCGGCCATCAAGCGCTGGTATTGCTGCCGGAAATTGCTCTGACCGAACAGTTCCTAAGGCGGTTCGAAAAACGATTCGGAGTTTATCCGGCCGAATGGCATTCAGAGATAACACCCAAAAAGCGCGGCCGAGTCTGGCGCGGTGTTGCGAGCGGAGATGTGCGTGTTGTCATCGGCGCGCGATCTGCGTTGTTCCTGCCGTTTGCAGATCTCGGATTGATCATCGTTGATGAAGAGCATGACGGTGCCTTCAAGCAAGACGACCGCGTTCCCTATAATGCGCGTGATATGTCCGTTGTGCGCGGGCACCTGTCTCGGTTTCCTGTTGTCTTGGCGTCAGCGACACCATCAGTCGAAAGTCGTGTGAACGCAGATCTGGGTCGTTATCAGCGATTCGAGTTGCCTGAGCGGGCATCCGGGGCGGCTTTACCGGACCTGAAGGCCATTGATATGCGCCAGAATGGGCCAAGTAGAGGGCGGTGGATTGCCCCCGAGCTTTTTCAGGCCATGAAAGAGGCATTTGCCGATGGTGCGCAGTCTCTCCTGTTCCTGAACAGGCGCGGGTATGCGCCGCTGACGTTGTGCCGGACCTGCGGCCATCGCTTTCAGTGCCCGCATTGCAGTTCCTGGCTGGTGGAGCATCGGTTTCAAAAACGGCTGGTCTGCCATCACTGCGGCCACAACGAATCGGTTCCCAAGGCGTGTCCATCCTGCAATACGGTCGATTCTCTGGTCGCCTGTGGACCGGGTGTGGAAAGAATCGCCGAAGAAGTCGAAAATCTATT
This sequence comes from Roseibium algae, assembly GCF_037783265.1. Taxonomy (NCBI): domain Bacteria; kingdom Pseudomonadati; phylum Pseudomonadota; class Alphaproteobacteria; order Hyphomicrobiales; family Stappiaceae; genus Roseibium; species Roseibium algae. The sequence goes on from NZ_JBAKIA010000009.1 coordinate 146,083, forward strand.
TCCCGATGCTCGCACTCTTATTTTATCGTCCGATTTGCCCGGTGGACCTGAGCGGCTCAGGCGAGAAATGAAAATTGTTGAAGATGGTGGCGCTGATATTGTTATCGGAACTCAGCTTGTCGCCAAAGGCCATAATTTTCCGAAGATGCGCCTCGTTGGTGTGATTGATGCAGATCTAGGTCTGGCTCATGGCGATCCTCGCGCTGCTGAAAAAACCTTTCAGCTGCTGGCTCAGGTCACCGGTCGGGCAGGGCGCGTAACAGGTGGAGGTAAGGGCTTTCTTCAGACTTATTCACCTGATCACCCGGTCCTGAAAGCGCTGATGTCGCAGGATCGCGACGCTTTCTACAATGCGGAGATTGAGGCGCGCCGGGCCACCGGACTGCCGCCTTTTGGCCGTTTGGCTGCATTGGTTATCTCCGGTCCTGATAAATTGGCGACCGAAGGTTATGCCAGGGCGCTGGCCCGGGGGGCTCCCAATGAGGCAGCGGTAACACTGCTCGGTCCGGCTGAAGCTGCGCTGGCAATGATACGCGGACGTTACCGGTTTCGCCTTTTATTGATGGCACCACGGCAGTTCGATCTGCAGGCTTACATTCGGCAGTGGCTGGACAATGGACCAAAGGCCACAAAGGGCCTGAGGGTCCAGGTCGACGTCGATCCGCAACATTTTTTGTAACAATGAGACAAAAAACAGCCCTATTTGGCGCACTACAGCCTTTAGGTGAAGTTGCACACAGGGAAACCCTGTGCTAATTGAGGCGCGACTTTGGGGGAACGGTTCTGCCGTATCACCTTAAGACCCTGAATTCCCTAATTATTTCAAGGGCTTGCTTCCAATAACGGTTGGCAGGGGCTTGAAATGCGTCAGAGAGCTCGGACCTGGTGACTGACAACGTATCTCTCGTATCCGGCGTGGCTAAGCGCTATGCGTCTGCTCTCCTCGATTTATCCGAGGAAACAGGTGCGACCGCAGATGTAGAACGCGATCTTGGCATTTTTGAGGGCTTCCTCTCAGAAAGCGATGATCTCGTCCGTCTCGTGAAAAGCCCCGCTTTCAGTGCTGAAGAGCAGCTTGATGCGCTCACAGCATTGCTCGACAAGGCTAAGATCTCTGGTCTTGCCGCAAATTTTGTGAAGTTGGCCGCCCGTAATCGGCGCCTCTTCGTAATTCCTGACATGATCAAGGCTTTCCGGTTCTTGCTCGCCGAAAGGCGCGGCGAGGAAACTGCTGAGGTCGTTTCGGCAGCTGAGCTGTCTGATGGTCAGGTTACTGCCTTGAAAGAAGCGCTCTCCGCGTCTTCCGGAAAGTCGGTAAAAATCTCTGCGAAGGTTGATCCTGCTCTGATCGGTGGCCTTGTGGTCAAGGTCGGTTCCCGCATGATCGATACATCGCTGCGTACAAAACTCAATTCACTCAAGTTCGCGATGAAAGAGGTCGGCTGATGGATATTCGGGCCGCGGAAATTTCCGCTATCCTCAAGGACCAGATTAAGAGCTTTGGCCAGGAAGCCGAAGTCTCTGAAGTCGGTCAAGTGCTGTCCGTCGGTGACGGTATTGCTCGTGTTTACGGTCTGGACAAGGTTCAGGCTGGTGAAATGGTCGAATTCCCTGGTGGTATCCAGGGCATGGCCTTGAACCTGGAAAGTGACAACGTCGGTGTTGTTATTTTTGGTTCTGACCGCACAATCAAGGAAGGCGATACGGTTAAACGGACCGGTGCAATCGTTGAAGTGCCGGTTGGCAAAGGCCTGCTCGGTCGCGTTGTCGATCCGCTCGGCAATCCGCTGGATGGCAAGGGTCCTATCGAATCGACGGAAATGCGTCGCGTTGATGTAAAGGCTCCTGGCATTCTTCCACGTAAGTCGGTGCATGAGCCGATGCAGACGGGTCTCAAGGCGATTGATGCTTTGATCCCGGTTGGACGTGGACAGCGTGAGCTTGTGATTGGTGACCGTCAGACCGGTAAAACCGCAATCATCCTCGATACTTTCCTCAACCAGAAGCCTTTGCATGCTGGCGATGACGAAGACGCAAAGCTCTACTGCATTTATGTTGCGGTTGGTCAGAAGCGGTCGACTGTTGCCCAGTTCGTGAAGACACTGGAAGATGCTGGCGCTCTTGAATACTCTATCGTTGTTGCTGCAACGGCTTCGGATGCAGCTCCGCTGCAGTTCCTGGCTCCGTTTGCTGGTTGTGCGATGGGTGAATTCTTCCGCGATAACTCCATGCATGCCGTAATCGGTTATGATGATCTGACCAAGCAGGCTGTGGCCTACCGACAGATGTCTCTTCTTCTGCGTCGTCCACCAGGACGTGAAGCATTCCCGGGTGATGTTTTCTACCTTCACTCTCGTCTGCTTGAGCGTTCTGCGAAGTTGAATGAAGAAAATGGCAGCGGTTCGCTGACAGCTCTTCCGGTCATCGAAACACAGGGCAACGATGTTTCTGCGTTTATCCCGACTAACGTGATTTCGATCACTGATGGTCAGATCTTCTTGGAAACAGATTTGTTCTACCAGGGTATCCGCCCTGCTGTGAACGTTGGTCTGTCGGTTTCCCGTGTTGGTTCTTCCGCTCAGATCAAGGCGATGAAGCAGGTTGCTGGTCCGATTAAGGGTGAACTTGCCCAGTATCGTGAAATGGCCGCTTTCGCACAGTTCGGTTCTGACCTTGATGCCACAACTCAGCGTTTGCTGAACCGTGGTGCGCGTCTGACTGAATTGCTGAAACAGGCTCAGTTCTCTCCGCTTAAGACGGAAGAACAGGTCGCTGTGATCTACGCTGGCGTGAACGGCTACCTCGATGAGGTGGCAGTTGACCGTGTTGGTGACTTCGAAGAGGGCCTCCTTCTGTTCATGCGTGGCGAACACGCTGAACTCCTGGAAGCAATCTGGGAAAAGAAGGCACTCGATGCTGACTTGACGGCTAAGCTTAAGGCTGCGCTCGATACGTTCGCTAAGAACTTCGCCTGAGAACGCAACCGGGATAAGGAGCAGGGGCGGCCATGCCGAGCCTGAAGGACTTACGAACCCGCATCGCTTCCGTGAAGGCGACGCAGAAAATCACCAAGGCCATGCAAATGGTGGCTGCGGCGAAACTGCGTCGTGCTCAGGAAGCTGCGGAGGCCGCTCGGCCCTATGCTGAACGCATGGAGCAGGTGCTGGCTAATCTGGCGGTTGCTTTTGAAGGCCGCGATGACGCTCCGAAGTTGATGTCCGGCACGGGCAAGGATCAGGTGCATCTCCTGGTCGTTGCCACTGCTGAACGTGGCCTTTGTGGCGGCTTCAACTCGAACATTGCAAAGCTCGCACGTGACAAAGCGCGCAGTCTTATTGCAGACGGCAAGACGGTGAAAATCATCTGCGTCGGCAAAAAGGGCTACGATGCTCTGAAACGCGAGCTTGGCCAATACGTCATTAAGACGATTGATCTGCGCGGTGTGAAGCATGTTGCATTTGTCAATGCAGATGATATCGGCACTGAACTGCTGTCGATGTATCATGCTGGCGAATTTGATGTGTGCACATTGTTCTATTCCAAATTCCAGTCGGTGATCGCACAGATTCCGACAGGCCAACAGCTGATCCCGGCAGATTTGCCGACTGAAGTTGCAGCCGCGGATGATGGAGCAGCATCAGTCTATGAGTATGAGCCGGATGAAGCTGAGATCCTTGAGGATCTTCTTCCGCGCAACATCTCCGTCCAGGTCTTCCGGGCGCTGCTTGAAAATGCAGCTTCCGAGCAGGGTGCTCGTATGTCCGCAATGGACAATGCGACCCGCAACGCCGGCGACATGATCGACAAGTTGACGATCAAGTATAATCGCCAGCGTCAGGCACAGATCACGACGGAACTGATTGAAATTATCTCGGGCGCTGAAGCGCTCTGATCGGATCGAGACGAGGATTTAGGGATATGGCTGACAAAATAGTCGGACGGGTCGCCCAGGTCATCGGCGCTGTTGTCGACGTCAAGTTCGATGACCACCTGCCGCTGATCCTGAACGCTCTGGAAACTGACAACAATGGCACACGTCTTGTGCTTGAAGTTGCTCAGCATCTGGGTGAAAACACGGTACGCACAATCGCGATGGACGCCACTGAGGGTCTTGTACGCGGTCAGGAAGTTGTCGACACGGGTACTGCGATTGAGGTTCCAGTTGGCGAAGGCACACTGGGCCGGATCATGAACGTGATTGGCGAGCCTGTGGATGAAGCTGGCCCGATCCAGCACGACAAAAAGCGTGCGATCCACCAGGAAGCGCCTGCATTTATCGAACAGTCCACCGAGGCTGAAATTCTGGTAACGGGCATCAAGGTCGTCGACCTTCTCGCGCCTTATGCCAAGGGTGGTAAAATCGGTCTGTTCGGCGGTGCCGGCGTTGGTAAAACCGTTCTGATCATGGAATTGATCAACAACATCGCTAAGGCGCATGGCGGTTATTCCGTATTTGCCGGTGTTGGTGAGCGTACCCGTGAAGGAAACGATCTTTACTGGGAAATGATCGAATCCAACGTGAACAAGGAAGGCGGCGGCGAAGGCTCCAAAGCAGCACTTGTTTATGGACAGATGAACGAGCCTCCCGGAGCCCGTGCCCGTGTTGCTCTGACAGGTCTGACGATTGCTGAAGATTTCCGCGACAAAGGTCAGGACGTGTTGTTCTTCGTGGATAACATCTTCCGCTTTACGCAGGCTGGTTCCGAAGTGTCGGCGCTGCTGGGTCGTATTCCTTCCGCCGTGGGTTATCAGCCTACGCTGGCAACCGATATGGGTGCCATGCAGGAACGGATCACGACAACACATAAGGGCTCGATCACGTCCGTTCAGGCCGTTTACGTGCCTGCCGATGATTTGACCGATCCGGCACCTGCCTCGACCTTTGCTCACTTGGATGCAACGACGGTTTTGAACCGTTCTATTGCAGAAAAGGGCATCTACCCGGCTGTGGATCCATTGGATTCCACTTCGCGTATGCTCAGCGCGCATATCATTGGCGATGAGCATTATGACACCGCACGTGCGGTGCAGGTGACTTTGCAGCGCTATAAGGCGCTTCAGGACATCATCGCGATCCTGGGCATGGACGAATTGTCTGAAGAAGATAAGCTCAGTGTTGCGCGCGCTCGTAAGATCGAACGCTTCCTGTCACAGCCTTTCTTCGTTGCTGAAGTATTCACCGGCTCCCCGGGCAAACTTGTTGCCCTGGAAGACACCATCAAGGGCTTCAAAGGCCTAATTGACGGTGAATACGATCATCTGCCAGAAGCTGCCTTCTACATGGTTGGCTCTATTGATGAAGCGATTGAAAAAGCACAGAAGCTGGCTGCTGAAGCTGCTTAATCAAACTCAACGGGCGCCCAAAGACGGGCGCCCGATTTGATATTCGAGACGGTGGCAATACCCGTCTTTTCGAAAGACTGACAAGGAAGACGCCAAATGGCTGAGTTATTCCAGTTTGAGTTGGTCTCGCCGGAGCGCCAGCTCCTGTCCGAACAAGTTCTTGAGGTCATCGTGCCCGGAACTGAAGGCGAGTTTGGCGTTCTGAAGAACCACAGCCCGTTCATGTCCACCATAAAGCCAGGCATTCTCAAGGTGCGCGGTGAGGACGGTAAGTTGAACGAGTATTTCGTGCGCGGCGGTTTTGCTGATGTTGCGAACTCCGGCCTGACTGTTCTTGCTGAACAGGCTATTCCGGTTGCTGACATTAATTCCGATGACCTTGCCCAGCATATCAAGGATGCTGAGGAAGATGTCGCGGATGCGAAAGACCCTGAAGTGAAGCAGAAAGCGGAACAGACACTCGCTCAGCTTCGCGAAGTTGTTGAGGCGCTTAAAGCGGCCTGACAAGCACATAACTGAATTATAAAAAGGCGCCGTGATTTCACGGCGCCTTTTTGCATTTATGGGGCTCGGTCATCATTCGCGATGATTAGTGTCAAATCAAAAGCCACAAACGAAAACGCTTCGGTTTGATCTCTCAAGCCGAAGCGTTTAAATTCTTGGAAAACCGCTAATGTTTAAGCAGCAATCCGTTTGAATGAGGTGTTCATGCCACCGCCGCGGTTACGGCGACGCTCTTCAGGCGGAATGTAGACGATTGAGCGGTGATCATCGCAATAAGATACACCCTGCTCTACACGATTGGAGCATGGGAAGAAGTAGCTTCCGGAATCACCTTCGGCCCACTTGCAACAACCTGGGCGGGGGAGGCTAAGATCACTCATGGACGTTTCCTTTTTATCATTTTGTTATCACGGCAAAAAGCGCTCGAGCATCCAAAGTGATGGATCCGAACAGCAATTATCGATAAACTGATTTAAATGGCGCTTGGGGCATAAATGACCCGACCCGAAAGAGCCTAGCAACCAACACCCTGTTTAAATAAGCTGGATGTCACAGAATTGCAATATGCAGCGTGACATGGGAGCCTTGCAAATCATGCATGACTACTTCTGTAGTTAAATGATTTTTACAATGCTCAGCCAAATATGCTTAATATCTGTTGGTTAATTGTAATATTTACGATTAATTTACAGTTGACGTCTGTTGGCGATAGGTGGCCAGTGCTTCGGGGGTGTCCAGGTCAATACGGGCAGCGTCCCCGATTTCCAATTCATGCAACATATGGGCATTGTCAGCAATGAGGTGACGCGCACCGGTATCCCCTTGCAGTTTCATCAATTCCGGAAAAAATCGGCGATCCCACAAAACCGGGTTGCCACGTTTTCCATTGGCTCGCGCAGCCACGATAAACGCGTCAGACGCGCTGGAATAGATCTGGATTAGATTATCAAGGATTGCGCCTGTAATTTTGGGCATATCGCCGAGCATTATGATTGCGCCGTCAATATCTGGACCAAGGGCTGACAGCCCGGTTCGGATTGAGCCCGCCATGCCGTCGGCGAAATCCGGATTATGGACAATCGTAGCGCTTACCGGTTTCAAACAGGCTGTAACCTCTTCGGCCATATGTCCGGTGACGATGACAATTTCGTCTGCTCGGGACGACTTCGCAGCGTGCGCTGCATGGGCGACAAGAGGCTGGTGATCAACATGTTCTAGGAGTTTGTTTTCCTTGCCCATCCTTGAGGACTTCCCTGCAGCCAGGATAATGGCGGCAATGCGAGGCTTGCGCGAATGTTGCGTCTGTTCACGGGGCTGAGGCCGGGAGCCAATTTCCATAAGCAAACCACCTACTCCAAGTCCAGAGATATCTTCCGGTAAAACAGTTACATCAGCCAGCAAACGGTCGAGGATCCAGTCAAACCCATTTTCCTTAGGGCTACGTGCACATCCGGGCGCGCCCAAAATCGGCATCCCGTCATAATCTGCGAGCAGCAGCAGATTGCCGGGATCAACCGGCATCCCGAAATAGGTGATCGACCCACCGGCTTTTTCAATCGCTTCGGGCAATATATCTTGCCGATCCACCACTGCCGAAGCGCCGAAGATAATCACCATGTCAACTCCATCAGACCGAAACTCAGTTATGGCTGTTGCGACTGCATTAACATCGTGCGCTACGCGCTTTTCGGCCATGATTGTACTGCCGCTGGCGTTTAGCCTGTGCTCCAGAACCCGAAGGGTTTTATCCATAGTGGATGGTTTGAGATGGTCCAATACAGTCGCGATCAAGCCAATCTTCTGGCGCCGAAAGGGAGCGATGCGCAGGCTGTCGCGGACAGACTGCTCTGCCTGAGACACCAGGTTGTCATCGACTGCAAAGGGAATAATTTTTGCCGTTGCAACCATCCTGCCGGTCGCAACCTTCTCAAACGCTGGAAGGGTGGCGATGGTGATGGAGGGATCGATACGGTTCATCGTGTCAATGGCGTTTTTGTCGACCAGAAAAAGTCCGGAGGCGTCGGCATGCAGATTAACCCGGCCGGTAAAAGCCGCATCACAGGACAGGCCCGATCCGCCTGCTGCCGAAGCGATACGTTCGGCAGCCATGTTTTCGGTCACATCGTTCGGGTGAAGGCGTGCAACTGCAACATATTGAAGTCCAGCGGATATCAGCCTCTGAAGGTCGTCTTCGGTCAGGACGCGACCTTTTTTTAACATGCCGTCTCCGACCCGGGTGCTATGCGCAAGGATGCAGCCCAATGCGGATGAAACCGAAATCTGGCCGAATTTCATCGGCTTGCCTCTCCGCCTTTACGGAGTGCTAGAATGATGCTTCCCAGGACAGCGACTGCGATCTCTGCTGGTGAGGCCGCGCCAATGTCCAGCCCTATGGGGGCATCAATCCGGGCGATTTGCTGTGCTGTAAGGCCCGCCGTTTCAAAGCGCTCAACACGCTTTGCATGGGTCTTGCGACTACCAAGAGCGCCAACGTAAAAGCAGTCGGTTTTCAGGGCTTCCTGAAGCGGAAAATCATCAATCTTGGGATCGTGGGTGACAGCGGCAACAGCTGTATAGGCATCCAGCGGCGCAGACTTCAAAACATCCTCCGGCCATTCTGCCGTTAGCGTTGAATTGGGGAAGCGGTCTTCAGTGGCAAAAGCTGTGCGGGGATCAATGACTGTCACATCAAATCCGGAAATCTGGGCCATCGGAACCAGCGCCTGAGAAATATGAACCGCTCCGATAATGACAAGGCGTGGAGGAGGCACGTTGACCGTCAAAAACACGGTACTGCCATCTGCAAGCGCGACGAGACCGGACTTTCCAGACCGAAATCGCTTCTCAAGTTCCGCTGCTAACGGATCTTTGGACGTGTCTTGCCCTTTGCGCACAAGCCGCTGGGCGTTCTTTTCCATACTGGTGATCAGGATGGCAGCCTGGCGTCCGGTCCGTGCTTTGTTCAAATCGCTAAGAAGGGAAAGATCCATCGGCTGGCTGCGCTCCAGTATGAAATGAATTAAGGACGTTACGGGCGGCTTATTTCGACTGGTTCGACATAAACTCGAATTCTACCACCACAGGACAGACCCACCTGCCAGGCGGTTTCATCTGCGACGCCAAATTCAAGCATGGTGGATTTACCGGTGCCGATCACATCGATTGCCTCGGATACGACAGCCCCTTCGACACAGCCACCAGAGACGGAACCTTCGAAGTTACCATCGCTATCAATCACCAAGTGGGATCCGACAGGCCTTGGCGCTGAGCCCCATGTTTCGACAACTGTGGCGATGGCCACCGCGCGCCCGGAGGTCGCCCAGCTCTCTGCGGTGTTCAGCACATCAATCGATGTCATGGTGGTGTCGTTCGGCATGTTTCTGCTCCTCCGCATTTGGGTGCGGATCCCATGATAAGAATATAAGCAGAACTGGCGAGGAAGAAAGCCAAAGGTACAGGAAATAAAACGGCGCGCCCGTTAAGGACGCGCCGATAATGCATTGAATTTTTAGTTTCGCCAGAGTTATTCAGCCGCGGACTGCAAGGTTGGAGCGGCTGCTCGCACAGTGCTGTCAACGTGATCTTCGAACGTGCCGAAATTATTGATGAACATCTGCACCAGTTTGGATGCCTGTGCGTCGTAAGCTGTCTTGTCTTCCCAGGTTCCACGCGGATCGAGAATAGCCGTGTCCACACCGGGAACATTGACGGGAACTGCAAAGCCGAAGTTTGCATCGGTGCGGAATTCAGCTGTCCTCAGCGAACCTTTGAGTGCTGCCTGCAGCAGGGCACGGGTTGCCTTGATCGGCATGCGTTCACCGACACCATAAGCTCCACCAGTCCAGCCCGTGTTCACAAGCCAGCAATCTACATTGTGCTCCGCAATGAGGTCACGTAGCAGATTGCCATATTCTGATGGGTGTCGTGGTAGGAACGGTGCGCCAAAGCAGGTCGAGAAGGTTGCTTGTGGTTCAGTTACCCCCTTTTCGGTGCCAGCAACCTTTGCAGTGTAGCCAGACAAGAAATGGTACATGGCTTCAGCTGGTGTCAGGCGTGCGATTGGAGGCATGACGCCAAAGGCATCTGCAGTCAGCATAATGATTGTCTTGGGCATCGGCGCGCAGCCGGTTGGGCTGGCGTTCGAGATAAAGTGGATCGGATAGGCCGCTCGTGTGTTCTCGGTCTTCGAGCCGTCGTCAAAATCAGGAACACGGTTCTCGTCGAGAACGACATTTTCAAGAACTGTACCAAAGCGCTGGGTCGTAGAGAAAATTTCCGGTTCCGCTTCTGCGGACAATTTGATGGTCTTGGCGTAGCACCCACCCTCGAAATTGAACACACCGGTTTTGCCCCAGCCGTGTTCATCATCGCCAACCAGAGTGCGCGACGGATCTGCCGACAAGGTGGTCTTGCCTGTTCCCGAAAGTCCGAAGAAAACGGCCGTATCCCGAGCTTCGCCGACATTTGCGGAGCAATGCATTGACATGACGCCTTGTGGCGGCAGCAGATAGTTGAGGAATGTGAAGACGGACTTCTTCATTTCGCCAGCGTAGGACGTTCCACCGATCAGAACGATTTTGCGGCTCAGATCACAGGCGATGACGGTTTCGCCCCGGCATCCATGACGCGCGGGGTCTGCCTTGAAGCTTGGCAGATCAATAATAGTCATATCCGGTGCAAAGCTGGCCAGATCTTCAGCCGTTGGTCGCAGCAACATGTTGCGAATGAAGAGGGAGTGCCAAGCATATTCGGTGTAGACGCGCACTGGAAGTTGGTAGTCTTTTTCGGCCCCGCCATACAAATCTTGTGCGAAGAGATCCATGCCTTCAGCGTGTTTGCGGAAATCAGCGAGCAGCAAATCGAAATGCTCAGAGCTCATTTCGGCATTGTTGTCCCACCATACGCTGTCTGCGGTCTCGGCATCGCGAACAACGAATTTATCCTTTGGGGACCGGCCTGTATGGACGCCCGTATCGGCAACCAGTGGACCGTTGGCGGCGATTTCAGCTTCGCCGCGCGAGATCGCATACTCATAAAGTGCCGGTTCGCTCTGGTTCCAATAGATGGACTTCAGACCTTTAAGTCCGAAGGTTTCAACACCGTAGGAGGAGTTCTTGGCACCTACTTGTTTCATGGTCCCGCTGTCCTTGTGACTTTGAGTTGTCCAAACGAGGGCGCTTCAGCGATGATCGGAGGACGCCCGTTGGACGACGGAACCTAGTAGATCAATGGTGCTGCAACAAGGCAGATGTAGGGGGGAATTCTATATTCAATCGATTAAATGCTTTAATCTTTTGTGTGATATTTAATTTGATGCTCAAAATAATATTTTTACTGGCTTGAAGATTTGCGATTCAGAAGTGCACAGCCAGTATCAGAAGCTTGATTTGCTTTCATGTTGCGAGAATTCATTCAAAATTTGCGATGGTGTTGGCGTTTCGCAATAAACGAAACCTTGCTGGAGATTTCGAAAGGGTGGTTCCTGAAGTGGCTAGTGACCCAATTTTCCCCACGGAAAAAGGATTCGGAGACTGGATATGCGGTTAAAGCTACCTTACTTGCGGATTGCATCCATAAGGCGCGCCTTATTTTCCGCCCAATTTCCGATGCATAGGCTAAGATCAGCACGATGAAGAACGCCTGCGAGCATTTCGCTAGGTCGTTTCCAAAAGGACTCTGGACCCGCCCATGCCGACTATTGCGTTGGTCGATGACGACCGCAACATCCTGACTTCGGTTTCAATTGCATTGGAATCGGAAGGCTATCGCGTTCAGACCTATACCGACGGCACGTCGGCATTGGATGGATTGCAGAGTGATCCGCCTGAGTTGGCGATCTTCGATATAAAGATGCCACGGATGGACGGAATGGAGCTTTTACGCCGTTTACGACAGACCAGTGATATCCCGGTGATGTTTCTGACCTCCAAGGACGATGAGATAGACGAACTATTTGGTCTGAAGATGGGGGCAGATGACTTTATTCGGAAGCCGTTTTCCCAGCGCCTTCTGGTCGAGCGGGTTCGCGCAGTGCTTCGGCGGGCGCAGCCGCGTGATGCTTCTGCGCCGCGCGAGGATGCAGACAAGCTTCTTGAACGTGGCCAATTGCTTATGGATCAGGAGCGCCACACCTGCACGTGGAACAACAAACCTGTCATCTTGACGGTGACCGAGTTTTTGATTTTGTCGGCTCTGGCTCAACGCCCTGGTGTGGTGAAAAGCCGGAACGCCCTCATGGATGCTGCCTATGACGATCAAGTCTATGTTGATGACAGAACGATCGACAGTCACATCAAACGTTTGCGCAAAAAATTCAAGGTAGTTGACGACGACTTCGACATGATCGAAACCCTGTATGGTGTCGGATATAGATTCAGGGAGGCCTGAAGACGCGCCAAATGGCAGGTGAGAACGTGAAAACTGAGGGGAAAGATCCCGCTGAGGCCGAGACGCCTGAACGTTCGCAATTGCGAAGGCTTGGCAATAAGCGGATCCGCAGACGCCTTTTGAGTCGCTTCGGCAAGGTTTTCAGCGCTTCTGTTCTCTCGTCATTGACCCGGCGAATTGTTGCTCTCAATCTGATCGGTCTGGTCGCGCTCCTGATTGGCATTCTTTATCTGAACCAATTTCGCGCAGGCTTGATCGATGCCAGGGTCCAGAGTCTCCTCACCCAAGGCGAAATCATCGCGGGCGCAATTGCAGCGTCCGCGACTGTCGACACAGGTGCCATCACAGTTGATCCCGAGCGGCTGTTGCAGCTGCAGGCCGGGGAGAGCATTGCTCCTGGAGAAGATGACCTCGATACGCTTGATTTTCCGGTGAATCCTGAGAGGGTTGGACCAGTTCTTCGTCGCCTGATCTCTCCTACCAAAACCCGCGCCCGGATTTATGACCCAGAGGGGATCCTGATCCTCGACTCGCGGCATCTTTATACCAGCGCACAAATCCTTCGGTTTGACCTGCCGCCGCCCATGGAAGAAGAACCCGGGGTGTTCGAGACAATCTGGCAATCCATCAAGCTGTGGCTCCGCCGAGGAGATCTGCCCGTCTATCAGGAAGTTGGGGGCGGCGATGGCCGTGCCTACCCGGAAGTCGAGGCTGCACTTGCAGGTTCTCCGGCCAGTGTCGTTCGGGTATCTCAGCGAGGGGAGCTCATCGTGTCTGTCGCCGTTCCAATTCAGCGGTTCAGGGCTGTTTTGGGAACGCTTTTGCTGTCGACACAAGGCGGCGATATTGATGCGATTGTCCGCGCCGAGCGAATTGCCATAATGCGCGTGTTTCTCGTTGCAGCAACGGTGACCATTCTCTTGTCCATTTTGTTGGCAGGCACGATTGCTGGGCCGGTTCGAAGGCTTGCGGCGGCAGCAGAGCGGGTTCGTAAAGGCTCGAACTCTCGTGAGGAAATTCCAGAATTTGCGCATAGGCAGGATGAAATCGGCCATTTGGCACGTGCCTTCCGCGATATGACCAATGCACTTTACAACAAGATCGATGCGATTGAGCAATTTGCGGCCGATGTGTCTCATGAACTGAAGAACCCGCTGACCTCTCTGCGAAGCGCTGTTGAGACATTGCCCCTGGCCAAGAATGAAAGGTCACGTGAGCGTCTTCTAGAAGTAATTCAGCATGATGTCCGCCGTCTTGATCGTCTGATTTCCGATATTTCGGATGCATCTCGTCTGGACGCAGAGCTTGCGCGCGCGCAAGCCGAGACCATTGATCTATCGGTGGTCTTGAGAAATATCGCCGATGCCGCAAAGCAGCGCGTTGATGGAGAAGCTTCTACGATTCTCTTAACGGTCGCAGATGCTCCTGGAAGTCATGACTATGAAATGCTCGGCCACGATATCCGCCTTGGTCAGGTGTTCAGCAATCTACTCGACAATGCGCGCTCGTTCTCCCCGGCAGAAAGTGCGGTACGCATTGGCCTGTCGCGCAATGGCACAGATATTTGCATTACCGTTGATGATGATGGGCCCGGTATTCGCGCTGAGAATACGGACCGCATCTTCGAGCGTTTTTATACGGATCGACCTGATGGGGAAGGCTTCGGCAACAACTCTGGTCTTGGGTTGTCAATTTCCCGGCAAATTATTGAAGCCCATGGCGGTAGAATATCGGTAGAAAATCGCCTGGCAGGGAGTTCTTCTACGGGGGCAAGCCATACGGTTGGCGCGCGGTTCACCATTATACTGCCGGCGGCAAAGTGACATGGTTGCCGACACAATTCATGCAGGATGTGTTGTTGTTGGTCCCCTTGGCATCCTTGTACGCGGACGGTCAGGCAGCGGGAAATCTGCTCTCGCAGATTTGATGATCCAGAGTGCACGTCTTAACGGAAATTTCGCTGCGCTGGTGAGCGATGACAGAACGTGTCTTGCCACAAAAGGAAGGGCGCTGATTGCCTCAGTGCCGGGTGAATTGGCTGGAATGCTGGAAGTTCGGTACTTTGCCATTCAGGCAACTGATTACGAGGCAGAAGCGGTGGTTCGCCTCGTTGTTGATTTTGTCGACAGACAGGATATTGAGCGGTTACCGGAAGACCCGTTGCCTCTAGTGGAAATTCAGGGGCATTTGTTGCCATTGCTTCAGGTGCCGGAAACAGACTTTTTTTCGGCTATTCGGCTCGTGCGTTGGGCGTTGATCCAGCTTTTCCCCAACAGCCCGGTCTACGTTTAGGAGTTTGGCTGCAATTTTACTTGCAACTGGCCGAACGGTTGTCGACAGTGCATCGAACATGCAACGGTCGCGCGGCGGCCCCGTCTAGCAGTCAGGTCACAGAAGTCATGATCGGTCTTGTACTCGTAACTCACGGACGTCTCGCTGAAGAATTTAAGTCGGCTCTGGAGCATGTTGTCGGCCCACAGGAACAGGTCGAGACCATCTGCATTGGTCCAGATGATGACATGGAACAGCGCAGGCAAGATATCTTGTCGGCTGTTACAGCGGCCAACACCGGTAAAGGTGTTGTCCTCTTGACCGATATGTTCGGCGGAACTCCCTCCAATCTTGCGATCTCTGTGATGGACGGAAAGTCGATCGAGGTTGTTGCCGGGGTGAACCTGCCCATGTTGATCAAATTAGCTAGCGTTCGATCTGACCGGCAACTTGCAGATGCTGTTGACGAAGCCCGACTAGCCGGGCAAAAATACATCTCAGTTGCAAGTCAGGTTTTGTCTGGACAGAATTAGTGTCTGGACTTAAGTGCCCTAGATCATGATCCGTATTTAAAGTGACACGACCGCCGTGCTTGAAAAAAATCTGACGATTGTAAACCAGCGTGGCCTGCACGCCCGTGCTTCTGCAAAGTTGGTAAAACTCGTCGAGACTTTCGATGCGGATGTACATGTGTCCAAGGACGGCCAAACCGTTGGCGGCACATCGATCATGGGCTTGATGATGTTGACCGCCAGCACCGGCAGTTGCATTCATATCCAAGTGACCGGTGCTCAGGCACAAGATGCCATGGCCGCGATTGCCGATCTTGTCGAAGACGGGTTTGGCGAGCGCGATTGAAAGTATGTGTTGGCTTTAGCGCTGCCTCCGTCTCATAGTGTTCTCAGTAGCTTTTCAACGTCCAATTCTTATCCTTCATGGCCCAGTCGGTTTGGTGGGTAGATAAACATGTGAACGCTTGGTTAAGTCTGTCGGGAATTCATATAAAGAAATCTTTATGTCTTTATTGCTAGCTTGGGATGGGCACGCTATAACATGGCCAGTACCGATGGCAGGCGCTTAACCTCCAGAGGCTGGCTGCGATCAATCTGACCGTATCCCATCATCCAAACTTGCGACGTTGCAAGACAAGCATTCAGGACGTTTTCATGAACGACTATATCGTCAAGGACATTGGGCTCGCTGACTGGGGCCGCACCGAAATCGAAATCGCAGAGCACGAAATGCCGGGACTGATGGCTTGCCGCGAAGAGTTTGGTGAAAGCAAGCCACTAAAGGGCGCGCGTATTGCGGGCTCTCTGCATATGACTATCCAAACGGCTGTGTTGATTGAAACGCTGGTTGCTCTTGGTGCTGAAGTGCGCTGGGCATCTTGCAACATCTATTCAACCCAGGACCAGGCTGCAGCTGCTATCGCTGCAACAGGTGTGCCTGTCTTCGCCATAAAGGGCGAAACTCTGGAAGAGTATTGGGATTACGCCGATAAGATTTTTGATTTCGCGGACGGCGCGAACATGATCCTTGATGATGGGGGCGACGCGACGCTTTACATTCTGATCGGTGCGCGGGTCGAAGCTGGTGAGACAGATCTCATCGAGAACCCGTCGTCTGATGAAGAAGTATGCCTGTTTGCGCAGATCAGGAAGCGTATGGCGTCAAATCCGGGCTGGTTCACGAAACAGCGCGATCTGATCCAGGGCGTTTCCGAAGAAACCACCACTGGCGTGATGCGTCTTTATGAAATGCAGACAAAGGGCTTTTTGCCGTTCCCTGCAATCAATGTGAACGACAGCGTAACCAAGTCCAAGTTCGACAATCGTTACGGCTGCCGTGAATCTCTCGTGGACGGTATTCGTCGCGGTACCGATGTCATGATGTCTGGCAAGGTTGCTGTTGTCTGTGGCTACGGCGATGTTGGCAAAGGCTCTGCCCAGTCTCTTGCTGGCGCGGGCGCACGTGTGATCGTCACTGAAATCGACCCGATCTGTGCCCTGCAGGCTTCGATGGATGGCTACGAAGTCAAAACCATCGAACAGGCTTTGCCTGAAGGTGATATTTATGTAACAGCAACCGGCAACAAAGACATCATCTCCTTCGATCACATGCGTGGCATGAAGGACATGGCGATCGTTTGTAACATCGGTCACTTCGACAATGAGATCCAGGTTGCTGCTCTCAAGAACACTCAGTGCCGCCCGGTCAAGGATCAGGTCGACATGTATGTGTTCCCGGATGGTAAGCGTATGATTCTGCTTTCACAGGGCCGTCTTGTGAACCTAGGCAATGCCACAGGTCATCCGAGCTTCGTGATGTCTGCTTCGTTCACAAACCAGGTTCTGGCGCAGATCGAACTTTGGACAAAGGGTGAGCAGTACAAGAATGAAGTCTATGTGCTTCCCAAAGACCTGGACGAAAAGGTTGCGCGCCTCCATCTTGCGAAGCTCAATGTCACACTGACTGAGCTGTCTGATGAGCAGTCCCAATATCTGGGGATTAACAAAACCGGGCCGTTTAAGTCTGAGCACTATAAATACTGATTTTTTTGGAGCGGGCTACTATATGTAGACCCGCTCCGGAAAACGTCACTGCGAAAAGTGTTAACGGAAAACTTCAAATTGAAGGGTTACGTTAACTTTTCATCAAGAGACTCTTCTGCGCGATTCCCAAAAAGGTTATGGTTAAGCGAATCAGGTGCCTAGAGGCACGAGGCCCTGATTTGAACCGGGCACCCGGGGATAAAAAGCGGCGTAAGGGGATCATCAAATGCCGGCAATCGGCTTAAACGGCGCGCGTAACGGCGCGGCGTGGCGGGAAAGGATTCGGGCGACTGTAAAGCTGGCCAGTGTCAGTCTTGCCGCCTTGATGTCGAGCTGGCTCCCCGCGCAAGCAGCAGAACTCCTGAATTTTACTCCGGACGTCATCAACCCAGACAACATGGTTTGGCTTGGCGCACTTGGCGGCGTATGTGCCTTCGCTGTGACCGCGGCTGTCGCGCTTATTCGCCAACAGCGTCAATCCTCACGTGTTGCAAATCGCTTTTCGAATGAAAATGGCGATTTGAAGCTGAAAGTTGATCGCTTTGAGACAATGCTCAACACGGATGATCAGCGTGTCATTGTATGGACTGGAAATGGTGCTGTGCCTCAAATTTGGGGCATTTTACCGGAGGCGTCCGGTGTGCCGAGAGCACCAGATCAGTTACTGGCCTTCGGGACTTGGTTGAGTACAAAATGTTCAGCCGATCTTGAACGCAGCCTAGATAAGCTTTTCAATACAGGCGAAGCATTTTCGGCGACCCTGAAAACCAATATCGGTTCTTATGTTGAAGCCGCTGGGCGGACCACAGGCGGTGCAGTTGTGTTGCGTCTGCGCGATTTGACTGGTGAACGGCAGATGCAAGCCGAGCTGGCTGCACGTAATGCCCGTATTTCCGGTGAACTCCATATGTTGCATTCCTTGCTGAATGCCATGCCAGCTCCTGCTTGGCAGAGAGATGCTGAAGGCACGATCATATGGGCGAACAAGGCCTATGCCCATGCCGTTGATGCTGCGGATGCAGCGTCTGCTGTCCATGAGGATGTTGCCTTTCTGGATGCTGCTGCCCGCACTGCCATGAGGCGCGAGCGGGATGACGATGGCTGCTTCCACTCTCGTATGCCAATTGTTGCAGCTGGTGAACGTCGCGTATTTGAAGTGACGGATGTGTCGTCAAACATTGGAAGCGCTGGTGTTGCTGTCGATGGAAGTGAGCTTGAGCGCGTTCGTAAAGAGCTCGATCGGGCGGAAGAATTCCACGGACGAACTCTTGATCAATTGCAAACAGCAGTCGCGATCTTCAGTGGTGAGCGCAAGCTTCAATTCCACAATGCGGCCTTCCGACTGTTGTGGGATCTGGATCCGGCCTTTTTGGAGAGCGGTCCGGAAGATGGGGCGTTACTGGATGCCCTCCGCGCGGCGCGCAAGCTTCCCGAACAGGTTGATTACCGTGGCTGGCGCAAGAAGATGCTGGAAGGTTACCAGTCCCTTGAAGCCCGTGAAAGCTGGTGGCACTTGCCGGACGGGCGTACCCTGCGTGTGATTGCAAACCCGCATCCGCAAGGTGGCGTGACCTACATCTATGAAAATGTCACCGAGCAACTTGATCTGGAAAGCCGTTACAACGCGCTGGCTCGTGTTCAGGGTGAAACCCTCGACAATCTGTCTGAAGCTGTGGCCGTGTTTGGATCTGATGGACGCCTGCGCCTCTGGAACCCGGCTTTCGGTCGAATTTGGGGGCTGCGCGAAGATCAGCTTGAGTGCGTGCCCCATGTCAATGATGTGGTGGATGCCTGTGCCTTGGTCGAGGACGAGCGGGAGGCATGGGAGCAACTGGCTGGCAGCGTGACGGGCCTCGTTGACAACCGGATGCAAGCTGCAAGTCGTATGGAACGCCATGATGGCGCAGTGCTTGATTATGCGACGGTGCCGCTGCCTGACGGCGGAACGCTGGTCACTTTTGTTGATGTCACCGACAGTGTGAATGTCGAAAGGGCCTTGGTTGAAAAGAACGAAGCGCTAGAACAGGCAGATCAACTCAAGAACGCATTCGTACAGCATGTTTCCTATGAACTACGGTCTCCTTTGACCAACATCATTGGTTTTGCGCAGCTCCTCTCCAATCCGAAATTCGGTGAGTTGTCCATCAAACAAGGCGAATATGCCGACTACATAATGTCGTCATCGTCCGCTCTTCTGGCTATCATCAATGACATTCTGGACCTTGCGACCCTTGATGCGGGTATCATGGAGCTGGATCTGAGTGAGGTTGATGTCGCCGCGACTGTGGAAGCTGCTGTTGAAGGCTTGAAGGATAGGCTTGCCGAGGCGCGGATTGTTTTGAGAACGGATGTTCCCGAAAACATTGGAACAATGTTTGCTGACGAAAAGCGTCTGCGCCAGGTTCTTTTCAATCTGATATCAAATGCGGTTCGCTACTCGGAAGAGCAGGGCACTGTGGACGTGAGCTGCAGTCGTGAGGACAATCAGGTTGTCTTTGTCGTCCAGGATTACGGCTGTGGCATTCCTACCGAAGTCGTCACACAGGTTTTCAACCGCTTCGTCGGGCACGATTCAGGTGCTCGGCGTCAGGGCGCAGGCCTTGGCCTTTCGATTGTAAAAAGCTTTGTAGAGCTTCACGGCGGGAATGTGGATATTGTGTCGGCTGAAGGCAAGGGAACGACGGTCACCTGTACCTTCCCCGCAACGCCAAAGGCTTCCGGACAAGTGGCGGCCGAATAGAACCTGGAGCTGTCATGTCCGCAACGGACCTGCGCCCGATTTCCAATCCGGATTTCAGCTTAGACCTTCAAAATGAGGCGGATACGGTCCGTCTTGCAGAAGATATCGCCGCAATTCTACTGCCAGGTGATTTGATTTGCCTCTCAGGAGATCTGGGGGCTGGCAAGTCGACTTTGGCGAGGGCGTTGCTCAGGGCGCTGGCTGATGATCCCTCGCTTGAAGTTCCAAGTCCCACCTTTACTCTGGTTCAGACTTACGAACTGCCGCGCTTTGCTGTGTCTCATTTTGACCTTTACCGATTGGAGGATCCGGAAGAGTTGGAAGAACTTGGGCTTGATGAGCTCTTGGAAACCGGTGCAGCGCTTGTGGAGTGGCCAGAACTGGGAGGTGATCTCCTGCCGAAATCGCACGTCTGGCTTCAGTTGGTTGGGGAGGACGACGAAAGTCGACAAGTGAACATCGTGTTTGCTGATCCAGACTTGCGGTCCCGTTTCGAACGCTCCCGCGCGATACGAGAATTTCTGAACTCTTCCGGTTGGACGCAGGCGGAACGGCGGCACCTGCAAGGGGATGCCTCGGCGCGCACCTATGAAAGGGTTCATGGGCCAAAAGGCTCGGTAGTGCTGATGAACTCGCCTGCGTTCTCTGCGAAAAAAAAGCTTGGCGTGGAGCTGAGCTATAGCGAGACAGTGCATTTGGCTCAAGATGTCCGTCCGTTCGTTGCCATCGGGCGCGAGTTATACAGGCGGGGTTTTGGCGCACCGGAAATCCATGCCTCAGATCTTGAGCAGGGGTTGTTGCTTCTGGATGATCTCGGTGACACAGGTGTGTTGACGGATGGTTTTCCAGATCCGGAGCGCTATGAAACCGCTACTCTATTGTTGGCGAAGATGCATGGCGAGACTTGGCCAGCTGAGATCCCCCTTGGTGGCGGCGGCTCATATCGCCTGCCTGACTTCAGTCGCCGCGCTTTGCTTGCTGAGACGGACTTGCTTCTTGACTGGTATATTCCTGAGATGACGGGAGAACAGGCCCCTGCTTCAATGCGCCAAGAGTTTCATGAGCTGTGGAACGCGGTGCTTAACCGAATTTCAAAAGCACAATGCGGTTGGGTTCTCAGGGATTATCATTCCCCGAATTTGCTTTGGCGCGCGGGCAAGTCTGGTATCGATCGGATTGGGCTGATTGATTTTCAAGACGCTGTGATCGGCCCAGTTGCTTATGACGTGGCCTCCTTGCTGCTGGATGCAAGAGTGGAAGTCTTGCCGGATCTGGAAGCATCTCTCTACCGCACTTACATATTGGCAAGGAAAGAACAGAATCCGGATTTTGATGAAGTGGCATTCGAAGCAGCCTATGCGGTTATGGGCGCACAACGGATCACAAAGGTACTCGGGATTTTCGTGCGTCTGGCACGGCGGGATCACAAACCCGGGTATCTTGGGCATTTGCCGCGTATGAACGCTTTTTTAGACCGCGTTCTCGTCCATCCGGTTCTGTCTGATCTTAAGTTCTGGTATGACAGAAACAGACCTTGACCTCTCAAGGTGCAAAAATCGGAAACAATTATGAGTTCGATGGCCCAACGCCCTTCACCTGCCCAAAGGCCTTCGACGGCAATGATCCTGGCAGCAGGTATGGGCAAGCGAATGCGCCCGATCACAGCGACAACGCCAAAGCCCCTGATTGAGGTCAATGGCAAGGCCTTGATCGATCATGGCTTAGATCGTTTAGCGAGAGCGGATGTTAAAACCTGCGTGGTGAATGTCCATTATCTTGCGGACCTCGTGGAGGTTCACGTCACACGTCGTCAAGATATGGAAATACTGATCTCTGATGAACGCAATGAACTCCTTGAGACGGGGGGCGGGATCAAAAAAGCCCTGCCACTGCTGGGCGACCAGCCCTTCTTTCAGCTTAATGCTGACACATCCTATTGGATCGAAGGCGTGAAGCCGAATTTGGAACATATGATTGATGCCTGGAACGATGACCGGATGGATGCCTTGTTGCTGATCGCCGAAACGGTGAAGGCTGTTGGCTACAATGGGCGTGGTGATTTCGAGCTGGCCAAGGATGGTGCGTTGACCAGGCGTTCCGAGCGTGGCGTTACGCCCTTTGCCTATGCCGGTGCAGCAATTCTACATCCGCGTTTGTTCGAAGGGGCTCCCGAGGGTTCATTTTCGATGAACCGTTTGTTCGACAAGGCAATCGAAAATGGACGCTTGTTCGGCGTGCAGATGGAAGGCATCTGGCTTCACATTGGTACACCAGAGGCTATTGGTGCTGCCGAATATGCCGTGCGCGAAAGCGCAGCCTGATCCATGGAAGCAGGAACTCATAGCAAGCGTATTTTCACGGTTCCGCCTTCGGTTCCATTTCTGAGAGTTCTCGCTGAGAAGCTGGTCGACGGAACGCTGGTTCCAGGATTTCGTCCCCTTGATGATCCGTTTCTGCTATCAACGGTCACGCTCTATCTGCCGAGCCGCAGGGCGGCACGACTTCTACCTGAGATTTTTCAAGACCTCTTCGGCGGTCGGCCGGTCATGCTTCCAACAATTCGTCCGGTAGGCGATGTGGATGAAGACGAACAGTTGCTTCGCGGACTGGCCGATGGCCTGCCTCTACCCCCTGCCATGCCCATGCTTGAGCGCCATTTGGCGATGACACGTCTGGTTATGGCCTGGAAGGGAGCGCTACGCCGGGAAGTGCTTAATCTGCGCCTTGACGAACCACTTGGTGTGCCAGCCTCTGCAGCTGATGCAGCCTGGCTTGCTGGTGATCTGCTAACCTTGATGGATGAGATCGAGACTGAGGAAGCAGAGTGGTCGGACCTTGAAGACCTGGTGCCGGAAGACCATGCCCGCTATTGGCAGATCACGCTGGATTTCTTGAAAATCGTCCAGCAAGCTTGGCCAGCTCATCTGGCCGAGCAAGGCAAAATTGATCCGAAGGAACGCCGTTCACTCCTGATCCGCCGGGAAGCCGAGAGACTGGAGAACGTCTCACCTCAGGGGCCGGTAATTGTTGCAGGCACTACTGGATCGGTCCCGGCAACGGCTGCTTTGCTGAAGGCTGTTTCAGGATTGGATCAAGGCGCTATCGTGCTGCCCGGATTGGATCTGCATATGGATCAGCCGTCCTGGCAGTCTCTGGGCGGTCGGGACCGTCCAGTCGAGTGCGGTCTCGCTGCGCCGCGAAAAGCGCCAACATCTGTGCCGGGCCATCCACAATATGGCTTGAAGCAGTTGCTGGAGCTTCTCGACGTCTCACGGGCTGATGTAGTCGAGCTGAAAAGGCCGACAAGCGTGGCTTTGACAGACCGTGAGCTGATCGTATCTGAGGCCTTGCGTCCCGCAGACACTTCTGACGCATGGATGGCGTTTCTGGAAGGTTTTGACGAGGCACGGCGCTCTGCTGCGCTCGAAGGTGTTGGTCTGATCACCGCATCGAATGAAGCCGAGGAAGCGCTCGCTGTTGCTGTAGTGCTGCGTGAGGCTGTGGAACGCGGCGAAAGTGCTGCTCTGGTATCTCCAGACCGGATGCTGGCACGCCGCGTCGCGAATGAGCTGGCGCGCTGGCATATCGCGGTCGACGACAGCGCAGGCCGTCCGCTGGATCAAACGCCGCCTGCGATCCTGGCTAGCCTTGCTGCGCGTTTGGCGCTGGATGGCTGTGATCCGATAGACCTTCTGTCTCTTCTCAAGCATCCGCTGGCCCGTCTTGGGCTCTCCGTCAAGGATATTCGCTCGACAGCCCGCGCTTTGGAACGCGGTGTTCTGCGTGGTCCTCGGGCAAGACCGGGAACCGCTGGTTTGCGGGAAGCTGTGCTTGCAAGCCGCGAAACTGCAGAGATAGGCCGCACACCGCCGCGTTGGAAGAAAATCCATGATGCGGATTGGGAGGCGATACTTGAACTCGTTGACCGACTGACACATGCGCTGGAGCCGCTTGAAAGTCTTGCTGAAACTCCTGAGCCAAAGTCTGTCGTGGAACTGGCAAAAGCCCATGCCGAAGTGCTGCACCGGATTGGGGTCGATGAGACAGGTTCTGACGTTGAACTCTATTCTGGAGAGACCGGTGACGCGCTGGCGCTGCTTTTGACCGGGCTGCTGGATGCCGAGGCCAGCGGGTTGGCCGTAGCGCCGGGTGAATGGCCTGCTGTTTTTGCAGCCTTCATGTCCGGCTCGTCCGTACGCAATCGTCTTCCAGGTGATCTACGTGTGCAGATCCTTGGGCCGATGGAAGCGCGACTTCAGTCGCCGGATCTGATTATTCTGGGGGGCTTGAACGAAGGTGTCTGGCCCCAGAGAACTCGGAATGATCCATGGCTTAATCGGCCCATGAAGCGGGATCTGGGCTTGGACCCTCCCGAACGCCGGATTGGCGCTGCTGCGCATGATTTTGCCCAGGGGCTTGGGTCTCAGCGGGTCTTTCTGTCCCGGGCAGGGCGTGCCGATGGGGCGCCGACAGTTGCCTCGCGCTGGCTGCAGAGGCTTTTGACGCTGGCCGGGCCGAATGTCGCCAGTGAGATGGAAGTTCGGGGCGACCGATATCGGACCTTGGCCGGTTTTCTGGATCGAACGGATGGGGCAGTGCGCTCCGCCGAGCGCCCGAATCCAAAGCCTGCGGTTGCTGCCCGTCCGAAAACCTTGTCGATCACGGAGATCGAACGGTTGGTACGTGATCCCTATGCGATCTTTGCCCGTCATGTACTGGATCTGCAGCTGGTGGATCCAATCGGCGGCGAACCCGATGCTGCCGACAAGGGAAACATTATTCACAATGCTCTGGCTGAATTTCTTGAGGTCTGGACTGGTCCCTTTGATGACAGCGCAGTGGACCGCCTGATTGAAATCGGGGCCAATCATTTTGCACCGCTTGATGCATTCCCTTCAGTTCGGGCTTTGTGGTGGCCAAGGTTTGAACGGATTGCACGCGGCTTCATTGCCTTTGAAGGGGGGCGTGTCGAAAGGCTGGAAAAGCGATATCTGGAGATTGCTGGCGGTGTTGATCTGAATCTGCCGGGACTGGAATTTCGCCTCAAAGGGCGGGCGGATCGGATTGATCTGATGCGCGATGGAACAATCGCCGTCATTGATTACAAGACAGGGCAAGTGCCCTCCTTGAAGCAGGTGGAGACCCTTTTGACGCCGCAAATGCCGCTTGAGGCCGCGATGATCCGCCGACTGGGCTTCAAGGATGTCCCGTCTACCTTGCCGATTTCGGACCTCCTTTATGTTCAGCTAAAGGGGGGGACAGAGCCGGTCATTCCTCAGCCGCGCAATCCGAAAGACAAAGACCTAGGCGATCTGGCTGAAGATGCATGGGAGCGTTTGGAAGCCTTGATCGCTCATTACGCGCTAGAGGAGAATGGCTATCTCTCCCGTGCTCGCGTGATGATGGAAGGGCGCACCGATGGCGAGTATGATCATTTGGCCCGTGTTCAGGAATGGTCCGCTGGCGGGGAGGAGGCAGAATGAGCTTCCAAATCCCTGAACTTACCCGCGAACGGCAGGATCGGGCATCCCAACCCCGGGCTTCGGCCTGGGTCAGTGCCAATGCCGGGTCCGGCAAGACATTTGTCCTGTCACGCCGGGTTGTGCGCCTATTGCTCGACGGCACGGATCCCTCGCGCCTGCTCTGCCTGACCTTCACCAAGGCTGCTGCTGCTGAAATGGCGACCCGGGTGTTCCGCATTCTCGGCGACTGGGTGACCATGAGCAATGAGCGATTGGCGATTGAGCTGGAGGACATTGAGGGGCGGGAGCCCGACGCGAGCCGGTTGGCCCTAGGTCGTCGGCTTTTCGCCAGGGCTTTGGAAACGCCTGGCGGATTGAAAATTCAGACCATTCATGCCTTCTGCGAAGCGCTTCTGCATCAATTCCCCTTTGAAGCAAATGTCGCCGGTCACTTTACGGTTCTTGATGATCGCATTGCAGGCGAACTCATGGCAGAAGCGCGAGCTTCGGTTCTGCATGAAGCCGAAAGCGATGGCGAAAGCCCGTTCGGTCAAGCGCTCTCGACACTGATTGCGCTTATGCCGGATGCTAGTGCGGAGAAAGCGCTCAACGAGCTGATCCAGCGCCGAGATGCGTTCCGTAGCTGGGTTGAAGACGAAGGAGATCTGGTAACTGCTCTTGCCAATTTGGCAGCCAGCCTGGGGGTCTCTCCTGAAAGCAACCTGCATGATCTGGATGAGCGTTTCCGGTCAGAAAGCCTGATGGATGAGAACGCTGCGAAATCCTATGCGGAGGCCCTCAGGACTGGAACCAAGACCGATATTGCGCGGGCTGATCAACTCGCAGGGGCTTGGACCTTGCCTGATGCGCAGGCGTTTAAGGATGCATGGCTTCCTATTTTCCTGACAGCCAAGTTCGAGCCGCGTAAATCTTTGGCCACAAAAAAAGTTGCTGGAGCCTTCCCTCAGGTTGTTGAGCAACTGGAAGCCGAACAGGCGCGTCTGATGGTGCTTTTGGAAGAGCGAGCCTCTGCTGTGACTGTTGAGGGCACGCGTGCTTTGCTCCGCCTCGCCCATGCGGTTATCGACCGCTACGAGGCTGCTAAGACGCGCAAAGGTTTTCTCGATTTCGAGGATCTTGTGGTCCGCACGGCCAATCTTCTATCCCGTTCAGACGCTGCCCAATGGGTGCAATACAAACTAGATCAAGGGCTGGACCATATTCTGGTCGATGAAGCCCAGGATACCAGCCCACGCCAGTGGCAGGTCGTCCGCTCGCTTGCAGAGGAGTTTTTCTCCGGTGAAGGTGCGCGTGGGCAGGTCCGCACCATTTTTGCTGTTGGCGATGAAAAGCAGTCGATTTATTCGTTCCAAGGCGCGGTTCCGGCCTATTTCGATGAGATGCGGCGCACCTTTGCCAAACGGTCAGAAGATGCTGAGCGGACGTTTCATTCCGTCGATCTGCAGCTGTCGTTTCGATCCACGCCGGACGTACTGGGCGGTGTCGACAAGATTTTTGCCCGTGTTGATGCCCACAAAGGCCTGTCGCGTGAGTTAAAAGCGCCCGTCCATGAGGCAATCCGTAAGGATCCTGGCATCGTCGATATCTGGCCGATGGAAAAAGAAGCCGAGGTCGAAGAGCCGGAAGACTGGCGCACTCCTTTGGATCGTGTCGGATCCGGCAGTCCAATGCTGCGGGTGGCACAGCGTATCGCGGAAACCATTGGTGGCTGGATGCGCGCAGGGACCGCAGGACCGGGTGATGTGCTGGTGCTGGTTCGGAAACGCGGCCCCTTCGTTGAGGCTTTGAATCGGGAATTGAAATCTCTTGGTATCCCGGCTGCAGGCAGTGACCGCCTTGTTCTGACTGATCACATCGCTGTCAAGGATCTTGCGGCTTTGGGACGGTTCATGCTGTTGCCCGAGGATGACTTGTCGCTCGCGTGCGTCCTCAAGAGCCCGTTGATTGATCTTGATGACGATGATCTGCTTGAGATCGCGCGAGATGCGGCAGACGAGCGACGCGCAGGCACACTTTGGCAATCTCTGGTCAAAAAATCAGAGGGAGCTCTAAAGTGGCAGGAGGCGCGGCGGCTATTGGAACAATGGCGTTCACGTGCCGATTTCATGCCTCCTTATGAGTTTTATGCTCGGCTTCTGGCCGGTGATGGCGGACGCCAGAGGTTTCGCAGTCGGCTCGGCGTTGAAGTGGATGACGTTCTGGATGAGTTCCTGGCCCTGACGATGAATTACGAGCAGGCTGGAACGCCAGGGCTGGAGGGGTTCCTTGCCTGGATGGCAGCGGCTCCGACGGAGATCAAGCGCGAGTTGACCAATTCTCGAGGCATGGTTCGGATCATGACTGTGCATGGCTCAAAGGGGCTTGAGGCGAAAGTGGTGATCCTGGTGGATCCAGGCGGAGCGCCTGTCAGCGCAATTCATGATCCTGCGTTCTTGCTGCGTCCTCGAAAGGACAACCCGCTTTTGCCACCCGCACTGGTATGGCTCCCCAACAAGGCAGACCGGACGCCTTGGCATGGCGAAGCCATTGATGGCCTTCGCGAAGGTCAGGAAGAAGAATATCGCAGGTTGCTCTATGTTGCTCTGACGCGCGCCGAGGATCGTTTGGTCGTCTGCGGTTGGGAGCCCAAGCGCGGCGCGCACGAAGAATGCTGGTATAATCTGGTTGCCTCTGTCCTGAAGCCGGAGGCCCGCGAAATCCTCAATGAGGCAGGGGAGGTTTCTGCATGGCGTTGGCAAAAGTCTCCGGCGCAAGCTGACGTCTCCCCGAAGGTGGCAACAGATAAAGCCGCTGCCAACACCCTGAAAGATGTCGAGCCTGAAATGCCAGACTGGCTTTCAGAGCGTGCGCCTGCCGTTGTGAGAAAGCGACGCCTGCAGCCGTCCAAGGCATTTGAGGAAATGGAGTCGAAGGAGGGTGTTGATCAGATTTCTGGTGCATCGCGTTTGGAAGCGCGTCGCCAGTCGGCAGCTTGGCCATTGGAGCGTGGTCGTCTGGTTCACCGTCTTCTCGAAATTCTCCCAGACTTGCCGGATGCAGAACGGAAAGACGCAGCCGAGCGGTTTGTTGATCAAGCGCTGTCACCTGCCTTTAAGGCATATCAGTCTGAGTTGCTGAGCGACGTTCACAATGTTCTTGAGCATCCAGACTTTGCACCTTTGTTTGGTGCCAATGCACGGGCCGAGGTTTCTATTGTTGGCAAACTGGCGGCAGAAGATGGTACTGAGGTGTCGGTCTCGGGCCAGATTGATCGGCTGGTGCTGGAAGACGACCGCGTTCTGATCATCGACTATAAGACCAATCTGGTTCCGCCTGAAAAGACTGACGAAGTGCCGCTAGAGTACCTCGCTCAGCTCAGCGTTTACCGGGGGCTTTTGCAAAAGATATATCCCGGTCGCTCCGTTGAGGCTGCCCTGCTTTGGACAGCAACCCCTGCCTTGATGGTAATTCAGAATGCAGTGTTGGAAGAGACGCTACTTGGACTGGTAAGTGATGTGAGCGGTCCTTGACGGAAGCAAGTTGGCTACCTACGTTCTGACCAACACATTGAGGTGCCCGCTGCACCGAGCTGATTGATGAAAGAGACATATCATGGCGACCAATACGATCACAGATGCCAGCTTTGAGACCGACGTTCTGAATTCGTCCGAACCGGTCGTTGTTGATTTTTGGGCTGAATGGTGCGGCCCATGTAAGATGATCGCCCCTGCTCTAGAGGAAATCTCCGAAGAAATGGCTGGCAAGGTCAAAATTGTGAAGCTCAATATCGATGAGAACCAGGATGCTGCGATGAAGTATGGCGTGCGTTCGATCCCGATGTTGATCCTTTTCAAGGACGGAGAACCTATGGCAACTCAGGTTGGCGCAGCACCCAAGGGCAAACTGGCGGACTGGATCAGCAGTTCACTCTGAAATCCAGGCCAGAAACGCTGGATGTCTAGACTGTATTGGCCTGATATCTACGCTATGACTTGACGCTTCGGTGCGGGTATGTATGACAGCGTATCCGCCCGAATTATATTTGAACCAGCATTCCAACGGACCCAAAATGAGCGACGAAAACAAGACCCCTGCCGATCAGGAGCCTGAGCTTGCTGCAGACGCGGCATCTGAGGTAGATGCCGCCGCTGATCAAAACGAAGCGATAGCTCTCATAGAAGCTTTGCAGGCTGAAAACACAGAACTTAAGGATCGCGCACTGCGCACCTTGGCCGAAATGGAAAATCTGCGCCGTCGCACAGAGAAGGAAGTCAAGGACACCCGACAATTCGCAGTGTCAGGATTCGCCCGCGATGTTCTCTCAGTGTCTGATAACCTGCGCCGTGCTATGGAATCGCTTCCTGACGAGGCGCGCCAGAATGCTGATGCTGGCATTCTCGCCTTGATCGAAGGCGTGGAAATGACAGAGCGGGATCTGCTAAATCAGCTTGAAAAGAACGGCGTGAAAAAGCTTGAGCCTGCTGGCCAGAAGTTTGATCCGCATTTCCATCAGGCCATGTTTGAAGTGCCCAATACAGAAGTTGCGAACAACACTGTTGTTCAGGTGGTGCAGCCTGGTTACCAGATCGGCGACCGGGTTCTGCGCCCAGCGATGGTAGGCGTCTCCAAGGGTGGGCCTAAGGAAGTTCCGGTTGCGGCGGCTGCCAGTAGCGAAGCTGGTCAGACGGTCGACAAGAGCGCCTGATTCTCAGCTCTCTGAAGAATAAAGAGAAGCCGTTTTCCAGACACTGGAGAGCGGCTTTTTTTGAAAGTGGAGGAATATATGCTGCTGCAAGTCTTGGATTATCTGGGCGTTGCCGTGTTTGCTGTGGCCGGTAGCATCGTAGCCTCGCGTAAAGGACTTGATTTCATTGCTTTTTTGTTCTTTGCGACTTTGACAGGGATCGGAGGTGGTACGCTCCGTGATCTCATTCTCGGGGTCCCGGTGTTTTGGCTTAAGTCAGATGGCTATCTGGCCGTTTGCCTCTGCGTGAGCATAGTGATGTGGTTTGGGGCCAGTGTGGTCGAGGGCTTCGGCAAACCACTGCGCTGGGCCGATGCGGTCGGAATGGCGGCCTATTCTGTCATGGGGGCTGCAAAGGCCCTGAGTGTTGGCGAAACGGCCTCAGTGGCGGTGATCATGGGCGTTGCGACAGCAACGTTCGGCGGTATCCTGCGTGATGTGATCGCAAGAGAACCATCAGCGGTCATAAAGTCTGAGATCTATTTGGGAGCCGCTTTTGTTGGGGCTGGTGGCTATGTCGCCTTGCACGCCTTTGGCCTCGGCGGGTGGCTTGCTGCAACAGCCGCTGCATTTTTAGCGCTTGTTATACGTGGTGGAGCGATCGAATTTGGCTGGTCCATGCCAGGCTACAAAAAGTCCTGAATGCTTCTCTGAGGTCTTAGAAATCAATCTGAAGCAAAATTAAACGCAGGCCCGGTTATGCAGCTGTGCGTTTGCTGAGAGCTGGAAGAGATGTGTCTGCTTGGTTCTTCTCTTGAAGATGGCGTAGATGATTGGCTTCTTTGCGATTTTCGCGGGCTTCTTTCCGCCACTTCCCCTGTTTGGCCCATGCTCCAATTCCGCCGAGCACAATACCGACCCCAATGCACGCAAAGATGACCCAGAAAAGTGGAACATCCTGAATTGTTAGCCGAGGATCCTGAGGATCAAAAGGGTTCAGCGCAAGGGAGACGGTATGCCGGTTTGCCACCGACAGTGGCACCAGAATAATCGCAACAGCGATAAGGATCGCGTTTTTGATAAAGCGGGTCACATGTGTCTCCCAAGTTCTGTGTCGTCAGAATTGCGTGCAGCATACCCTAACAGCGTATATTTTTGGCTGCCCGACCGTTTAGAAATAACAACCGCGCTTCAATCTGTTAAGCCTAGAGCCATTCCAGCTTTTCAGGCTCACAATATGAGTGCTCTAGGCCTGAATTTCTCTATCTTATATAAACGTCGAGCAGTTTATCAGCCATTGTTGAAGTCAGTATAATTCAAAAATGACTGATTGTTGTCTAGTCGTCGCCGTGGTCCACACCATCGTTCAGGCGAACACGCATTTCCTTGCCGGTTTTGAAGAAAGGAACGAATTTTTCTTCGACTTCCACTTTTTGGCCGGTTCTCGGATTTCTTCCAATGCGGGCCGGGCGATTTTTTACTGAAAATGCCCCAAAGCCTCTCAGTTCAACCCGGTCTCCTCTCATAAGAGCTTCGGTAACTTCGTCTAATATTGCATTCACGATATTCTCCACATCCCTTTGGTAAAGATGTGGATTTTGCTCTGCAATATGTTGGACTAACTCCGACTTTATCATTTGTCGCCCCCTGGAACTGATGACTTTTCTTTCGTCGTTCCGGGAGCCTGCCAAACAGATTGGAGACCGTCAAGCGTAAAGGCGGGAGAAATCAGCCATTTAGCCGAGTCGAGCCTATCAAATAATGCATTTGCGACGCCAGCGCCTATACTTTGTGTCATTTTGACCGATATTGGCAGGCTTCCCTCGTTGTCCTGAATGGACCAATTTATGACAGGTAAGCCCGCCGGAACTGATTTTTCGGTTTCCAACCAAGCGACAGCTGCCTCTTCACCGCCAATGGCGTCAATCAAACCGTTTTGCTTTGCCGCATGACCTGAATAGACACTTCCGTCTGCCAGAGCTCGGGCTTTGGAGGGATCCATTTTCCGGCGATCTGCGACAAGATCCACAAACCAGTCATAGCTGTCGGTCACCAGCTTGTTCAGCATGGCTTTGACCTCTGGCGAGGCCTTGGAATAATTATTGGGCTCGGCTTTCAGCGGCGCGCTTTTCACAGCATCCATTTCAACGCCGATGGTCTCCATCAGCTTGGAAATGTTGCCAAACTGGAACAGGACGCCAATTGAGCCTGTGATTGAGTTGTATCTTGCGATGATATGGTCAGATGCCAGAGCGATCATGTAACCGGCAGACGCGCCAAGTGTACGGATTTCAGCAACGACCGGCTTTTTAGCAGCCAGTTTTCGCAGCGCTTCATAGAGCGCTTCTCCACCTGTCGTGCTGCCTCCTGGGGAATTGATAGAGACAATCACCCCTGCCACGGCATCACTCTCGCCCATTTTCTCGATCATCAGCAGTTGTTTTCGGTTTTCCATAATCACGCCGTCAATCGCTAGGCGTGCGATATGCGTACGGCGCTTTGATATTGAGCCATAGTCCGCAACAGCAATGATGCTGCCAATAATTGCCAGTGCAATGACCACAAACGCAAAAGCGCGCCAGAAAGTCACTTTTCGGCGCATTTTCCGTCTGTCCACCAACAGGTCTGCATCAATGCTCATGGTTTGCGGAACTCCTGAACGGCCTCGATTTGATCGTAGCCCTTTGTAAACAAAGGAGATGATCTTGGAAATACAATTGTTATCAAGGCTTGACGCAACCTTGTGTCGATGTTGCGGCAAGACCGATACGCATGCACCCACAACGGTTCCCCAAGAGGCTTTCTAACTGAAAAAAGGCTTCAGCCGATGGAAACGAGCGTGATCGCGAATGTCAGGTCTTTGCCTGCGAGCGGGTGATTGGCATCCAAGACAATGGTCTCTTCGCCGACTTCAATGATTGAAACGGTCATCAACTGGCCATCAGGTGCCTGAACTTGAAGTTGAGTGCCGATCTCGAGGGGGATATCATCGGGAAACTGATCGCGTGGAACCGGCTGTGTGGCATTTGGATCGACGGCACCATAGGCCTCATCCGCAGGTACGATGACAGTCTTTTCATCGCCAATTTTCATGCCAGGCAACGCTTTGTCCAAACCCGGAATGATCTGGCCTGTGCCGACACTGAAGGCGAGCGGGTCACGTCCTTCAGAGCTGTCAAACACAGATCCGTCAGAAAGAGTGCCTTTGTAGTGGATGGCAACGCTGTCGCCCGCTTTAACTTCGCTCATGTGTGGTTCTCCGTAATTTCTTTCATTCTGCATAATAACAAAAAAGCCCGGCGTTGCCGCCGGGCTTTTCCTGTTTGGCTGACGTATCAGCAAAACAATTCTTACTCTTCGTCTGTGCCAGCTTTGTTCATGGCAGCAGCGAGGATGTCGCCGAGAGAGGCACCAGAGTCTGAAGAGCCGTACTGAGCGACTGCTTCTTTTTCTTCGGAGATCTCAAGCGCCTTGATGGACGCTGTTACGCGACGGGTCTTCTTGTCGAACTGCGTGATGCGAGCATCGAACTTTTCACCAACTGCAAAACGCTCTGGACGCTGATCACCGCGTTCACGGGCCAGGTCAGCGCGGCGGATGAACGCTGTCAGGTCACTGTCTGCGATCTTGACATTAAGTCCACCGTCGGTGAGTTCGATCACTTCACAGGTCACAACTGAGTTCTTGCGGATTTCGCCAGCTGCGCCCGATTCCATCGGATCGCCACCAAGCTGCTTGATGCCGAGAGAGATACGCTCTTTGTCTACGTCCACATCAAGAACGATGGCCTTGACCATGTCGCCCTTTTTGTACTCTTCGATGACCTGTTCGCCCGGACGGTTCCAATCCAGATCGGACAGGTGAACCATGCCGTCAACATCGCCGTCGAGGCCGATGAACAGGCCGAATTCAGTCTTGTTCTTGACTTCGCCTTCAACTTCCGTGTTGGCCGGATACTGTTCAGCGAATGCATCCCAAGGATTCTGAAGGGTCTGCTTGAGGCCCAGGGAGATGCGGCGCTTGACCGGATCGACTTCCAGGATCATCACTTCAACTTCCTGAGAAGTTGCAACGATTTTGCCCGGATGAACGTTCTTCTTGGTCCAGGACATTTCTGAAACGTGGATCAGACCTTCGATGCCTGGTTCCAGTTCAACAAATGCGCCGTAATCAGTGATGTTGGTCACGCGGCCAGTGAACTTGGCATCGACCGGGTACTTGGCTTCGATGCCATCCCACGGATCAGTTTCAAGCTGCTTCATGCCGAGGCTAATGCGGTGCGTTTCCTGGTTCACACGGATGATCTGGACCTTGACGGTCTGACCGATTGTGAGAACTTCGGAAGGATGGTTGATGCGGCGCCACGCAATGTCGGTGACGTGCAGCAAGCCATCGATGCCGCCGAGGTCGACGAACGCACCGTAATCGGTGATGTTCTTGACGACGCCTTCGACTGTCTGACCTTCTTCGAGGCTCTGAACCAGTTCCGAACGCTGTTCGGCGCGGGTTTCTTCCAGAACAACACGGCGGGACACAACGATGTTGCCGCGACGCTTGTCCATTTTCAGGATCTGGAAAGGCTGCGGTGTGTGCATCAATGGTGTCACGTCGCGTACTGGACGAATGTCCACCTGCGAGCGCGGAAGGAAGGCAACTGCGCCATCCAGATCGACGGTGAAACCACCCTTGACCTGATTGAAGATCTGGCCGGTAACTTTTTCGTTTGCTTCGAAAGCAACTTCCAGGCGAACCCAGCTCTCTTCGCGGCGAGCCTTCTCGCGGGACAGAACAGCTTCACCGAGCGCGTTTTCAACGCGCTCAAGGTAAACTTCGACTTCGGTGCCGATAGCCATTTCGCCATCACGACCCTTGGCGCCGAATTCCTTCAGCGGCACGCGGCCTTCAACCTTGAGGCCAACGTCGATGACGGCCAGGTCTTTTTCGATTGCGACAACAATACCCTTAACGACCGCACCTTCGTACAGATCGGTATGGGTGAAAGACTCTTCGAGAAGAGCTGCAAAATCCTCGGTGGAGGGGTTCAGTTCAGACATTTAAACTCCTGGTGCCAATCCTGGCAGGCCGCCGGCGGGTTTGTGTTTCAATGTGGATCCCTTATCTCCCGGAACAGGCCTTTGGCTTGTTCTTCCGTTCCAATGGAACGGGCCGGCAGGGCGAGAAATAGTTGATCCTGTTTTTGAGCAAAGTTTGCGATCATCGCCAGCTTTGCCCATTCGTTCAGTCGTACGTATTGGGTCAAATGACCAAAACGTCCGAAAATTCATATGTGGTTACCTGGAAGCCCTTAAATCAAGCGCGTCCAACAGGCAATTCGAATTGGTTACGAAAACACAACTCACTTGACACGCTACCTAAAGAGTTCAAGTGCTTTGAACGCACTTTCGTCTCAAGTTGGCATCGTGTCGCGCGCCTTGGATATTATATCCACAGCTGCCTGAAACGCCGTTTCTATATCCATTTCTGTTGTATCAAGCAAGTGGGCATCTTCAGCTTGCTTCATTGGTGCGATTGTGCGCTGGCTGTCGCGTAAGTCCCGGCGCTTAAGATCTTCCAGCACGTCGGCAAATTCTGCCTCGATTCCTTTGGATCGCATTTCGTCTGTCCGGCGGTGCGCCCGAGCCTCTGAAGACGCTGTCACGAACAGTTTCACTTCCGCGTTCTGGCAAACAACCGTACCGATGTCGCGTCCATCAAGGACGGCGCCTGGGGGCTTGTTCGCGAACTCTCTTTGAAGCCGAACCAGCTCCTCCCGCAAACCACCCAGAACGGCAACACGAGAAGCCACTTCGCCGATTTCATGTGCGGATAGAAGGGACTTGTCCATATGGCCAAGATCCAGGTTGCGGGCAATCTCTATCGCGATGGCCTCATCACCCAATGGCATGCCTTTGGCAAGCAGAGCTGCGGCTACGGCGCGATACGTCAGTCCCGTGTCCAGATGGCGCAGTTCGAAATGCTCGGCAAGTCGACGCGATAGTGTTCCCTTGCCAGAAGCCGCCGGCCCGTCAATCGCAATGATCATGCTGCCTCACTTGCCGATTTCTGAATATCGGCACCAAGGCCGGAAAAGAGCGAGGTGAACGTTGGGAAGCTTGTGGCAATCACTGCACCATCGTCCGCAGTCACAGGATTGTGAGCGGCCATGCCCAGCACCATGAATGCCATGGCGATCCGGTGATCAAGGTGCGTTACAACTGTTCCGCCGCCGATCTGGTTGGCGCCACCCGTGACTGTCAGGCTATCTTCGCCTTCGACACAAGGAATGCCGTTGGCTTCCAATCCGCGTGCAACGGCTGCAAGGCGATCTGATTCTTTGACCCGCAGCTCATCAAGGCCCGGCATATGAGTGTCGCCTTGTGCAAAAGCAGCTGCCACAGCCAGAACCGGGTATTCGTCAATCATGGAAGGCGCACGTTTGGGTGGCACCGTAATGCCTTTAAGTTGGCTTGATTTGACTTTGATGTCGCCGAGTTCTTCGCCGCCGGAATTGCGCTTGTTGACAATCTGGATGTCGCCGCCCATTTCGATCAGAGTTTTGATCAGACCGGTGCGGTGTTCGTTGAGTAGGACATTTTCAATCGTGACGTCTGAACCTGGAACAATCAGGGCAGCTACGATCGGGAATGCGGCCGAAGAAGGATCCCCTGGGACTTCGACGTCCTGCGGCTTCAATTCGGGCTGGCCTTTGAGCTTGATGACACGCTCCCCAGCTTCATTGAGCGTGACAGAAATATCTGCACCAAATCCGGTCAACATTTTTTCCGTGTGGTCGCGTGTCGCAATCGGTTCAATGACAGTTGTGATGCCGGGCGCGTTCAGTCCAGCCAGCAGCACTGCAGATTTGACTTGAGCGGAGGGCATGGGAACACGGTATGTCAATGGCAGTGGTTGCTTGGCGCCGCGAATCGAAGCAGGCAAACGGTCGCCATTTCGGGCGACAACGCTAGTTCCCATGTCTCGGAGTGGGTCGAGGACCCGGCCCATCGGACGTCCGGACAAGGATGCATCCCCAACAAAAGTTGCTGCAATGTCATGGGTTCCGATAATGCCCATTGTCAGACGAACACCGGTTCCGGCGTTGCCAAAATCAATGACGTGGTCAGGTTCAAGCAAGCTGCCAAGGCCTATGCCGTCGACAACATAAAGTCCGTCTTCCTGCCGCTCTATCTTTGCCCCGACAGCGCGCATGGCGTCTGCTGTTGCCAGTACATCCTCTGATTCCAGCAGGCCGGAGACTGTGGTCCGGCCGACAGCCAGAGCGCCAAACATAAGCGACCTGTGAGATATCGACTTGTCGCCGGGTACGCGGATGGTCCCGGTCAGGGGGCCGGCAGAGCGGGTCGTAAGGGGGGCAGGTAGGGGACCATGGGACATGCAGCTGGTTTCCGGACGTTTTACTTAAACAAAAGTTGTTCTTGCTATCATGTGGATCGCCGTTCGTCATCTACCGGATGGCTTGAAATTTTGCTTGTCTCGTGCAGAACTTTCCATAGGGCACGAATTTTCATCGATTTGGCTTTGACAGGATGGCGCTTCCAAGGGTATGGGGCGCAACGAAACAAACGTAGATGAAGGGTTAGCACAGTGGCAAAACCTGAACTTGGCACAAAACGATTGTGCCCGAGTTGCGGCGCGAAATATTTTGATCTGAACCGCGATCCGATCACTTGCCCGAAATGTAACACGGTCTTTGAGGCCGTTGTGACAGCTCGTGCGGCGAAGGCTGCAAAAGCAAAGGCGGCCGAGGAGGACGATGACGACGACGAAGAAGACGACATTGTAGCCAGCCCGGATACCGTATCTCTTGAAGAGGCCGACGCGGAAGCTGAAGGCGTGGACGTCGACGTACCTGATCTAGATGATGACGATGACGACGATGAAGCTACAGGCGATGTTTTCATCGAGGATGACGACGATGAAGACGATGCTGTTCCTGGAATTCGCGTTGAGGTCGATGACGATCTAGATCGCTAAGCATCTGGTTTTGAATGCTTAAAATGCATTTAATCTTATCCACAGAGGGAATTGAAATTCATTCGATTTTCCTCTTGATCGATTGGAGCGGCGCGACTATGTTGCGCCCTCAATGAGGTCGGGTCCCAACCCGGCTTATGAAGATTGGGGCCATAGCTCAGCTGGGAGAGCGCTTCGCTGGCAGCGAAGAGGTCAGCGGTTCGATCCCGCTTGGCTCCACCATTCCCCTTACCTGTTTAAATTGCGATTAAAACGGCTTGAGTGGCAGTGCATCTCGCTACAGGCTCTCCTGCTTTTCTGGTCTGTTAGGGTAAGGTAGGGCTATTCTGTTATGTGATTTGCCTTGGCGGTTGATTTTTGAGCGTTAGGAATGAAGCGCATTGATTATCTCGCTCGCGGGCCTTTTTCTTTTGTCTTTTCTGGCTGCCACCTTGTTGCCTGCTCAATCGGAGCTGGTTCTTGCTGGGTTGATTACGGCTGAGGCCGCCCCCGTATGGCTGCTTATCTGTGTGGCCAGTGTTGCGAATACCCTTGGTTCGGCGGTTAATTGGTTGTTGGGGCGTGGCGTTACGAGTTTCTCTGATCGTCCCTGGTATCCGGTCAAGCCGGAAAAGCTTGCAAAAGCCTGCGGATGGTACCAGCGATATGGAAAATGGAGCCTGTTGCTCAGCTGGGCGCCGTTCATTGGAGATCCGTTGACGTTGGTCGCGGGCATCTTGAAAGAGCCATTTCTTCCGTTTCTGGTTCTGGTGTCGATTGCCAAAACGGGACGGTACCTGATCGTGGCGGCTGTTATGCTTGAATTCCTGTAGCGAAAAATCTTCCTTGCGAGTGAGGTGTCTCAATAAAAAGCCCGGGCTGTTGACCCGGGCTTTCGTGTGTTTATGGCTGCAAGGTCGTCAGGTGGCTGGGCTATGCAGGCGCGACTGTACGATCGCACTGCCTTTCAGGCCGGACAAGGTTTTGGCTCCGGCCAAGGCTGCCAGATCCGCAAGTGGCTCAATCGCGACGACCAGCATGTAGGCCGCCCCGAAGGAGGCGATTGAGGACAGGTTTGCCGCTTCAAAACCCTGGCCATAGAGCGCCCAGAAGCCAACCCAGCCTACAACGCCGCCTTGATAAGCGACCGAAAGAGCCAAGGCTTGTGAGTATTTCACATCGACATAGGCCGTATTCGCTGGAATGATTTTCTTTGCTAGCAGGCCCATGGCAAACAGTGGCACGAGCAGCGTCGTGACGTTCATGCCGTATTGCGGTAGATCAAAAGGCGCAAAAAACACTCCTTGAAGCAGCAATCCGGCCGCAAGACCAACAGCTGCAGGACCCGCGCCAAATATCAAAAACAATGTCGTTCCGAGGATTAGGTGAACTTCAGAAACGCCAACTGGATAATGCGGCAAAATTTCAAAGAAGCTATAAACCAGTATGGTCGCGAGGAAGGACCGGCTGATAAGGCCTGTAAATCCGCAGTCGCGAAGTTCGCCTGCTGCCGTTTTCGCAGTGAAGCCAATGGATGCGATCGCTGTCGCATAGCTTAGAGTGAGTTTGGCACCATCAACGATGCCCGGTTCAATATGCATGTTTTTCTCCTGTCCACACCCGCCGTGTGGGAGGTTTAAGGAGGCTCCTTATTTCGGAACCGGTTGAGCGGTGGCAGGTCTCCTGGCTCGCGGTTCATCGCCTTTCCCGCCTTCCCGGGCACTCTTGGTGCACCAGTGGCTTTCGGGGTAGGCTCGCCGCTTACAGTTGCGGGGGCAGCCACGGTCTTGGTCCCTTTTGGGTACGCCTCACCGTGTTCCCTTTTAATCCGCCGCACCGTTTGATTGGCGGAACCATCCCGCACATTGTCAGGGACAATGGCTGTGCAATGCAAGGCCTCTCCCAAACGGAAATGCTGTTTCCTCAGTGATATGAGGATGAGTAGGCGAAGCTATCAAACGGGCGAGTCAAACGGCATTCCGGCATCCTGTATTTGTCATCAAGGGTTCATATGAACGATGTGAGAGCTTCATCCACGCATTCTAGGATTGCACTTGAATGTCTGAAACGACGCTGACTGAGGCGTATGGGCAGAAAGTACTGAGAAAATAAATATTGTTTTCCATGAACTTAAAGAACCTGCCCACAGCGTAACGCTCGTTCGGAGATTTAAATACCTTGCGCAGCCTTCCATGTTCGTTTGGAGTGTCGTTTAATGTTCATATGAACGACACAGAGCGTTCATATGAAAACAATACGAAGCGCAGGCAATATCAATGGACCGTTGAGCAAGCCATTTCGGCGGTCTGGATTTTTAACTGCTGACAGGGGCGTAAGCCTCGCTTGATGGGAGCAAACAAAATGGCTTACCGTAAAACCGTTGCCAGCCTCGTGGCTGCAGCCGCATTGCTCGGTACTTCTTCTGTTTCTTATGCTGCGACTGACATCACTTGGTGGCACGCAATGGGCGGACGCCTCGGCGAAGTCGTCAACGAAATCTCCACTGGCTACAATGCGTCCCAGGATGCATGTAATCTGACCCCTGTTTACAAGGGCGGATACGAAGACACGTTGACAGCCGGTATCGCGTCCTTCCGTGCAGGTGAACAGCCGAACATCCTGCAGGTTTTTGATGCTGGCTCAGCCACCATCATCGGTGCCAAGGGTGCGGTCATTCCTGTTCAGGATCTGCTCAGCGATAACGGCGTAGATTTCAACATCGAAGACTACATTGCTGGTGTTCGTTATTTCTACGCTGACAGCGATGGCAAAATGATCGGCATGCCGTTCAATTCGTCTGCGCCTATTCTTTACATCAACGACGAAGCCATGAAAAAGGCTGGTGTTGAAGCTCCGAAGACCTACGAAGAATTCGAAGCAATCGCGCCTAAGCTGAAAGAGGCAGGCTATGTGCCGCTCGTTCAGTCTCACCTGCCTTGGGAATTTGTCGAAAACTTCAAGTCCCGTCATAACTTGCAGTTCGCAACCAACAACAACGGTTACGATGGCGCCAAGGGCACTGAGCTTGTTTTCGGTGAGCCGATCAAGAACCACTTCAAGGCTGTCAAAGGCTGGCTGGACGATGGTCTGTTCGGTTACTATGGCACAGGCTGGGGCGACAACCAGACACCCTTCAACGAAGGCAAAGTTGCTCTTTGGATCGGCTCTTCAGGGTCGTTCGGCGGAATTGCAAAGACTGTCGAATTCCCGTTCTCCGCAACATTCCTGCCTTATTGGGATGCTGTTGAAGGAGCCAACACGGCGTCTTTCATCGGTGGGGCAGCCCTCTTTGCCATGTCCGGCAAGCCTGCTGAAGAGAACAAGTGTGTTGCTTCTTTCTTCCAGTATCTGACGTCTCCTGAAGTTCAGTACATGTGGCACAAGGAAACCGGCTATGTGCCGATCACCAACGCTGCATACGAACTGGCCAAGAAAGACGGTCACTACGACCGTACACCTGCTGCCGAAGTCGGCATCCAGCAGCTTTCTTTGCCAACGGGTGAATGGACCAAGGGCTACCGTATGGGCTTCTACGTTCAGATCCGTGACGTGATGAACCGTGAACTGGGCAAGGTCATGTCCGGTGAAACGACTGTTGATGCTGCTTTCGATACTATTAAAGCTGATGGCGACAAGCTGCTCGCCCGTTTTGCCAAGACAACTGGGAACTAAGTCCCGGGCCTAAAAGAAACGATGGGGGCGCACTTGCGCCCCCATTTCCATGAGGCTGGCGGGCAGTTTGGTCAAGATGACCATGGCCCGCCGCATCTGTTCCCGGTGAAGCGATGAAAAAAGTTCAATTCAAATCCCGCTACGTTCCGTATCTCTTGCTGTTTCCACAGCTCGGGATCGTCACGGTCTTCTTTCTTTGGCCTGCTGCTGAAGCTGTACGCTCTTCTTTTTATCTGGAAGATCCGTTTGGCTTC
Organism: Roseibium algae; assembly: GCF_037783265.1. NCBI lineage: Bacteria > Pseudomonadati > Pseudomonadota > Alphaproteobacteria > Hyphomicrobiales > Stappiaceae > Roseibium > Roseibium algae. The sequence continues at coordinate 187,929 of NZ_JBAKIA010000009.1, forward strand.
GGGTCCACATTCGTGGGGTTCGACAATTTCATCGATACGGTCACCTCTACCGATTACGCAAGGGTTGCCTGGTTCACTGCAGCTTTCACGGTTCTTGTGACGTTCCTCTCGCTTGGCATAGCGCTGCTGTTAGCGGTCAAAGCTGACAAGGTTCTGCATGCCTCATCCACCTATAAGACGCTGCTGATGTGGGTCTATGCCGTGGCTCCCCCAGTCGCTGGCCTGATCGGTATTTTGCTGTTTGATCAGCATGTGGGGCCTATCGTGGATCTTTTCGCCATGTTTGGTTGGAATATGCAGGTTGGTGTCAGCTACTATGATACGGCCTTTGCGATGATCACTGTCGCGGTCTGGAAGCAAATTCCAGTCAATTTCATCTTTTTCCTGTCAGGCCTTCAAGGCATTTCAAAATCAGTGCAGGAGGCTGCCAGCATCGATTGCAGGTCTGGTTTCCGCCGCTTCTGGACGGTGACCTTTCCATTGCTCGCTCCGACGGGTTTCTTCCTGCTGATTATCAACATCACCTATGCCTTCTTTGATACGTTCGGCATCATTGATGTGATCCTCAAGGGCGAGCCAGGCAACAATCCGGTGACCCTTGTCTACAAGGTCTACCTGGATGGGTTCCGGGGCAACGATCTTGGTGGGTCCTCTGCGCAGTCAGTTATTCTGATGGCGCTGGTCTTCATCCTGACTGTCATTCAGTTCCGCCTCATTGAGCGGCGCGTACACTACACGTGATTTGGGGAGAAATCGGATGAAAAAGGTAAAACTAACGGATCATCTTGTTCTGCTCACAGGCGTGTTCTTCATGGTGACGCCGGTGATCCTGGCATTCATTACATCGACCCACGATGCTGTGACGATTTATCGGCAGGGGCTCCAGTTCACTTTTGGTGATCAGGGCCTTGATGCTTATGAAACTGTCTTGTTTCGCGCCGGCGGCTTCACCAAGGAAGTCAACGGCCTGGTGATGCTGAAGAACTCACTGATCCTGGGTTTAGGCTTCGCCATCGGCAAGATCGTTGTGTCGATGCTTGCTGCCTATGCGATCGTTTATTTCCGCTTTCCAATGGCAACGCTGTGCTTCTGGGTGATCTTCACTACGCTGCTGCTGCCTTTGGAAGTGCGTATCCTGCCGTCGTACGAAATTGTTCAGAAGCTGGGGATGGTGAACACCTATTCTGGCCTGATCATCCCGTTGATTGCCTCGGCGACCGGGACGTTCTTCTTCCGGCAGTTTTTCATGTCGATACCTGATGAATTGACAGAAGCCGCGCGGATTGATGGCGCGGGCCCCTGGAAGTTCTTCATCGACATTCTGGTGCCGCTGTCCAAGACCATGATGGCAGCGATCTTCATCATCATGTTTGTTTACGGTTGGAACCAGTATCTCTGGCCCACCTTGATCACGACAGATGAGAGCTTCTTTACTCTGGTGCGTGGCATAAAGCAGATCCTGCAAGTCTGGGTCGGTGCCCAGATCCCCGACTACGATCAGATCATGGCTATGGCGATCCTTGCCATGCTGCCTCCGGTCATCATCGTGGTTATCTTTCAAAGCTGGTTTGTCAAAGGGCTCGTCGAGAGCGACAAGTGAGGAATTAAATGTCTACTATTACTCTCGATACGATCCGCAAGGTCTACAGCGGCAATGTCGAAGCGGTTAAAGGCGTATCCATCGATATTGCTGACGGTGAATTCATTGTTCTGGTCGGTCCGTCGGGCTGCGGCAAGTCCACGCTTCTGCGGATGATTGCCGGTCTTGAAGATGTCACAACGGGCGAGATCAGAATTGGTGACCGTCTAATCAATGATGTTGATCCTGCGGACCGCGATATTGCCATGGTGTTCCAGAACTATGCGCTTTATCCGCATATGTCGGTCTACAACAACCTTGCGTACGGCCTGAAAAATCGGGGCATGGACAAGGCCGAGATTGACCGTCGGGTGAAGGAAGCTGCGCGGATCCTTGAGATCGGTGATTATCTTGACCGCAAGCCACGCGCCTTGTCCGGCGGGCAGCGCCAGCGTGTTGCTATGGGACGCGCTATCGTGCGCGAACCTGCTGCCTTTCTGTTTGATGAGCCTTTGTCCAATCTTGATGCCAAGCTGCGCGTGCAAATGCGCGTGGAGATCAAGCGTTTGCAGAAAGCCCTGAAGACGACCAGCGTTTATGTGACGCATGATCAGCTTGAAGCCATGACCTTGGCAGACAGACTTGTGGTTCTCAACGGTGGCAATATAGAGCAGATCGGGGCCCCGATTGAGGTTTACGACAATCCAGCGTCGACCTTTGTAGCCAGCTTTATTGGCTCGCCTGCCATGAACTTGGTGGACGTCAAGGTTGACGGTGGCCAGCTTGCGTTGACCAACGGTGAGGGTCTCTCGGGACCAAATGTTCATGGCGAGGTGGCCTACAAGATCGGTGTCCGGCCAGAGCATCTGAGCGTTGTTGACAGCAAGGGAGATGGTTCAACAGGGCTTGATCTTGAAATCAAGGTCAACGTGCTGGAGCCAGTGGGCGCGGAAAGTTACATCTATGGTGAGTTTGTCGGCGGTGGTCCGGAAATTCTGATCCGCGTTGAAAGCCATTCCAAATATGAAGCAGATGAGATTCTGTTTCTGCGCGCGGAGCCGGAAAACATTCACTACTTCAATGCCGAGACAGGTCGTCGTATCGATGGCTGATTGAACTGGAAGGAGGCTCTACGAGGGTGTCGCCTTCCAACTAAAAGCCGCTTCGGGAGACCGGGGCGGCTTTTCTTTTGTTAACGTCAAAACCAGTTTAGTTTTGTCTGGTTTCTCTTAGGCAGGCCAGTCGCCTCTGGACAACGGTCCAAATCTACCGCACCTTCTATTCCATCGATTGAGCCGGAATTGCTATATTGCCAGAGTGCATATTCTGTCCAGGGCTCCGGAATCGTCGGGGCTTGGTTGTCGGTGTAATCTGCCAACCATAACGGATATTCCGTAAAATCCGGATTCCTGATTGATGACCAGAACCCTGGCGAGGCGTAAATCATCGGTTTGACCCCAAGTTGCCTTTCAAGCAGTTGAAGCAATTGGGCAAGCGCATAAGAATAGGTCGCTGGACTACAACCGTCCAATTCCTCGCAATCGATCGCGGGCAGCATGTCTGTATTCGCATCATAGCTCACAGAATTGAGGCAATTGGTAAGTAAATCGGCCTGTTGGATGAAACTGTCAGTTGGCATGAAGTAGTGGTAGGCACCCCGCTGCAAGCCGCTGGTTTTTGCGCCGTTCCAATTGGTTGCGAACATGGGATCCACGTAACTGGATCCTTGCGAGGCCTTGATCATCGCATAGACAATGCCGCCCTCAGCGACTTGAGCCCAGTTGATGTCTCCCTGGTAATGCGAGACATCAATTCCATTTGGGTTGGCCGGCTCCATCTGCTGCTTCTCCTCTTGACTGAATGTCTTGAGGACGTTGATGCAGCGTGTTTGTGAATTAGCTGATCAGCTTTTTAAGCCGGATCATTGCTATAATGCCGAAGACAGGGCCAAGCGCCATGATGATGAAGACTGCTGGCCAGCCGATCGCCAGCGCCAGTACGGGTGTGGCTTGCACCGTCACGAAGGTAAGTGCAAAGCCAAGTGCAGTCTGGAAGGTCATCAGGCTCCCGGCTTTTTCTGCCGGTGAGTGATCCGCGACTAGTGCTGAAAACTGCGCTGAATCCGGTAATATGGATGCGCCCCAAACAAGCACGCAAATGATCGTTAGCCATGGTGGGCCGCCAAACGTGAATGCAGTCGCAACAGCAGCGCTACCGCTGACGACAAGAGCTGTTATCGCGATGGTCTCTTTACCCAACCGGTCTGCAAACACACCGCCGATGATGCAGGCGACACCGCCAGCTGCAATGGCACCAAACGCCAGAAGCCTGCCAAGTGCGATGGCATCGTTGTTTGCCATGGACGCGCGGAAGGAAACGGTCGCAGCCAGGCCGATCCAGGCCCACATTGAATACAGTTCCCACATGTGTGCGAGATATCCAGCATAGGCGAGCCGTACTTTGCGATTGGTCCAGGCAATTGAAATGGTTCGAATGTCAAAACGTCCAGCAGTGCCATGAAAGGGGCCCAAGGACGTGATGAGACACAAAAGCCCACCGATAACTGCCGCTATTGAGGCAACCAAAACGCTCCAGCGCCAATCTGCTCCTCCTGCCAATGCCAACAGGTGAGGGGCTGCTGACCCGAACGTCAGCGCACCAACCAGGGTTCCAACCAGGAGGCCTCGGTCCTTTTGCCCCCAACTAACGGCGATTTTCAGGCCAACAGGATAGACACCGGCGAGCAATGCTCCAGTGATGAACCTGGCCAGGATCGCCAAATTTCCGCCGGGTACTGAAAAGAGCAGCGATGCGTTTGCCAAGGCTGCTGCAACAGCACAGAGCGCAAACAAGCGCCTTGGATCCATTCGGTCAGACAGCCCGAAAAACGCCGAATAGAGTGCACCAAGAACAAAACCGGCTTGAACGGCGCTGGAAAGGGCTGCCTGGCGAAAATCGGAAATTACGGTCTCAGCTTCCATATCTGGAAGGATGGCTGCGGACATGAACCAGAGGCTCATTCCGGCAATTTCGGCAAGCATGAGGATGAGAAGAGATCGGAGCTTGGCCGATTTCGAGGATAAGCCAGGCAATAAAAGGGTCATGATTGAGGGATAGCCAGTCCCAGTTGGGTCTGCAGCTTGCGGGTTAGCTTCCTGGCGACCAGTCGATGTGCAGCGTTGATATAGGCCTTCAAGTCGTCTTCGTGCATTGCTTTGGTATTTTCCACCTGAACCCATTTCGCTCGGGCGAGATAGGGTGCCGGGACAATTCCGTCTTGCTGGGTGAGAAGGGAATAGGACATGTCAGAGCATTTGAAGCTGAACTTTGCGTGGTTGCCTTCGCCCCAGACGGAGCAGATTGCGAAGATTTTGCCTCCGACTTTCCAGACAGATGCATTGCCCCATTGGATTACATTGGTGGTCGCCGTCAAAGCGGCGCAGTGGGCATTGAAATCATCGCGCGTCACTGAAAATATCCGAGTTGAAAAGATGGGCAGGGGCTCACCATTTTGAGCGTGCTGCAAATCATATGGAAAACACTTAAAGTCAATCAAACGTGTCGTATATCTTGCCCCATGTCTGTCAAGCCAGTCAAAGATATAGGATAGAGCGCAGTCTTTCTCTGTTGGGCGGTAACCATAGACTGATAGCCTGTGGTCTTTCGACAGGTGTTCCTTGAAAGATCCGTCGTCAAGCGCCATATTTGTCGATGAGACGGAGCGAGGAACGCTCCTGTCCGGACGCCACTCACTTTGGGTCTGGACGCAAGGTCGCTTTTAAAAAGGACTTTGACGATGACACGCATGTCAGCGTTTTCAAGCCCTTTCCTGCTCGGGTTCGACGACATCGAGCGTGTGCTGGACAGGGTTTCCAAGGCTGCGAATGATGGTTACCCGCCTTATAATATTGAGCGTCTGCCGAAAACGGATGTTCAGGGCGATGTGATCCGTATAACGCTGGCCGTTGCGGGTTTCACCCGTGATCAGCTTGATGTATCGGTCGAGGAAAGCCAACTGGTGATCCGGGGTCGTCAGGTTGATGACAAGACCCGTCAGTATTTGCACCGCGGGATCGCAGCCCGTCAGTTCCAGCGTGCGTTTGTGCTGGCTGAGGGCATAGAGATTCTAGGCGCAGACCTTAAAGATGGACTTTTATCAATAGATCTTGCGCGTCCGGAGCCAGAACGTGTTATCCGGAAGATTGAAATCTCCAGCGGAGACTGAATCCTCCCCCGCGGGAAAATATTTGGAGAGATAATGACGCGTACTTCCAACACTGCTGCAGATCGCGCTCGTGAAGCCGAACTGACCGCAATGAGCGAAGAGGTTTTGGCTGATCTTGGTATTGGTAGCATGGCATATATCCGCCAGCTTCAGGCCAAGGATATGGCAGCCCTCTTTCCTGAGGTGCCGCCAATTCAGGACAGCACAACCCTTTGGGCGCTTTTGAATGCGGATGGGACGCCAATCCTTCTTGCAGACAGCCGCGAGGCAGCTCTAGCGAACGCTTTCGAACATGACCTGCAGATGGTCAGCGTCCACTAGATCAGTCTGCCTTTGTTGAAGCAAGGCGGATTGTGAGCTGAAAAATGGCAAATAAAAAACACCGGCTCCAGAAACTCTGGGCCGGTGTTTTTTATTGCTTATGATGCATTTGCTTCAGGAGAAACTGTGGAGGTCGCAATTGAGTGTGGCTTGAGTGGTTTCCTCCAAGGCTGCCCCTTGAACCAGCCGACTGCGTAGGCAACCGCGATTAGTGCGGCAAATCCCAGCAAGTTGGAGAGTATTTGTGGGGTCCACTCACCACGCCCCCAAACCATGTCGCGCATCACGCCGGCGGCCTGGGCAACAACGAGGCTGGCCATGAAAACTGCAAGCGATTGCTGGCCGACTTTCTGGACGATCTGAAGGAAGCCAGCCCAGACCCGGCCATGACCAAAGAGCCGTGATCCTTTGTCTCCGGCAGCGATCCAGGCCAGATAGGCCAACGCCAAAAAATGAACATATCGTAGGAAACCGAATTCAGACTTGATCCACAGCGGTTTCAAAAAATCCCGGACGGCTTGTGCTTCGGGGATGTTTAGGTGAATGCGGAAGTAGGCGAAAGGCAGGGACAGCAGTAATATTGCAACCGAAACAGCAATGAGCTTTTTGGAAAACGGCGGAGCAGGGATCCAGCCCCGCATAAATGCAAAGCCTGTAAAGAAGACGAGCTGCCAGGCAAACGGATTGAAAAACCATGACCGTTCCGACCAAGGCTCAGCAGGCAGGTTTAGCAGTTCTAAATTCGCCGCAAGCCACATCCCGCTGGACAGTGCAAAGGCTGCCCAGATTGAAATTCTGGATGCAGTCATGATCAGCGGAATAAGCGCCAGGATCACGATGTACATCGGCAGAATGTCAAAGTAGTTCGGCACATAGGTCAACGTGAGAAGGCCAGCCAGATTTTGCGGCGTGTTTTCGAAAAAGGGCCATAGGTTGAGCGATGCGACATAATCCTGGGTCAGATTGCAGCAATCAGCGAGATAACCACTTTCCTGGACAGCCACAAGTCCGGTCGCAATGACCAGAAACTGGCAAATGTGCGCCCAATAAACCTGCCAAATGCGATGCAGGACACGAGCGATTCCCATGGGCACGCCATGAATGTCGAAGATTTTTCCAAATGCGAGAGCCGAGGCCATGCCCGAGCAGAAGACAAATATCTCTGTTGCATCGGAAAAGCCAAAGCGGGCGGGGATCCATAGGGTCCACCAGTTTCCGGGCAAATGAGCGATGTAGATGATGAACATGCCGAGTCCCCGGAAGAAGTCGAGGCGAGGATCACGGAATTTTGCAGTGCTACTTTGGGCGGTCACGTCTGGTAATAGTCCATCAGGGGGGCGGCACTTTATGTGAGGCCCTCTAGGTTTACGGTGTTGGGTGTAAGTCCCCAATCAGGCGGTGGCGGCCCGCAGGCGTTCGTCTAGCATAACCTTTGATGCTTTCTGCATCTTCTCGCAGGTCTCAAGCCGTCGCTCGGCAAAATGATCCAGAGCGCCGCGTCGGCGAGTCCGGTCATTCAGGGCATCTTCAGCCTCGTCAGCAAGTCCGGCTTTCAGTGCGGCGTCGATGGTGATGCGCTCGAATACATCGCGCTGGGCATGGGATCCACCGATGGTCGGCAGTTCGCTCCGGGCGGCCACCAGCATGTGAAAGGCAGATGCGTAGTTGCCTTTTCTGTACTGCTCAAGGCCATGGCCAACAGGCAAGCCTGCTTTTGCGGAAACCCTTGCAATGTCGCCGGTATCTTTCGTTCTGGCCTGCATGCTGGTCAACAAACGTTCGGCCCCCATACGTCTGCCGCCGTTTAAAAGCGCCAGAAGATAATGCAGGTCCGCGAATACATTGCAGCCGTCTTCCGCGCGCTTGTCAGACAGAAGGGCTAGTTCTTCCCAGCGTGAGCCGACATTGACGCCTTCGATTTCCAGTCGTGACAGCAGCGATGTGGCGTTTGAAATATCGCGGTAGTCGTCACTTCGATCCCTTCGGATCTCGCTGTCATAAAGTGCCAGAACCTTGTCGATCTCACCTCGGTCGAGATACATCAGAGCCAGATGCCACCACACGTGATAACCGAAGTTGTTGCAATGCGACCAACCTTCAGGGCGCTGCTCCAGCCAAAAAATACCTTCATCCGCCCGGTTGGTCATGTCATGAACATGAGCGACTGCATGCAATCCCCATGCATCGTTCGGGGCGTACTCCAAGCCTTTGCGGCCCAAAAGTTCGGCCTGTTTATAGTCGCCTGTTTCCTCAAGTGAAAACGCGCGGCATCCTTGCACATAGCCATAAGAGGGATGATCCGCGTCATAGCTTTCAAAAACGTTCTCAATGGAACTCCGCATGCCTGCAGAATCTCCAAGAACGAAACGGAAAGCGTGAATGAGTTTGAGGATCAGTGCATCCCGCGGCGCTGCGATTTGCGCCCTGTCCAGGCGCTCGGCAGCATGGGATGTCCAACCATCAAGGCAGTCTTGCAGTGCTCCGACAACAGCCATCTCTCGTTCTGTAAGGGCGGCAATCTTGCTGGATTTTTTGGCAATGCGAAGGCATTTCCTTGCGGTCTCAACCAGTTCGCGTCGTCCCAGAAGCAGGCAAAACAGTCCTCGTGTTGCATGAGCCAGCGCGAAATCAGTATCTAGTTTCAGTGCGTTCTCCAGATGCAGTGGCGTGTCTTTTCCGTGGGCCAAAAACGCATTCACAGCTGCGTTCCAGTAAGACACAGCTTCCGGATTAGTGACGGTCACATCATAGCCGAATTGATCTGAATAGCGCATTGGTAACCTTTCGACGAATGCGTTGCTGGCGTTAGACGGACAGCGGCTACATGACTTGCGCAACCGTGGGCGTCGACCTAGCTTGCTCTCTGCAGACTTTGCATTGCAACAAAACCGCAGTCTGCCTTTGAACTGCAACACACAAAAAGGTGTTGTGCACGTGTAAGGTCTTGCGTAAGTGTGCCTTGAAATGGGCATCTTTTCTCAAAAACCTTAGTCAAGGCGAACGCCTTTTCTTGTTCGGCTTTGCAGAAGAGAGTACGTCAGTGCCATGACAGTCTCATCATCATCCACATCACCGGCCCCAACTTCGACAGTTGTCTCACAAAAAGCGATTGTTGTGTTTGCTCTTGCTGGGCTGGCTCTAATTTGTTTCGGCGCATACTCCTATGGCGGCGAGCGCCAGTCGGGCGCCGTCTTGATTGGTGGGCTTGCAGGTCTTGCCCTGTATCATGCCAGCTTCGGGTTTACTGCGGCTTGGCGGCATATTGTTACAGAGCGGCGCGGTGGCGGTTTGCGGGCGCAATTCGTTCTGATCTTGCTGACCTCGGCAGTCGCGTTTCCGCTGATCGCTTGGGGAAGTGACTTCGGTTGGCCAACAGGCGGGTTCGTCTTTCCGTTTGGCTATGCTGCGGCCATCGGAGCCTTCATGTTCGGGCTCGGCATGCAACTTGGTGGTGGCTGTGCATCCGGAACGTTGTTTACAGCTGGCGGCGGTTCGACACGCATGATGGTGACTCTGGCGGCCTTCATTCTCGGCTCGGTGATCGCGACTGCGCACATGCATTTGTGGGGCCAGTTGCCCAAGATTCCTGCGTACTCTCTGGTTACCAATTTTGGTCCCATTGTGGCTTTCGCAATCACAGCGTTGGTTCTTGGGTTGATTGCTCTTGCGACGTTGAAGATCGAGAAGCGAGCGCATGGCAGGATACTGGAAGGGCGGAAGACTGGGTCGATCCTGACAGGTCCATGGTCACCTATGTTGGGTGCGGGCATGCTGGCTTTTGTCTGCATCCTGACATTTGTCGTTGTTGGGCGGCCTTGGGGCATCACGTCGGGTTTTGCGCTCTGGGGTGCCAAGGTTTTCCAAGTCATCGGAATTCCGGTCGAAACCTGGCCTTATTGGAAGTGGCAAACGAAGGCGCTGGAGGCCAGCGTTTTGCGTGACACTACATCCGTGATGAATTTTGGCATCATTTTTGGGGCATTGTCGGCAGCTGCACTGGCCGGCAAGTTCTATCTCGTTTGGCGTCTGTCGACGAAAGACCTTTTGACGGCAATCATTGGTGGCTTGCTGATGGGGTACGGCGCAAGGCTGGCATATGGCTGTAATATTGGTGCTTATCTTGGCGGCCTCGTATCCGGTTCGATGCATGGCTGGCTCTGGCTTGTGTTTGCATTTGCCGGAAGCCTCCTGGGAACTCGTCTGCGTTTGAAGTTGGGCATGGGGTAAAACTGGCTTGAAGCTCTGATTTGAAGGTCGGACAAATAGCATTTAGCTCGCTGCACTGGAATGTGATCGAGCTGTGACCTGATGTGCTGTCAGCGGCCCCCAATCAGATGCCATTTGTGCCTATGGTCTCTTTCATTCAAAGGGAGATCGCCATGCGTCATGTTCTGGCATTACTGAGCCTTGTCCTCATGCCGTTTTGGTTTGGAGGGCATTCCTCGTCACTTGCGGCGGATATGACGATCCTGCAGCCTCGTGACGGCTGGCGTGTCATTGAAACCAAGATCGCTTTTCCAGATCTGGTTTCCTACTTGAAGGCTTCGATCAAAGCAGAGAAAATGGGCCTTGTGACCCAGGCAAGCGCTTCAGCGGGCGCCAAGGGGCAGGGCATCACAATTCCGGGCAACCAGGTTCTAGGCGTCTACCGCAATGACTATGCCCGTCGTATGCTGAGCGCATCAATTGCGGCAGGTATCGAAGCGCCCATCCGCTTTTACATCACCGAGAATGAAGAGGGTTCGTCTGTGCTGTCATGGAAAACACCAAGCCATGTTTTTGCGCCCTACATGGGAGAAGCTGGTGAACCGCTCAAGGCTTTGGCTGATGAGCTGGACGGTGTCTTTGAAACGATCGCTCAAAACGCGGTGGAGTGATCGGCTTCCGCTTAAAAAGCAACATCTCCGGTTACTCTCGGAACGATGGGAGCCAGGCATTCATGCAGCCGGGTTTCCCATTCCAGAAGTTTGCCACGGGACGAAGCAACCGGATTGAGTGGCGCGAACAGCGAATAAAGCGGTTCAATGCCATGGGTCGGCAATCCTCTGGCTGATCGTGGCCCGCCACTGCGATGTTCTGCAAAACGCTTTGCGACCGGGCGTGTGGTTGATCCAACATAGGCACCATACCAATGATTGGATGAGGTATAGCCGCCTCTTAAAATGACATAGACACGGCCCCTTGCAGACTTCGCTGCCTTGACGTCCGGAAGAAGTTTTTCCCGGACCGCCGCACGGGCTTCGCTGAGCCAGGCAATCGGCTCCAACTCTGCTTTGGCAAATTTCATTCTTATAGCCAGATCCTCCCGCCTTTTGGTCATCTCTGCCAAAGCCAGGGTCGCCAGTTCAAGGCAAGGGGGATCAAGCTGGAGCCAGCCGCCGACCAGGGTTTCCAGATGCGTGCTTTTCCAGCTCTCGAACGGCCGCCGTGCCATGTAGTCCAAGCCGTCAAACGGAGGATTGCAGTCTGCTGCAAAAGAACGATGACGCATGATGGTTTGTGATTTGGACTGGTTCATGAGGTGCTTGGCTTTTCTTACAAAGGCGGCGCAAGAAAATGGCTTGCAGGATACTTTTAGCGCCCTACCTTTAATCTTGTCTTTAACAACGTGAAAGGAGGTGTGCCCATGTCTAGTGAGAACCTTGGTTTGGCCCTGATGTCTAGGCGGGATTTTTTGGTGTCGGAGCATCCTCTGGTAACAACAATTCTCGTTGGGATTTAAGTCCGGACAACGGGTCAGCTTGATCTCATGGGAGGCCCGCTTTTGCGGGCCTCTTTGCGTTTGGATGTAAGCGCCCCACATAGTTGGACTGGCGCTTTGTTTCATTTGTAACTAATCTGCACTCAGGCCAAACGCCGGGGGCAAAATGAAAGAGCCGATCCTGCATTCCTACTTTCGCAGTTCAACATCGTACCGCGTGCGTATCGCGTTGAAACTCAAAGGAGTTGAGGCCGAATATGTTGCCCATCACTTGCGCCATGGCGAGCAGAGGGCGGACGCATATCTTGCGTTGAACCCGCAAGGTCTGGTCCCTTCACTTGAATTGCCGGATGGTACGGTCTTGACTCAATCCTTGGCGATTATCGAGTATCTGGATGAAACGGTTCCGGAGCCGCCATTGCTTCCAGCAGATGCAAAAAACCGTGCGCGAGTCCGCTCTCTCGCGCAGATGATCGCCTGCGAAATTCACCCTGTGAATAATCTTCGTATCCTGAAGCATCTTCGTCAGACGTTTGGCGCTGATGATGCGGCTGTTGCGGGATGGTTTCGATTCTGGGTGGCTGAAACCTTTGCCGCATTGGAGCAGCAGCTTGCAGATAGCGGTGCCACTGGCACGTTTTGTCACGGCGAAATGCCTAGTTTGGCAGACATTTGTCTTGTGGCTCAGGTGGCTAACAATGGTCGTTTCGATGTTCCCATGGAACCCTATCCGACCATTTCTCGAATTTACGAGACTTGCATGGCGCTGCCAGCCTTTATCGCTGCCTCGCCATCTAATCAGCCCGATGCTGAAAATCCTTGAAATAAGAAAAGCGGCAGTCGCTGACTGCCGCTTTCATCGTCTTGAATTTTTGGCATCAGCGAGGACTTTAGATGAGCCCGACGGCTTTGCGTACGCCTGCGTCGCGCAGCATACAGTCGGTTCCCTTATAGGCATCTCCAGCTTCTGTCGCGAGCCAGCAGATTGTCTCGCCAACCCAGGTCGGAGGGATGTGGACGGCAGGATCAAGCTTGCTAACCGGATTGACGCCGGAAGCCTTGATCGCCACCTGCATGTTAGTGGCGACTGTTCCCGGGCTCAGGCCGACAATACGAACGCCCTTGTCGCCGAATTCTTCGTGAGCGCATTTGGTCAGGGATAGAACGGCGGCTTTTGATGAGCAATAATGGCTCCAACCTTCCAGTGCGCTTGTGGCTGCACCAGAACTGATGTTGATGACAGTACCGCTTCCCTGTGCTGCCATGATCGGCAGGGCTTCGCGTAGAGCGTAATAGACACCCTTGACGTTGATATCGATGATTTTACCCCATTCTTCAGGGTCAGAATCTTCAAGTCGGCTGATTGGCTCTATCAGCCCGGCGTTGTTGACAAGGATATCCAGTCCACCAAATTTTTCTTTGCACATGGCAATAGCCTTTGCCACTGAAGCGTAGTCTGAGACATCGCAGGCGATCGCTTCGGCTTGTCCGCCATCAGCGCGAATCTCTGCTGCGATACGTTCGATGTCAGACGCGCTGCGTGCGACAAGAACGACAGCTGCGCCGTAGGTCGCCAAAAGCCTTGATGCCGCTTCTCCGATGCCGCGGCTAGCGCCTGTCACCAGAGCAGTTTTTCCTTTGAAGTCAGGCATTTGGTTCCTCAATTGGTTGATGCTTAGAAGACATTATCTAATGATACTGCATTGCAGAATCCAGAGGTTATGTGTGTCCACTTGCCTTTCTGGTGACTTTCGTCATTCTCCGCTTATGTCTATACGATTCAAAACGCTCCGTGCGCGCCTCCGACAGCTCTATTTTGGGAATTCGAAGTCCTCCAGCATATGGCGCTATGGGATGTTGATTTTCGATATCCTGACGATTGGGTATTTCATTGTATCGTCAATGATGGACCCTGGCCGGCTTCATCATGAAATCGATTATGCGATTGCTGCGATTCTTTTCCTGGATTACGTGGGCCGGATTTTCGCCTCGACGCGACCAGGCCATCATGCTGCGAATTTCACGTCGATGGCCGATCTGGTTGTGATTGTCTCGTTGCTGGTGCCAGCATTCTTCGAGAATCTGGCATTTCTTCGAGTCATCCGGATGCTCCGCTTGCTGCGCTCCTATCATGTATTGAAGGAATTGCGCGGTGCTTCTCATTGGTTTCGGAGCAATGAGGAGATCATCCATTCGGCCGTTAATCTGGTGGTGTTCATCTTTGTCGTGACAGCACTGGTCTATGTCGTCGAGGATGACCGGAACCCTGCAATCAACAGCTATCTTGACGCATTGTATTACACGGTTGCCACATTGACGACGACCGGGTTTGGCGACATCACAATGACGGATAGCACCGGCCGTTTAATGACCGTTGGCATCATGATTTTTGGCGTAGCTCTGTTTTTGCGGCTCGTCCAAACGATCTTCCGGCCAGTCAAGGTTCATGCTCCTTGTCCTGATTGTGGTCTTAGCCGTCATGATCCTGATGCTGTTCACTGTAAACACTGCGGCAAGGTGCTGAACATTCCGACGGAAGGCGAATGGGGCTGACGCCATAGGTTCGCGGCTTGCTTGGCCGCTACGTTGATGACCACAGAACAAAGCTCGCGCGACCGTGATTGGAAGGTGCTTGGTATCTCTCGCGTTAGATGAGACTGTTGCGCGCCCTTTATCCATTTTTGGCTGCGAGAACCTGTCTATGTCCTTGAGTAAAACCCTGTTCGCTTTTGGGGTTCTTTCAGCTTGTTTGGTTCCGCCTGCTGGAGCTGAAGATGCCTGCGGTGGCGAAGTCGCCTGCCAACTGGGCGGCGGAGAGTATTATGCGATTTTGCCGGAAGGAAGTCGGGAAGGTGCGTCCATTGGGGCCGTGCTCTTTTTGCACGGACATCGAGGCAAGGCACTGAATACAGCGAAAAACCCGGCGTATCAGGCATTGGCAAATGACTTGGGTGTCGCCGTAATTGCCGTTCAGGGCGTTGACGGAACCTGGTCATTTCCAACGTCTCCTCGAAAGTTGCGTGATGAATATGCATTCTTCGACAAGGTGTTGGAGGATGTTGAATATCGTTTTGACATTGATCGCGAACGAACGCTGCTCAGCGGTTTTTCGTCTGGGGCGTTCATGACCTGGTATGTCGCCTGCGAAAATGGATCTCAGTTCGCAGGTTATGCGCCGATTGCCGGTGCATTTTGGCAACCTTTGCCAGTAAGTTGCCCAAGCCCTGCACCTTATCTGTTTCATGTGCACGGACGCTCTGACACGGTTGTGCCTCTGGAAGGCCGAGCCCTTGGCGGCGGGAAGTGGCACCAGGGGGATGTCTTCAAGAGCTTTGATGTCTGGTTGAAGCAGCTCGGTCTTAAACGGGATGAACCTCGGCGCTACGAAGAGGGCAATCTGAGCTGTGAGCAATGGACGCCCAAGGACGGGGTTCTGGACTTATGCCTGCATGATGGCGGCCATAGCGTGCGCCCGGAATGGATCAGTCGGGCCTGGAAAAAGCTTGCTACGCTTAAGGGATGGCAATAAGCAGCCTGAAAACGCAGGCGCTGTCTGCAGGATTTCCCATTTTTGATGACAAAGACTTGAGCGATAAGTCATCGACTTTCCAGTGCTTACGGTTGACGCAGAGCGCTGTGATCGGCTCATGTGACGCGTTGCAATTCTATTGGTGAGCCATTGTCTGTTTCTTCCGTTCCCTCCGGATCTCTGTCCGGTCTCGTTGTGCTTGATCTGTCTCGCATTCTGGCAGGGCCGACCTGTACCCAGATCCTTGGCGATCTAGGCGCTGAAGTCATCAAGATCGAAAGGCCGCACCGGGGTGACGATACCCGCAGTTGGGGGCCTCCTTTCCTTAAGGACAAGGACGGAAACGAAACGTCGGAAAGCGCCTATTATCTTTCGTCCAACCGTAACAAGAGATCAGTTGCAATCGACCTGGCATCTGAAGCAGGGCAAAAGCTGATCAAAGGATTGGCTGATAAGGCTGATATCCTTGTCGAGAATTTCAAAGTTGGCGATCTAAAACGACGGGGTCTGGATTATGAAAACCTCCAGGAACGCAATCCGGGACTGATCTATTGCTCCATCTCGGGCTTTGGGCAGACCGGCCCTTACGCAGCGCGGGCGGGCTATGATTTTTTGATTCAGGGCATGGGTGGCATCATGTCTTTGACTGGCTTTCCTGATGAGGAGGGCGGCACGGAAACCAAGGCGGGTGTTGGTATTGCCGATGTCATGTGCGGAATGTACGCTTCGGTCTCCATCCTGGCAGCGCTGAACCATCGCCATGCGACGGGCAGGGGACAGCATCTCGATATCTCATTGTTTGACTGTCAGGTGTCTTGGCTGATCAATCAGGGCGTTGCTCATCTGGTGTCCGGCGACGTGCCGGGCCGTCTGGGCAATGGCCATCCGACGATTGTTCCCTATGAGACGTTTCCAGCCAGCGACAAATCCTTCATTCTTGCGGTCGGCAACGACAGTCAATTCGTGAAGTTCTGCAAGGTGGCCGGTGCGCCGGAGGTTGCTGAAAATCCAAAATTTGCAGCCAATGCGGACCGTGTGCGCAATCGCACAGAGCTTGTGCCGATCATCCGCAGGCTGACGATTGAGAAAACAGCAAGCACATGGATTAAGCTCCTTCAAGGCGAGGGCGTTCCATGTGGCCCGGTCAATGACCTGGCCGCGGTGTTTTCTGATCCTCATGTGTTGGAGCGTGAAATGCGGATCACCATGCCACATGCCTTGAGCGGTGAAGTTGACTTAATCGGGTCTCCCATTGGCATGAGCGAGACGCCGGTGTCCTATCGTCGTCCGCCGCCGATGCTGGGGGAAGACACGCGGGATGTACTGCAAAAGATGCTGGATCTGACAGCCTCGGATATTGAAGCGCTGGGCGCTGTCGACGTTATTCAGACAAGACAAAACGGGACTTTACGCGAATGACGACCGGTGCAGATATCATCGCAGGAAAATTACATGCAGCTGGCTGCCAGTTTGCTTTTGGCATTCCCGGCGGCGAGGTCTTGGCTCTTATGGAGGGGCTTGACCGAGCCGGGTTGAAGTTCGTTCTGGTCAAGCACGAAAATGCTGGTGGTTTCATGGCCGAAGGCGGATGGCACGCAGATGGCGCGCCAGGTGTCTTGTTGGCGACGCTTGGGCCAGGAGCCGCAAATGCGGTCAATGCTGTCGCAAATGCCTGGCAGGACAAGGTGCCGCTGATCTTCCTGACTGGTTGCGTCGATGCTGGTGAGGCTGAAAGTTATACCCATCAGGTTTTTGATCATCAGCAACTGCTCAGGCCGATCGTCAAGGCGAGCTTTTCGGCTCGTTTGGAAGCTCTTGATGTGATGATGGACAAGGCGATCGCGGTTGCTTTGGAAGGTCAACCAGGCCCGGTTCACATTGATGTTCCTATCCGGGTTGCCGAAACTGAAACAAATGAAAAATGGAACCGAGACCGTAGAGCTCCTGCACCGCAATTTGCACCGGTGGCTGGACCTGATCTGGAGACAGCTTGCGCCCTGTTCTCAAAGGCCAAGCGCCCGATTGCAATTGCCGGAGTGGATGCTGTCAACGAAGAGGCAGGCAATGCGATCACTGCTTTTTGTCATCGGTTTTCAGTGCCGCTTGTCACCAGCTACAAAGGCAAGGGGCTGCTGGATGAAAACTCGGATCTGGCGTTGGGCGGTGCCGGGCTATCTCCCAAAGCGGATGGAATTCTGCTTCCCCTGATCAATGAGAGCGATTGCATCCTGCTCCTCGGATATGACCCGATTGAAATGCGGGTCAATTGGCGCAACCCATGGCCAGCGGAAGCGCCAGTCGTCGAGGTGACACCTGTTCATCGCCGTCATGGTATGCATCGCAGTCGTGTTGAGCTTCGAAGCTCCGTGGATGCAGCCCTGCAGTTGCTGTCCGTTGCGCGGGCTGATGATGCACCGTCCTGGGACGGCGGCGAGCCTCATGCTGCCAAAGTGGAGCTCGGAAAGATTTTTGCGCCTGAAGTCGAAGGGTGGGGACCAGCCGTTGCATTCCATGGTTTAAGGCATGCTATGCCGCCAAATACTGTTGTCACTGCAGATAGTGGCGCGCACCGTATTCTGGTCAGCCAGATCTGGAAGTGCACTGAGCCACGTGGAATGCTGCAGTCTTCGGCACTTTGTACGATGGGGTGCGCAGTGCCGTTGGCGATGGGGCACAGGCTTGTGGATGCGGACCAGGCGCCCGTTGTTGCCTTTGTCGGGGATGCCGGGCTGGAAATGTGTCTGGGCGAGCTATCAACCCTCAGAGATCAGAAAATACCGGTAATCATCTGCGTGATGGTGGATCGCAGCCTGTCGTTGATTGAATTGAAGCAGCGCTCCAGCCAGCGCAGCAATCTGGGCGTGGATTTCGGTGAAACGGATTTCCCCGCAATTGCGCGCGCTTATGGTGGGCATGGTGTTTGGGTGGATACAGCTGAAGTGCTCGCAAAAGAGGTGTCCTCGGCGCTTGGCAGAGACGGTTTTACGGTCCTTGCCTGCCGAATTTCCGACCGCTCTTATGACGGTAAATTTTAAAATTTTCTGATCATCTATTATAGCAATTTGGCTCTCGGGAAGACGCCGAAGTCTTTTGCAAGAGGTAAGTTTGATGGCTGGAACAGTACTCATCAGTGCAGACTTCCCTGATTTGAGATTGGATGGACCAGTATTACGCTTGGCTCCTAAAGCTTGAGTTCATAAGGCTGGATTGCTTGGGCAGATCCCCATAAAAGACATTTCAGAAAGTTTAGCCTTTCGTTCTTCTGTCAGAAGTTCAAGAGGCATGCGTTTGGGGGGAACAATGCAGATTTGTCCAACAAAACAGGATGTCAGGATCTTTGTTGCTGCGACCCGGCGAGGAGGCATGACCGTCGGCCTTGTTCCGACCATGGGGTATTTGCACGAAGGGCACTTGTCGCTTGTCCGTGAGGCTGCCCGCCACTCGGACAAAGTGATTGTCTCCATCTTTGTCAATCCGACCCAATTCGGCGCAAATGAGGATCTTGCGTCCTACCCGCGCGATCCTGATCGTGATCTGGCGCTTTTGGAAGAGACAAATGTTGCTGCTGTTTTCATGCCCAGTGTTGAGGAAATGTACGGCGATGGTGGCGACACCTATGTCGAAGTCCCCAGCCTGTCCGGTATTCTTCAGGGGGCTTTACGCCCAGATCATTTTCGCGGCGTTTCCACGGTCGTGACAAAGCTCTTCAACATCGTACAGCCGGACCTGGCTGTTTTCGGCGAGAAGGATTACCAGCAACTCGCCTTGATCCGCCAAATGGTGCGCGATTTGGATATGTCACTTAAGATCATCGGGCATCCGACCGTCAGGGAAGCAGACGGTTTGGCTATGTCATCGCGCAACGTTCGGCTGACTGCAGCTGATCGGGCACAGGCTATCGCACTCAGCCGCGCTCTTTCCGCAGCTGAGGATTGCGCTAAGACAGCCCCCATGATTTCTGATTTGGACAATCTCGTTCGAGGCCAGTTGGCAGAGGCATCGAACGGCAAGGTCGAAAGCGTTGATTTCCGAGACGCATTAACCCTTGCCCCGCTTGAGGGACGCTTGGTCCGGCCGGCGGTGGTTCTACTTGCTGTCCGTTTTGGTAAAGTGCTGCTCATTGACCAAAGGGTCATTGCGCCAGACGTGCTGAGCGCCTAAGCCCATGCGCAATGAATTTATCAGTTGAATTGAGAGGAAACCTTATGAGCGTGCAAAAGCCCATTCGTCGCATCACCGTGCCTCAGATTGCGTCGCGCAAGGGAGGCGAGCCCATTGTATCTTTGACCTCTTATCATGCTCATACAGCTGCAATCGTTGATAAATACGCTGACTTTATTCTGGTCGGTGACAGCCTTGGCATGGTCATGCACGGCATGGACTCCACCATTGGCGTGCCTTTGGATCTGATGATCATGCACGGAAAGGCAGTGGTTCGCGGAACAGAGCGTGCCCTCATTGTTGTCGACATGCCGTTTGGCACTTACGAGGAAAGTCCGGCGGTCGCTTTTCGTAATGCTGCGCAAATCATGAAGGAAACTGGCTGCGGTGCGGTCAAGCTTGAGGGCGGCAAGCGCATGGCGGAAACCATTCGTTTTCTCACCGAACGTGGAATTCCTGTGATGGCTCACATTGGCCTGACGCCGCAGTCGAGTCATGTCTTGGGAGGCTTCAAGACCCAGGGACGGGACGAGGACAGCTGGCCTGCCCATGAAGAAGATGCAAGGGCCGTCACCGAGGCAGGTGCCTTTGCCATCGTTCTGGAGGGGATGGTTGAGCCGCTTGCCGCAAAAATCACCAAGCAGGTTTCCATTCCCACCATAGGCATTGGTGCATCTGCTGACTGCGACGGTCAGATTCTGGTTCTTGAAGACATGCTGGGCCTGAACAATAAGCCGCCTAAATTCGTCAAGGTCTATGGAGATCTCGGAAATCAGATCGAAAACGCGGTTAAATCCTATGCGGAAGAGGTCAAGACAAGAGACTTTCCCTCAGAGGCCCAGACCTACAAGTAAATCGACAGACGTTCAGATAAGGCAAACGCCTGCTGTGTGCGGGCGTTTGCCATCGGTTTCTGTCATTTTGGAAGCGCAATCTAGCGAGTGGGTCTCCGCCTGAATGTGGGCAAAGACGTACCCTTCTGAATGCCTTGAACGCACAGTTAGCCGCGTGATACCCGCATGTCCGCGAGAATCTGCTCCCGTCTCTCGTTCGCAGTCGCCCGGGTTTCGTCATAGACACTGCGCCCATGCGCATCGATTCCGACAACAAGGGGCCCTAGCCGCTCAACTTCAATGCGAACAACCCGGTAATGTTCGATCATTTCTGGCCACCCGATCTCGACAACCCGCTTTATGCCTGCCGTGATGATCGGTGCCCCACCGCCCAGGAAAGCCAGATAGGCGCAGCCACAGGCTTTCATCTGCGCAGCGCTGGTTGCATCCAGTCCGCCCTTGCCGCCCGTGAGACGCAACCCCAGGCCCTCGATCAGGCGTGGCATATGAGGGTTGAAGCGCGTGCTGGTAGTCGGGTTCATATAGAGAATTTCCCAACTGCCATCGGCCCGCTGCTTGTTGAGGCTCCCAAGGTGGAAAAGCGCGCCTTCGGTGAAATCAAAAGGCAAAGCCTCTTTACCTTCTAGGCAGTCAAGCAAACGGCCATAAGTCGGCAGGCCGGCAGTGGTGAAAATCTCTCCGCTCAAATAGACCGTGTCCCCGACATGCAGTTGCTCCACATCGGAGCGGCCCAAGGGCAGTTTCAGCTCATGTTCAGCCATTCATTCGAGCCTTTCCATACGGCCATCACCCCACAATCGTAGCCGGGTACGGCGGTTGATCCAGCAGTTGAAACAAACAGCAACCGGCGTAAATCCATGGCCCGATGAATAATCCACGTGGACAGCCAAGGTTGTCGTGTCGCCGCCGGTGCCCATGGGGCCAAAACCAAGACTGTTCACGGCTTTTGTTAGTCGTACTTCCATTTCCGCGAGAGCAGGGTCTTCATTGAGGGTGCCGATGGCCCTCAGCGTCTGCTTTTTGGCCAGAGACGCGCAATGATCAAAGGTTCCTCCAATGCCGACGCCCATGATCACAGGTGGGCAATGCTGCGCGCCAGCCTTGATGGCGACGTCCAGGATATAGGTCTCAATCTCTTCAATGGACGGGAAGGTAAACAGCTCCAGCGCTGCCCAGCGGCCCGAGCCAAGCGCTTTAGGAGAGCACACCATTTCCACATAGTCTGCGCCACTTTCCAGGTCATAGGACACAATCGGCATGTCCTTGCCGTGATACCCGCGCTCCAGCGTCAAAGGGTTGGTCACGTGCTTGAGCAAGGGGGGGGCAATTGTCTCTACGAGATGCTCGTAACCCTCTCTGATCGACGTTTTGATGTCAGCCTTGATGTTTGCGTTGGTCCCAATTTTGACGAAATAGACCGGCACTCCGCTGTCCGAACAGACAAAGGTGTTTGCCTCTTCAGAAAGTTCGGCGCTGCGCAATTGCATTCGAAGCGTTTTCCGCGCTGTTTCGTTTGTCTCCGTTTGCATGGCTGCGGCGAGGGCTGCTTTGGCGTCGTCAGGTACTTTCCTGAGAGACCAGGAATAAAGGTCGGTGGTCGCCTGGCGGATCATCTCGTCTGTGATCGGCATGTTTTGTCCTAAATGTCTGGCACCGGACGCTGCATCCCAATAGAACTCGGTTGCTGCGTACAATTGATAAAATCAATAAATCATTTTATTATCTTTTTGGCAATGCTCTCGCCAGAGCGATATGCTGCACTCATGACTGGATAGGCCTGATTTTATGACGATCTGGAATGTGGTGTGCTCTTGGAACTAGCGATATTCGCAAGAGTGGATGGGCATCAGCATAGCCACTAAAATCGTTGTTACGTCTGCGTTCGGTTGATAAAACATGAAAGAGTTGATCCTTGCCAATGATCCTCCCCCTTTGAAGTGGTCCTCCGCTATGTTTAGGAAAACGGAGGAAACACATGACCAACAAGCGACCAAAGCCGGAGGAGATTGTTACGAAGTTACGGCAGGTTGAGGTTCTGACGGGGCA